>JAZOVV010000053.1:0-6883 GCA_045658925.1 Eubacteriales bacterium
AAATTACGAGTATATTGTGGATATTATTGTATCATCGAAAAATGCAGATGCCCCGATACAGCAATCAATCTTTGATTTGATTTAGACTATTTCCACAGTGTGATAAAAAAGAACCCGATAGGTCTAGAATCTATCGGGTTCTTTTTGTCACCACTCTTTCCTTCTTCATATACTGTCATTGATATCCTATCAAATCTCAATGCAAAAGGAGACACCGTTATGCAAATAGATGAAAGAATGCTGAAAAGACTGTTGGCTATGAATGACGAACAGCTGGGGCAAATGATTCAAAAGATTGCCACCGAAACAGGCATCGACCCTGCGCAGCTCGGCATTAATGCACAAAGCATCGAAAGTGTTCGCTCGGCGCTCGGTTCGATTGGTGAAGATGAGCTTGAGGGAATCAACCGCCTATATGAAGACTACCGCCGCAACAAGCGCAATCAACGCTAAAAGAGGGGAGATGACCTTATGAGTGACATAGAATCTACCGCTCCAAAGCCTGCAGACACGAGCGCGCTTTTGGGCTCATTGCTCTCCAATCCCGACCTTATCCGCAACATTTCGTCTATGCTCGGTAAGTCGGGGGAGGGTGCAACAGAGCAAGCAATGCCCTCAACACCTTCGCCGCTTAACGGTGAAACCGTTTCAGATGGCATATCTCGCGTGCTTTCCAATCCTGAAATGATGGCAAAGCTCCCCGAAGTGATGAAAATGCTTGCCCCAATGATGCAGCAAACGCAATCTGCACAAAGTGCATCTGTTCCTGTTTCCGCCACACCTTCCGGTGGGGGAGGATACGACCGCAGAGGATGCCGCAACGACCTTTTAATCGCCCTCAAGCCATTCCTTTCCCCCGAGCGCTGCCGTGCCATCGATATGCTTTTGGGGCTCTCTCGCTTGGGCGACGTTCTGCAAAAAATGATTTGAGGAGGACGCGATATGTATTCACGCTATGGAGATAATGCCAAACGTCCCATCCGTTTGCCCGAGCATTACGGCGGCTCGGCGTTCTCGCAACGCCCCCCGGAGCAGCCCCCAATCCCCAAAAGGGAGCCTATAAGGTCTTATTCGAGGGATGGCATTGGAGAAAAAGCCTCTCCCGTTGCCGACCGCCTTTTGCGAGCGGATACCGCAGAGGAGAGAAAAATTGAGCTGCCGCCCGAGCCGTCTGTTGCCGATATTCCATCACTTCCCGAAGAAAGGGAAGGGGAAACAGAGAAAAAAACGCCGCCACCTGCTCTTGAAAAAAAGCCTATGACAGCTCCTTTCAATTTTGAAGGACTGCGTCGCCTGCTCGGCGGCGGAGAGGGAGACGGAGACAAAGACAGACTCCTATTGCTGGGTTTGATTTTGTTGCTTTCGCGCACCGAGGGAGATTCGGATATCCTTTTGTGGCTTTCGTTATTGCTTTTGTGCGGATAGGGTGAAATTTTCTTGATGACTGTGCAAAAAGGGTTGTTTTTTTGATAAAACTATGATATGATAGTATTGTAGAAAAACAAACACCAAAGAGGATAATCGGAATATGAAGAAAAAAGAAAAGCGGGTACTCTTTTTGCGCATTCTGCTGGGAATACTGATTGTATGTAATATGGCGGTGATTTTTTTGTTTTCGTCGCAAAACGGTGCAAAATCGGCGGCCGTAAGCAAGCAAGTGGTCATTTCGATTGTGGAAATGATTTCAAAGTGGGCAGAGAAGAAAGTCGCTACATCGGAGACAACCCCCGAAGAAACGGCAGTCCCTCCGATTCAAGAATCGGGCGTAACCGAGCCGGAAGAACTTCCCACAACCACGCCCGAGGATATTGGAGGAATTGTAACTGCTCCCCCTGAGGAAATTACCACTCCCGATATCCCTGAGGGCACTACAAAGCCTAAAGAAACCACAACGCTTGCGGAAACAACAACTCACGAGGAGATCACTACGCCGGAAGAAACAACGACCGCAGATCCTATGGAGCACCTCACCGAAGAACAAAAAATGATGGTGAATAAAGCACACACCCCCATACGCAAGCTTGCTCATATGTTGGAGTTTGGTTCGCTTGCGGCGTTGGCACTTTTGCTTTTGGTAACATGGCCCGGCAAGCTCTTGTGGCGCTATGCAGCATCTCTTGGGTTTACTTTATTCTATGCGGCAACTGACGAAATGCATCAACTGTTCAGTCAAGATCGCGGAGCACGTCTTTCGGACGTTGCTATTGATTTTGCAGGTGCATTTATCACCTGCACGTTGCTTTTAATATTCATTGCCGCCGTTCGCCACAATAGGCGTTTGGTCACCACCCGTTATGATCTACCTTATGTGCCAAACAACAAACCGCTTTCCTTGGCGCTCGTTGCCGATCTGCATGCCTGCCCGCACGAAAAATTGGTAGAGCGCTTGCGTGATGCTTCTCCCGATGTTATTCTGCTTGCGGGGGATATCATGGAGAATTTTGAACTTAAGGATGAGGGATCATCCGGTTACTCGTTCTTGCGTTCCTGTGCCGCTATTGCACCCACGTATTATTCTTTTGGTAATCATGAAACGGTTGGAGCGAACAAAAAAGGGGAACATTGTGTCCTTGATGTTCCTACCGAAATCCGCGAACGCATTGCAAACACGGGTGTTACGCTTTTGCATAACGAGAGCGTACTTTGGAACGGTATTCGCATTTGCGGCTTGACGTCGGGGTTGAGCAAGACCGAAAATCGCCCGAACGAAGCCGCTCTTGCCGAGTTTGCCGCATTCCCCGAATTCCGCATTCTGCTTTGCCACCATCCCGAATACTACGAACCCTACATCCGTAAAACGAACATTGAATTGACCGTTAGCGGCCACGCACACGGCGGACAATGGCGTTTGTTTGGTCGCGGTGTTTACGCACCGGGGCAGGGAATCTTCCCCAAATATACCGCAGGTGTTATCGATAACCGCTTTGTCATCAGCCGCGGTGCGGGAGACCAGACTCGCGTTCCGCGATTTGCCAATCCGCGTGAGCTGGTTATCATTCGTTGCATAGAAAAAAACAAAACAGAATCACTTAATCAAGAAAAGGAGAAATAAAATGGCAGTTGTTAATTTGACTCTCGAAAATTTCGAAGCTGAAGTAATCAAGTCAAACGTTCCCGTCCTCGTGGATTTTTGGGCTTCTTGGTGCGGCCCTTGCCGTATGCTCTCTCCCATCGTCGACCAAATCGCAGAAGAAAGAACCGATATTAAGGTCGGTAAGGTCAACGTCGACGAGCAGGAAGAGCTCGCTATGCGCTTCGGCATTATGAGTATCCCCACCCTTATCGTTTTCAAAAACGGTGAGGCCGTTCGCAAAACTATGGGCGTTCAACCCAAGGCGGCTATTTTGGGACTGTTGGAATAAAAGAACGAGTTTTTATGTGGGAGAGCCTTTTTGAAAAAAGGGTTCTCCCACCCCCTCTCCAAAAACTTTTGCACAAAAGTTTTTGGCATAAAAAAGGAGTGTCACGGACAGTTCCAAAGACACTTTCTGTAAGATATTCTTCTATGTGTAGCCGATAGGAGGCGACCGCCAAGCGGCTCGCCGGCTCCCGCGAGCTCGCAGGGACCACCGAGACCCTGCTCGCTAAGAGAGTTGTTTTGAAAAACAAGACAAAACAAAAAGACAGCAAGTGCGCTGTCTTAATTTGCTTTTGTTTTTTTGTGCGAGTGCTTTTTGGAAGGGGTGCGGGGGAACCTTTTTCGCGAAAAAGGTTCCCCCGCAATCTTCCTAAAATCATTCTTCACTAAATACAACAGTCAGGTCGGGGTGGAGCTGCAGGATTGACGCCGGCACCTCGGGAGTGATGGGGCCGAAGAAGGCGCGCTGAACGATATCCTTTTTGGATTTGCCGTTAGCGATGAGCAGAACCTTTTTCGCTTGCATAATAGCGCCCATACCCATAGTGATAGCTTGGCGCGGAACGTCGCTTTCTTTTTCGAAGAAGCGAGCGTTTGCCTTGATGGTAGACTCGTGAAGGTCGACTACGTGCGTCGCCTTTTCGAAGATGGGAGCGGGCTCATTAAAGCCGATATGACCGTCCAGACCGATACCGAGCAGTTGCAGGTCGATGCCACCGAGGGATTCGATGCGAGCGTCGTATTCAGCGCCTTCTTTTTCGAGGTCATCGGCACAACCGTTGGGAACGTAGGTGTTCTCGCGGCGAATGTTGATGTGGTCGAAGAAGTTTGTTTGCATAAAGTAGCGATAGCTTTGGTCGTGGGTTCCGTCAAGACCGATGTACTCGTCAAGGTTTACAGAGGTGACGCCCGAAAAATCAAGATCGCCCTTTTTGTACCATTCGATGAGTTGGCGGTAGGTGCCAAGAGGAGAAGAACCGGTTGCAAGACCGAGCACGCTTTGCGGCTTCATAATAACCTGTGCAGAGATGATATTGGCTGCCTGACGGCTCATTTGCTCGTAATTTTGAACGGTGATGAATTTCATTTTGGTATTTTCCTTTCTTTCAATTCGTGTATCAAGCTTTTTTTCACTGCCGCGATAGGTTCCGGGAGGGGAGCCCATTACACGGCGAAAGACGGTACTAAAGTAATTTTGGTCGAAGTAACCGAGTAGCGCGGCAACCTCACCCACGCGCATACCTGCTTGCAGTTGTTCGGCGGCGTAGCGCATTTTCATTTCGGTAAAGTAGCGGGAGACGCCCATTCCCGCATAGCGGGTAAAGATTTTTTTGAGGGCAGAGAGACTGATGTTACATAGCTGTGCAATCTCGCCCGCGGAGAGCTGCTTGTGCAAATTGGCGTGCAGAATGCCCACGATTTCGGCATAGCGCAAAGCCGATGGCAAAAGCGGTGTTTGCTCGGTTGTGTTGTTTTCTTTTTTTGCGACCTGCAAGAACCAAAGTTCAAGTCGCACACGCGTTTCATTGAGCAGAGCGCGGTCACTCGCGGAGATACCCTCGGCGGCGGCTGTGCAAATAGCGGTCAATTCGGCTTGCTCCGTCTCGGTCAAAAGCATCACACGAGAGCCGAAAGAGGGAATGGCGGCGGCAAAAAAGGAAAGATTCCGCACGTGCGGTGCGCTTCCAAACTCCGACCAAATGCGGTGGAACTCGTTGGGCGCGTGCAAGAGAATTTGCCCCTCGGAGAGGGTGTGCACCTCTTCGTCGGCGGTAATGCCCACTGTGCCTTCTTCTACGTAGACCAACTCATAAAAGGGGTGACATTCACCGCTAAAGTTGTGGTCGCGGTCAAAGTGACGGTCAAGCGAGCAATGAAATGCCAGAATGTCGGCGCTGCGGGCAATGCCGCAGTCATTGAGCGGAATTGCGTGATTTTGTTGAGAGTTTTTGGCTGTTTTCAAAGGTTTTATGTCCATTTCTATATATCTATTCATATTTGGATATATTATAATATAATCATAGCACACCACAGGGGCAAAGTCAAT
Organism: Eubacteriales bacterium; assembly: GCA_045658925.1. Classification (GTDB taxonomy): domain Bacteria; phylum Bacillota; class Clostridia; order Oscillospirales; family CAG-272; genus UMGS1865. Next base: position 5,406 of record JAZOVV010000053.1, read on the forward strand.
AGGTTTTGTTCCATTTTTCATACATTTTTACACAAAATAAACGAGAAAGGATACAAGAGAATGAATCCAATCGTAAACGTACTCGGTCAGTTCGGCATTGATGCCGCGGCGCTTCCGCACGGCAACGGCCACATCAACAACACCTTTTTGGTAGATTGCAAGCCGCGTGTCATTCTGCAACGCATCAACACAAGCATTTTCAAAAATCCCGCCGAGGTGATGGGCAACATTATGGCTGTCACCGCGTATCTGCGCGAAAAAATCGCCGAGAGTGGCGGAGACCCCGAAAGAGAAACAATGACTTTCTTAACCACCAAAGAGGGCTTGCCTTATTACAAGACCGCTGACGGAGACTATTGGCGCGCTTGTTATTTTGTAGAGGGCACGGTATGCCTTGAGGTTGCCAAGAGTCCCGAAGATTTTGCCGAGGTTGCACACGCATTCGGACGGTTTCAACGGATGCTTTCCGATTTTCCCGCAGACCGCCTCGCGGAGACGATTGCACGTTTTCACGATACGCCCAACCGTTTTGCACAACTCGAAGAGGCGATTGCTGCCGATCGCGTAGGTCGCGTAAAGGATGTGGAAAAGGAAATCGCCGAGGTTCGCAGATTTGCAAAATACGCATCCCTGATTGTTGACGGCATTGCCGATGGAACGGTTCCGCTTCGCGTAACGCACAACGACACCAAGCTCAACAACGTTCTCCTCGATGCTACCACACGCAAGGGTATTTGCGTCATTGACCTTGACACCGTTATGCCTGGTTCGCTCCTCTACGATTTTGGCGACGCGATGCGCACGGGTGCATCGACGGGTGCCGAGGACGAAACTGACCTCGACAAGGTTCAGTTCGATCTCGCAAAGTTTGAGGCATTCACCGCCGCATTCCTCGAAGAGCTTGGCGACAGTATGACCGCAAGAGAACGCGAGCTGCTTCCTTATTCCGCGCTTATCATCACCCTCGAGCAGGCAACGCGCTTCCTCGCCGACCACATCAACGGTGACGTTTATTACCACATCCACCGCGAGAACCACAACCTCGACCGTGCTCGCACCCAACTCAAACTCGTTTGCGAGATTGAAGCTCTTTTGCCGAGAATGACAGAAATAGTAAGCAAATATTAAAAGAGACGTGGGGAAAACTTCTTGCAAGAAGTTTTCCGCACACCCCTTTCAAGAACGCTCTAACAAGAATTACAAAAGGGAACTCCAAAGCTGCGGATAGACAGTCGGCGCGAGGCAAAACCTCGCTTTTGCTGCCGCAATTTTGTAGGGACCACCGAGACCCTACAAAATAAGAGAGTTGATTTGTATCAAGTAATATTTGTAGGGGACGACGTCCGTGTCCCGAAAAACGAGCGATTACCGCAAACAAAAACGGGCGACCAATGGTCGCCCCCACAGGAAAACAATAAAATTTATTGTAGGGGGGGCCATTGGTCGAAGTCGGGGGGCCAGGGGGGTTAGGAAGGCAA
>JAZOVV010000054.1:0-18554 GCA_045658925.1 Eubacteriales bacterium
CGTAAACAAGCAACATGATAGGAAAATCACTTACATTAAAAAAGTTTTAGAAGATAACCGTTGTAAGAAAAACAAAAAAATAGACGAATCAGAATATAAGTTATAAGTCTCATAGTCTTACGAGGGTTCGAATCCCCCTCTATCGAAAGCAGCCATTTTGTTAGTTCCTTTTTCAAGTTTTATTAAATAAACAAAAAAGCAGGAGAACCTCACAGTTCCCCTGCTTCTTCTTTATGTTCTTAATTCAATTATCTCTTTTTGAGCATATCGAACAGACCGTCGAAATCATCGTCGTCATCCTTGGGAGCGGGCTTTACGGGCTTAACGACTTTCTTTACTACGGGCTGTGCGGGCTTTGCTTCTGCTACGGGCTTCTCTGCGGGAGCGGGAGCAGCTGCGGGCTTTGCGCTTCTGTAAGGAGAGTTCTCGTTGGGTCTGAGGTTGCTGATGTTGCGGGTTGCATCCTCGGGCTTCTTCTCAAAGCCGGTTGCAACGATGGTAATTCTCATCTCGTCCTCGAGCTCTTCATCAAAGCCAACACCCCAAATGATGTTTGCATCGGGGCTTGCTTCTTGAGAAATGAGGGTGGATGCGAGGTCAACTTCTTCCAGACCAACGTCGGGAGATACGGAAATGCTGATAAGGATACCCTTTGCGCCCTTGATAGAGGTTTCAAGCAGCGGGCTGGAGATAGCTTCCTTTGCAGCTTCCTCTGCCTTATCCTTACCGGTAGCAGAACCTACGCCCATGTGTGCGTAGCCTGCGTTTGCCATAACGCTGGTAACGTCAGCAAAGTCGAGGTTGATAAAGCTGGGGATGTTGATAAGACCCGAGATGCTTTGTACACCGCGACGGAGAACGTCATCGGCAATACCGAAAGCGTTGGAAAGGGTCAGCTTATTGTTAGAAACTTGCTTCAGTCTTTCATTGGGAATTACGATGAGAGAGTCAACGTATTGTGCGAGCTCTGCAATACCTGCTTCTGCTTGCTCATATCTCTTTTTACCCTCGAATGCGAAAGGCTTGGTTACGATACCGACAGTGAGAATATCCATTTCTCTTGCAGCGCGCGCAACAACGGGAGCAGCACCGGTTCCGGTTCCGCCGCCCATACCTGCGGTAATGAATACCATATCGGTACCCTCAAGAATTGCACGAATATCGTCAATGGACTCCTCGGCTGCACGTGCACCGATTTGGGGGTTAGCACCCGCGCCAAAGCCCTTGGTAATCTTTTCACCAATGACGAGCTGACTGGGAGCCTCGGATTTGCGAAGAGCTTGACGGTCGGTGTTGACGGATACGAACTCTACGCCACGAATGTTGGTTACGATCATACGATTGACTGCGTTGTTTCCGCCGCCGCCTACGCCGATAACCTTAATATTGACGCCACATTCCAGGCTATCATCATGTTCAAATGTCATGGTTTTTTTCCTCCGAACTTTTACAAATCATTATTTTTGGCATTGTTACCCTTCCACAGGGCACAAATTTACACTCTATATAATATAATACAATGTTTTTTTATTTTTTTCAAGTGTTTTTTTGAATTTTTTTTAACTTTTTTCAACTTTTTTTCAAAAATGTCGTAGTTTTGTCGTAGTTTTCCAAAAAGTGGTCAATCAAATAGGTTTTTTGCCTCAATTTGCTTGCGAATCGTCTTGCTTGTGGTCGATACGTCGATGACTTCATATATATTGTGGTCGATAGGTTTGGTGTTTAGCTCCTTGGAAAGGAGTGTCAGCTTTTCATTCATGCTCTTGAACTCCCCAATCTCCACTCTTACGGCATTGGAAAGGACAAAGGAAAGCGAGAAGCGATCAGTGGCATCGACATAGGTCACATCCTCCAAAAAATGATACGAGGAAAGCGTATCTAAAAGCTGTAACAGGTAGGAGACGTCGGTTTCGGCATTGGCAAATTGAAGCTTATAGCCGACTTGCACACCCGAAACGCTTGGCAGCTTGACACGCAGAAACGGGGAAAATGCCTCTTCCCCGTCTGACTTGATCTCCAGGACGCGCAAATCGCGGTCAAAGGAGAAATATTGATTTTGATACTCTGCGCACATCACAGTCGGTTTTTCTACGATTTCAATTTTGACCGTGAAAAACTCAATGCTGACATAAATATCATTTGCATAAGGATATGCCGCCATAATGGCGTTGCAGGATTTTTGCATATCCCATCCAAAGAGCTCATCGCCCTCGGCAATGCCTGCCATTTGTGCAACTGTTGCATCGTCGTAATAGCTATTGCCCTCTACTACAATCTTATTGATTTTGAAGATAGGGAGAATGAGCATAGCCAGAGCAAGCACCACGATAACAGCACCCGAGAAAAGCATGCCAAAACGAAGAACGCACAACACCTTTTTGTTGGGCTTTCTTCTTTGGGGCTTTCTAACTTGCGGCTGCACCTCGTCCTCGGAGATACGAATGCGAGTGGGGGTGTCGTTTCTTGTATTCATAGGTTTGGTCGTCCTTTCCTGTTTGTCATTTGTTCGTCAAGCGTACAATATCCTGCCAAATGCTTTGGCAAGCATCCGCTTGCGCAAAAGATGCAATGTTCTTTTGTTGTTCATACAGTCTCGCGTCGCTTGCAAGAAGCTCGCAAACGGCCACGGTAAGTCTTCCCTCTTCGAGTTCCTTTTCTTCAACTAATGTTGCGGCATTTGCATCGGCAAGCGCCTTTGCGTTTTTGTATTGGTGATTCTCGGCAACGTAAGGAGACGGAACCAAGACGCAGGCTTTTTTCATCAGCGCAAGCTCCGAAAGCGTCATTGCTCCCGCGCGTGCGATAACAAGATCTGCCGCCGCCATTTGCAGGGGCATATCGTAAATGTAGGGGCGCAGGATGCAGTTCTTCTTTTCTTCAAGTCCTGCTTCTTGAAAAAGCTTGAGAGAATCCTCGTAATTGATCTTTCCGCTTGCGTGCAAGTGGATGATCTGCTGATTGTTTGCAACGGTCGATTTCATAAAATCAATAACTGCGGCATTGAGTTTTTCTGCTCCGTTACTGCCGCCAAAGGAAAGAATCAGCTTTTGATTCTTATCGATGCCGAGCTTTGTGCGGGCCTCTTCGCGGTCAACGGTGGAAAAGCCCTGCAAAATCGGGTTGCCTACGCACACGACCTTGGGACTGTTGCCGAATGCCACGGCGGTTTCGGGAAAATTGATCCAAATACGATCAACCTTGCTCTGCAAGCGACGAACCGCAAGTCCGGGGTGCGCGTTGGACTCGTGGAGAGCTGTGGGAATTCCCATTCGCGCCGCTGCCGCCATAATCGGCCAACAAGCATATCCGCCCGTACCAATAACGACATCGGGCTTAAACTTTTTGATAATCGAAACAGTGGAAGGCAGATAGGGAGAGATTGCCGCAAGTGCGAGAGACGCGTATCGGCTGATTCCCTTCTTTCCTTGGAGAGCCGAGGACTTAACGTGGCGAAGCTTATATCCCGCACGCGGAACAAGCTCATCCTCTTTGCCGCCTGCAACGCCTACGAACTCGACAACCGAGCCGGGCGCATTTCTCAAAATGGTTTCGGCAATGGCGAGAGCCGGGTTGATGTGCCCTGCCGTTCCGCCGCCTGTCAGTAAAACGCGCATATCAAATGCCTCCTATGGGAAATTGCCAAAGCATTGCGGTTCCTGCCATAAATACTGCGGTCAGGAGCGTGGGAATGGCGAACCAACGCCGGTCGCCGTGAAAATAAGGCAAAAAGCAAACGACCAAAAAGCTAAGGGCCGCAAGACCGAGAACGGAAAACACACAACCGAGAAGCACGTCAAAATTGTTTGCGGCTATGCTTCTGCCAAAAATGAGCATAAAGAGCAAAAATGCGCCGCCGATGCCCATGGATGTATATAAGGTTTTAAAAAACTGTCTTGTTCTGATTTTTTTCATTTTCTTGCTCCCTTCTCCTTTTTAAATCTTTTTGTGCGATGCGTAACGCGAGATGGAGAGGATGATACCAACCTCAAAAATCTGCAGCATCAACGAGGTTCCGCCGTAACTGAAGAACGGCAACGAAATACCCGTGTTGGGCATAGAGTTTGTAACAACTGCGATATTCAAAATCACCTGCAAGGCAACCTTGAACGTTAGTCCGTAGACGATGAGTGCCGAGCACTTATCGGGCGCATGACGCGCGATGTGGAAGCCTCTCCAAACAAAGGCGATGAAGAGTCCAATGACGAGGATGGCACCGATAAAGCCGAATTCCTCACAAATAATGGTAAAGATAAAGTCGTTTTGCGGTTGTGAAACAAAGCCGTATTTTTGTTGGCTGTTACCGAGTCCCTTGCCGAAAAATCCGCCCGAACCGATTGCCATAAGTCCCTGCAAGGTCTGCCACGCAGAACCGAGCGGGTCGGCTTCTTCAATGTTGAGCCAAGTGTCAACACGGGCAAAAGCATATGGGAAAAAGATAATCAACATACACGCCGCAACGGCAATAACGCCTGCGAGCGAGGCAATCCATTTGAAGCGCGTGCCGCCCAAGAACATCAAGCTGATACCGAGCATACCGATAATGGCAAGTGCCGAAATATGCTTTTCAAGGGCTACGAGTCCGCCGACTCCCGCAATCATCAATCCCGGGAAAAGAACGCCGTATTTAAAATCTCCGCCGAATTTGTGGGGAGAGAGCACTTCTTTTTCGTGTGTTGTCATAAAGCGTGCCAAGGTTAGCACCAAGGCGAGCTTTGCAAGCTCAGAGGGCTGGAGCGTAATGACCTTGAGGTCTATCCAACGGCGTGCACCGCTGTTGAGGTCTGTTCCCAAGGGGGTAAGAACCAAAAGCAGGAGTACGATGGAGATGCCGTAAAAGATATAGCTGAAGTCGTACCAAAATCGAGGTGTGCAGAATTTGACTACCGCAAACGTAAATGCAACCGCCATCATCAAAAAGATGACGTGTCGAATGATAAAGTAGGTGGAAGAGTCGTGATGCTTTTGTGCAAACACAAAGGATGCACTGTATATCATAACACATCCAAACAGCACAAGTGCCGCCGTAATCAAAAGGAACGGAACGTCAACACTTCCCTTTACAAATCCCATAGGATTGCGGTTTTCGTTGGCGCTTCCCTCTTCCTTTTTGTTCAATGTTTGCCAAAAGCCAAAGGAGCGCTTTGCCGTATTCGGTTGTTGGTTCATAGCAAAGGTCTCCTTTCCTGTGTTATCTTGTCAGGATGAATGCCAGCGTGCAAAAAGCAAACTGAACGAGTGCGAAAACGATTACGATTTTGTTCTCGCTCCATCCGCATTTTTCAAAGTGGTGATGAACGGGCGCCATTTTGAAAAGACGCTTGCCGTGTGTGAGCTTAAAGTAAAGAATTTGCAGTACGGTAGAAAGCAGTTCGAGGATATAAACGGCACAAATGAGAAATATCAAGAGCGGCTCTCGCATTTGGAAGAGCGTGCCCGTAACGATTGCACCGAGGAAAAGTGATCCGGTGTCTCCCATAAACACCTTTGCGGGGTGAATGTTGTAAAGCAAAAAACCAAGTGTTGCGCCAATAATCGCTCCGCCAACAACCGAAAGACCTGTGTCATTGGCAAAAAATGCAAAAATAGCAAAGAAGATACCGATAACGTAGGTAACCGAAGATGCAAGTCCGTCAATTCCGTCGGTAAAGTTGGCACCGTTGATAACACCAACCGCCAAAATGCCTGCGAGAATATACCAAAGTGCTCCGCGAATGGGCAGATTGATGACGGGAATGATAATGGAACTCGGCAAATTGCCCGTATATCCCATAACGCAGAGGTAACCTGCCGTAATGGCAAACTGCAAAACAAGCTTTTGCATTCTCGTCAAACCCTCGTTTTGCTTTTTAATCAGCTTGCAGTAGTCATCAACAAAGCCGATAGCACCGTGGGAAACGGCAAATGCAATCGTCAAGGCTAAGGGAATGTAGTCGGGTGCTTTTTTCTGAATGCCTACGTAGACAAAGAAAACAGCAACAACCGCAAGGATAGCCAAAATAAAGCCGATACCGCCCATAATGGGGGTTCCCTCTTTGGACTTGTGCCAGCGAGGTCCGATATCCAAAATCTTTTGCCCCGCCTTGTGCGAGCGCAGTATGGGAATTAAGATGCGTTCTGCCAGTGCCGTTAAGGCAAACACGCCGAGCGTGACCAAAACAAAGGTGATGATGAGTTCTTTCATCTGATAATCCTCTCTTTTTCGTCTTTCTTACAGTTCTTTTAAAGCTTGAATAACGCGTTCCAAACGCACACCGCGGCTTGCCTTAAACAGGACGGTATCCCCTTTGTTGACGTGAGAATGCAACCCTTTTGCAATGGCATCAACATTGTCGCGGTCAATAAACAGGAAAGCGTTTGCAGGATTCATACCTGCCTCAACGGCTCCCTGTGCAATTTCAACACCGCCGTTTCCAACGGCAATCAAAAGGTCAACACCTCGCTCCTGCAGATATTCGCCAACGGCGCGATGGAGCGCAATACTTTGAAAACCAAGCTCCAGCATATCTCCAAGAACCGCTATGCGGCGCCCTTTCTTGGGAGCGCACTCGCACAAAACGTCGATTGCGGCTCTCATCGATTCGGGAGCGGCGTTATAGCAATCTTCAATCAGTGTTACACCGTCAAAATCGGTAATGCCTTGACGCATATCGGCAGGCCGAAAATGCGCAAGTCCGTTTTGGATTTTTTCGGGCGAAAGTCCCCGCAAGGTTGCTACGGCAAAGGCATAAAGTGCCGCCCAAACGTTGTGACGTCCGCTGACGGGAATATAAAAATCGGGATACGTAACGCCCTTGTGGACTACGTCAAAACGCGTGCCGCTAAATTCTGTACGAATATTTTGTGCAAAAAAGTCGGCATTCGAGCGTTTGAGGGAAACATAAACGGTGTGGTAACTTCTGCCGCCAATGTTTTTCAGTAGCGGCTCGTCACCGTTAAGGATGAGATATCCGCCCCTTTTCAATCCGCACAAAACCTCAAGCTTTGCACGGCAAATGCCGCGGCGGTCGCCGAGGGCTTCCATGTGCGAGGTACCAATGTTGGTAATTACCGCGATATCGGGCTCGGCAACGAGCGACATACGTTCAATTTCACCAAAGTCGCTCATTCCCATCTCAAGTACGGCACATTCGCAATCTCGGGGAATCTCCATAACAGATAGCGGCATACCAATAACACTGTTGTGATTGCCCGAGGAAACATAGGTTCTCTTCCCCTCGCGCATAACGGCGGCAATCATATCCTTGGTTGTGGTCTTTCCCACACTGCCCGTAACGGCTACCACGGGATACGTACGCCCCTCAAGCTGTGCGCTCGCCATATAAGAGAGTGCCATTTCACTATCCTTAACGATAATGAGGGCAACCTTCTCGCCGATGACCGCGGAAGAGATAGGCTCTTGTGAAATGATGCAACGGCATCCTGCCGAAATAGCGGCGGGAATGTAATCGTGTCCGTTCACGCGCTCGCCAACGAGAGCGAAAAACGCGGTGTTTTCATCAACCTCGCGGGAGTCGGTACAGAGTGAATTTATTTGAATGTTAGAATTTTCTTCGTTTTGCAAGATACCGCGGCACATACGGGCAAGTGCGTGCGCCGTGATACCATTCTGTAATGAAAGTGTAATCTTCATACAGTCGGTTCTCCTTCATTTTCTTCTTCGCCGTTTTGTGCGCGCAGGCGCGCGCGGAAAGCCTCTTTAACAAGACTCCCCTCGCAGAACGGGCGGCGTTCCCCTCCTACGATTTCATATTGTTCGTGTCCCTTGCCCGCCAAAAGAATGAGGTCGCCCGCTTTTGCATTTTCGATGGCATAGCGAATGGCAGATGCGCGGTCGGGGATGACGGTGTAAGCTTTTTGCGGCGGTATGCCGGATACGATTTGGCAAATGATTTGCATAGGGTCCTCACCGCGGGAATTATCCGAGGTAATGATAACGTGGTCGGCAAGTCTTGCGGCTATCTCGCCCATAACGGCCCGTTTAGTGCGGTCGCGGTCACCACCGCAGCCGAACAGAACGACCGTTCTGCCTCCCTTTTGCACGAGGTCCCGCGCGGTTAGGAGTAGCTTTTCCAAAGCATCGGGTGTATGTGCGTAATCGATGAGCACCGAAAAATCAGCCTCCAGACCAAGGCGAACACGCTCCATTCTTCCCTTTACACCGCCCATTGTGGCAAGCGCTGTTTTGATAGCGGCAGGACTGCAACCAAGCTCAAGAGCGCAAATGGCTGCCTGCATCGAATTCATTACGGTGAATTCCCCCGCAATGGGACAAACAATGCGCAAGCGCGTACGCGCGGAAGAAAGTCGGTACGACACGCCGTTTTGAGAGCGAACTTCAATCTCATCGGCACAGTAATCCACATCCTTGCCTTTTGCGGTGCAAGTGATGCTACGGCAGGTTGTACCCTCCAGCATTTGCTCACAGTAAGGTGAATCGGCATTGCAGATGGCAAGCTTTGTTTTTTGAAACAGACTTGCTTTTGCCTTGGCATATGCCTGCATCGTTTTGTGAAAATCCAAATGCTCGGGAGTAAGATTGGTGAAAATTGCCGCCTCGAAGGTAACGGGAGCAAGCTTTCCCAGGGAGAGAGCGTGTGAGGATACCTCCATCACCACGTACTCCACGCCCTCATCGCGCATCTGTGCAAAGATGCGATAGAGGTCTCGGGGATCGGGAGTGGTCAAATTGGAAAGCCCTACCTCGGTCACGCTTTCGATAGTTCCCTTTTCGCCTTCACATCCCACAGTACCAATGATACCGCAGGTGTGCCAAGAGGAACGCAAAACCGTTCGCAGTATATGTGCAACACTCGTTTTGCCGTTTGTTCCCGTAACACCGATCACTTTAAGGTGGCGACAAGGAAAGCCGTACCAAGCGTGCCATAGATGCGCAAGTGCCGAGCGTGTGTCCTCACAATGCAAAAAGACAACCTGCTCATTGTCACACGGCACAGAATAGCTGCTTTCGGTTAAAACACAGATAGCACCGTTTGCGATTGCATTTTGGATATAATGGTGAGAATCAAATTGCGTACCGCGAAGGCAAACAAACATCGCACTCTTCATCTCTTTGCGAGAATCTGTGGAAATATCCCCAATTTCACAATCAAAATGTACCTCGGGACAATCGATGCCTGCGGCATCGCACAATAACTTCAGTTTCACAGCCCTTCCCTCCAGGTTTGAAAATTTCTTTCAACTTCCCGACAGAAGGTCTGTCTTGTTTCTTTTGTTTAGTTCAACAAATCGGGATCCCAGGTTTCGTCATAGTCCTTATCGCCCAAATGACGGAAGGTGACCTCAACCACTGTGCCCTTTGGAACAGTCTCGCCAGCGGCTACAGATTGGGATATTACGGTGGCTTCGGTGCCACTCAAATAGTTTTTGGTGCCGAGAATACGGATATTCAATCCGGCATTGATAAGCACTTGATTTGCCGCTACCGCGCTCATTCCCGTAACGTCGGGAACCTTTACGGTAAGTGTTTCGGTCTGTTTATCGGTATAAGCCAAAACTCTTGCGGAGTTCTTTTCCACAACAACATCGGCCTCGGGATACTGACGGCGGATAATACCATCGTCAGCTCCTACAAATTCTATCTGCAAACCATTGCGCTGGCAGTAGTTTCTTGCGGCAGAAACAGTATATCCCACAAAGTTAGGAATTCTGATTGCCATATTGGCAAGTTCTTTTTCGGTATAAACGGCTTCCACACCGAGATACGGAAGAATGGTCTCCATAACGTTTGCAACGTAAGGTGCCGCTACAACACTACCGTAAAGCGTTCCCTTTGTGGGTTCGTCGACCATAATGATGATAGCGTATTGCGGGTCCTCGGCAGGTGCAAAAGCAACTGTGGAGCAAACATATTTTTCGCTGACTGCGAATTCATCGGGTGCACCCGTGTAATTGCAGATGCTGCAAACGAACATTCCCACGCCGTCAATCTTTTTTGGAGTTGCCGTATATCCGCACAAGGGACATTCGCGTTCCTTCTTTTCGGATGTACCGGTCTTTGCGGCAAGTCGGTAGCCTGCAACGTATGCATTCTTAGCACCGCCATTGCCCGAAACGCCCTCTTCCAAAATCTTTGCCACGGTTTGGCTAACACTCTCGCTGATTACCTGACGGCGCACGTTGTTATCAAAGGATTGGATTACGTTGCCGTTTTGGTCGGTAATGGAAGAAACAAAGTGCGGCGTAACGAGGTATCCGCCGTTTGCTACGGCAGAGACCGCGGTAATTTGCTGAATGAGCGTTACGTTGAAGTTTTGACCGAAAGCGTAGATGGCAAGGTCAAGGTCGGTAAAAGCATCCTGTGCGGCAAATACACCGCCGCCCTCGCCCGGCAGGTCAATGCCGGTCTTCTCGAGATAGCCGAAGGCTTTGAGGTAGTTATAAAAGGTATTCGTTCCAAGGCGAAGTCCCAATTTCATCAACCAAGGGTTGCAGGATTGCTGAATTCCCTCGGCAAAGGTCAAAGAACCGTGACCTTGTACCTTGTGGCAGTGAATTTTTTGCCCCAAAACGACAGTGGAGCCTGTGCAGGTATTGCTCTCGCTCAAGGAAACAACGTCCTCTTCAAGTGCCATCGAAGCGGTCATAACCTTGAAGGTGGAACCGGGGATGTAGGACTCGGTAATGGCCTTGTTGGACCACATATTCAGTTGCAGATTTTGCTTGATAGTGTTATACGCGTCGCTTCCTACCTCGTAGCCGAGTTTTTGTAGGGTTGCGATCGACTGGTCATCAAGCTCGCGAGGGTTATTCAGGTCAAAATCGGGATAAACCGCCATACCTAGGACAGCACCCGTTTTGACATTCATAACAATACCCGCTGCACGGTTTTGTCCGCCCGACTCAAGGTATGCGTTTTGGAGTTGCTCCTCAAGTGCAGATTGCACGAAAACGTCGATGGTGGAATTTACGTTGTATCCGTTTTGTGCGGGGATATATTCCTTGAATGCATACGGCATTTCGTTACCCGAGGAGTCGCGAGCCGTAATGTAGCGGCCGTTTGTGCCTGCGAGCATCTTGTTGTATTGGAATTCGAGGCCGTAAAGTCCTGTGCCGTCACTTCCCGTAAAGCCGAGAACGTGAGATGCGAGTGCAGCATAAGGATAATGGCGTGTATATGTACTTTCCAGATAAATCATCTGCTCAAGGTCGTATTCGTCGATAAATGCACGAACAAGATCGGCAGTATCTTCGTCAACCTCGCGAGCAATGGTGCGATCGAGGTATTTTGTGTAGGTGGTTTGCTTGAGAACGAACTCGTAAGAGACGTTCAAAATACCTGAAAGATTTTCGGAAATGAGAGTATCGAGGCGAATGTTGCTTCCCTCTTGGTCGTGCAGGCTTTGCGCGCGCGCGATAGAAGAAGGCGACAAAAAGACGCGGTAGGTGGTAACGTTGGTTGCCAACAGAACACCGTTTGCATCATAAATATTGCCGCGAGAGGCATTAACGGAAGACTCGGTGGTGATTTGCTCCAAGACCTTTTGACGGTAGTGCTCATATTTTACGGTCTGCAACAGAAAAATACGCACCAAAAGAGCAGAAAAGAGCAAAACAGCAATCCCCAACAATACAACTGCACGCTTGATTGTTTTTGGGTGAAGATTGCCTTCGCTCTTCATATCACCGATGGTTTTTTTCTCTTCCATTTTGCCGCTCCTTTCTCATTGTTTTTGCACGAAAAGCGAGGCTGTACTCCTCGCTTTCCCATGCTCTTTTATATTATGAAGAGAACGGCCAAATTATGATAAGCGGCGCTTAATTGAGCCCGATTGCGCTCAAAATAGCGGAAAGTCCCACTTTTTCCTGCTTTTCCTCTTCAAATACCTCGATGGAATCGCCTGAACCCATAGAAAGGTACTGCATTTTTACGTATTTTTCCTCAATCATGCCAAACTCGTCGGTAGCGATGTCGCGAATGAGCAAAAGGTCATTTTTGACGTCGAGCTCGGATTGCAAATCCGACACCTCGCCTGCGAGCTCGGAGAGCTCAACCGTGAGTTGACTGACACGCTTTTCTCCGTGATGAATCATAACGGAGCTTGCCACAATCAGCATTAAGGAAACGGCAACCGCTACGATAGCGGCGAATGCCGAAATTGGAAACCGACGCGTCGATTGCGTGGTATCGACGGGTGAAAAATCGAACCACGCAGGTGCCGACGTACGGAAGAATTGAACTGTGTTAGCGGGTAATTGCTTAATTTGTGCCGGAAGAGCCACAAGCTTCTCTTTGAAGCTCATTCTCTCCTCGTGTTTTACAACTGCGTGGCAAGGTTTTTCCGCCTCGCCTGCAAAAACACTTTCATCCATCAAAGGAGCAATGGAAAAATCCTCATCTTCTACGCGGATGGCACGTGTCTCGTTGAAATACTGAATCAAATCAGCACCCGACATATTCTCTTTGCCGTGACGGTAAATGCCGTCAATGGCGGTGTCACTCATGGCGGAAAGACGGTATGCCGTGGGGGCTATTTTTCTTGTTTCTACTTCTTTTTCAATCTGTTCGGCATTTTGTGCGACAACTGCCTTAACAACGCCGCGCGCCTCAAAGTGTTCGGCAATGGTCTGCACCCCGTGTGCGGCGCTGACCTCGAGCATACGACCGTGGGACGCATTATTTAATTGTGTCTCTTGGCGGTCCATAGTGCTCGGTTCCCTTCTATTATTATATTGTGCTCTTACAGCTTTTCGGCAATGCGAAGCTTTGCACTGTGCGAGCGAGAGTTGACTGCCAACTCCTCGGCGGAAGGCAGGATAGGTTTCTTGGTTAAAATATTCACCTTGGGCTTGTTACCGCATACGCAAACCGGGAAGTTCTTGGGGCAGATACAACCGCCTGCCAAAGAAGCAAAGGTTTGCTTAACAATACGGTCTTCCAGTGAGTGGAAGGTAATGATGGCGATGCGCCCTCCCTTGTTTAAAAGGGATACGGCGGACTTGATTGCCGGAGCAATCACATCCAACTCTGCGTTCACCTCAATGCGCAAGGCTTGAAAGGTTCTCATCGCCGGATGGTGTCCGCCATCTCCGTGGTGCGCAGGAACGGAACGTTTGATGATTTCGACCAGTTCCCCTGTGGTCTCAATCGGTGCCGTTGACCTAGCGCGGATAATATTCGATACGATGCGGGAAGAAAAACGTTCTTCGCCGTATTCAAAGAGGATGCGTCTGAGTGCTTCCTCGGAGTATTCATTGACAATTTTTTTAGCAGTAAGAGTTCTTGTTGCATCCATGCGCATATCCAAAGGCGCATCGGAACGGTAAGAAAAGCCGCGCTCCGCCGTATCTAATTGATAGGAAGAAACGCCGAGGTCAAGAAGCAGACCGTCGATGTGCTCGATGCCTCTCTCCTCGCAAACCTTTGCAAGGTCACAGAAATTGCTGTGCACGACCTCTGCCCTCTCGCCAAAGCAAGAAAGGCGCTCGGTCGCTACCGCAACTGCCGTAGCATCCTGGTCAAGTGCCAAAAGCTTTCCGCCCTCGCCCAAGTGCGATGCGATAGCAGAGCTATGCCCTGCACCGCCTGCTGTACCGTCGATATAGATGCCGTCAGGACGAATGGCAAGTGCTTCGATGCATTCATTCAGCAACACCGAATAATGCGAAAACGCGATTTGCTCTTCCATTGCCATTCTCCTTACTTTTTTACTGATTTATTAGAGTCCCAACGCCTCGAGCTCATCAATCAGCTCGGATACGTCGATTTGCGTCTTGTTTTGGTCATAAGTGGACTCGGACCAAATTTCGGCATAGTCGCCGCAACCGACGACCACAATGCTACGCTCAATTCCCGCATACTCTACGAGCTCCTGCGGAATGACCACTCTGCCCTGCGAATCGGGCGTGACCTGTGTAAGAGATGCGTGCAAGAAACGCAAAATCTTTTCGGAAAGCTTGCGGTTTTGCGCCTTGAGGGGAGCGATGTACTCTTCCCAACCGGCAAGTGAATAAACCTTGAGACACGTCTCACGAATGTCTTTTGCAATAACGAAGGTCTCACCGAGTTCCTCACGCAATTTTGCGGGCATAAAAACTCTGTTCTTGCTATCTTTATTATGACGATACTCTCCGCCGAACATAACGTGTCTCCTTTCCAAAAACCCGGTTTCAAAATGATGTATTTGCTCCACTTTGAAACATTTTTCACCACTTTGCTCCACTCTTGCTTATATTATAAACTATTTTTTTGCATTTGACAAGGGGTTTTTGAAAAAAAGTTGAAATTTTTTTCGATTTTTTTGGGATTTTTCCAACGATTTTGATTTGCTTAAAAAATCACAATTTTTTTGTCGGTTTTCTTCCCTTTTTTCACGCTTATTTTTTTGAAAAAAGTTCCAAAAACAGACGAAAAGAACTTGACGAATATATTAAAATATGGTATACTAAAATGAATAGACTTTTGTAAGCTTATACTCTTGGATAAAGGAAGGATTGTAGAATGGAACGTGACTTTGAACTCTTTGATGCGCTCTACCTCTTGCGTCAACAAATTAGAGAACGCGAAAAGGCAAAAACAGGCAGAACACCTACCGTTTGCCCTGATGACGCTTTGCGCGAAATGGTTCGTCTGATGCCCCAAAAGGCCTCGGACTTTTATAGCATTGGCGGTGTTGGCCCTGCTTTTGTAGAGAACTTTGCACCCGAATTCCTCGCTGTTATCAACGGCGGTAAGGTCGAGGGCGGTGCATCACAGGTTTCGGACCACGTTGAGGAAACATTGCGCGAGCTTTCCAAAAAGCTCATCAACATCAACAAGACCAACCGTATGCTCTTTTTGCCCAAGCTGGCAGCAAAGTATGCTGTTGACCTCTTTGATGCAAACGGCCGTTACAATCCTTTGGATATTCTCTTCTCTGCTAATGAACCAATGGTAATTTCCGAGGCAGCCGACCAAGACCTGCCCCGTACCAATCCCGCCCGCGAAAGATACAAGAATCTTGTAAACCTCATCCGCGAGAGCTCTCGCGAGATGCGTGACAAGGGTCAAAACGACCTTTATATTGGCTACCCCTTTGTGCAAGGTTGCCTTTCGAACGGTGAGTTTGGTATTCGCGCGCCCTTGTGCCTGTTCCCGGTTGTTCTTGACCGAAACACCACTTCTGTTTCGATTGCCCTTGACCCCACGCGTGATATCGTATACAACAGCACGCTGATTTTGGCACACTATAAGTTTAACAGCATTACCTCTCCCATGCCCGATTGCGTGCCCGAAGAGATCGATCCCGATACCTTCTTACAAAATCTGCTTGATTTCTACGCTGCCAGCGACATTCGCATTGAATACAACAGCGACGAACTCAAAAAGTTTACCGAGTACCCCGGCGAAACCTTCCCGCACTACACGCGCGGCACACTCAAGCTCGTACACAACATTGTTGTAGGTAAGTTCCCTGCTTACTCCAACTCCATTCAACGTGACTTTGAGCAGATTCTCAACAAGGGACTGATTAACCGCTTGGTATCCGACCTTGTTTCCGATTACGGTGCAATCGACTTCTACTCCGACCACGAAGACAGCAACGCCAGCATTGAGGCTCTTGATCCCAACAAGTCCATTCCCGAGGATTCCCTCGTTTATATCAATGCACTCAACTCCGCGCAGGAGACCGTTCTGCACGCGCTCAACAAGACCGATGAGCTGGTTGTTGAGGGCCCTCCCGGCACGGGTAAATCGCAAACCATCACCAGCTTGATTACACAGTTTGTAAACCAAGGCAAGAACGTTTTGATGGTTTCGGAAAAGAAGACCGCACTTGACGTTGTTTACTCGCGTCTCGGTACCCTCTCCCGCTATGCGGTTATGATGGACGACGCAAACAACAAAAATCTGTTTTACAGTCAGCTTGAGCGTCTGTTGCTCAGCACCGATACCAACGCGCCTATCGAAGCACCCGACCTCTCCCCCATTTCCGCAGAGATCGATGCCGACGTAGCAACACTCGAAATCATTGCCGACAAGCTCTTCAAGCCCGGCGAGTTCGGTGTGGCTCCCTATAAGCTCTATATGGAGAACCGCCGCATCAATCTGCAAAACCACGAGCAGATTAAGACCTATAAGACCATTCGCACGGTGATCACCGACGAATTGCTCCACCTCAATTACGATGAAATTTCGGCAATTCACAAAAAGTTTGCCAACGGTCAGTTGACCAACAGCCTTGACCACTATCAGCTCACCATTGAGCGTTACCCTTGGTTCCTCAAGATGAAGGACGACCTCTCCAACTACGATCTTATTCTCTTTACCGATGCAATCGACGAGATGATTTTGAAGGTTGACGAGTGGAGAAACCAATCCTTTATAAAGCGTCAAACCTCTAAGGGACGCCTCACCAAGGAAATTCAAAACCTGACAAAGGCATACTTCCAAAAGGCAGGCGGCGCTTACACCGTTCGTTTGATGATGGAACAGCCCGAGGCAGTAAAGCAAAGCCTTAAGGAATTCACTGCGGGCTATGCAAACCTCAAGCCCGTGGTTATGAGCTTGACCGCCAACGAAAACCTCTACCTCGCAGCTCTGCGCAAAATCCACAAGATTTGCGGCGGTACGGTTACCGAGTGGAACGACGAGCTCTACAACACCATTCTGTTTGAGTACATTCAAAAGTTCGAAAGCGAAAACCGCACGCTTATCCCCAAGGTTGATTCCTTTGAAAAAATCATCTCCACTATGGAGAGCAATATCAAAATCAAGCAAGAGCTCTCCCGTCAACGCATCACCAAGCTCTTGGCAGACGATATCAAGTATATCACCACATCCAAGCGCAAGGGCGAGATCAGCCGCGCGATTGAAAGTCGCAGACGCAGCAGCGTAACCAAGTTTGTTCAAAAGTTCGATTTTGAGATATTTAAGGCTCTCAAGATTTGGTTGATGACTCCCGATGCAGTATCTGAGGTTCTGCCCCAACAAAACGACCTGTTCGATTTGGTTATCTTCGACGAGGCTTCTCAGCTTTATATTGAAAGAAGTATCCCCTCTATCGCACGTGCCAAGAAGGTTGTTATTGCGGGTGACCACAAGCAGCTCCGCCCCTCCAGCCTTGGCGACGGACGCTTTGAAATGGAAGATATGCTTGACGAGGATGCGGAAATTTCGGCAGCTCTCGAGGAAGAAAGCCTTCTCGACCTCGCTCGCTTCCGTTACCCCGACGTACTGCTCAACACGCACTACCGTTCCAAGTACGAGGAGCTCATCGACTTCTCGAACTACGCATTCTATAAAGGAAGACTTTTTGTTGCTCCCAACACCGATAAGCCCGAAAAGCCGCCTATTGAGGTTCACCAAGTTACCGATGCCGTATGGCAAGGTCGTGCAAACCGCAAAGAGGCAGAGCGCGTAGTTGAACTCATTAAAGAGTTCTTTGCAACAAGACAGAACAACGAGACCATTGGCGTTATCGCATTCAACGTATCTCAAAGAGATATGATCTACGACGTGATCGATGAAGAATCAGTTAAAGATCCCAAGTTCGGCTCTACTGTTCGCGCGGAAATGAACCGCAAGGACAACGGAGAGGACACCGGCTTCTTTGTTAAGAACATTGAAAGCGTTCAGGGTGACGAGCGTGATGTGATTATGTTCTCTATCGGCTACGCCAAGAACACAAGCGGACGCCTCATTCACAACTTTGGTTGGCTCAACCAAAAGGGTGGCGAAAACCGACTCAACGTTGCCATCAGCCGTGCAAAGAAGAAGATTCACATTGTGACCTCCTTCCGCCCTGCCGAACTGATGCTCGACGACGCCAAGAACGACGGTCCTCGTATTCTCAAGAGATACCTCGAGTATGCCTTTGCGGTCAGCCGCGAGGATAGAGACGAGGCAGAAATGATTTTGCGTTCCTTTGGCGAGACCTACGGCATTGTTGCCGCTCCCCTTGAGACCGAGTTCGCCCTGCGCGTGGCAGATGCTCTGCGCGAGAAGGGCTACGACATTGATACCCAAGTTGGTATCGGTGGCTACCGCATTGACATCGCCGTTCGTAAGGGTGGCAAGTACGTGCTCGGCATTGAGTGTGACGGTAAGCTTTACAGCGTGGCATCCTCTGCCCGTGAGCGCGATTACCACCGCCAGAAATACCTTGAATCCCGTGGCTGGAAGATCAAGCGTATTTGGAGTATGGACTGGTGGAGAGATCCGCAACGCGAGATCTATAACATTTGTGAGATTGTTGACAGTCTGTAATAAATAAAAAAAATACCGCCCGACTGTTTAGAACGTTTTAAGATGTTCAAACCAGCCGGACGTTTTCTATGATGTGAAATATTTTTTTAGGGTTGAAGAAGTCCATTGTCTGATAAAACTTTTATAAATTCATCAGATGGCGTCCAAACGCCTTGAAAATTTGGAAGGGAGAGATACCATTGATTTTCAATGCATACTAAATCCAAAGAAGTTTTAATGCGAGGATATTGTTTCGAATATAAAGTTATTGTAGTGGGCTGTTCGAAATGGAAGTTTTTTTGCTCGGAGTGGAAAATATCTTCCCACACAATCTCAACAGTAGAATTATCTATAACAAATGTATCTGTTG
>JAZOVV010000055.1:0-13693 GCA_045658925.1 Eubacteriales bacterium
TGTGAAAAATTGTTACTTTTTATGTGACAGTTTTTTGAAAAAAGGCAAAAAAAGAAGAAAAAACTGATTTTTTGGATAAAAAAGTGACTGTTTTTGTATTCATATTCACGTCTTTTTGTGCATAGGATGTAGCACAAAAAACGGATAGAAAAGGAGCATTTGATATGGACAACTACACAAAAAACGACTCCACCGCTCTGCGCGTGCAAACGTTGCTTTGCGATAAGCAAGAAATGGGTGAAATAACGACAGAGGTCTCCCTGCCCGATTACCGCCCCGAGGTCAAGCGACTTGTGCGTGTCAGCGCAACGGTCACGCCCCCGGCGCGCTACGTAGGTGCGGCAAATGCCGAGCTTTCGGGCTCTGTGGACTTCTGCATTCTCTATACAGGAAACGACGGTGCTCTCTACTCCACCTCGCACACGTCGGAATATCGCATTGGAATTCCCGTAGACCTTCCCTCGGATGCAGTTCTTGGCGAGGGATTGGTGTGTGACGCGGATATTTTGCCCGAGCCTTGCAACGCGCGTGTTCTCGCTCCCCGCAAGCTCTCAGTGAAGTGCCGTTTGCGTGCACGGATGCGGATTTTTGGAATTCGACTCATCGAGAACGGTGACCTGATTGCAGGCATTGCCGCCGAAAAGCTGTACGGTTCCTGCGACGTCTCTGAGCTCTTTTCGGGTGTTGGTGAGCCGCTCCTGTTGCACGATGAAATCGTTTGCGACACCCAAAGCGAGGACGTACGCGTGGTTTGTGCCGATGGGCAGGTCTTTGTTTCGGAAGCGGTAGCAGGCAGCGGATGCGTCAACTGCCGCGGTGAGGTAGCCCTCAAACTGCTTTGCGCACACGATTCCACAGGACTTCCTCCCTCTCAACTGATGCGTCGCATTCCCTTTGAGAGTGCCATAGAGGTTGACGGATGCGAGGTCAACTGTGCGGCATCTGCCTTTGGCACCTGTGCCGACGTGAGCGTGACCGTTGAGGACGGACGCATTTTGTGCGACCTCTCGCTCATTTTGCAAGGACGTGCGCAAAGAGACCGCAACCTGACCTACGTGCGCGATGCCTATGCTTTGGATTCGGTGAGCGAAGGCAGAACCGATTTTCTCTCTGTTCCGCAGTCTCGCGGCTGTGTTTGCGCCAACTTCTCGCTCGGTCAAACGCTGACCGCAGAGGAAGCAGGCTTGCGACAAGGATTGAGTGTGGTAGACGCCTATCTCATTCCCCTTTCCGCAGAGTTGACAGGGGACAACGGACGGGATATTTTAAGCGGTAAATGCCGTGTGCATTTGACGCTTTGCGACGATGCGGGCGAGATTTCCTCGCAAGAGGTTGAGGTCCCCTACCGTTATGAAGCAGAATCAAAAGAAATGGGGCTCGCCCACTCTCTCGTGCACGTGTCTCCCATCAGCTGTCGCGCTCGCGCGGACGGTGAACGACTTGGCATCGACGCCGAGCTTGCCGTATCGCTCTTGACACGCGCACAGACACCCATTCAGTACCTGTGCGCTTGCAAAGTGGGCGAAAAATTCCAAAAGCCCGAAGGAGAATGTACTGTCTGTTTCCCTGCATCGAATGACACCCTGTGGAGCGTTGCCAAGAGATATCACAAACCGCTCTCACACTTAACGGGCATCAATACCCTGCCCCCTCAAGCACAAGCGGCAGCCGCCGATTCAACAGCATCGCTTGCGGGAGTTTCTTACTTGTTGGTATAATTTTATATCCAAAAATTTTTTATCGCAGCGAAAGCATAGTTTCGCCTTCCCCTTGAGGGGAAGGTGGCGAGTATTACGAGCCGGATGAGGTGTAGGATGCGTAGCATCCGTTAAAAACGACATCTATGACGCCGCTACAGCGGCTACACCTCATCACCCGCGTTCCGCGGGAGCGTCCCCTCAAGGGGAAGCCTTTTTTAGTTTTGCCATCTGCAAATACAAAAAGAATTGACACCTGTTGTTTTTTATGCTATAATGAAAAGCGAAAATTTTAGATTGACTTTGAAAGGAACGGACGTATGATTTATTTGCGCATTGCGTTTTTTGTGTTGGGCGGTGTGTTACTGTTGGTATCGGGCGCATTCTATTGGTTATACCGCTTTTTTGAAAACGAAAAGAAAAACAAAGATAAAATAAAAAAAACAGGAGCTTATCTGGCATCTGTAAAGCATAAAACCGACGTTCCACTTTACGGCAAAAATCATCTTGGAGGAGGACCTACTCACGTTTATATCATTAAGCATTTCAGTCGCGGACGCTACGAATACATTGTTGACGGTAAAAAATACCGTATTCGCCACGAGATGTTTGTTAGAAAGCGTGAAATGCCCTATATGATACCAATCGTTTATATGATCCGCTTTCCGCGCATTGCAGTCATTCGAAATGAGAATTATCTTTGGTTCCATGCCTTCCTCTCCTTTTTTATTGGTTTTAGTCTGCTTGCTATTGCGTTTTTGGGATTTTCTTAACATACACAAAAGAGCCACTATGGTTTTTCCATAATGGCTCTCTTTTTCATTTTTTCAACAACTTCTCACATTCATCAAAAAACGCCTTGCGGTTTTCTGGGGAAAGAATGGCGTAAGCAACACAGTTGCCATAGATGCGTACCTCGGCATCGCGCAGCTTTGGTGTTTCGGTGGGCATATAGGAATCGTACCACTCGCGGTTGTCGGTGTAGCGTTTTTGCAGATACTCTTGCGCGAGCATATCACGCACCGCTTTTGCCTTGCCTTCCTCTACCAAAAACACGCCGAATTCATCAAGGTCGTTGGTGTTTTGCGCGTAATAAATATGGCCTTTTTGAACAGACTCGGGAACGGTTATATATTCTTCAAGGGATGCTTGGTCACCTTCTATCCATGCACTGTTCGTTGGCATTTTTTCCTTGAGTTGCGCGGCAAGCTCTTTGGTGTCTACGTCTGTTTTGTATTCCGCCCTCACGCATCCCGTCAGCAAAAAAGGGATGCACAAAAACACACAAATTGCCGCACTTGCGGCTTTTTTTATTCTGTTTTTCATTGGGTTCTCCTTTTTGGGGTTACTCTATTTGCTCAATTTGTTGAACCAAAAATTTCAAAATAACGCGGTAGGCATCGTTGGTTAGGTGTATGCCGTCGCCACTATCATAAACGGGCGATAGCGAACCGCTCTCAACGGCAAGGAGCGCAGCGGTGTTAACGTAATCGACGCTTTTGTATTGCTCGGCGAGTGTCGAGATGTGCATATTGAGATTAGAAATCTTTTGATTTAGTTCGTCTGTTGGCAAAGAAAAGCAGGTGTTCTCCCCTGTGGGATAGACCGATTGCAAAAGAATTTTGGTATTGGGAGAACGTTCCAAAACACCGTCAATCAAGGCGCGGTAGTTGCGCAAAAAGGCATCGGGGTCGCGGCTCCACCGCGTGATGCCGTTGAGTCCGAAGGAGAGCACCAACACGCGCGGTTGGGCTTTTTCTATCGCATCTGCAAAGGAGATTTTCTCCCCTTGGTAAAAGACGGGCGAGGATAGGATTCGCATATCCAAATACCGTGTACCGCTCTCATCGCGCAGGACTTTTGAGCGATACTCATCGCTATCGAGAACGCCACCCGCACGCGCAAGATGTGCCGTAGTCGATTCGCCAAAAAAGAAGACACCCGCGAGGGTGTCCTCGTTTGTATTTGACAAAACAAAAGGCTCCCCTCTTTCGGCTTGGGTGGGTACTGTCAATGCACAAAGCAGCAAACAAACAGTAAAGAGTTTTAACCAAGTCTTCATAAGGGAGCCTTCCTTTGCATCAGTCCTCTTCTACCACGCGCTTCCAACGCGCCGTGAAGATATGTACCAGTGCGAAAAGAATCCAATAAATAACCGAGAGCAATACGAGCATCAAAAGTACGAAAACGCCCGACGATACACTGCCTGCCGGCAGGAGCATAAACAAAAGGAACGCGATAACCGAGATAAGGTAGTGCGACAGGATGCGAGACCAACGCGGCAGTTTGCTACTGTATAACATTCCCGCACCGGACATCGAAAGTCCAAATGGGAAAATGAGCAAAAAGGATGTAGACGAAATGACGTGCGTTG
This sequence comes from Eubacteriales bacterium, assembly GCA_045658925.1. Lineage (GTDB taxonomy): Bacteria > Bacillota > Clostridia > Oscillospirales > CAG-272 > UMGS1865. The sequence continues at coordinate 4,072 of JAZOVV010000055.1, forward strand.
CATTTTTGGAAAGTGCCAAATCGATGATAAGGAATATGATTGAAACGGTAGCGTACCATACGCAACCGCCAACAAGCCATTGTTTTATTTTTGCAAAACTTTTCATTCAAATGTCTCCTTGTTTGAGATGCTTCTATTATACCACGCTTTCGCACCGATTTTGCAAAAAAACAAAAATGTTTACAAATTTCTTTGAAAATGAAGATTCTAACAAGAGAACCACGGCTCGCTGTGATCCGTGGTTCTCTTGTTGCACTTTTTGTTTGCTTTCGGCGTGCCTTTTTGTCATTTTAATTTATCAAAACGCTCCATAACTCTGACAAGCTTGGGTCTGTTATAGCGTTGCAGTATCACAAATAAAAAATCAAACAGCATTGCCAAAACAGATGTAACGATCATTGCCGCTGCTCCACCAAGGAACGGTATTGAAGCGATTGGCAACAGGCTAAATATCATAATAACCTCGTGAACGATTTCCGCTTGGCAAGTGGCACCTATGATTTCTTTAACCGTTTTTTGGCTTGCATCAAACGTATCGGGATCGTATGTCGGGATATATTTTTTCCACTTTCTTACGTGTATCAGTTTGTAAAGCTTGTTTTCAAAGCCTTTTTCGCGAAACCATACGTTTTTATAGTTGGCTTTGTTTTTCATAATGAAATTCACAACAGTACCAACCGCAAGTCGCATCGCAAAGTGATAAAGTGTAACGCCCACCGTAATGGTAACAACCTCAACAATAGCGTTTTTTGTCACAATGAAAACAGGCAGAAATATTGCAAATACAATGAGCAAAAAAACGGTTATCAAAATCATTTTGTTTTTCATTGCTTCATCCTCACAATTTTTTTGCAAATTAGAATTTGTTTAATTATTCTCTGAAATCCATCGCTTTGCCCAAGCAAATAATGTTTCGGACATTGGAATAAAATCAACCGCTCCGCCATTTTTCAAACCTAAAAACGTATTGATAATGGCTTGTTCATTGGGGCTTGCGGCTGTGAGCAATTCCTCTTGAAGTCTCTTATAGTTTCCCGTCTCTAAAAAGACGATTGCCTGCACAACAAAAGAAGCCGATTTATACAGTCCCCGCAAAATATCTTCGCTTTTTTCATAGAGCATATTATGAACACATCCGTGATAGATATTGCAAGCACCAATCTTGATCGCTCTTTTTACAGCACTTTCATCAATAACCGCCATCACCTCGTCAAGGCTGCCTTTGATTGGTGTTGTATCATAGCAAAATTGAAACAAGTCGGATACTTCCCAATTCATAATTTCTTTTTTGCCCGAAAGAAAACCGCAAATCAGTTCTCTGTGGGGTAAAGTATCTAACATTGCATTATACGTTTGGATATCCGTGGCGGACAATTCATCCAAAATAACAACCACGTCAATATCGCTCGTTTCGGTTGCCTCACCTCTGCCGTAACTGCCCTGCAAGCCAACAAACCACACACGGGTTGCAAAAGTCTTATTTAACGTTTGCAAAAAGTTCTGCATCCAAATAGTAATGTCTATCATTTCAATCTCTCCGTCAAATTCTTATTTGTTTCATTTATTATACCACACATCTTGGCAAAAGTAAATAGGACGGTTGAATTTCACTCAAGCCGTCCCATTTTTTAAGCTTTATACTTCTTCCCTTGCCAAGAATCTCTTGCAAAAAGGAGTTTGTCGATATCGTTGATGACCGTTGTCTTTTTACGGCTCCACAAGGGTGCGAGCAGGTCGTCTGCCATTCCGTCGCCTGTCAGGCGCGCGATAACGATGTTGGGGGGCAGAATTTCAAGCGCATCGGCAACGAGGCGAATGTAGTGTTCCCGCTCGAGTGGCGTGTATTCACCGCGCTCGTACATCTCTGCCAAGCGCGTGTGCTTAAGCACGTGCAAGAGGTGGATTTTGACTTGCTCGGGATGGAGTTTTGCCACGTCGCGCACAGTTTGCATCATCGTTTGGTCGTCCTCTTCGGGGAGCCCAAAAATAATATGCACGCAAATGTTTATCTTCGCACTCGCGGCACGTAGCTTTGCAAAACCGTACTTAAAAGTATCAAAGTTGTGTCCGCGGTTGATGCGTGCGGCACTCTCATCGTTTGAGGTTTGCAGTCCGAGCTCCACCGTCAACGCGGTGCGCTCGGCAAGAGATGCGAGGTATTCGACAACGTCATCCTCGAGGCAGTCGGCGCGGGTTGCGACGTTGATCCCTACAATTCCTTCTTGTGCGAGGGCTTCTTCAAATTTCTCTTTCAAAAAATCAAGAGGCGCATAGGTGTTGGTGTGCGCTTGAAAGTAGGCAATGCAATTTTTAACGTCCCACTTGTGGGCGTAATTTTCTTTTTGCTTCCCAATTTGCTCTCTTACCGAAAGAGTCGCTTCGGGAGCAAAGTCTCCGCTCCCCCGTCCCGAGCAGTAAATGCATCCGCCCGTGGCGCATTTGCCGTCGATGTTGGGGCACGAGAGTCCTATATCAAGCGGGAGCTTGGCGCATTTTGCACCGAGGGTATGGCGCAGATAATAGTCGTATGTGTAATAGCGCTTGTTGCTATCGCTGTGCGGAAACGGATTGCGGGATGCCTGCGTCATAGGATGCTCCTTTCTGTTTGATAAAAATGCGGATCGCAGAATCCCTTTTGGGGTGCGATCCGCAGGACACTATGCTTCTACTCCCCCGGTGAGTTTTTCGAGGGCCGCTATACGTGCACAAAGGGTGAGGATGCACATAGCAGACTTCAAGTTCTCAAGGTCGGGATAGGTAGGAGCAATACGAATATTGCTGTCTTTGGGGTCGAGGCGATAAGGGTAGGTCGCGCCGACGTTGGTCATAACAACACCTGCTTCTTTGCAGAGTGTCCAGGTGCGCTTTGCCGTTCCGGGAAGAACGAACAGGCTGATAAAATATCCGCCCAAGGGGCGCGTCCAATGCGCGATGCCTGCGGGAATGAGGTCGCGCTCAAGAATCTCGTGGGTGAGGTCAAACTTGGGGCGCAGCTTTTCTGCTAACATTTGCATATGGGCGTGAATGTTTGCGGCATTTTTAAAGTAACGCACGTGGCGGAGCTGATTGAGCTTATCAAAGCCGATGGTTTGTGCCGAAATGATGGGCAAAATCTGCTTAAGGTTTTCGCTCGATGCAGCCATAACTGCGACTCCCGCACCCGGGAAGGTGATTTTAGAGGTGGATGCAAAGAAGAATGGACGGTTGGGGTTGCCTGCCGCCGTGCAAGCTTCAAAAATGTCGGCAAGCGTATCGTGGCGGTCGGGATACAGGTCGTGCACCGCATAGGCATTATCCCAAAAGAGACGGAAATCGGGAGCAGCGGTCTTCATAGAAGCCAAGCGCGCAACCGTCTCGTCGGAATAGGTAATGCCATCGGGATTGGAATACTTGGGAATGCACCACATACCTTTGATAGATGCATCGGATGCCACAAGTGCTTCAACCGTATCCATATCGGGACCGGTGGGAGTCATATCAACGGCAATCATTTTGATGCCCATCGACTCGCAAATGCCAAAGTGACGGTCGTAACCGGGAGAAGGACACAGGAACGTAATCTTCTCTTCGCGGCACCACGGGCGAGGACTATCACACACACCGTATACCATAGAGCGCATAACCTGGTCATACATCAAATTCAGTGAGGAGTTACCCGCTACAATAAGGTTCTCCACGGGAATATTCAACAAATCCGAAAACAGTCTCTTTGCCTCGGGAATACCGGTCAAGAGTCCGTAGTTACGGCAGTCGACACCGTCCTCGGTGTAGCAATCAACACTCGAATCCATACTGTCGAACAGGTCGTTCATCAAGTCAAGCTGATCGGGGCTCGGCTTGCCGCGCGAGAGGTCGAGCGAGAGACCTTTTGCCTTCTCTTTTTCGTATTCGTTTCTAAGTTTTTGCAGAAGTGCCAGCTGTTCGGCACGACTCATTTGTGAGAATTTCATCATCAATCTCCAATACTTTTTTGTCATCTGCTATAGTATATCACAACTCATAACAAAATGCAATAGTTTTTTGCAAGATTTTTGATGTTTTTCTGCAAAATTTTCACATTATTTTAATTTTTTCCAAAAAATACGCAATGTTTCTGCAAGTTCCGCGGCATTTCTTGCAATAGTTGCAGGTTTTGACCAGTGAGTATCCCACTCGTCGTTCCCCTTTTCGGCACCCCACGAATCGTCGACGAGAACCACGACACCGCGGTCATCGTCGCGGCGAATGACGCGCCCTGCCGCCTGCAAAACACGGCTGTAACCGGGGTAGCGGTAGGCATAATCAAAGCCCGATCCGCGCGTGTTCTCGTAATACTCCGAGAGGATATTTCCCTCGTTGGAAATACCGGGCAACCCCGTGCCGACGACGATGGCACCGATAAGGTGTCTGCCGGGCAGGTCAACGCCCTCGGAAAAGGAGCCGCCAAGCACACAAAAGCCGATACGGAGATTGGAATCCTCTTTGAATGCTTCGAGAAATTGCTCTCGCTCGAGCGCAGTCATTCCCCTCTTTTGCACCACGGTTGTGACCTGCGGATACTTTTTGGAGAACAACTCCTGAACCTTGTTCATATAGTCGTAGGACGGGAAATAAACAATATAGTTGCCTGCCTTTGCCGATGCCGTAGCGGCGATGACGTCCACAAGCTTTTTGTAGGAGCGCGGACGGTCCTCGAGCTTTGTACTGATGGTATTAACGGTGCAAAGCGCAAAATTCTCGGGGTCAAAGGGAGACTTCAAATGCAAGATCGTGGAGTGCTTGGAAGAGCCACCCTTGCCACCGCCGAGCACGTCGGCATAGTAGGACATAGGCACCATTGTTGCCGAGAAGAATACGCATCCGTGCAATTTGCGCAAACGCTCGTCAAGTGCTTGCGAGGGGTCAAGACAGATGAGACGGACAGTGAGTTCTTCCCCCTCTACCTCAACAAAGGTAACGTGTGTTTTATCATAAATTTCGGCAATGGTCTCTACACGGCGAATGGCACCCGAAAGTGTCCAGACCTCGCTCTCGCCAATTTCACCGCAGTGGGTTCTCATCCACGCATCAAGAACAGGGCGCAATTTTCTTACCGAAGAATGGAAGGATTCCATTGCTCCGTGGTTGAGGTCGTATCCGCGCTCAATGCCTTCCCCATCGGTTTGCAGGGTGTCACGGCAGAGCGTGCGGTAGCTTTGCATCAATTCCAAAAGCTTGCACAAATGGTCACGCAAGCCGCTCTCGGGCGGCAAGACCTCGAGGGCAGGATAGAAATCGCTGCATTTGAGAGATGCCGAGAACATTGTGCGTGCTCTGTCGGGCAGGTTGTGCGCCTCGTCGACAAGAACGGCATATTTGCCCGCGGGAACATCCTCACCAAAGTAGCGTTGCAGATGCACTTGAGGGTCAAAAACGTAGTTATAGTCGCAAATAATAACGTCGCAGAACTCCGAAAGCTCGAGTTGCAACTCATAGGGGCAAACGTTGTATTTGGCGGCAATTTCTTCAACGACGGCGCGACTGTATCCGCTCTGTCGCTTCAAAATTTCGCAAATTGCCAAAGGTGCACGCTCATAAAAATCGCGTGCGCGAGGACAATCCTGCGGATTGCAATGTCGGGAGATGCCTGCGGGGTCTTGCTTGGCTTCTGCGTTAACGCAGACCTGCTCACGTGCCGTCAGCACGACGGTGCGGTGGCGCGAGCCTGCCTCAAACAGTTGTGCCGATGCCGCATACGCCTCGCGGCGAGTAGCCGCCTTGGCGGTGAGGTAAAAGACCTTTTCACATTTCCCCTCTCCTAAAGCGCGCAGGGCGGGATAGAGTGTAGAAACCGTCTTGCCGATTCCCGTGGGGGCATCGACAAACAGTCGCTTGCTTGTTTTGATGGCGCGGTAGCAGGCACGGATGAGGTCATCCTGCCCCACTCTGACAGAAGAGAACGGGAATTTTCCGCCCGCAATAGCGGGAAGCAATACCGTTTGGCGTTCTTCCAAAATTCTTGCACGGTATTCCACACGCAAAAGAAGGTCGGCATAAAATTCTGCCAATTCGGCAGCGGTGTGCTCTTCTTCGATGTATCGAATTTCGCCGTCGTCTATACGATAATAGGTCAGGCGAATTTGAATGCGTTGCAAGTTTTTGGCGCGGCACAAAAAGTGCGCGTAGCACTTGACCTGCGCAAAGTGTATCGGTGCGGGGGGCATCGAAAACGCAAAACCGCTGACAGTCTTGATTTCGTCAACGATGTAAGGATCTCCCGCAATCACACCGTCGGCTCTTCCCTCAACCTCAAAGGTAAGTCCGTGGAATTGCTCCGCGTGTGTCATTGTTACCTCGGCTTGGTACCCTGCCCCTGCCGTGGCTTGCAGTTTGCGATGCACCTTTGCTCCCAAAACCGCGCGCAAAAAAGAAGGCCTGCCGCCACCCGTTCCCGGTCGAAGATCTAAATCTCCGCCCGCGTACGCCATTTCACACAGTTCGCGCACCGACATCACGATACACGCGCGTTCAATATCATATTTCATTGGCTTGGTCTCCTTTCGTGTATTTTATAAATGACGCGGGAAAACCTTTTTTGAAAAAAAGCGTTTTCCCGCACCCTTTCCAAAAAACACTCGCAAAGATTTAATTTATGTAATCGTTTTATTAACTAAACAACTCTCTTAGCGAGCAGGGTCTCGGTGGCCCCTGGGAGCTCGCGGTAGCAAGAGCGAACTTTGCGTTCGCGTCGACTGTCTATCCGTGGCTATCGAGTTGTCTTTTTGACTGATTGTGCGAAAGTTTTGAGGGGGCGTGGGGGGACTTTCTCAAAAGTTCCCCCACAATCCGCGTCCCCCTCGCGTCTCCTTACTTCGCCTCGTACCAACTATTACCTATATGGATGTCCACGTCGAGGGGGACGGAATAGGTAACGGCGTTTTCCATTTCGTACTTGAGGATTTCGCGGGCACGGTCGGCAACGGAGCGATGGGCTTCGATGAGGAGCTCATCGTGCACTTGCAGGATGAGTCGGGCATCGATGCCCTCTTCCTTCAGTCGATTGTGGACACGCACCATTGCGAGTTTGATGATATCGGCGGCGGTTCCCTGAATAGGACTGTTCATTGCCACACGCTCACCGAATTTGCGTTGCATTCCGTTGCTTGCCTTGAGCTCGGGAATGTAGCGGCGGCGACCGAAGAGCGTGGTAACGTAGCCATCCTCGTAAGCCTGTTTGATGGTCTCTTTGAGGTAGGCATCAATGCCGGGATAACCGGCAAGATATTGGTCGATATACGCTTGTGCCTCGGCGCGCGAAACACCGATGTCATCGGAGAGCGAGAACGCGCCAATGCCGTACATAATGCCAAAGTTGACCGCCTTTGCACGCTTGCGGAGCTCGGATGTGACCGCAGACTCGGCAACGCCGAATACAGTTGCGGCGGTAGACGTATGAACGTCCACGCCCTCGCGGAAAGCTCGAATCATATTGGCATCGTTTGAAATATGCGCCAAGAGTCGCAATTCAATTTGCGAGTAGTCGGCATCAATAATAACGTAATCCCCATTTTCGGGCAAGAAGAAACGGCGCAGTTCCCTGCCAAGCTCGGTGCGAACGGGGATGTTTTGCAGATTGGGCTCGGTGGAAGAAAGACGTCCCGTAGCCGTACCCGTCTGCTTGAAATGCGTGTGCACACGTCCGTTTTCGTCGGCGACTTTAAGGAGTCCCTCAACGTAGGTACTGCGGAGTTTGGTCACTTGGCGGTAGTCGAGAATATCCTGCACAATGGGATGTGCGGGGCGGAGTTTTTCGAGAATTTCGGCATTGGTCGAATATCCCGTTTTTGTCTTTTTCGCGTGCGGCAAGCCGAGAACGTCAAAAAGGATTTCGCCAAGCTGCTTGGGCGAATTGATATTGAATTCCTGCCCTGCGTGGAAATAAATTTGCCCTTCAAGCGCCTCGGCAACCGCGGTGAGCTGCTCGCCGTATTTGGCAATACCCTCGCGGTCGATGCGGAAGCCTGCCATCTCCATATCGGCAAGAACGAGCGCAAGAGGCGCCTCAAGGTCACCGAGAAGGTCGGCTTGTCCGCTTTCCTCTACCGCGTTTTTGATGAGCGGATAGAGACGCGCAATGTATGCGGCGGCGGGTACGTCCTCTGACATAACCTCGCCAAGATAGTCGGAAACGAGTCCCGAAAGGTCAAAATTGCTCTTAGAAGAATTTGCGAGGTACGCACCAAGCATCAAGTCGTAAACACGACATTCGCGCAAGAACGAGAGCGCGGAATTTTTATAAAGTGATTTAGAGTCGTAGCAAACAACGGTTTTTCCCGAGAGGCGAGCGGAAAGTTCTCTACCATCACACTCCCAAACCGATGCACCGTCGGAAAGAGTGATTTTTTCGTCTTTGCAATCGAGGGCGACAAAATCAAGCGCGGAAATTTTTTCGCAATCCATAGGCGCGACCTCAACGGGTGCGGTGGTCGTCTCTGCGGGTGTGGGGTCTGCATCCAAGCCGAAGCGCTTGATAAAAACAGAAAATTCCAAGCGCAGCAAAAGGCGGCGCAGCTCTGCCCTATCAATGCCCTCGCTTGCAAGGGATTCAAGCGTTTCTTCAAGCGGAACGGTTTGGCAAATGCGTGCAAGCGTTTGAGAAAGATACGCGCTCTCGCGACCACTCTCGAGCTTTGCTTTGACAGAAGGCGTCAATTTTGCCTCGGGCAAATGCTCGTAGATGCCGTCAAGGCTACCAAACTCGGCGATGAGCTTGATGGCGGTCTTCTCACCAATTCCGGGCACGCCGGGAATGTTATCCGAGCTATCTCCCATCAAAGCTTTGACGTCAACAAAGGTCGAGGACGGAACGGTGTATTTTTCAAGGAATTTTGCCTCGTCCATATCAATGGTCTCGCTGTTGGTTGCAAGCAGAACATGGACACCGGGAGCAATCAACTGAAGCGCATCGCGGTCTCCTGTCATCACGTATGCCTCGCAATCCGCCTCGGCACTCATACGCGCAAGGGTGCCGAGAATATCATCGGCCTCGTAGCCCTCGAGCGCGAGGACGTGATAACCCATAGCAGAGAGAATTTCTTTTGCTACGGGAAATTGTGCCAAAAGCTCCTCGGGGGTGGCGTGTCTGCCTGCCTTATAGGCATCATACATCTTATGACGGAAGGTGGGGGCTTTGAGGTCAAACGCTACGGCACAGTAGTCGGGCGAGAGTGCCTCTGCCTGACGGGTAATCATATTGATCATACCGTAAAGGGCGTTTGTGGGAAAGCCATCCTTGGTCGTAAGAGGTCGCACGCCGTAAAACGCGCGATTGAGGATGCTATTGCCGTCGATTGCGAGTAATTTTTTCTTCATTTTCTCCTCCAAAGACACTTTGTGTCTTTATTTTATATCTTCCCCATTATTGTACCATATTAACAAGGGATTGTCAAGGAAAAGAAAATAGAAAATGGGATATCGAAAGCACCGTCTCCTACCTGTTGAAATTTTATTTTTGATAATCCGTTTGAAGCGGGACGTCGAGGACGTCGCCCCCTACAAGGTGACAAAAGTACAACGCGTTTTTTGTTTTTTTGAAGTCGCGAAAAGCACTCGCGAAATATGCATCAAAACAACTTTTGTAGGGGGCGACGTCCTCGACGCCCCG
>JAZOVV010000056.1:0-52421 GCA_045658925.1 Eubacteriales bacterium
GGTGCAGGGGGAAACTTTTCACGGAAAAGTTTCCCCCTGCATTCTCTCTTTAATCACAATGTAGCCGCTAAAACGGCTTTGATGGTGTGCATACGGTTTTCGGCTTGGTCGAAAACGATGGAGCGCGGTGACTCAAAAACCTCGTCGGTGACCTCCATAGCATCAATACCGAATTTTTCGCCGATTTCTTTGCCGATGGCGGTTTTGAGGTTGTGGAAAGCGGGCAGGCAGTGCATAAAGACCGCTTTTTCACCTGCGGCATCTATCAAAGCGGTGTTGACTTGGTAAGGAGAAAGATCGCGGATGCGCTCTTCCCAAACCTTATCGGGCTCACCCATCGATACCCACACGTCGGTGTAGATAACGTCGGCATTTTGCACAGCCGTGGTGGGTTTTTCCTCAAAGGTCAGCGTAGCGCCTGTCTCTTTGGCAATCGCTTCGCACTCGGCTATGAGCGCGGCGTTGGGAAAATACTTTTTTGGCGCGCAAGCAACAAAATGCATTCCCATTTTGGCACACCCTACCATAAGCGAATTACCCATATTGTAGCGCGCGTCACCCATATAAACGAGCTTGATGCCCGAAAGCTTGCCGAATTTTTCACGAATGGTGAGAAAATCGGCAAGGATTTGCGTGGGATGGAATTCGTTTGTCAGTCCGTTCCAAACGGGAACGCCCGCATAGCGTGCAAGCTCTTCAACAATCTCTTGACCAAAACCGCGATATTCAATGCCGTCGTACATTCTGCCAAGCACGCGCGCGGTGTCGGCAATACTCTCTTTCTTCCCAATCTGCGACCCCGCAGGATCGAGATAGGTCACGCCCATACCGAGGTCGCGCGCGGCAACCTCAAACGCACAGCGTGTTCGCGTGCTGGTTTTTTCAAAAATGAGAGCGATGTTTTTGCCCTCGTGTAATTTGTGGGGGATGCCCGCCTTCTTTTTTGCTTTGAGAGAGGCGGCAAGATCAATCAACCCCTCGATTTCAACAGGGGTAAAGTCCAACAGCTTAAGAAAGCTTTTTCCTTGTAAGTTCATAAAAAATCCTTTTTTGCAGTACGTATGTCAAAAATCAGCTTTGCTTTGCAAAAATTTTTGCACCGATTTGATTTGTTCTTTTACAGATTCGGGACCTGTGCTCCCCGCAGAAATGCGCTTGGCAATGCAGGTTTCGAGCGAGATTTCCTCAAAGACGTCAACCTCGAACAATTCACTTTCTGCCTTGTATTCCGCCAGCGAAAGGGTTTCAAGCGTTTTGCCCGACGCGATGCACTTGCTAACAAGCGAGCCCACCAGCTTGTAAGCGGTGCGGAACGGCATTCCTTTTTTGGTCAGGTAGTCCGCCAAGTCGGTGGCGTTGAGGAAACCCTTTTGCGCCGCCGCGTACATATTGGCGCGCATAGGCTTCATTGTGCGGATCATCGGCGCAAATACGCCAAGGCACGCCTTTACGGTATCCACGGCATCAAATACGCTTTCCTTATCCTCTTGCATATCCTTGTTGTAGGCAAGCGGCAAGCCCTTGAGCATCGTCAAAAGCGCCATCAGGTCACCGTAAACGCGACCGGTTTTGGCGCGCACGAGCTCTGCCATATCCGAGTTCTTTTTTTGCGGCATAATGGATGAGCCGGTTGTGTAGGCATCGTCGAGCTCCACAAAGCGGAACTCCCAGCTCGACCAAAGAATGATCTCCTCGGAGAAGCGCGAGAGGTGCATCATAATGAGCGAGAGCGCCGAAAGAAGCTCCACACAAAAGTCTCTATCCGAAACGCCGTCAAGACTGTTTTCGGTAATCCCTGCAAAACCGAGCTGACGTGCAACAAAAATGCGGTCGATGGGATAGGTCGTGCCCGCAAGCGCGCAAGAGCCGAGGGGGGAATAATTCATTCTTTTTGCCACATCCTCAAGTCTTTCCACGTCGCGGCGGAGCATCATTGCATAAGCCAAAAGGTGTTGTGCCATGGTGATGGGTTGCGCGCGTTGCAGATGCGTATATCCGGGCATAATGGCATCCTGCGTTGCCTCGGCTTGCTCGCAAACGGCAGAGATGAGGTCGAGAACCTGCTTTTTGATCGTGTCGATCTCGTCGCGCAAATACAAACGAATATCGAGCGCCACTTGATCGTTGCGGCTGCGAGACGTGTGCAGCTTTTTGCCAACCTCGCCAATGCGCGCGGTCAGTTCAGCCTCAACAAACATATGAATGTCCTCGGCTTCGGGGTCGATTTCGAGCGCACCGCTCTCGACATCCAAAAAGATGCCCTCAAGCCCCGCAATAATTGCTTCGCTTTCATTTTTTGAAATGATGCCGCAGACCGCCAGCATGGTTGCGTGCTCCATAGAGCCCGTGATGTCCTGACGGTACATACGGGAGTCGAAATGTATGGAAGAATTGAAATCATCCGCCTCTTTGGAGAGTGCGCCCGCGGTTCTTCCCGCCCACATTTTTGCCATTTTTGTTGTTTCCTTTTGCTTTTTTTGAATACGTGTTTTACTTGTTCTTATTCTTTGCCGCAACGGCTGCTTGAACCGAGATGGGAAGTCCCCACAGGTTGATAAAGCCCTTGCTATCCTTTTGGTCGTAGACGTTGTCCTCGCCAAAGGTTGCAATCTCTTCGGAGTAAAGCGACCAATCGCTCCATGCACCCGCCTTGATCATGTTGCCCTTGTAAAGCTTGATCTTTACCTTGCCGGTGACGTGCTCTTGCGTTTTTGCAACAAAGGCAGAAAGTGCCTCGCGCAGCGGTGTATACCATTGACCGTTGTAAAGAAGCTCGCCAAAGGTGATAGAAAGCTCTTGCTTTTTGTGCATAGTCATTTTGTCAAGGCAGAGCGTTTCAAGATAGTTGTGCGCAAAGTAGAGAATGGCTCCACCGGGAGTTTCGTAAACGCCGCGGCACTTCATACCGACAAGGCGGTTTTCCACAATATCCAAAAGGCCGATGCCATTTGCTCCTCCAAGCTCGTTGAGCTTTAAGATGATCTCCTTTGCGCTCATCTTTTCGCCATCAAGCGCTACGGGCTTGCCTGCCTCAAAATCAAGGGTGAGGTAGGTGGGCGTGTCGGGCGCTTGCATGGGAGAAACGCTCATTTCAAGGAAACCGGGTTTTTCGTAAAGCGGCTCGTTGCCGGCATCCTCAAGGTCAAGTCCTTCGTGGGAAAGGTGCCACATATTTTTATCCTTGGAGTAGTTGGTCTCGCGGCTGATCTTAAGGGGCACGTTGTGCGCCTCGGCGTAATCGATTTCTTCCTCGCGAGATTTGATATCCCATTCGCGCCAAGGAGCGATGATCTTCATACCCGGGGCGAACGCCTTGATAGCAAGCTCAAAACGAACCTGGTCGTTGCCTTTACCCGTGCAGCCGTGGCAGATGGCGTCGGCGCCTTCGGCGATTGCAATTTCTGCCAAACGCTTGCCGATAATCGGGCGAGCGAGAGCGGTACCCATCAGATATTCCTCGTATTTTGCGCCCGCTTGAACCGAGGGGATGATCATTTCCTCAACAAACTCGTCGGTCAGATCTTCGATGTAAAGCTTGGATGCGCCCGTCTTGAGAGCTTTTTCTTCAAGTCCCTCGAGCTCGTCGGCTTGTCCGACGTTGCCGGAAACCGCGATGATTTCGGGATTGTTATAATTTTCTTTGAGCCACGGGATGATAATGGAAGTATCCAAACCGCCCGAATATGCCAAAACGACTTTTTTGATAGATGTATCTTTCATTGCAAGGTCCTCCGTCTCACCCGAATACGGGTAAATATTTCTTGTTTATATGTGCATAATTATACATCACAAATATATTCTTGTCAACCCCTTTTTATAAAAATATCTTAATTTTATTCGAAAAATACAACATTTTAAATTTTATAACGCGTTTTTTGTGGTATATTTATGAATAATTATTCATTTTGCGAATAATTCCAAAAAAGCAAGCGGTGGGAAGGCGCCCGACGCGCAGAAATTCGTTGCTTTGTGGGATGTCGTGGGCGCTCCCAAAGCAAAAGCCCTCTGTCGTTTTTTTGACAGAGGGCTTTTGTTTATTTTGTGTTTTTGTTCTATTGCAAATGAGTCGCTCTTTACAGTCCAATAAACACCGCCAGCATCAAGAACGCGATGGACAAAGCCATCAGGAACAGCTGGAACAGTATGGTCTTTTTAAACCACTGTGCAAAGCTGACGTCGGCAAGTCCGAGACCTACAAGCAGAGTGCCGCAGGTGGGATAGAGCACGTTTGTGTATCCGTCGGCAAACAGATAGGTCAGGATGATGACCGTCTTGCTGATGCCCTCGATGGGCGCGAGTGTCAGCATTGGAATAATGAGGACCGCCTTTGCAGATGCGCTCGGGATAAAGAATTCGATAATCAGTACGAACACGTACAGAATAACGACTGCAAGGTAGGGGGAAATGTTGGTTACGGAGTTGTAGAAATAGTAGAAGATGGTATGTAAAATGTTACCTTCTTGTGCGATATGCGTAATGCCAAAGGCTATCATAATAATGATGATGGAAGGCAGAACGTCCTTAACACCCTTGACAAAGCTCTTGCCGAGTCGGCCGTAAGTGCCAAGCAAAAGCTTGCCCACGATAACAGTTCCTACAATAAAAGCAACTGCCATAAACACCATTGCAAGCGAGCGCAAGGATTCGATTGCGGTTGTGATGATAACAGACAAGAGTGCAACCGAGAACAGCACGGTAATCATTTTTGCCTTGCGAACGTCCTCTTTGTGTTCCTCGGGAGTCACCATTACAAAGCCGTTGACGTCAAACTTTTTGGTGGCTTTCTTTTCGTCCTTTTTTGCCAAGGTCACCAAAAAGAGCGAGGTGAAAACGTACATTACGCAAAAGATGATGCAACGGTACCAGAGCCCGTCGGTAACGTTCACGCCTGCGGCGATAGAAGCAGTGCCAATGGTAAGAGGGTTGGTGATTGCCGTTGTAAAGCCGACACCCGATGCAATCAGCACAAAGGAGATTGCCGTAAAGCGCGACCAGTTGAGTGCCACGCAAAGCATTGCAAAGACGGGATAAAGGATGAGCAGCTGCTCTTGGAGACCGAACACCGCAGAAAGAATCATAATAACGGCGGTGATAACCCAAATGGCAACAAAACGCTTTGCGTGAAGCTTTTCCATAATCACTCTGACAAGAGAGACAAGTCCGCCGCTTTCTTCAAGCACCTTAAACGTACCGCCAAGCACCAAAAGGAGCGCGATAATCATTATCATATTGGTGCTGTTGACACCAAAGATAAGTGCCTCAAAGGGAGAGGTCAGCCAACGGTAAACGGGCAGACGTGTTGTGTTTTCGCCCTCTGCCAGCTCGCGGTAAGAATCGATGACAATCTGCTTGTTGAGCGATTCGTCCTCGGTATATTGATAAAAAGGCTCGTCTATTTTGGATTCGTCAGTCGTATAAACGGTGTAACGCCCTGCGGGAATGACAAAGGTCAGAACGCCGACAAACACCAAAACCGCTAAAAGAATTGCAACAACAGTGATAAAACTTTTCAGTCCAAATTTGACTTTTACGTCCATTTCTGTTGACTTACCCATAAATTACTCCTCCTTTGTGATAGTCATAAACATCCTCGCAAGCGGCTCTCCATCTCTCGTCATAGAGGTTGTGGATTTCCTCTGCCGCAAGCGTCCATTTGATAAGACATTGGGTTTCGTCCTTGGGGATAATCATAAAATAGTCGTTGTTGTGATAAAACTCCAAAAATCCTTTTGTGGAAAAGGTGATAGAATAAACAGATTTTGCATCAAATTGGAAATCGACCTTTTGCCCGTCGAGCTCTCCTTCAAAAGCAAAGCCACGGTTGTTCAAGGTTGCCTTGCCAACCGACAAGACCTCTCGATTTTTGGGTGGCTTTCTGAGCTTGTCGAGCTTGAGAGTACAAAGGCTTCCCTCTAACGTCATTTCAAAGCCGTCGTTTTTGACTTCGCTTGCCACGCATCTGCGTTGCCATTTGAACCACTCGTCAATATTTTCGGGGATTTCTTGCCCTTTGATTTTGACAAGGTCGTAATATTCGTTTACGCTCGCCTCAAAGCCGCAAGCCTTGCATTTGATAGTATCGTGGGGAGCGCGCAGGGTGTATTCCTCTTTGCAATCAGGGCATTTGTAAAGGATTTTATCAAGCCCCGCAGCGTTTGGCAGTTTGCCAACGTATTTGTGTCGCGCCTCTTTGTTAAAAGCAAAGTCGTTGTAACGGATGCTCTCTAAAAGCTGCTCGTAAATTTGCTCCTTGGTGAGCTCCTCGAGCATTTCGGGAGTGAACAACAGCTTGTAGTCAACACCGATATATCCCTTTTTGCGGTCGGAGGAGTAGCGGTTGGTGGTGAGATACGCTCCCTTTGACGTGCAAACTACAACGTTTGCCTTGCTGCTTTTGATGAACTGCGCCGTTGCAGGGTTGATGGGATGTGTAGAACCGCTCGTGGATTGGATTCCCTCGGGGAAAAGGCCAATGGTGCCGCCCCTTTTGAGCACGCGCAGCATATTTTTAACACACATAAAGTCGGGCTGATAGAGATATTTGGAAATAACCCCCATCGCCATAAAAATGCCATAAATACCTTTTTTGACGATGTTTTGATATCCGCAAACGAGGTTGATGTCGCGGCGGCCGAAGCCGTAGACCGTATAAACAAACTCAAGTCTTGACGCGTGCGCGGAAAGCAGAACCGTTGGTTGGTTTTGAATAGATTTGGGATCGTAATCGTAGCTGAAATTTACCTTATAACGTCTATTTAAAATTCCCAAAATCCACATTCCGATAGCCATCAAAACGGGGTTCGGTTTTTTTACCTTTCGATTTACCAACCTTGTTTTCAAGTCCTTTTTCATATTTCAAAGACTCCTTAAAACATTTTGTATGCTATATTATACCACAAATAATTAAAAATTGCAACACCTTTGTGAAAATTGCGTTTTTGGCAGGACGATTGATGTTCGTTCTCGGCGTCCCGCCTCTCACGGCAATAGCCAAACAAACGATTGTTACCATATCTTTTTTGTGAGCGCTTTTTTGAAGGGGGTGCGGGGGAAACCTTTTTCTTGTGAAAAAAGTTTCCCCCGCATTCTCTTTTTAAAACTCACAAACGAAAAAGCGGATTTGGTTTACAAATCCGCTTTTTTCGTTGGGTTCTTGGTAATTAAGCGTCCTTCTTGACGTCCAGAACCTGCTTTCCATTATAGAAGCCACAAACCTTGCATACGCAGTGATTCTTAACGAATGCATCACATGCAGGGTTGGAGCACTTGTTCATGCCGGGCAGGGTGAGCTTGCTGTTGTTAGAGCGTCTCTTGTCTCTGCGAGCGGACGATACTTTTTTCTTCGGTACTGCCATGTCTACACCTCCTCTTAATTCTCTTCCTTATCTTCCTCATTTTTGTCAAACAGCTTCTTCAGCACGGCAAGCCGCGGATCCGGTTCAAACAAGGAACAACCGCAATCGCCAAGGCGACGGGGTTTTCCGCATTTGGGGCATAGGCCGGGGCAATCCTCTTGGCAAAGAAAACGCATGGGGAATGAGAGAAGAAGCTCCTCGCGGATCTCCTCGTCAAGATCAAGCATACCGTCTACAATGACAGCGTACTCGTCTACGTTCTCCTCCAACTGTTCCTCTGTAAGTGTCCCCTCCGCAGCGACCGTCCGTTCAAGCTGAACGGCAAAGTCTCCGCTGACGGGCTCCAGACAACGCGCGCACTCGGTGCGGTAAGCCACGGTTGCCGTGAGTTCAAGATGCATATATCCTGCCTCATCGGTAACGTCACCAACCACGTGTGCGTCGCCATCGAACTGGGCGCCATCCGGAAGATCGGGCGTGAGCAGATAGTCAATATGAATATGTTTTGTTTCACCGCGAAGCATCGGGCGCATATCCAAAACCATACTATCTTCCTCCCATTTTTCGGTTGACATAAAATGCGACATTAAATATTATAACCGCTTTTATTCTATTTGTCAATAGTTTTTTTACATTTTTCCATAAAAATAAGGTCAAAACGAAGAGTACGTACTCTAAAAGACAGTTTTTGACATTCAACAGAATTCGTTACCTGCCGACGGACGGGAAAAAGACGATTTTTTATGCGATTATCAAATATAAACTTTATTTTCAGCAATATCTTCTTCTTTGTTTTTGGAATCAAATTCGGGAAAACAAAGCAAATAATAGTCACATTCGTCGCAACAACACTCAAAGCCTTGCTCTCCGTTGCCAAGACAAACGGCAGGCTCTCCGGGCATAAGCTCTACGTTGGTAATATCGATTAACTTCTTTTGAACGTTCTCGCTCATATATCCCCCATTAACATACAAAAAGGTGCGCAACCGAAGCCACGCACCCGAAAAAGCACAAGCCCCTATTGCTGCGAAACAAACCTTTGACAAATAGGAGAATAATCCATATCCGTAAAGACGAAACTTGTACTTTTTTCCAAATTCAAATCTTTACGAACGCAAAAAGGCAGAGTATCCCCATACAGAAAAAATACCCCTAAATGCCATTTTCGGTTTGTTTCGCAGATTCATTATATCACAATTTTTGCGATTTGTAAATATGTTTAGTAAAGTTTTATAATATTACTTTTCGACAGAAAGAAAAAGGCTCCCTTGTGTAAAGGGAGTCTTTCTTTTGAGCGGTATGTTTCTTGAAAATTCTTTCATTTTACAGATAAAACTGCCCATTCTGCGTGACCGAGTGTCAAAGTCGCTCCAAGTGCTTCTCCCGTTAGCGCATCCACGCTTTCGACGGGAACACCAAAGGTGCGTTCCTCACCCACATTGGCAAGAACCAAAATGCGCTCACCCAAGCCAACACGCTCAAACACAAAAGAGGTCGCGTCGTGCTCAATAAAACGGAACTCGCCATCCGCAAGCGCGGGATGCTCGCGGCGGAGCTTGCCAAGCGCGCGATAGTGAGAAAGCAGGTCTGCATCCTCTCTGCCCCACGGGAAGGGCCTGCGGCAGAAGGGGTCGCCGTACCCCTCGATGCCTGCCTCGTCGCCATAGTAGACAGACGGCACACCGAACACGGTAAACTGCAAAGCAGATGCCAATTTGAGTAGCGTGAGTGCGTTTTTGCGCTCTTTGTCGGTCAAGGATAGGTGTGCAAGCGTATCGTTGGGAAGGCACTCCCCTTTGCCGCCATCCCCCAAAAGGGTGAGGATGCGAGCGGTATCGTGCGTGCCCAAAAGGTTCATCAGGCTATGCGATACGCTACGCGGATAGGATGCGTAAATTTCGGTGAGTATGTGATAAAAGGTCTCGGCATCACCGTCGCGCAAAAGCGCGAGAATAGCATTGCGGAAGGGATAGTTCATCACGCTATCGAGTTGGTCGCCCGACAGATAGCGGCGGCGGTTGCCGTAGGCAATCTTGTCGGCGGCGTTTTCCCACACCTCTCCAATGATAAGACCTTCGTTTTTTGTGTTTTTCTTGACTACGTTGCGCAATTCGTCGAGAAATTCATTTGAAAGCTCGTCGGCAACGTCAAGTCGCCAACCGTCCACACCCCTCTGTGTCCATTGCGCTATAACGCCCTCGTCGCCCGTAAAATAGCGGCGGCAAGTCTTGTTGGAATGGTCGAGGCGCGGCAGAATTTCAATGTTCCACCAGCACTCGTAATCGTCGGGAAAATCGCGGAAGCGATACCATTTTGCATAACGCGATTTTGTTGACTGATATGCGCCGACGGTTTTGTAATTGCCGCGACGGTTGAAGTAGCGACTGTCGTCACCCGTATGATTGAAAACACCGTCGAGCACGATGCGAATTCCTCGCGCGTGCGCTTCGCGGATGAGTTTTTCAAAGGCTTCCTCGCCACCGAGAAAAGCGTCTATTTTTTCATAGTCGCCCGTATCGTAGCGGTGGTTGGAATACGCCTCGAAGATGGGCGAAAGATAGAGCACCGTAACGCCCAAGGACGCTAAATAATCGAGTTTTTCGATAACGCCCCACAAATTTCCGCCAAAAAAGACGTTGTTGGGAATGGGGTCTCCGTTCCTCTGCGGATACTGCGGAATGCCGTTTTGCCAATCGGGATTGATAACAGCATCGCGGTTGGGGGTGACCTTTCCTTCTCCCACACAGAAACGGTCGAGGAAGATGTGATACATCACACCACCTGCAAACCACGAGGGGGTGGAGAAATCTTTTTTGTAAACCAACAAACGAAAACGGCTGCCGCTCTCGCGTTCAAAGGTGAGGTCGACGTTGTTTGGCGTTTGCGAAAAAAGTGTATCATATCCGCGCACGAGGAGCAATTCGTAATAAAAGAGACCGCTCTCGCGCTTGCCGCATAGCGCGACGGAATCGAGCACAAGTGTGTAAAAATCGACACCGTTTTGCGTTTTTTCAAGTGTCAGAGGGGTATCTTGATACTCCCCACCGTCGGGGAACATTCGGCAAACAACGGCTGCCGCTCCCCACGCGCGAGAAAGAGAGAGACAAAGCGTGAGCTTTGCTCCCCTTGGAATTGCCCCGGGCGAAAGGGTCTTATGACCGTCCACCTCCCACCATAGGTGAGCCTGGGCGGTGTTTTCGATTTGTTCGTGCAATCGAATCAGCATAATTTCATAGCCGTTGTGGGGAAAACCAATGCCGGTC
Source organism: Eubacteriales bacterium (assembly GCA_045658925.1). Taxonomy (GTDB): domain Bacteria; phylum Bacillota; class Clostridia; order Oscillospirales; family CAG-272; genus UMGS1865. The sequence goes on from JAZOVV010000056.1 coordinate 10,619, forward strand.
TTCCCCACAGCCTTTCAAAAGGGTATTGTTTTTTATAGTTTTGTTGCAGTGTTGTTTTTGTCGGATGCTTCGCATCCTACACCTCATCAGTCACCTGTCGGTGCCAGCTTCTCCTCAAGGAGAAGCCTTTTGGTTGGTTCGCCGTTTGCCGTTCTGTTCCGCCGCGTAAGCGGCTCTACTTTTAGCCTTCCCCTTGAGGGGAAGGTGCTGAGCGGTCGGGGTTCCCCGAGGTGAGCTTGCGAACTTTGGGGGTTCGCGACGTATGCGAAGCGGATGAGGTGTAGCCATCAAAGATGGCGTTATTTTTATTGGCAAATTTCAATTATTTTACTTTTCTGAGTCCCCAGATGCGGTCGGCATACTCTTCGATGGAGCGGTCGGCGGCAAATTTGCCCGCTGCCGCAATATTGAGCAGCGACATACGGTTCCAAGCATCCTTGTTTGCGTATGCTTCTATCATCGCCTTGTGCGTTTGATAGTAAGATTCAAAATCTGCCAAGCACATATAGGGGTCTGCCACACCGTGGCCGTTGTTGAGAAGATATGCGGCAATATCGGCAAAGGATTCGCCTGCAAAGCCTGTGGAAAGATACTTGACGATACGTGTCAATCTTTCGTTGGAAATATAATAGTTGGCGGCGCGATATCCGCTCATCCAAAGCTGTTCTACCTCTGCGGCGGTCAAGCCGAAGATAAAGATATTCTCTTTGCCTACCGCCTCTTGCATTTCGACGTTTGCGCCGTCGAGTGTGCCGATGGTGAGAGCTCCGTTAATCATCAGCTTCATACAACCTGTACCGCTCGCCTCTTTGCCCGCAAGCGAAATCTGCTCGCTGATTTCCGCCGAGGGAATGAGTGCCTCTGCCATACTAACGCTGTAATTTTCGAGGAAGACAACGTTGAGCTTTTCCTTGATTTTGGGGTTTTGGTCGATATCCTTGCTAATCATGCAAAGCAGCTTGATGATGCGCTTTGCCATATCGTAGCCGGGTGCCGCCTTGGCTCCAAAAATAAAGGTTTGCGGTTGCATTTCAAGGTCGGGATTTTCTTTGAGGTCGAGATAAAGACCGATGATGTTGAGCGCGTTGAGCAGCTGTCTCTTATATTCGTGCAAACGCTTGATCTGTACGTCAAAAACAGAGTGCGTATCGATGATTTTGCCGGTCTTTTCTTTTGCCATTTTTGCAAAACGCACTTTGTTTTCGTGCTTGATGGCACGCACGCGGTCGCGTACAGATGCGTCATCGGCAAACTTGGCAAAATCGGCAAGCGACTCGGGATGGTGGCGGTAATCGGTGCCGATGCACTCGTCGAGAAGCGCCGCCAAGCCGGGGTTGGAATAGCACAGCCAACGGCGGTGTGCCACACCGTTGGTAACGTTATCGAATTTGTAGGGGTACAGCTTATAGAAATCCTTAAACGTGGAGTCTTTGAGAATGTTGGAGTGTAGCTCGGAAACACCGTTGACCGAGTGCGAGCCGATAACGGAAAGGTTCGCCATTCTCACCTGTCCGTAACCGACAACGCTCATTGCAGAGATGCGGTTCCAGTTGCCGGGGAAAGCGCTCCACGCCTCTTGACAGAATCTCTCGTTGATTTCTTTGACAATCATATAGATGCGAGGCAGCTTGAGGCGGAAAAGGTCCTCGTTCCAAGACTCAAGCGCTTCGGGCATAACCGTGTGGTTGGTGTAGGAAACGGTACGGGTAACGATATCCCACGCCTTTTCCCAAGAGAAGAAATAATCGTCGATGAGAATACGCATCAATTCGGGAATGCAAAGCGCGGGGTGGGTATCGTTGATGTGGATAGCCACCTTTTCGGGCAGATTATCCAGTTTTCCGTAAACCGCCATGTGGTCGCGAATAATGCTTTGAATGGATGCGGAAACCAAGAAATACTGTTGCGAAAGTCGAAGCAGCTTTCCTTCGGTGTGATTATCCGAAGGATAGAGCACCTTGGAAATGATTTCGGCATTTGTGCTTTGCTCCAACGCCTGCGTGTACTGTCCCTGTGTAAAGAGGCGCATATCGAATTTTTGAATGTTTCTCGCTCTCCAAAGACGGAGCTGACTGACAGCCGAGCTATCCGCTCCCGAAATCATCATATCGTAAGGAACAGCCTCAATTTCTTCGGCATCCTCATAAAGAATCTCGCAGTGCCCGTCAAGCTTCCACTCTTCGCGCACTCTGCCGCCAAAGCGAATCTTGTAGGTGCGGTCGGTTCGGGGAACGAGCCAAACCTCGCCGCCGGGCAGCCACACGTCGGGCGTTTCTACTTGAATACCGTCGACAATCATTTGCTTGAAAAGGCCGTATTCGTAGCAGATGGAAAAACCTGTTGCGGGGTAATCGAGAGAGGAGAGAGAATCCATAAAACAAGCGGCAAGACGGCCAAGACCGCCGTTGCCAAGACCTGCATCGGGTTCACATTCGTAAAGTTCCTCAAGGTCGAAGCCGAGTTTTTTAAGCGCTTTTTCGTATGCAGAAGCTAATCCGAGGTTGTGAAGATTGGTTTTGAGCGAGCGACCGAGCAAAAACTCCATGCACATATAGTACACGCGCTTTGCCCCTGCCTCGTTGACCTTTTTCTTGTAGGCGGAGCGTTTATCGCTCAAAATGTTCTTAACGGTAATCGCTGCGGCCTTATACATTTGGTCGCGCGATGCTTCTTTTGCACTGCATCCAAAGTGGCGTTGCAGAACGCCCTCGATAAGTTGCTTGACTTCGGTACTGTTGGGGGTATAATTCATAATTCGTTAGGGCCTCCGTGGGGGTATCTATTTGGGATTTGTTTCTGTTTTTTGTTATATTTCTCTGTACATCTGCAAATATTGCTGTGCCGAGGTGTTCCAAGAAAAGTCGGTTGTCATAATTTTGCGCACGAGTTTTTTGCGCAGGTCGGGCGTGTTCCAAAGCGCGATGGCGGCCTCGGTTCTCTCCTTGAGTTCCTCGGCACTGTAATTGGCAAAGGTAAAGCCGTTGCCCACCGGTTTGTCGCCATCCATCCAGAAGGGCTTGATGGAGTCGTAAAGTCCGCCCGTCTCTCTGACAACGGGAATGGCGCCATAACGCGAGGCAATCATTTGCGAAAGTCCGCAGGGCTCGCTCTTGGAAGGCATCAAAAAGATGTCGGTTGCGGCATAAATGCGCTTGGAAAGGTCGCGGTCATAAGTGATGAGCGCGCGCACCTTTTCGGGGTATGCCGCTTGCAAGGTCAAAAACACTTGCTCGTACTTCTCTTCTCCCTTGCCAAGCACGATGAGTTGGACGTCATTGTTCTTAATAATGCTCCAAATGCACTCGGTTACAATGTCAAGTCCCTTGTGCGAAGCAAGACGGGAAATGATGGCAAGGAGCGGAACGTCCGCTCTTTCGGGCAGTCCTGCCTCTTTTTGCATAGCGAGCTTATCCTTGGCTTTTCCCGCCATACGGGTGGGCGTAAAGCTTGCCAAAAGGACAGGGTCGCCTTCGGGATTGTAGTAGTTGTAGTCGATGCCGTTGAGAATTCCGCGCAGTTTATGCGCGTTATTCTGTAAGCAAACCTCAAGACCGTGTGCATATTCGGCGGTTTTGATTTCCTCCGCGTAGCGGGGACTGACCGTAGAAACCGCATCGGCACACTCGATAGCCGCCTTCATCAAATTGATGCAGCCGCTGTGCTCCATCAGGGAGTGGTCCTCTTCGCCAAGCGCGAAGACGTCACCGAGGATGGAAAAATCGTATTTGCCTTGGTATTCGATATTGTGAATGGTGAAAACGGTTTTGATGTTTGCAAATTCGGGCAGATGGCGATAGAAACGGTTGAGATAAACAACCGAAAGCGCCGCTTGCCAATCGTGTGCGTGGAGAATATCGGGATAGTAATTTAAGTGGCGCATCACCTCGGGAATTGCTTTGCAAAAGTAAGCGTAACGCTCACCGTCATCAAAAAATCCGTAAAGCGCGGGGCGCTTGAAATAATACTCGTTGTCGATAAAGTAGTATTTGACGCCGTCCTTGATAAGACTGTAAACGCCACAATATTGCTGACGCCAAGAGAGGGAGACCGTGAAGATGGCTTCCTCTTTCATTTCGGCGCGCCATTTTTCATTGACCGCTCCATAGAGAGGGAGAATGACCGAGACCTCGGCCTCCCCCGTAGCCGCAAGAGCCGCGGGGAGCGAGCCCATAACGTCACCAAGTCCACCCGTGGCGGCAAAAGGCATTGCCTCTGCGCCAACGAACAAAATTTTTTTCATAGTTTTCTTTTACCTTTTATCTTTTTTATTTAGCTTCATTCATCAAGCGAGTCAGTTCTTCTGCAACATCCTTGCAATTCGCAACAAAGTCGCATTTGTATGTACCCGAATACGTATAGATCGTTACACGTCCCCACTTCATTTTTATTTGTCCTTTTTCGCCCCGATAATATAATACTTTCATAATGGAGCCCACAGGAACGGTTACACCCTTGGGGAGAATCAGCGTGCGTCCATCGCAGGAAAGAACGATCATTTGTGACGGGAGCAAGAAATAGCGAACAGCAGATACAAAGCCCAAAATCACGAGTAACGCCCCAATCGCAGCGGCGAACAGGTTTTGTTGAACGCCGTAAACAAAACCTAACACGCCCATTGACACGAGAATGAAGCATATAATTCCTACGCCCTTTTCTTTGTAAGCGATCGTTGTTTTCATTGGGGTGTCTCCTTTTTTCGTCTTTTGCCATAGTGATTCTATCTTTAGCCTTCCCCTTGAGGGGAAGGGGAACCGCGTTAGCGGTGGATGAGGTGTAGCCATCAGAGATGGCGTTAGTACACAAGTAATCCAAACGGACGCGGTGCGTCCTACACCTCATCCGGCTCGTAAAACTCGCCACCTTCTCCTCGAGGAGAAGGCTTTGGGTTAGTTTGCCGCCAACGCGATTCTACTGTCAGCCTCTCCCTATGGGAGAGGTGGCACGCGAGAGCGTGACGGAGAGGTTGTTTTCTAGAGCCCCCTCTTAGTCTCCTTCGTCGCCAGCTCTCCCCAAAGAGAGCCTTTTGGTAATGTCGCCTGTCTATTTGCTTTAGGGAGGTTTTCAAAACTCCCTTATGAAAAAGCCGTTAAACCGTAGCGCCCTTATCGATAAAGAAGGGCATTGTTTCGTGTCCCGAGAGGTTTCTTCCCTCTTTGACGATGACGTTTTTATCGGCAACCACGCAGTTGAGATGAACGTTATCGCCAACGTAGGTGTCCTGCAACAGGATGCAGTTCTTTACAACCGCTCCGCGTCCTACGTGTACACCACGGAAGATGATGGAGTTTTCTACCTCGCCCTCAATGGTGCAGCCGTCGGCAATCATGCTGTTGCTGATTTTGGCGGAACTATCATACTTGGTGGGCGCACTGTTGCGTACCTTGGTGAAGATTTGACGGTCGCGATTAGCGAACAGGTCGGCTCTCACGCCATCCTCAAGCATCTTCATCGAAACGTTGAAATAGCTTTCAAGCGAGTTGACAGATGCGCAGAAACCGTCGTAAATATACGCACGGATGTTCTTCTTTTTGAGTTGACGGGTGAGAATATCGTTGGAAAAGCTTGTGTAACGGTGTGCAATCGAATCGGAAACGATGTTTTGCAAATCGGCACGGCTAACAACCATCAGGTTGGTGTGTGCATAGTAGTTGCCCTTTTCGGGTGCGGTGTAGGAAATGGAAGTCACGCGACCGTCCTCGGCGATGCCGAGCACGTCGGCATTGTGACCGAAGAGTGCATCCTTTGCGTTGACCTTTTTGGCAACCATGGTAATGTATGCGCCTGTGCGGATGTGCTCGTCGATAACCTCGGAGAGGTCAATATTCATAATCACGTCGCAATCACTGAGCACAATGTAATCTGCTCCGCAACGGTTGATAAAGTTGGCAGAGCCCATCAACGCTTCGAGTCTGCTCTCATAGAGCTTGCCTGCGGCGTGGTTTTCGTAAGCGGTTACGTAAGGGGGCAAGAGCTTAATACCGCCCGAGCGGCGCGCGAGGTCCCAGTCCTTACCTGCACCGATGTGGTCCATCAGCGATTGATAGTTATAGTGGGTTACAACACCAACGGTGGTAATGTCGGAGTTGACCATGTTGGAAAGCGGAAAGTCGATAAGACGGTAGCGGCACGCAAAGGGAATGCTCGCCGTTGTGCGGCGACGCGTCATTTCGGGAAAGCCTTGGTCTTGCTTGTTGGAAAAAATCAAACCTGCAACTGTCATAGTCCTCTACCTCCTCAATTCTCGGAGAGCATCGCGCCCGGGGCAACGACCTCACCGGCTTTTACCGTAACGTCGGCACCGACAACCGCAATGGCGGCTCCGCTCTCGCGAGATGCACCAACGGTGGCTTTTTTGCCAACGGTTACTTTTTCATCGAGAATTGCATAACGAACAGTGGCACCGTCCTCGATAACGGTGTCGTTCATAATGACGCTATCCTCTACTACGGCACCCTTGCCGACAATAACGTTGGCACCCAGCACGCTGTTTTTGACCGTGCCGTAAATTTGACAGCCTGCCGTAATAGATGCGTTTTCAACAACCGCTCCCTTTGCGATGTATTGCGGGGGCTGTGCCGAGTGGCGACTGTAAATTCTCCACGCCTCATCCAAAAGCGAGAATGCGGGCGCATCTCCCAAAAGGTCCATATTCGCTTCCCAAAGCGATTGAATCGTTCCAACGTCCTTCCAATAACCCTCGAAAGAGTAGGACATCATCTTCTCGCCCGATGCAAGCATGGTGGGAATGATGTTCTTGCCGAAGTCGTTTGCCGACTCGGGGTCATCGTTATCCGCCTTCAGGTATGCCTCGAGCTTATCCTTGGTGAAGACGTAAATTCCCATAGACGCCTTGGTGCTATCGGGATTCTTTGGTTTTTCGGTAAACTTGAAGATAGAACCGTCCTCACGGGTGCTCATAATACCAAAACGGCTGGCTTCCTCAAGCGGAACATCGAGAACCGCGATGGTGCAAGCCGCACCGCTCTTTTTGTGGTGCTCGAGCATTTTTGCGTAGTCCATTTTATAGATGTGGTCACCCGAGAGAATGAGCACGTATTTGGCATCGTAGCGGTTAATGAACTCCATGTTCTGCCAAATGGCATTTGCCGTTCCGCGGTACCAATCGGCACCGCTCTGGCCTTGATAGGGCGCAAGAATCTGCACGCCGCCAAAACGGCGGTCAAGGTCCCATGCAAGTCCGTTACCGATATACTCGTTGAGAAGCAAGGGGCGATACTGGGTCAGAACACCGACGGTATCCATGCCCGAGTTGATGCAGTTGGAAAGAGGAAAATCAATAATGCGGTATTTTCCGCCAAACGATACGGCAGGCTTTGCGGTTTTTTGGGTAAGTGCATAGAGTCGGCTGCCTTGCCCTCCTGCCAAGAGCATTGCAACACATTCTTTTTTCTTGAACATAGTGCGCGTTTCCTCCTTAAAATGTTTTTATATGATTGTTTTTGGATTGTCGTTTTTGCGTTTTTTTAAAATCACCGCGCTCATTGCGGGCAAGGTGATGGGAACCGCTTGGGTGTATTCGCGCAGCATACAAGCCTCGCTCACAAGCGCGCCCTTGTTGCGTTTTCCTTTGCCGCCAAACTCGACGGCGTCGCTGTTGAAAACTTCTTCGTATTCTCCCGCTTCGGGAACAGCCGCCAAGAAGTTCTCGCGTTCAACGGGTAAGAAGTTGAGATAAATGAGCAATTCCTCGCCGTTTTTAGCGATACGTCTGTAAGAAAAGATGCTTTGCTCGCGGTTATCGGCATCTATCCACACAAAGGAATCGGGGGTCTCGTCCATCTCCCAGAGTTCGGGATTTTCGAGGTAGAGTTGGTTGAGGCGAGCGACGAACAACTGGTATTTTGCGTGCATATCATAATCAAGCAAGAACCATTCAATCTCCCCGTCGTGGTCCCATTCGCGGAACATTCCAATTTCACTGCCCATAAAGAGCAGCTTTTTGCCGGGATGCGTCATCATATAGGTCAAGTACGTGCGCGCTCCCGCAAACTTGGTTTCGTAGTCCCCTACCATTCTGTCAAGCAACGACTTTTTGCCGTGCACCACCTCGTCGTGCGAGATGGGAAGCACGTATCTCTCGCTGAAGGAATAGAGAATGGAAAAGTTCATTTTTTCGTGGTGGTAAGAACGCCACAGGGGGTCTTCTTGCACGTAGGCAAGCGTATCGTTCATCCAACCCATATTCCACTTGTAGGAAAAACCGAGTCCTTGATTTTCAAAACCCGTAATGTTTGCCCAAGAGGTCGATTCCTCGGCTATGGTCATCACGTCGGGATAATTGGCGGCAAGGTAGCCGTTCATTTTTTGGAAAAACGCTATCGCTTCCAAGCATTTGTTCTCGCCGTAAACGTTGGGAACCCACTCGCCCGGTCGCTTGTCGTAATCAAGATAGAGCATCGATGCCAAAGCATCTACGCGAAGCGCATCGACGTGATATTCTTTGAGCCAATAAACGGCATTGGAAATAAGAAAACTCTGTACTTCCTCGCGGCCGACGTCAAAGCGGCGCGTGCCCCATCCCTCGTGCTCGATGCGGTCCCAGCCTTGGTATTCGTAGAGGGGCTGTCCGTCAAACTCATAAAGACCGTGTGCATCCTTTGCAAAGTGCGCGGGAACCCAATCGAGAATGACGCCGATGCCTGCCTCGTGCATCGCATCGACAAACGCCATAAAATCCTTGGGACTGCCGTGGCGCGCGGTGGGTGCGTAATATCCGCAAACCTGATAACCCCACGAGCCGTCGAAGGGGTGCTCGCTGATGGGCATCAATTCGATATGCGTATACCCCATTTGCTTGAGGTAGGGGGCGAGGTCGCCCGCAAGCTCGGCATAGGAATAATAGCTACCGTCGGCGTGCTTCTTCCAAGAACCGAGATGCACCTCGTAAACGTTGAGGGGCTGTGAAAGATAATTGGCTCTGTCAAAATGCTTTTTTCGGTAGGCAAGCCAGTCGCTATCGCGCCAAGCGTAGCCGCCGATATCGCAAATAAGCGATGCCGTTTCGGGTGGACGTTGCATCGAAAAGCCGTAGGGGTCTGCCTTGAGAACCTCGCGCCCTTTGTTGCGAATGCAGTATTTGTAGCACTGCCCTACGCTGACGCGCTCCGCGGGGAGCTTCAACTCCCACACGCCGCCCTCGGTGATGCGTACCATCGGGTCGGTCTCGCGGTTCCAGCCGTTAAAGTCGCCACACACCGAAACGAACTCGGCATTGGGTGCCCAAACGCGAAAAGCTACACGCTCTCCCTCAAAGTGCATACCGAGATATTCGTATGCGTGAAAATTTGTGCCTTGATGAAAGAGATATGCCGCCATCTCCTGCGGTGCTTCCGTCGGTTTTGCCGCGCTTTTTCCTTTTCTCACGAGATTCCCTCCCCTCTCAAAAATTGAAACGATGGTAGTATGCCCAAAATGCGCACTTCTATCCTGTTTTGTCCATTTTGGCAATGCTTTTCGGCGGTGCTTGCCAAAGCCGAAAAGAACGCCTCTTTTTTGGACTTATCCTATGTTATTTTATCACAAATTTTCATCCTTGTCAATGTGCAATATGCACAAATCCATTATTTTACATTAATATTTTTCTTTTATATTAGCGCGCACGCGCGCAAAAATGACAAACCTCGACCCTTTACGACCCAAAATTTGTCGACGCTCCGCTCTGCCACCAGACCACGCGCACCTCTGTTCCCTCGCCGAGAATCGAGAGCGGTTCTCCCTTTGGAGAGAGCGTCAGTCGACTCCCCGAGGGAAAGGTCAAAACGGTGTTCTCTCCCTCTTTTTGCACGCTGTTTGCATCCCCGTATAGCAAAAAAGCGGTAGCAGGGCGCAAAAATCCCGCAACCTCCTCCTCGCTACAAGAAAAGCAAAGCTCCCCCAAACGAACCTCACAGCCCTTGCCCTTTGCGGTCAGCGTCAACCCGCGAAGCGACTCGGGAGACAAATATTCCACTCGCACACACTCTCCCCTCTCCGATAGCTCCACAACGGCAGAAAACTCCATTTCCCCCAAGCGCCCAAAAACCTCGCCCCTGCCGCCTTGGGTTAGATAGTCGCGGTCGCTTCGCGCAGGCGCGCACCCAAACCCCAACAACGACATTACTACGACACACAATAGCAAAAATTGTCGAATTTTCATCTCTTTTCCTCCTCGGCTACATAAAAGATATGCTTTCTTATGACTATTTTTATGAGAATTTTTGAAAAAGATGCGAAAAAGGGATTGCAATATTTGTCTGATAATGGTATAATAGATGCAGTATTTTGTAAGAAAGGTGGAACGCTATGGAAACATCCTCTCGCACCCCCGCAAAACCCCAACTGAAATATCCTTGGTATACCTCGACAAAGCGTGCAGAGATTGACATTGGCGCTCTGCAAAGCAACTACCGCGCGTGCTTGGAAAAACTGCAACAAACCTCGCCCTCCGCGCGAATTCTTGCGGTGGTCAAGGCCGACGGCTACGGACACGGCGACAAGACCTGCGTATGTGCACTTCTTGATGCAGGCTGTGATTTTTTTGCAGTCTCTTGCTTGGAAGAAGCCTATCGCGTACGCGAGCAAGCCGAGGATAACACCGACATTCTCATTCTCGGTTACACCCCCCCACAACTAGCGTCGCAACTGGCAAAATACAACCTCATTCAAACACTTCTCTCTCCCAAGTATGCCGGCGAGCTTGCCGCGGCAGTAAAAAAAGAAAACCTTTCCCCTTTGCGCATTCACATCGCGGTTGATACGGGCATGGGACGCATCGGCTACCCCGCCCGTACCGAAAAGGAAATTGACGAAACGGTGCAAAACATCCTCGCGCTTCGCGAAGAGGGTGCATTTGAAATTTGCGGAATGTTCACACACTTTGCCCGCGCCGACGAGGAGCTTGCTACGTCAAAAGAAAAAACCACCTTGCAGGCAACCCGTTACCGTAAACTCAAAGAAAAGCTGGAAGAGCACGGCATGACGATTCCCTTCCACCACGTCAGCAACAGTGCCGCAGCACTCACACGTCCGGATGATATTTTTGACGGCGTGCGCCTCGGCCTTGCGCTTTACACACCGCCTACGTATAAGCCAAAACGCCTCTGTTTGCAACCTGTTATGCATCTTTCGGCAGATATTGTGCATATACAAACCGTTCCCGCAGGAGAATCGGTCGGCTACGGCGGTCGGTTTACCGCCCTCAAGGACACCCCCATTGGCGTACTCCCCATCGGATATGCAGACGGCATTCCGCGCTCTCTCAGAGGCGCAACGCTCACTCTTCACACCGAAGGCGGAGACTACCCTGTCAAAATTATCGGCAGCGTTTGTATGGACCAATGTATGGTCGACCTCTCGGGCATCGATGCTCATGTCGGTGACCGCGTATCCTTTTTCGGGCACACACCAAATGCTCTATCAAAGCTTGCCGAACACGCAGGCACCATTCCCTATGAGTTGCTTTGCGCAATCTCCTTGCGCGTTCCCCGCAATATCATTCGTCCCAAATAAAAGAAATAAGAAACGAGGATTGAAAAAATGAAAAGATTTGTAAAAGTTGCCGCTTTGTGCATCGTTCTCTCTCTTTTCGCCGCTCTGTTCTGCGTCCCCGCGCAGGCGCTCGGCACCCCAACCGACACCAAAACCATTGTGAGCTCGGGCTCGGTTGGCAAAGGGAGCGGAAAACAGACCACGTTGGTTGATTTTACCACCTCCGACCTTTGCGGCTTTGATGCCATCGGCAATACGGCAGAGCCCACCTTTAAGTCCTCCGCCGCTTGGAACGCCAACGTTCTTTATACCTGGATTAACTCGGCAGAGGCCGAGACCGGCATTTGCGGCACGCTTGCAACCGCTTCTGTTTTGCAAGGTGCATCTACTCTTTCGGTTCGCCTTTTGGCACAGTACACAAAAACCGCCAACTACACCGTAACGCTTCGCCTTGAGGGCGTTGACAAAACCGGCGCACCTCTTGTTTTGGAAGCCGCAACCCTTGCCAACTCCGCAAATTGGCAAACCGTTACCTTTGATATTTCCGCTTTTGTGGCATCCGCCAACCCCGAATCCCCCTGCACCGTTACCCTTTTAACATCCTCGGATGCCGAGGCAGAAGAATTCGTTTTGTGGGTACATTCCCTTTATACAAGCTCCCCCGAAACCTTCCCCGAATTCATCATTCCCGTAGCCGTTGCGGTTTGCGGATTTATTCTTGGTTTTGTCCTCTTTTTTGTGATTTATCGCGCTACGTGTAAGCGAAATCGCCGCCCCCGTTGGGAGGAGCGCTGATATGTCCTTAAGCGTAAAATATGAGCACAAGCTGCAGGATATTGCGTTTTTGAGTGGACATCACATTCAATATATACCGCACCTGCACCGCGAATTGGAGCTCATTTGTTTGCTGGAGGGTGACGTGATTGCCTATGCCGATTCAGCTCGTTACGAGCTGCACGCAGGCGATATCTTCCTCACCTTCCCCAACCAAATCCACTCCTATGAAAAAGTAACCGAAGAAACACACGTCGGCTTTATTTTTAAGCCCGACCTGCTCCCCGAATTGATGGAGACCTTTACCATTGGCACGCCAACATCGCCCGTCATTGAGGGGGCTGCCAACAATCCGCGCATTCGCGCGCTCATCGATGCCCTAACCGATACGGTAGAACGCGAAGAATTCTCACACGTATCGGAATTGCGCCGCGGATATCTGTTGGCTCTTTGTGCCGAGCTCATCCCCATGATGAAAATTTCCAAGCTCCCCGTGGGAGATTCCGAATCCTTGCGTACCATCGTTTCCTTTTGCACGCAAAACTATGCCGAGAACCTCTCGCTCTCGCTCTTGGAGGAAAAGCTTCATTTAAATAAGTTTTATATCTCTCACTTGTTCAGCGGAAGGCTGGGCTTACGCTTTAACGATTATATCAACTCCCTGCGTGTTTCCGAAGCCTGCCGTTATCTACTCAATTCCTCGCTCAGTATTACCGAAATCGGCTCTTTGGTCGGTTTTAACACACCGCGCACCTTTAACCGCGCGTTTATCAAGCAGCTGGGGCTTTCCCCCTCGGAATACCGCAAGCAACGTATGCCGGAACTGCGAGCACACGTCAAACGCCTTTCCGAAGCATAAAAAAGCGCGACAACGACACCGTTTTGTCGCACGTGTCTTACTAAAAAACAAAAGAATAGCAATATTTGTCTGATTGGAGAACCGTTATGAGCCAAATTAAGGATATTAACCTCGCGCCTTCCGGCGCGGATAAAATCTCGTGGGTAGCATCTTATATGCCCATTCTCAACTCTGTAAAAGCAGAATTTGAAAGAACCAAGCCCTTTGCGGGCAAAAAGATTTCTATGTCGATTCACCTCGAAGCAAAAACCGCTTATCTCGCAAAAATTTTGCGTGCGGGCGGTGCCGAGGTTTGGGTAACCGGATGCAATCCCCTCTCTACCCAAGATGATGTTGCGGCAGCTCTCGCGGCTGAAGGCTTCGAGGTCAATGCCGTTCACGGCGTCGATATGGACGAGTATACCGAGCACCTCAAAAAGACGCTTTCCTGCTGCCCCGATCTCATCATCGACGACGGCGGAGATCTCATTTCTCTTCTTCACGGCGAATGCCGCGAATACGGAAAAAATTTGATTGGCGGTTGCGAAGAGACCACCACGGGTATCCACCGTTTGCTTTCTCGCGAAAAAGCAGGACTGCTCGACTACACGATGATTGACGTAAACGATGCCGATTGTAAGCATTTGTTTGACAATCGCTATGGCACAGGACAGTCGACAATGGACGGAATTATGAACGCCACCAACCTCATCATCGCAGGCAAAACTGTGGTAATTGCGGGCTACGGGTGGTGCGGAAAGGGCTTTGCGATGCGCGCCAAGGGTATGGGCGCGGTGGTCATTGTAACCGAGGTTGACCCCATCAAAGCCATTGAAGCAACCATGGACGGCTTTACCGTAATGCCCATGGACGAAGCCGCAAAACTCGGCGACTTGTTTGTAACTCTGACCGGCTGCGCGGACGTTCTTGTAAAGCGTCATTTTGAAACAATGAAGGACGGCGTGCTCCTCTCGAACAGCGGCCACTTTGACGTTGAAATCAATAAAGAAGACCTCGCCGCTCTCGCTACCGAGATTTGGGAACGCAAGCCCAACATTCGCGGCTACCGCTTGGCGGACGGTCGCGTGCTCAACCTCTTGGCAGACGGCAGACTCGTCAACCTCGCAGCCGGCAACGGTCACCCCGCTGAAATTATGGATATGTCCTTTGGTATTCAAGCAAAGAGCTTGGCTTACCTTGCAAAGAACGGCAAGTCGATGGAAAAGAAGGTTTACGCCGTTCCCACCGAAATCGACCGCGAGGTTGCGCTCATTAAGCTCAACTCCACCGGTGTCAGCATTGATGTCCTCACCCCCGAGCAAGAGGAATACCTCGCTCGCGTAGAATAAAAAAAGAGGGCGCCATTCCCTTTTGTTTCTTGCTTTGTTATTTTTTACCAATAGCAATATTTGTCTTGTTTTTGTTTTGAGTTCAAATTTGAAGGAGTTTCCTCTCGATGTTAAACAATCCTGAAAATAAACAAAATTCTCTTTCCTGCAGCGTCGCCGTTATCGGTGCAGGCCACGCAGGCATTGAGGCGGCTCTCGCCTCGGCGCGGCTCGGTGTAGATACCGTCCTGTTTACGATGTCTCTCGAGTCGATTGCCAATATGCCCTGCAACCCTTCCATCGGCGGAACCGCCAAGGGACACCTCGTGTATGAGATTGATGCACTGGGTGGAGAAATGGGCCGTGCAGCAGATTTGGTCACGCTCCAATCCCGTCTTTTGAATATGGGAAAAGGTGTTGCCGTGCAAAGCAAGCGCGTGCAAGCAGACCGCAAAAAATACCAATCAATTATGAAGCGCACCCTGGAAACAACACCGAATCTCCGTCTTGTGCAATCTGAGATAACCGCAATATTTGTCTCGCCAAAAGACGAATGTAATGCGAATTTTAAAAACGATGATAATTCAATAGCAACATTTGTCTCGGGTGTTCAAACGCGTTTGGGCGAAAAATGGGATTGCGATTGCGTCATTGTTGCAACAGGAACCTATCTCGAAAGCGCCATTTTTGTGGGCGACGTCAGTTATGAGGCGGGCCCCGATGGCTTTCTTCCCGCCAAGGGACTCTCGGCTTCTCTTGAGGAAATTGGTGTCAAGCTCCTGCGCTTCAAAACCGGAACTCCCGCGCGCATCAAGCGCGAGAGCATTGATTTTTCGGTGCTTGAGGAGCAACCCGGTGACGATTTTATCCTTCCCTATTCCTCACTTCATAGAGAGGACTTCTTTCAAAACTTTGAGCAGATTAGCTGTCACATCGTTTATACAAACTCAGAGACACATCGCATTATTCGTGATAACATCACGCGCAGCGCCCTCTATTCCGGCAAAATCCACGGTACAGGCCCACGTTACTGCCCTTCCATTGAGGACAAGCTCGTTCGCTTTGCCGATAAGGAGCGTCATCAGCTCTTTGTTGAGCCGATGGGCGCAGATACCTCGGAAATCTATTTGCAAGGCTTCTCCACCTCTCTCCCCACAGACGTGCAGGTCAAAATGCTGCACTCCCTAACGGGATTCGAGAACGCAGAAATCATGCGATACGCTTATGCCATTGAATACGACTGCGCAGATCCCTTGCAAATGGACGCAACCCTCGAATTTAAGCACATCAGAGGACTTTTTGGTGCAGGACAGTTCAATGGCACCTCAGGATACGAGGAAGCAGCTGCACAAGGCCTTGTGGCAGGCATTAACGCAGCCAGACGCGTAAAAAATCTTCCTTCTATTATATTACCGCGCTCCGGCAGCTATATCGGCACCTTGATTGACGACCTCGTCACAAAAGGAACCAATGAGCCCTACCGTATGATGACCTCACGCTCGGAATACCGCTTGCTTTTGCGCCAAGATAACGCCGATTTGCGTCTCACACCCATCGGATATGAGGCAGGACTCATCAATGAGGCGCGTTATCAAGCATTTTTGCAGAAAAAAGAGGCTCAAGAAGCCGAAAAAACACGTCTTGAGGAGACTTTTGTCTCTCCTTCGCTTGCGAATCCGCTTTTGGAGCGCATCGGCGAGACGCCCCTCAAATCGGGGTCTTCTTTAGCAAATCTTTTGCGCAGGCCTGCCGTTACCTATGATTTGCTCGCAGAAATTGACCAAAACCGCCCCAAATTGCCTTATTCTGTGCGTCTTTCGGTCGAAACCGACACAAAATACAAGGGTTACACCGACCGCCAGCTCGCAGACGTTGAAAGGCAAAAGAAATTTGAGGCAAAACGACTTCCCGAGGACCTTGATTACAAACAAATCAAAGGTCTGCGCTTGGAAGCGGCACAAAAACTTTCGGCAATTCGCCCCACAACACTCGGACAAGCCGCACGCGTCAGCGGTGTCAACCCCGCAGACATTACCGTTTTGATGATTTATTTAGAAATGAAGTGAGGTTTTCTTTTGGATTTTACAACTTTTTCACAGATTTTTAGCTCTGCCGCC
Source organism: Eubacteriales bacterium (assembly GCA_045658925.1). Classification (GTDB taxonomy): domain Bacteria; phylum Bacillota; class Clostridia; order Oscillospirales; family CAG-272; genus UMGS1865. The sequence continues at coordinate 27,163 of JAZOVV010000056.1, forward strand.
ACCAAAAACGGCATTTTAGTGCTAAATCAGGCACAAATGCAGCAGTTTTATCGGTTTACAGAGCATTTGTTAGAAGTCAATACACACACCAATCTAACAGCCATACGAGAACCCATCGGTATTATTGATAAGCACTATATCGACTCACTCTTAGCCGCGCACCTCATTCCCGAAGGCGCCCGCGTGCTTGATTTGGGGTGTGGCCCCGGTTTTCCTTCCATCCCGTTAGCGATTATGCGCCCCGATTTAAAAATCGTAGCCCTCGACAGTACCGCCAAAAAGATTGATTTCGTGCAAAAAAGTGCAGAAATTCTGCAATTATCCAATCTAAACGCCATTTCCGGCCGCGCCGAGGACATAAAACTCAGAAAAGAGCTTGGTAAGTTTGATGTTGTAGTAAGCCGCGCGGTAGCACGTTTGAATATTCTTTGTGAACTCTGTCTCCCTTATTTAAAAATCGGTGGCAATTTGATTGCACTAAAAGGCGCCAGGTATGACGAGGAATTAGTAGAGGCATCCGACGCAATTCGAATTTTGGGTGGTAAATTCACAAAAACCGAGCAAAAAAGCCTCGTTACTGCAGAAAATCAAGAAGAAACACGCGGCATCATCGTGATTCAACTCCAAAAAGAGCCCCCTCAACAGTATCCGCGCGCCTATGCTGCGATTTTAAAGAAACCGCTATAAAAGTTTCACGTGAAACATTCGACTCTACCCGGGAGCGATGTTTCACGTGAAACTTTTTGCTTTTTGAGGTTGTGTTTCACGTGAAACATTTTTTAGTTAACTACTTGTATGTTTCACGTGAAACATGAAAAAATTTGATATTTCTTTGCAAAAAACATTGCATTTTTGCAAAAAACGTGGTATAATAATAAAAACACCATCTTTACACTTACATCAAAGAGAGGATTTACATTTATGGGAAAAATTATTGCTTTTGCAAACCAAAAAGGCGGCGTTGGCAAAACAACTTCTGCTGTAAATATTGCGGCTTCTCTGGGCGTTTTAGGCTATAAAGTGCTTATGATTGACCTCGACCCCCAAGGAAACGCAACAAGTGGCTTGGGTATTATTAAAAAGAGTCTGAAAATGACTGCTTTTGATCTTTTGACAACCGATGCTACCGTTCAAGATATTATGATTAAGACAAAGTTTGATAATTTGAGCATCATTCCCACCAACACAACGCTTGCTCGCGCAGAATATGAGCTTGCAGACGTTGAAAACGGCGAATTTGTTATCAAAAACAAGCTTGCTCCTGTTTTGGATGGCTTTGATTACGTAATTATCGACTGTCCTCCGTCTCTTGGAATGCTCACTGTTAACGCAATGACCGCGGCAAACGGCGTTGTTATCCCCATGCAATGCGAATTTTTCGCACTTGAGGGACTTTCTCAGTTGATGTTCACCATCAGCCGCATCAAATCGCATTATAATAAGGAACTGAATGTTACCGGTATCCTCATTACCATGTACAACAATCGCCTTATTCTTTCTGCACAAGTTCTCAGCGAATTGAGAAAGCACTATGCGGACAAGCTGTTTGAAACAACAGTATCCAGAAACGTTAAGCTTTCCGAAGCTCCCAGCTTTGGTTTGCCGGTTTATTACCACGAAAAGCGCTCCAAAGGTGCTGTTGAGTACCTGAATATTGCAAAAGAGCTCGCAGAACGCATTTAAGGAGGTAAAAAATGGCAAAATCAAGAAGTGGACTGGGGCGCGACTTCTATTCCTTGCTTGATGATAACATTTTAGCAAGTGATAAAACGTCTGCCGCTACCAATTTGCGCATTTCTCAAGTAGAACCTCGCAGCGACCAGCCCAGAAAGGAGTTTTCTCCGGAGGCTCTCGGTCAACTTGCCGATTCTATTGCACAATTTGGTGTTTTGCAACCTATTATTGTACGCGAGAGTGCATTTTTAGAAGGAAACTACGAAATTATTGCCGGTGAACGCCGTTGGAGAGCTTCCAAAATGGCAGGGTTGAGCGAAATCCCCGCTGTTATCCTGGATGGAGACGACCTCAAAGCGGCTCAAATCGCTGTTATTGAGAACGTACAACGCGAAGACCTCAATCCTGTTGAAGAAGCATTCGCTTATGATGCTCTTATCGAGCGTTTTGGTCTGACACAAGAGCAAGTTGCAAAGCAAGTAGGCAAGAGCCGTTCCGCTATTACCAACTGCCTGCGTTTGTTGGATCTTCCTGAGGAAGTTTTGGAGCTTTTGAAGCGTGGTGAACTTTCCGCAGGTCACGCTCGTGCGCTGCTCGGGCTCGAAAATGAAGAACAAATGGCTCCTTTAGCTGCAAAAATTGTAGAAAAAGGTCTTTCTGTTCGCGATGTCGAGCGCACCGTTCGTTTAATGAACTATACCCCCGAAGAGGTAGACACCGAGGAACAAAACGAAGCAAAGCAGAGAAAGGCATATATGCACGACCTTGAGCACCGCGCTGTTTCCGTTCTCGGCAGACGTGTTCGTATCCTCAAAACAGCAAAAAAGAAGGTTGTTGAATTGGCTTACAGCGATGACGATGACCTTGCAGAGCTCCTTAAGAGCATTTGCGGCGGAGACTTTTTCGCCGACAACGATTAAGATATTTGGAGAAAAGCGATGTTAGATATCAAATATATTAAAGAAAAACCCGAAGAAGTGATTGCAAGATTGGCAAAAAAAGGAAAAGATGGAAAAAATGATATAGAAATGATTCTTTCCTTGGATGCTGAACGCCGCGCAATCATTGGTGAAGTTGAGCAACTGAAAGCAAAGCAGAACCAAACCAACAAGCTCATCCCTCAATACAAAAAAGAGGGCAAGGATATGGCTCCGATTTTTGCCGAAATGAAGGAGCTTGGCGCTAAAATCAAGGCAGACGACGAGAGACTGAAGGAAGTTGAAACGCAACTGACCTCTTTTATGCTTGGTTTGCCCAATCTTCCCGACGAGGATCTTCTCCCCGGCGGAAAAGAGAACAACGAACCCCTTCGCTACTATGGCGAGCCCAGAAAATTCGATTTTGAGTTCAAAAACCACGTTGATTTGTGCACAGACCTCGGTCTTATCGACTACAAACGCGGTGCAAAGCTCTCCGGCAACGGTTTTTGGATTTATTCCGGCCTTGGCGCACGCCTTGAGTGGGCTCTTCTGAACTACTTTATTGATTTCCATACTGGAAATAATTACCAGTTGATGCTCGTTCCGCATATGTTGGGCTATGAATGCGGTCTGACCGCAGGTCAATTCCCGAAATTCCAGGACGAGGTTTATTGGATGGAGACCGCAGAGGACGAAAGACGTCGTTTTATGCTTCCCACCGCAGAGACCGCACTGGTTTCCTTGCACCGTGACGAGATTTTGACTGAAGCTGACCTGCCCAAAAAGTATATCAGCTACACCCCTTGCTTCCGCCGTGAGGCAGGCTCTTATCGCGCTGACGAGCGCGGAATGGTACGCGGACACCAATTCAACAAGGTTGAAATGGTACAGTACACGCTGCCCGAAAAGAGTGACGAGGCTTTTGAAGAGCTCGTCGCTAACGCAGAAGGTCTTGTTAAGGGCCTTGGCTTCCACTTCCGTACCGTTAAGCTCGCCGCAGAGGACTGCTCTGCTTCGATGGCGCGCACCTACGATATCGAAATCAACATCCCTTCGATGAACGGATATAAGGAAGTTTCTTCTGTTTCCAACGCGCGTGATTACCAGGCAAGACGCGGTATGATGCGCGTAAAACGCGACAACGGTAAGACCGAATTCTTACACACGCTCAACGGTTCCGGCCTTGCAACCAGCCGTATTTTCCCTGCATTGGTAGAGCAAAACCAAAACGCCGACGGCAGCGTAACCGTGCCCGAGGTTCTTCGCAAGTATATTGGTCTTGACGTTATCAAAAAGTAATTTTTCTCCGATTAAAAAGAGAAAAGGAGAGTAACTATGTCCAATTCTTTTCCCGTTTTTTTGCGCGTCGAAACCTCCTCTTTTTGGGAGCAAATTGCAGGATGGTATCAAAATTCGACACTTGGTGAGCTAATTTCTTATTTTCATCAAACCTATTTTTCCATCCGTTTTGGCGCGTATGATAACTTTTCTGTTACCGAGCAAACAGCGGGCATCATCAACAAAATCATCCCTGCCTTGATTTGGGGCATTATCATTGCCGCAATCATCTCTGTTTTCGGTCGTCGCACAATCAGCTCTTTTGTAAAGACGCTCATCGAAAAAGAGGCATTGAGCCCCGAAAAAGGTGTGACGCTGTTTGAAACCGGTGCGTTTAGAAGCACGATTTTGAGGCGTGAATTGTGCCGCGGCGCGTTTTTGCGCAAGGTGGTCTTTTGCCGCGAGGAACAAGCGTACCTGAACGAAAAAGGGAAGGACGCCACCTATAAAATTGATTTTACCAAAGACCATTTTTATATTCCCGAAGACCTCAAATACCGTGCAGAGTTTCGTTTTAACCCCAAGGGCTCCGGTTGGTTATCTGTTGTGCTGACGGTTATTTTGGTTCCTGTTTTTGTGGGACTGTTGTGCCGTTTTATGCCCAACATATTGCAATTAGCCGACTCCTTGATTACACTTTTGGCACCGTAAAAAGAAAAAGCACTCGTGAGTTTTCACGGGTGCTTTTTGTTTATGAAAGAAGGAAAAGGGTAAGGGTAATTTCTTGCTCTCTTCCAAGCGTTGTATAAGCGGAAAGATGCGTCTTTTGTTTGATTGGAAAGTGCATGCAAAGAGAGCTGTCGCTTTCTTCTGTTTGATAATCCGCAAATGCGGGATGGTTTGCAAAACACGCAATATCAGACCTTGTGGGAAGGTCAAACGCGGTCGGTTTTGTGACTCTTTGGCGCACACTTTGTTGAATGCGAATGCAGTATTCTTGCGGTACGTGTGTTAAAATCGAGGCGTTTTCGTCGGTTTCGGCAGACGTGGATATCTTGCCGTTATAACGGCGCATTGTCATAAATACGCAACACAAATAAGCACCGAGGCGTTCTGTTTCCAATTCATCGAGAGTCGTGTTTATGCGAGATACCGACACCTCGTGCAAGCGGCACCCCACAAGGTTTGCAATCATCAAAATTTGTGCCATCACGTTGGTTTCACGTTTGTCACCAAACAGGCGGTCTCGGTAGAATTTTAATACGCAGAGCTTTGTTTCTAAATTTAACCGTTGGTTGATTTCTGCGTTGCCGTCTGCTTCAAAAACAGTCGAAAACGCATACCGTTTTGCATTTTGATAGGATTTTTCGACCTCGTTGATGCCTTCTGTTAAAAGAAAAGCCAATGCAAGCCCAAGACGCGGCCAAGTGGGATAGACCAAGAGTGTTCCGTTGGGGCAGGGGAGTGCTAAGAACTCGACGTTTCCCTCAAATAAATGCAAAAGGTTTGCTGTATCGGAGAGAGAAAGAGAGAATGCGTCGGCGAGTGATTTTCCAACGAAATCCACTTTGCGACACGCGGCAATGATGCCAAAATTATTGCGGCCGTCTACCGTAAAACAATCCTCAAACGCGGTACAGCAAAAGCGCGCGTCCTTGCCCGAAAGAAAAGAGTCCTCGGGCACGTAACTTTCTATTTTGTAACTACGCATATCTTTAAAAAACAATGTGACGCACGCGGTGGAGTGCGATTTTTTGGCAGGTTCCGTCAAGGCAAACAACGTCAAAAACCGTGTCACGGTTGTAAAAAACGCCGCTTGCTCCGTTGGTGTAGGTGATAAAGAGCTTATCCTTCATTTTGAGGGGAACTTTTTTAACGCTGAGGTAAGCAATTTGATTGGTATCAATGCGAACAAGAGCTCCGCTTGCGGTTTCACAGTCAAAAAAGCAATCTGCGAGCATACCCTTGCAAAATTCACTGTCGTAGCTGTAAAAACGGGTACAGTGAAGGATTTGGTCAGGGTCTGCAAAAGGCGTCCTTTGTTTGAGGGCGTTTGCGCGATTTTTGATATACGTGATGGCTTTTTGCGGCTTTAAAAGGGCAATTCCGTCCATCTCCTCGGGGGTGGTCAGCTTGCAATCAGGCTCGGCAAAAATAACGATGCCGCAAATGGGAGTTTCCACCTTATAAAAGGCACGCATTTTTTCAACAAACTGCTTGGTGGTTCCAACGGGGCTTTTGAGTGTTTTATGCACACCGTTCTCTTTGTTTTGATAAAAATCGCCACTCTTTTCGCAACCAATCTCACCCTTCCAATTTTTAACCTCAATGACAAAAGGGACGTTCTTGTGAATGACAAGAAAATCCTTTTCAAGGTATAGATTTTTGTGGGGCACGACCACGTTGCGAATAACACAGTCGAAGTGACGGCAAAGGTAACGGTAAATCACTTCCTCTCCGTCTGCACCAAAGCTTTCAATTTCTTCCAAGGGGGGCAGGTGGTCGGCTCTTGCGCGAGTCCACATAGTTTTTAAAAATCCGCTCATTTTTCAAGCTCTCTTTCGTTTCTTCCATTGCAGTATAGCACAAATTCACAAAACAGTCAAGAGGAAAATCGAATTGTCTTGACATATAGCCAAAATTGTCGCAAGTCCATTGACAAACACCGTTTATTATTATATAATAAATCATATTTTATTTTGGATACGCGCGCGTATCAGGAAAGGATGCTTTATCCTATGGACAACAAGATATCCGAATTTTTTGGTTGTATGGTCTTTAATGACGACGTCATGCGCGAAAGACTTCCGCGTGAGGTTTACAAATCATTGACAAAAACCATTGCAACGGGCAGAACCATCGACCCTTCGATTGCCGACGTTGTTGCGAACGCAATGAAAGATTGGGCTACCGAGAAGGGTGCTACACACTATACGCATTGGTTCCAACCCTTACCGGGTGTTACCGCCGAAAAGCACGACGCTTTCATTTCTCCCGTCGGCCCCTGCAAGGTCGTTATGGAGTTTTCGGGCAAGGAGCTTATCCGCGGCGAGTCTGATGCTTCTTCTTTCCCCACGGGCGGCCTGCGCGCTACCTTTGAGGCAAGAGGATACACCGCATGGGACCCTGCTTCCTACGCTTTTGTAAAGGACGGTACGCTTTATATTCCCACCGCGTTCTGCTCTTATACAGGCGAGGCGCTCGACTCCAAGACGCCTCTTTTGCGCTCGATGGATGCACTTAACACGCAATCTCTGCGTATCCTGCGCCTGTTCGGCGACGAACAGACCAAGCACGTGGATATCACCGTTGGTGCCGAGCAGGAATATTTTATCATAGACAAAAAAATGTACGAGCGTCGCAAGGATTTGCTCTACACGGGTCGTACCCTCTTCGGCGCGACTGCGCCCAAGGGTCAGGAGCTCGAAGACCACTATTTCGGCCCTTTGAAAACGCGCATTGCCGCGTTTATGTCCGACCTTGACAAAGAGCTTTGGAAGATGGGCATCAATGCCAAAACCAAGCACAACGAGGCAGCACCCGCGCAGCACGAGCTCGCTCCTATTTTTGATACCGTAAACATTGCCGTTGACCACAATCTGCTCACGATGGAGTTTATGAAAAAGATTGCCGAGCGTCACGGACTTGTTTGCCTGCTTCACGAAAAGCCCTATGCGGGTGTAAACGGCTCGGGCAAGCACAACAACTGGTCGATGAGCGCGAACGGAAAGAACCTGCTCGACCCCGGCAAAACGCCCGGTGAAAATATGCAGTTCTTGCTTATTTTGGCAGCAATCATCAAAGCGGTTGACGATTATCAAGAGCTTTTGCGCGTGTCCGTCGCCTTCCCTGGCAACGACCACCGTCTCGGCTCTTGCGAAGCACCCCCTGCCATCGTTTCGGTGTTTGTGGGCGAGGATATGAGAGCTGTTATCGATGCCATCATCGACGGCAAGTCCTACAAGGGTGCTAAAAAAGCGGTTATGGACCTTGGTATTCCCACCGTTCCGGTATTCCGCAAAGACACCACCGACCGCAACAGAACCTCTCCTTTTGCATTCACGGGTAACAAATTCGAGTTCCGTATGCTGGGTTCGTCGCAAAACATTGCGCTCCCCAACACGGTGCTTAACACCGCGGTTGCCGAGTCCTTCCGTCAGTTTGCCGACGTCTTGGAAAACGCCAAGCATTTTGACACTGCGCTCGCTAAACTCATTAAGGAGACCTTTAAAAAGCACAAGCGTATCCTCTTTGACGGCAACGGCTATTCCGCCGATTGGGAAAAAGAAGCCGCCGCTCGCGGTCTTGCCAATCTGCCCACGTCGGTTGATGCTTACAAGACCTTTATGAGTGAAAAGAACGTGGCTCTGTTCTCCTCTTTGGGTGTTATGAGCGAGACCGAAATGCGCTCCCGCGAAGAAATTTACTTTGAAAACTACGCCAAAATCATCAACATTGAGGCACTTACAATGATTGTGATGGCGTCTCGCGATTACATCCCCGCAGTTGAGCGTTACGTTGCGCAAATTGCCGATGCCGCCGCTAAAAAAATGGCTGTTTGCGAGGGTATTTCCTGCGGAGTAGAAAAGGATATCATCACACGTCTTACAAATAGCCTTACCAAAACCTATGCCGCAATCGAACTGTTGAAGCTCGAAGAAACAAACGCCGCATCCATCGCCGATGCCAAATCCCGCGCCTCTTATTATGCCGAAAAGGTCATTCCCGTTATGGACGAGCTCCGCGCCGCCGTTGACGAGATGGAAGTCCTCACCGCTTCCGACCTCTGGCCCGTACCTACCTACGGTGATATGATGTTTAGAGTTTGATTTTTTAGAGAAAGAATGCGGGGAAACCCTTTTTAAAAAAAGAGGTTTCCCCGCACCTCTTCCCAAAAATTTTCAAACAAAAAAAGGAGCGGACGTGCAATGCACGCCCCTACCATTAAATTTTTCTATACTCGCGTAGGGGCAACCATCGGTCGTCCTCAAAAAAACAATAAAAGGACGACTTTTGGTCGTCCTTTTATTTTTATGCAAGTTTGCTTTTCTTTTGTTTTTCTCTTTTTTCTATTGGTTTGCCGTTTGCATCAAATTGCATTTTTCCAAGTTCGTTGCAGCGGTTGCAAAGGTATTTTGCAATCTCCTCGCGGCTCTTATATTTTTCGCTAAGCTCCGAATATTTTACGGGAGCATCAAATATGTACGTTCTGTCGCTTTTTCTAAAATAAGAAACGTAGATAGGAAGGTCGAGCCCCTTCTTTTTGCAGGTGTCTGCCAAAAGAACAAATCCTTCGTGAAACCCCTCAAGCTCTTGCAAATAACCTTTTGTGGAATCTTCGGGGAACACAACGATGTTATCTCCGCTTTTGAGCGCCTCAATGCTCTCGCGCATCGTCTTTACAAGACGAATGTCCTTGTAGGTGGAAATCAAATCAAATCCCGAATAAAACAGGTGCGTAAGAGGGCTTGCAATTAAGCAAAACAGACGCGCAAGATGAATATTCCAATGTTTTTTCTCGTGAAAATAAATCTTTGTTTGATATTTATAAAGAGGTACAAGTCCCGAATTCATCTCGTGCGCTCCCCACATACGAATGGGCTTGTCGCAGTAGATTTCAAGAGACATAGGAGAATCGGTTCCCTCGTGATTAGATAAAATCAAAGCTCCGTTGTCAAAAGGCTCTCCAAGATAAATAAAGCGTGGCTTTTTGTATCTGATTTTCATTATTTTTTTTAATAATTCAAAGTACGGTTTTCTTTTGGCTTTTGTCTTTTTTTCTGTCATTTCTCAACCTCCTTTTTTCTCAAATACCCTTTGGTAGAAGGTATTATAGCACCTTTTTCGACAAAAAACAACCCTTTTGGGTGATTTTACTTTTGGGCAATTTGCGTCATTTGTAATATTTTATACTATGCTGTGCGATTCTTTTTTATACAAAAAAGGCGACCGAAAGGTCGCCTTCTTTTATTCTTTTACATATTTCAAAATATCACTTACGTTACATTCCAAAGCGGCACAAATACGGTCTAAAATGTAGCTATCATAACGAATGACTTTGTTTTTGTAATAGCGGTCTATTGTTTGAAACTTGATTTCTGTTCTTTTTGCCAACTCATATCGGGTAATGCCACGTTGTTCCAACATTTTATCTATTGTAAGTTTTATCATAACTATCCCTCTCTTTCTGTATATATTCTAACGAACATATACCCACTTGACAATCTATTTAATTTGGTATATACTTATATAAGTATATATTTGAGAGGGGGGTTTTATGAAATTATTAGTTGTTGGGTCTAGAAGTATTAAAAATTTTGACCTATCCCCTTATATTTCAAACAACGTGGATGTTATTATTAGCGGTGGAGCAAACGGTGTTGATTTTTTGGCTGAAAATTATGCCGATACGCACCGTATTTCAAAATACATTATTCGCCCTCGCTACAATATTTACGGACGCGCAGCACCAATTAAATGAAACGAAGAAATGGTTGATATATCCGATGCGGTACTTGTTATTTGGGACGGACAATCAAAAGGCACACAACACACCATTGAATACTCAAAAAAAACAAAAAAGCCTATCACAATCGTTCAAATTTAAAACAAAATTGTTCGAAACAACTTTCTGAGCGAGCAGGGTCTTGGTGGCGCCTGGGAGCTCGCGACAGCAAAAGCGAGGGGAATTCCTCGCGCCGACTGTCTATCCACACACTAACAAATCCATTTGTTTATTGTTTGTGAGAAAGTTCTTGAAAGGGGCGTGGGGGGAACTTCTCTCAAGAAGTTTCCCCCACAATCCTTTAACCCACCTTACACTCGTATCCCGCGTTGATGACGGCGGCGATAAGAGCTTCGACAGAAACACTTGATAAAGCTTCTACGGTGGCAGTTTTGGTGTCGAGGTCTACTACTGCGGCGGTGACGCCTTTGACGCCTTCCAGCGCTTTTTTGACGTGGGAGACACAGTGTTGACACATCATTCCCTCAACAGCGAGGGTATAGGTGATATTTTCTTTCTTTTTGATACCAAACATTTTCTTTTTTCCTTTCTCGATTGAAATAAAGCGCAAACGCAGTGCATTAGAGACCACAAACAGGGAAGAGAGGCTCATTGCCGCCGAGGCGAGCATTGGGCTTAACTGCCACCCAAGAAGAGGGAAGAGCGCGCCTGCCGCTACGGGAATGCAAATGGCGTTGTAGAAAAGTGCCCAGAACAAATTTTGTTTGATGACGCACAGAGTTGCTCTACTGAGGTGGAAGGCATCGGCAACGCCCGAGAGGGTATTGCTCGAAAGAATGACGTCGGCACAGTCGATAGCCACCTCTGTTCCCGCGCCGATGGCAATGCCTACGTCGGCTCGCGTGAGCGCGGGGGCATCGTTAATCCCGTCTCCCACCATCGCGCACGTTGTAGAGGTACAAAGCTCGCGCACGATGCGTTCCTTGTCCTCGGGCATAAGACCTGCGCGGTAATCATCAAGCCCCGCTTGGGCGGAAATTGCCGCAGCTGTGCGCTCGTTGTCCCCCGTGAGCATCAAGGTAGAAACACCATCTTTTTGCAAGGATTGAACGGTCTTTTTTGCATCCTCGCGAATGCGGTCGGCAAGCGCCAACACGCCCACGGGGGCACCGTCAAACGTGACGAGAACGACTGTTTTACCTTGATTTTCGAGTGTTTGAATGTCCTTTTTTATATCCTTAACACCGTTTTTTTGCACGACGTGTAGCGAAAAAGCGGTATTTTCTTGTATTTCGGTGTCGTTTTTGTCTTTTTCTGCCTGCAACAAAAAAGCATCCTCGGGTTTTCCTATTCGAACACGTCTGCCGTCTACATTTCCGAGAGCACCCACACCGGTGAGTGTTTCAAAATCGGCAACGGTTTGGAGCTGTGTGATGCCGTATTCCGCGGCACCGCGGCAGATTGCCTCGGCAAGAGGATGCGCGGAGTGATGCTCCACAGATGCCGATGCAAGGAGAATCTCCTCGGGGGAAACGTTATAAGCGTAGAGGTCGGTGAGTGCGGGCTTACCCTCGGTGAGCGTTCCCGTTTTATCAAACACCACTGTTTTTACCGAGCAGAGCTTTTCCAAGGACTCCGCAGAGCGGAATAAAACCCCTTTCTTTGCCGCGCGGCCGATGCCTACGGTTATTGCCGTAGGGGTAGCGAGACCGAGCGCACAGGGGCAGGAAATGACGAGTACGGAGATAGCGGAGCGCAACGCTTGTTCTGCGTTTTGCGTGACAACAAGCCAAATTGCGAGCGTGAGTGCCGAAATTGCCATTACAATAGGCACGAACACCGCGCTAACCTTATCGGCTATACGGGCGATAGGGGCTTTCGAGGACGCAGCATCCTCAAGCAGTCGAATGATACGTGCGAGTGAGGAATCCTCTCCTATGCGCTCTGCGCGCACCGTCAGAGAGCCCGAAAGAAGCACGCAAGCCGCGCGAACATCCGCTCCTTCTCCTTTTTCCACAGGCATACTCTCGCCCGTAAGAGCTGATTCGTCAACCGTTCCGTTGCCCGAAAGAACAACACCGTCCGCGGGAATTCTCTCACCTGCGCGGATGAGGAAAACATCCTCTTTTTGCAATTCTTCAATGGGAATGAGAATTTCTTTTTCCTCTCTGATTGCCGTTACAAATGCGGGGGCAAGGGTGGAAAGGGAACGAATGACATCTGCGGTTTTATCCTTGGCTCTTGCCTCAAGGAGCTTTCCAACCGAGACGAGTGTGAGAATCATTGCTGCCGATTCAAAATAGAGGTCGTGCAGGTATTTGTGCACCGTATCTGCGTTTTGTGCGGTTACAATCATTACAAACGCAAAAAGTCCGTAAATGACAGATGCACCCGCTCCCACGCAAATCAGGGAGTCCATATTAGGCGAACGGTTCCAAAGTGCTCTCGCTCCGCTGATAAAGAAGCGGCGATTGAGAACGAGAACAGGGAGTGTCAGTATCAGCTGCGCTAAACACATCAGGACGGCGTTCTCGGTGCCCTTCAAAAATGCGGGAGAGGGAAGTCCTATCATCGAGCCCATCGAAAGATACATCACGCCGAGCGTGAACAGGGCAGAGAGGACAAGGCTTACGATACGTTTTTGGCTCTCTTTATTTTCATTTTTTTCTGTTTTCTGTTCGGTGACAAGCGCATATCCCGCTTGCTTGATAGCCGCGGTAAGTCTTTTTTCAAAACCTTGCACGTCTGTGCTATCGTCAACTATGAGCGATACCGAATTGGTCAGGAGCGAGACGTTTGCGCTCTCTCCCGCTTGAATGACTTTTGCTATTGCTCTCTCTACGTGAGAGACACAAGCCGCGCAGGTCATTCCTTTTATAGTGTAATGTAACCTCATTTTTTTATGGGGAAAACTTTTTGATAAAAGTTTTCCCCATGCCCCTTTCAAAAACTTTTGCAAAAAAACATCTAAATGAATTTGTTAGTTCACTTATAAATTGTCGGCGCGAAGCAAAACTTCGCTTTGGCTGACGCAAAAAATCAGGGGCCGCCGAGACCCTGATTTTTAACAGAGTTGTTTGACTGTATTTTGCGGTTTTTTTCATTATACTATCTTTTTTGGTGTTTGTCAACACTCCATTTTCTTTATAAATTTTAAATTATTTGTAAATTTTATTAATTTTTACGCGCGCGGGCGTTGTAAAATATTATTATTTATGCTATAATATTTATAATTATATGCACGACACACTTTTTTGAAAGGAGAATGTTCATGCCTTCTCAAAATTACATCGAAGAAATCAGAGAAATTTGGAATATGGTCAAGGAATCCTTCCGCGCCCAGCTCTCCGAAACCTCTATTGACCTTTGGTTTGGCGAAATTACGGTCGTTTCATTTGAAAACGCATCCAACAACCCAAGTCACCCCTCGGAGTACACGCTCACGCTCGGTATCCCCTCTGCTTTCAAGTTTGATATTGTCAAAAACAAATATCTTGCCTCTATTGAGGAAAAATTCTGTCAGCTATTAGGCTTTGACGTCAAGGTAAACCTTACCTTTACGGGTTCTGCCGCATCGGCAGACAGCATCAAGAGCAAGGTCATCGGCTTGGAGCCTTCTCCAAAAAAAGAAGAGGTCAAGAGCCCGCTCAACACGCTCACGGATTTTAACTTTGAATACACCTTTGAAAACTTTATTGTAGGTAGCACAAACAAGTTTGCGCACGCCGCCTGCTATGCTGTGGCGAACAGACCTGCCAACTACGAGTCGGATACAAAATCCTCTCTTTCCACCTACAATCCTCTCTTCATTTACGGTAACAGCGGTCTTGGTAAAACGCACTTGATGCACGCGACCATCAACCGTATGAAGCAAAATTATCCCGAGCTCAAAATCATCTACACGCGCGGTGAGGAATTCACCAACCAAATGATTGCCTGCTTGGCGAACAAGACTATGGCAGAATTTCACGAAAAGTACCGCAACTGTGACGTGCTCCTCATCGACGATATTCAGTTCATCGCAGGTAAGACCTCTACGCAGGAAGAATTCTTCCACACCTTTAATGCGTTGTACGATAGCAAAAAGCAAATCATTTTGACCTCCGACCGTCCGCCTCGCGACATCAAAACGCTTGAGGATAGATTGACCTCGCGCTTTGAATGGGGACTGCTTGCCGACATCGAGCCGCCGGATTTGGAATTGCGTATTGCAATTATCAAAAAGAAAGCAGAGCAGGTCAACATCACCATTCCTGATGACGTCTTGACCTTCCTTGGTGAAAACCTGCGTTCCAACATCCGTCAAATTGAGGGCGCTATCAAAAAGCTGGGAGCTCTCTCCTTCCTCTCGGGCAAGCAGATTAATATGGAGCTCGCACAGGAATGTATCTCCGAGCTTCTCGGCGGAGCCGAACCGGTCAGCGTAACCGTTGATAAAATTTTTAACGCCGTGTTCAACAAATACGGCATCTCCAAAGAAAGCCTGACGGGCAACAAGCGAAACAAGGATATTGCAAACACCCGCCACATTACCATTTATCTCATTCGCGAAATGACAGAGATGTCTTTCCCGAGTATTGCAAAAATCTTTGAGAGAGACCACTCCACTATTATTTCTTCTCACCGACTCATTGAAACAAAGGTTTTAGAGGATCCTTCCTTTATGACGGAGATTAACGATCTCAAAAAGGAAATTTGATTTTCCACACGGTTATATGAGTTTTCCACACAGTTTTCAACAACTGTGGAAAACATGTGGGTTCTTTTTGAATTTTACACCGTTTTTCCCACCGTTTTGACTGTTTCTGCCTTTACGTAACGCTTTATTTCTGTGGATTGCCAAAAAGAGCAGAAAGTGGAAAACTGAAAGAAAGTGTTGTTTTTTACCGATTTTTTCCGATTTTTCCACAAGAGTTTTCCACCTTGCAGTTGTGTGCCACTCGCTTGTGACAAGGGAGTGTACCAAAAAACTTTCAAAAGCGAGGTTTGAAACGGCTTTCCTTCCTTTTTGCGCATTTTTATCAACCGTTTTTCCACACCGAGGCGGCAGTCAAAAACCGCAAAAAACAGATACATATCTCACATTTCGTGCCTTTCCACAGTTTCCGCAGGCACTACTAATATTACTATTTATTATTTATATCATTCTTTCGTTATATATCGCGTAGCGAGAAAACAGAGCGAGAGGGTACCAAGAAAGGAATTTTGTTATGAAGATTATATTCAACCGCCAAAACGTAAGCGACGCAGTTGCTCCCTTGATGTGTGCCGTATCCGGCAAATCAACGCTCACCGCAGCAGAGGGAATTCTCATTGAAGCGGGTGCCGACGGCTCCTGTGTTATGACCACTTTTGACCTTGAAAAGGGTATGCGTATTCAAATGGAAGCAGAGGTAGAGGAAGCAGGTGCGGCTATCATCAATGCACAAAAGTTTGTGCAAACCATTCGCGTAATGGAAGGTGAAAACGTTACCCTGACGGTTAGCGAAAATATGCAGGCTTGCATTTCCAGCGGCAAGTCCAACCATAAGATGACCGCACTCCCCGCAGCTGACTATCCCACCATTCCCCGTCTTGTCACCGAGGATGGCTTTGTAGTAAGTCAATCGGTGCTCAAAAAGATGCTTTCCAAGGTGATGTTTGCTATGGCATCCAACGACCAACGCCCGGTGCTGAACGGTTGTTATTTCCGCGTAAGCGACGATGAACTCCTCACCGTTTCCTGCGATAGCTACAAGCTGGCAAGATGCGCAACCAAGGCGGCGATTGAAAACAAGAATGAGGACGGCTCCGCTCTCAAATTCTCCTTTATTATTCCTACCAAAACCGTTAACGAGCTCTTCAAGCTCCTCAAGGATGACGAGCGCGAGGACGTTCGCATTTATATGAGCCGCAAGAACATCGTGTTCAACATTGGCGATATGGTATTCTTCTCCCGACTCATCGAAGGTCAGTACATCGATTACGACCGTATTATTCTCAAGTCTCACCGCATTTTTGCAACGGTTGACCGCGAGAGAATGATTTCTGCTCTCGAAAGAGCTGCCCTCGTTACCGAGGAAAAGATTGCGGGCAGTGTTCGTTCGCACGTAAAACTCGAGTTTGAAGATAGCGTTCTCAAGGTTTCCGCGGTTTCTACTCTCGGTTCTACTTATGATGAAATCGAGACCGAGCAAGAGGGTGACCGCATCCTGATTGCCTTCAACAACCGCTTCCTCATTGATAGCTTGCGCGCAAGTGACGCCGAAAAGGTTCGCATTTCTATGACCTCGGCGCTCACCAGCATCAACATTGAACCCGCACAAGAGGATGAAGAGTGCACCGACCTCTTTATGCTCCTGCCTGTTAGAATGAAAGAGTAATACAAATAAATGGAATGTAACAAAATCTCCATTCGCAATTTTCGCAACATAGAAAGTGCCGAAATCGAGTTTGATAACGGCGTGAACATTTTGTGCGGCGAGAATGCGCAAGGGAAGACCAACCTGCTCGAAGCGATTCACTTCACGTCCCTTGGCAAGAGCTTTCGCACAAGCCACGATGAGGAAATGATTCGCTTTGGTGAGGAGTTTGCAGAGGTTTCGCTTGACTTTTGTGACTCTGTTCGCCGACAGAACATTACGGTGCGTATGATGCAGGGGAAGAGAAAGCAGATTGAGCACAACAAAATCAAGGTAGGTAGAGTCTCCGACATTGTGGGAGCCTTCCGCACGGTGCTCTTTTGCCCCGAGCATCTCTCACTCATCAAAGAGGGGCCCGGCGAGCGGCGCAACTTTTTGGATATTGCGCTCTCCCAACTCTATCCTATGTATCTCAAAAGTCTGCAACGGTACAATCAAATACTCAAGCAGCGCAATCAGCTCATTAGAGCCGCCGAAGATGATAGAAGCACATTTGATTCCACTGTCGAGCTTTGGTCGGCACAGCTGGCGCACGAGGCGGCAATTATCGCGCGTTACCGCTACCGCTATATCAAAATGGCAGAGGAGCACGTTAAACGCTTCTTTGGTGAAATGACGGGCGAGCGCGAGACGCCAACGCTTGTTTATTTGGGTTCATCCAAGCAGCCGGCAGAGGAGTATGAGGATATTGCAAAGACCGAGGCTGCATATCTTGAACTTTTAAACACGCGCCACGACCGCGAAATAGGCGCAGGGAGCACGCTTTGGGGCATCCACAAGGATGATATTGAGATTCTACTCAACGATAAGCCTGCGCGCGCATTTGCATCGCAAGGGCAGCAACGCTCCTTGGCACTCTCTCTCAAACTTGCCGAGGGAGAAGTCTGTGCAACCGTTTGCGGCGAGAAACCTGTCTTTTTATTTGATGACGTTTTCTCCGAGCTTGACAAAACGCGCCGCGCTTACCTTTCGGGCAAGATTGGCGAGCGTCAGGTCATCATCACCACCTGCGAGCCATCTGGCATCGCAGGCGGCAAGATGATAAAGGTTGAGAATGGGACTTTTCAGTAAATAGAAAATATGGAAACTTACAAAGAAAAAATCATTGAAATTATAGCAGATTCTTCTATTTCTTTTTTACTGTTGTTGATTTTAGGTTTCGGTGTGTATGAGTTGTATCAACTCTGTAAGGCACAAAGAAAACCAAGAAAAGGAAACATTATTTCAACAGCTGTTATGATAGGGCTTGAATTGGTTGTTATATTGCTTGAATTTTTGGATTCAAGCATAAACATAGAAACGTTAGCATATGCAACAATCATCATTGCTGTTTGTCTGTGCTTTCTCGTTCCCGAGTCTATCTTTTACTATCGAATGAGAAAGCAAGAGAGAAAAAGAAAAGAGGAGTCCTAATGTATTTACACGTAGGCAACAATCAAAATATAAGGGAGCGGAACATCATCGGCATTTTTGATGCCGATACGGCAACCGTTTCCGCTATCACAAAAAAATATCTCTCGGCGGCGGACGCGCGACGCGCGGTTGAGTTCGCATCCGAGGAAATCCCAAAATCTTTTGTTCTTTATAAGGACAGAGAAGGACAATTCAAGGTCTGCTTTTCACAGCTTGCTACGGCATCGCTTGTGGGCAGGTCGACACACAAAACTCTATAAGATTATAAGGTTCTGACACCAACAGAAAGGAAACATAAAACATGGAAAATCTGGAACAACGCGTTTATGACGAAAGTCAGATTCAGATACTCGAGGGCTTAGAAGCCGTCAGAAAGAGACCGGGTATGTATATCGGGTCTACTTCGGCGCGCGGTTTGCACCATCTGGTATATGAAATTGTCGATAACTCTATCGACGAGGCTCTGGCGGGCCGCTGTAAGCGTATTGAGGTCACGCTTCACCCGGATAACAGTGTATCCGTACAGGATGACGGTCGCGGTATCCCGAGTGGTATTCACCCCAAAATGGGCATTCCCACGCTTGAGGTGGTCTATACCGTTCTGCACGCAGGCGGTAAATTCGGCGGTGATGGCTACAAATATTCCGGAGGACTTCACGGCGTTGGTGCATCTGTTGTAAACGCGCTTTCCTCTTGGGTAGAAATCGACAACTGCCACGAGGGCAAGCGTTATACCGAGCGGTTCGAGCGCGGTCACGTCGCGCGCCCCTTCAAAGAGGAGGGAGCAACCGACCGCCACGGTCTTTACGTTCGTTTTTTGCCCGACCCCGAAATGTTCGAGGAAGTCGTATTTGATTACGATACCCTGCTCAAGCGTCTGCGTGAGCAAGCCTTCCTCAACGGCGGTGTCAACATCTATCTGCGTGACGAGCGTGCTCCCCTTGAGGATGGCACCTATCGCGAGAATGATTTGATGTACGAGGGCGGTATCAAATCATTTGTTGAATATATCAACACCCAAAAGAAGTGTGAGCTCATTCACCCCGAGGTCATTTATATGAAGGCGGAAAAGGAGAACTGGGTTGCCGAGGTTGCAATGCAATACAACGACAGCTATAATGAGGCTCTCCTCACTTTTGCCAACAACATCAACACCATTGAGGGCGGTACTCACGAAATCGGCTTTAAGACGGCGCTGACCAAGGTATTTAACGACTATGGCAGAAAGTACGGTATCATCAAAGAGAGCGAAAAGAACCTCTCGGGTGAGGACGTGCGTGAAGGTCTTTCGGCGGTCGTTTCCGTTAAGTTGACCGAGGCACAGTTCGAGGGGCAGACCAAGGGTAAGCTCGGCAACAGCGAAATGAGAACTATTCTCTACACACTCGTTACCGAAAAACTTGAGGAATACCTTGAGGAAAATCCCGCAGTCGGTAAGGCAATTCTTGAAAAAGCAATGGCAGCCTACCGCGCTCGCGAAGCCGCAAGAAAGGCACGCGAGGCAACCCGCCGCAAGGGACTTCTCGAAGGCTCCACGCTCCCCGGCAAGCTTGCCGACTGTCAAGAAAAGAACGCAGAGTTTACAGAGCTCTACTTGGTAGAGGGAGATTCCGCAGGCGGCTCTGCAAAGCAAGGACGTAACTCGCGCTTCCAAGCAATTCTGCCCTTGCGCGGTAAGGTTCTCAACGTTGAAAAAACAAGACTTGACAAGGTATATTCCAACCAATCTCTTATCCCGATTATTCAAGCTCTCGGATGCGGCATCGGTGAAGAATTTGACACCGCCAAGCTCCGTTACGGCAAAATCATCATTATGGCGGACGCCGACGTCGACGGTTCGCACATTCGTATTCTGCTTTTGACGTTCTTCTTCCGTCATATGAAAAAACTGATTGAGGACGGACACATCTTCTTTGCACAACCGCCGCTCTACAAGATTTATAAGAAGGGCGCGAAGTACGGCAACGAGCGTTACGCTTACACCGAGGAAGAAAAAGAAGCAATCGTAGCTGAAATGGGCGGCGTCAACATTGAAGCCGACCGCGACAAGGGCCTCGGTGAAATGGACCCCGACCAGCTGTGGGAAACCACAATGGACCCCGCAACCCGTACCATTCTGCGCGTCACCATTGAGGACGCCATCGCCTGCGACGAGATGTTCTCGGTTTTGATGGGTGATAAGGTTGAGCCTCGCCGCGTATTCATCGAGCAAAACGCAAAGTTTGCCGAAAATCTTGACGTTTAATTTACACCCCTTGCAAATTTATGGGAAAGGGGGATAACAAAACGTGCGCATTTTTCAAAACAAGTTTTTTCTCGTTTGCTTGTGCATCGCATTGGTGCTGACTATTGTTCCGTCGGTATTCGCTATTATGGGCTACCGCAGTCTTGCAAAAAACATTGTGGGAACGGTCACTATGCCCGTGCGTTGGGTGGCAACCACCGTTGGTAACGCATTTGAAGGCTTTGGCAAATACTTTGGCACAATGAGAGCTCTCAACGAGGAAAATAAGGCCTTGATTGATGAAAACGAGAAACTCAAGGAGCAACTCAAAGACGCCGAGCTTCTTGAAAAAGAAAATGAGCGTTTGCGTGACTATCTTGATATGAAGAACCAATATCCCTCTTTTGCATTGGAAGAGGGAATGGTCATCAGCCACTCCTCGGGTAATTATATTACAAATTTCACACTTAACCGCGGCACGCTCCACGGCATCAAAACCAATATGCCCGTCATCACCAAGGACGGTATTGTGGGGTACGTGGTTGAAGTGGGACTGAATTGGTGTATGGTTTCCACCTTAATCGAGACCGCCACGTCGGTCGGTGCGTACATTCCGCGCTCCGAGGTTGTGGGTATCGTCAGCGGTGATTACAGTATGCGCCAACAAGGAACTTGCAAAATCGGGTACATCGATGCGGCTGCCGACGTTCAAGTTGGTGATACCGTTTATTCGAGCGGTACGGGTAGCGTTTACCCCGCAGACCTCAAAATTGGAACCGTCACCTCTATTGAGGTTGACGAATACAA
Source organism: Eubacteriales bacterium (assembly GCA_045658925.1). GTDB lineage: Bacteria > Bacillota > Clostridia > Oscillospirales > CAG-272 > UMGS1865. The sequence goes on from JAZOVV010000056.1 coordinate 48,346, forward strand.
CCGCACGCTTGTGGCAACGGTTACCCCTGCGGTGAATTTTTCCGAACTGAAGTGGGTAATGGTCGTTACAGGTTATCAAAACGAGAGCGGAGATAAGTAAAAAGGGAAGGGAGTGAGGACGTGTCAAGAAACCGTATAATAGGCTTTGAGGCAAAGGCACGCTCACGAATTGTGACGTTTGGCGTTCTCCTTACTTTTCTTATTCTTGTGGGGGCTGTTCTGCAAACCAGTGTGTTTGGAAAGCTAACCTACATCGGTGCCGTTCCCGACCTAATGCTCTGTATTGTGCTTTGCATCTCCTATTTCAACGGGCGACATCACGGAGCCATTACGGGTATTGCGGCAGGTGCGCTCATCGAAGCAATGGCATCCTCAGGCATCGTTCTCTTACCGCTGTTCTATATGCTTTTCGGTTATATGGCAGGGCATTATGCACGTGCCGTGCAACCCAAAAGATTTGTACCGTATCTCTTTTATTTAATGTTTGCACTCCTCTTGCGAGCGGCGCTGACCATTCTTTACGCTTGCTTGACGTATCAAAACATACATCTTGTGCAAATTCTCATTCACGCAGTCCTGCCCGAAATGTTGGCAACTGCCGTGGCGGGTGTTTGCTTGTATCTACCGCTTATGCTTTTTTGCAGAAAAGTAAAGGTTTAAAATTTCTTTCGAAAAATATCTCTTGAAATAAAGACAGGAAAGGGACAGAAATCGTGGCTAACGAAAAGGACAAAAATTTAGAAAAAGAACAGGAACTCGCCCTGTTTGAAAATCAAAAAATCGTCGACGTGGGTATGGAAAAGGAAGTTAAAAAATCCTTTATCGAATACTCTATGTCGGTTATTATGGCGCGTGCGCTTCCCGACGTGCGCGACGGAATGAAGCCGGGTGCTCGCCGTATTCTCTACGCAATGTACGAGGACGGTCTTGTGCACTCCAAGCCCTTCCGCAAGTCGGCAACCACCGTTGGTAACGTGCTTGGTAGATATCACCCTCACGGTGACGCTGCTGTTTACGGTACAATGGTTCGTATGGCGCAGGATTTCTCTATGCGCTATCCTCTGGTTGAGGGACACGGAAACTTCGGCTCTGTTGACGGTGACGGCGCGGCTGCTTACCGTTATACCGAGGCGCGTCTTGACAGGATTGCCGATGAAATGATGCGCGACCTCGACAAGAACGTCGTTCCTATGATGCCCAACTTCGATAATCGCTTGCAGGAGCCTACGGTACTGCCATCCCGTTTTCCCAATCTCTTGGTCAACGGTTCTATGGGTATTGCGGTTGGTATGGCGACCAATATTCCCCCTCACAACCTCGGTGAGGTTATCGACGCTACCATCTACCGTATGGATAACCCCGAGAGCACAGTTGACGACTTGATGGAATATATTAAAGGTCCCGACTTCCCGACTTACGCGACCATTTACGGTGTCAACGGCATTCGCTTGGCATACGAAACCGGCAAGGGTCACATTATGGTTCGCGCCCGCGCGATCATCGAAGAAGACCACCGCCGCATCATCTTTACTGAAATTCCTTACGGCGTTAACAAGAGTTTGCTCTGCGAGTCTATTGCAAACTGCGTTAAGGAAAAGAGAATTGAGGGCATTACCGAGCTGCGCGACGAATCGGGCAGAGACGGTATGCGCATCGTTGTGGAATACCGCCGCGACGTCAACTCGCAAATTCTTCTCAACCAACTGTATAAATACACCCAGCTGCAAGAGACCTTTGCTATCAATATGTTAGCCCTTGTGAACAACGAGCCCAAGGTTCTCAACCTGCCGCAAATTCTCGACCACTATATTGCACACCAAGAGCAAGTCATCATTCGCCGCACCGAGTTCGACCTCGAAAAAGCAAAGGCAAGAGCTCACATCTTTGAGGGTTATAAGATTGCACTTGACAACATCGACGAAATCGTGCAGATTATGAAGACTTCTCCCTCTATTCCCGCATCCAAGCAGACCTTGATGGAAAGATTCGGTCTGACCGATATTCAGTCCCAAGCCATTGTTGAAATGACGCTTGGTAAGTTGACGGGTATGGAGCGCAGTAAGATTGAGGATGAGCTTGCTCGTCTGCACGCGCTCATCGAAGAACTCGAAGGTATTCTTGCCGACATCGGTAAGATTAAGCAAATCATCAAGGATGAAATGAGCGAGATTCGCCGCAAGTATGCCGACGACCGTCGCACCGACATTATGGCGGCAGAACACGAAATCATCCTTGAGGACCTCATCGAGCGTCACAACTGTGTTATCACGCTCACCAACGCGGGTTACATTAAGCGTCAACCTGCGGCATCCTACTCCGCACAGCATCGCGGCGGACGCGGTATTATTGGTATGTCCACCAAGGAAGAAGACTTTATCGAAAAGGTTATTGCCGTTAACAGTCACTCTTACTTGTTGATGTTCACCAACACAGGTAAGGTTCAAATGCGCAAGGCATATATGATTCCCGAGGCGGGACGCACCGCACGTGGACAGAACATTGTCAACATTCTCGAGCTCGAAGCAGGGGAAAAGATTACCTCTTGCATCAGCGTAGACGAATTTACAGATACTCATTACCTCACCATGGTAACCCGAAACGGTGTTATTAAGAGAACCAAACTCTCCGAGTACGAATATCAACGCCGAGGCGGTAAGATTGCGCTCACTCTCGACGAGGGCGACGAGCTGCTTTACGTTGTTTTGACCGACGGTACCTGCGAGCTTCTTATCGCAACCGAGCAAGGTCAAGCCATCCGCTTTGCCGAAGAGGGCGCACGCGCACTCGGACGTACGGCTCGCGGTGTTCGCGGTATCAGTCTGCGCGAGGGTGACCACGTTAAGGGCGTTTGTACGGTTGAAGAGGGCAAAGACCTGCTCTGCATCACCGCCAACGGCTTTGGTAAGCGCAGCCCGTTCGATGATTTCCGCTTGATGAAGCATCGCGGCGGCTACGGTGTCACCTGCTACAACCTCACAGAAAAGAGCGGCGACCTGACAGGCATCGCGGCAGTTGACGACAGTATGGATATTATGATGATTACCGATTCGGGAACCATCATCCGCACACCCGTTGCAGGTATTCCCACACGTTCCCGTAGCGCGGGCGGCGTTATCGTAATGCGCCTTGGCGAAGGACAACAGCTTGTCAACTTCACCGTTGTTGCTCGCGAAGAAGAAGAGGAAGAAGAAGTCGAGCTCGACGAAAACGGCGAGCCCATCGCAACCGAAGAAACTGCCCAAGAGGCCGTTGAAGCGGTTGCAGAAGAGGTTGCACAGCCCGAAGAAACCGCACAACCTGAAAGTGAAGAATAATGGAAGAAACAAAAACAGTAACCCAAAAAATCAACAAACAAGCAATTATTGATTTTTTGAAAAAGCATTACAAAAAAATCATCGCGGGAGCGCTCGCGGCCGTCATTTTGGTGGTGAGCTGCGTGCTCATATTCCAATACACTGCCGCGCCGCGCATAGAGGATATCTACGATAGAATGGTCTATCTTGTCGAGTCCTCGCAAGAGGTCAATTCCCTCATTTACGGTTGCGGACTCCCTGTGTGGGAGGATGACTCCGAATACGTCGAATTTATGCACGTGTATTACGGACTTGACACTGCCCGAAATTATGAAATCGTAATGCCAAACGCAAAATATCTGTCAATTCAGCAAATGAAAGATGAAATCGAAAAGATATACAGCAAAGAATATCTCGATGAAGTCCTTTACAGAGCTATTTTTGAAGGATATGCGATTTCCGATAGCATTGGCGGTTCGGTCATAGGTGTTGCCCGATACTATGAAGAAGGTAACTATCTCTGGCAATCCAAAGATTTTAAAACCTTCTATACAGGAATGCGCGTTTACGATTATTCCACAATGAAGGTGCGCTCCCTCGGTAAAAAAGACCGTTGCATCGTCACCGTCGACTCTTGGCTCGAGGATTCTCCCGACCAAATTGAAAACGTCGAAATTCTCATCACACTCCAAGACGGACAGTGGTATTTGGATGATTTTATAGTTTAATTTGATAAGGAACGTTGGGGAAACTTCTTGCAAGGAGTTTTCCCCACACCCCCTT
>JAZOVV010000057.1:0-32131 GCA_045658925.1 Eubacteriales bacterium
AGCCAACCGTCCCCATCCAATGCTGGGTAGGATCCTCGAGCGTGTTTTGCCAATTGCAAAAGATGTTGAGCAAGTGCGACACACCAATAAACAGGGCAAAAACGTAGAAAACATAAGGCAGAACCTTATGCCCGGGCTTCGTGGGGCGGGGGGGCTCTAAATTTACCTTGCCGTTATTTTTCTCATCTTTTTTATCGTTCTTTACGGGAGCGGAACCCTTTTGGGCGGGTATTTCATTTTTCGCCTTTTTGGTCGTAGTGTTCGAGCTCTTCTTTTTCTTCTGACTCTCGGTGGAGACCTTTTTGGGAGCAGGCTCTTTTGCGGGCACCGATTTTTGCGGCTCGGAAGTCGAGGTGCTTCTCCAATCACTCACAGGAGATGCCCCGGGAGCAGGACGCTGCACGGGATCGGAGTTCGTGGTTGTTTTTATTTGATCGGCTTCCTTCATCACGTTGAAGGGTTGATCGTAAGCCGAGGTCTTCTTTTTTGCGGGAGTGGGAAGCGCGGGCTTCTTTTCGCCGTTTGGCGTTTGATCGGTCATAGTTTCCGTGTCCTTTCTGCAAATATCAAAAATCGTTATAAGTAACTAAATATAATATACCAAATTATAGTATACCACCTTTTTTGAACGATTGCAATACCCTCATAGAAGTTTTTGACAACTTTTTGCAAAAAAATAGGACGTATGTGAAAAAAGTACACATACGTCCCAAGATAATTGTTACTCTTTATCTGCAACAGAAGGGTAGAAAGCATCAGACAAAGATTTGAGTTTTTTTACATCCACGGGAGCCATCAGCTTGTTGATTTGCGGAATTTTGAACAACAGTACGGCGATAGCCACGCAAATAGCGGTATCGGGCAGCATATAAACACCGTTGTAGCAAATGGAGTAGAGCACGGGACGACCGACCCAAGATGTGCCAAAGGCAACGAACTCTTCAAAGTTTGCCCAAAGGATAATACCTGCCAAAAAGTGAACGACAAAGCGCAAAAAGCAAGCGAGTGTAATGCCGCCTATTTTGCCCCAAATGCCCGAGCGGCGGAAGAGTCCTGCAAGACCGAGAACACTAAAGGCAATAATGTAATCGAGCAAAAGGGAAGCGATCAGCATCCCCGGGGTAAGTCCCCAAGAAAAGACGCCGCCTTGCAGAATTTGCGACCACGAGTAGCAAAATGCCGCTCCGAGTCCCCATTTAATGCCAAATCGAATGGAAATTAGGCAGATGGGGAGCATCGATGCCAGGGTGATTGCTCCATCGAAGGGGAGTTGGAAGAACTTAACGTAGCTGAGCACAATGCCCAGTGCCAAAAGGATTGCGCTCTCACACAGAGCGCGAACGGGTTTTACTTGTTTCATAATTGTTTTCCTCCTTAAAATAAAAATTGACCGCACGAAATCTTCCGTGTGGTCAATATTTGTCGGAGGGAACAAAACCCAAGACAAAATCTATATCTCCCTACGCCGGCATTATCCGTATCAGGTTAAAGGGTTCGGCTTGCGCCATCTCAGCCGCCATTGGCAGCACCCCCGATTTTATGCGGTTGTTATGAAACACCTAAAGTGTAGCACAAGTTTGACGTTTTGTCAAGAGGTTTGATAAAAAAAGATAACGCCACCTTGCGATGGCGTCATCCAAATTGTTTTCAATTATCTAACTCTTTCACCAAGAGGAGTATCCTCTGCGAGGAATACGACGCGAACGGTTTCTTCGCCCGAGGCGAGAATCATACCGTTAGACTCGATGCCGCACAGAACTGCGGGGCGCAGATTGGTAACAAGAATGATTTTTTTGCCAATGAGAGCTTCGGGCTCATAGAACTTTGCAATGCCCGAAACAACTTGGCGTTGCTCGTAACCGAGGTCTACTTGGAGCTTGAGGAGCTTCTTTGCCTTTGGAACCTTTTCGCAAGCAAGAATCTTTGCGGTGCGGAGTTCTACGTTCATAAAGTCCTCAATGCCGATAAGGGCACAACCCTCGGGCTTTTCGGGGCGTGTCTCTTCCTTTTGAGCAGCTGCGATGAGTGCTTGACGCTCTGCTTCAAACTCTGCGAGCTTCTTTTCCTCGTCAACGCGAGCAAAGAGAACCTTGGAGTCGCATACCTCGTTGCCTGCAACCATACCGTCGAAAGAGGAGAGGGAAGCAAAATCGCGCTTGTCGGTGTTGAGTTCGTCCAAAATTTCGGTAGCCGTTGCGGGAATGAAGGGAAGGAGCATTACCGCACCTTGACGGATTGTCTCCATCAAGTTGTAGAGAACGGTGCCAAGACGTGCCTTGTTTGCTTCATCCTTTGCAAGCGTCCAAGGAGTGGTCTCGTCAATGTACTTGTTGGCGCGGCTAAACATTTCAAACAGACCCTCAAGCGCATCGGCGATGTGGTAATCGTCCATCGAGGAGCGCAGAGTGTCATAAGCCTTCTTGCAAGCGGCTTTGAGCTCATCGTCGAGTGCATCGGGAGCGGAAGGAGCGGGAATGACCTTGCCGAAATACTTCTTTTCCATATCAAGCGTGCGCTTAACAAGGTTGCCAAGGTTGTTAACGAGGTCCATATTGTATCTCTTAATAACAGACTCATAGGTGATAGAGCCGTCGGATGCGAAGGGCATTTCGGAGAGGGCATAGTAGCGAACACCGTCAACGCCAAAGTGCTCGGCAAGCTTGTCGGCATAAATGACGTTGCCACGAGACTTGGACATCTTATCCATACCAAAGTTGAACCAAGGATGACCGAATACCTTCTTGGGGAGCGGAATATCCAAAGCCATCAGGAAGATAGGCCAATAAATGGTGTGGAAGCGGAGAATATCCTTACCGATGATGTGAACGTCAGCGGGCCAATATTTTTTGAAGTGCTCGCTCTGCTCGTCAAAACTCTTGTCGGGATCATAACCGAGAGCGGTGATATAGTTGGTCAAGGCGTCAAGCCAAACGTAAACCACGTGCTTGTCGTCAAAGTCAACGGGAATACCCCATTTGAAAGAGGTACGGGAAACGCAAAGGTCTTGCAGTCCTGCCTTGAGGAAGTTGTTGACCATTTCCTTTTTGCGCAGCTCAGGTTGAATGAAATCGGGATTTTCTTCGATGTGCTTCATCAGGCGGTCTGCATATTTGCTCATTTTGAATTTGTACGCTTCTTCGCTTGCCATATGGACAGGTCTGCCGCAATCGGGGCATTTGCCTTCCTCGACCTGCGTTTCAGTAAAGAAGGATTCGCAGGGCGTGCAGTACCAGCCCTCATATATTGTTTTATAGATGTCGCCTTGCTCGTAAAATTTCTTGAAAATCTTTTGAACAGCGGCTTCGTGATAGTCGTCGGTGGTGCGAATGAAGTAGTCGTAGCTGACGTTCATTTCATCCCACAGCTTGCGGATCTCTCCTGCAACGCCGTCAACGTAAGCCTTGGGAGTGATTCCCATTTCGCCTGCAAGGTTTTCAATTTTTTGACCGTGCTCATCGGTGCCCGTGCAAAAGAATACGTCCTTGCCGCACATACGCTGATAGCGCGCAACCGCGTCGGACATAATTGCCTCATAGGTGTTGCCAAAGTGAGGCTTGCGAGAAGCATAGGCGATAGCCGTTGTCAAATAGAATTTTTCACTCATAGTTCAGTTTCCTTTCTGTTCCAAGCCTGCGAATGGGCAGGCGGAGATAGATATCGGATAAGCGGTGTCACACCGCCACATCCTTCCAAAATAATATTATATCAAAACATTTGAATTTTTACAATACCTTTTTGCATTTTTGTGGTAAGAATATGCAGAATATTATGCTGTTCCCTTTACAAAAGGAAAAAAGTGTGCTATAATAGCCACATCCCCGAGGCGCGTGCCTCGAATATACAAAAAAAGGGAGAAGAACAATGAAAAGGATTTTGTGTACACTCGCGCTTGTTGTGGCATTTGTTTGTGTGTTGGCGGCTTGCAATTCTAACGATGAGCCGAAGGAAACCACCGCAACAACACCAACTGAAACAACCGCCGAAACAACCACCGAAAAGCCGAAGGAAACGACTTCGCAGCCTACGGAAGAGACAACCCCCGGAACTTCGGAAGAAAACACGCCTGCTTCCAAAGGTCTTGCTTACGAAGTGAATGCAGACGGAACCACCTGCACCATTACAGGTATTGGCGAGTGTAAAGATAAAGACCTTGTTATCGGTAGCACCATCGATGGATATAAGGTTACCGCTATTGGTGACCATGCGTTTACCTCTTGCACTTCTCTAAAAAGCGTAACCATCCCCGATTCTGTCACAACTATCGGCATGGCAAGCTTTGCCTCTTGCTCCGGTTTGAAGAGCGTAACGATACCCAATTCAGTTACTACCCTTGGTGAAAGAGCATTTTTGAGTTGTAGTAGCCTTGTGAGCGTAACTCTTCCCGAATTTATCACGACCATAGAGAGAAGTTTGTTGTCCCGCTGTACCGCTTTGGCAAGCATAACCATTCCGGACTCTGTTACCACCATTGGTGAAACTGCATTTTGGTGTTGTGAAAATTTGACGGAGATAACGCTTGGCGATAATGTTGCGAGTATCGGCCTTTCTGCCTTCGATGGTTGTTCTGCCTTGACCGGTGTTACGATAGGGGATAATGTTGCGAGTATCGGCCGTTCTGCATTCGCGGGTTGTTCTGCCTTGACCGGTGTTACGATAGGGGATAATGTTACGAGCATCGGTGTGGGAGCGTTCTCAAATTGCACCGCTTTGACGGGTATACGCATTCCGGATTCCGTTGTTACTGTTGGTGATATGGCATTCTCCGGCTGCGATAATCTTACCGACGTAATGCTTGGCAACTCCGTTAGCACCATTGGTCAGGCGGCATTTCAATTTTGCCCTAAGCTTTTGAGTATAACAATCCCCGATTCTGTTACTGCTATTGGTGATTTTGCGTTCAACGTTTGCACTTCTTTGGAGAGTGTTACAATCGGTGATTCTGTTACTGCCATCAGCAATTATGCCTTTTACGGTTGCAATGCTTTAACAAGTGTAAAAATCGGAGAGTCGGTTACCGCAATCGGCGATTATGCCTTTTACGATTGCAATGCTTTAACAAGTATAAAAATCGGAGAGTCGGTTACCGCAATCGGCAAATATGCATTTGAATCGTGTAGTAGTCTTACAAATGTGACAATTCCCGACGGTGTTACGGCGATTGGATTTGCTGCATTTAGAGGTTGCTCCGCTCTTACAAGCATAGAGCTCCCTGAAGCGCTTACCGAAATTAGCGGCAAGCTGTTTGCAAGCTGTAATGCTCTTGAAAATGTTACCATGGGCAATTTGATTACATCCATCGCCAATTCTGCATTCTTCGGCTGCACGAACCTTACTGCTATCACGATTCCCAACTCGGTGACTACCATTGATGAGTATGCATTTCATAATTGCAGCTCTCTTGCGAGCGTCACTCTTTCCAACTCTGTCACAACTATCGGTAACAATGCATTTAAAGATTGCACAACTCTTACGAGCATCACAATCCCCGAGTCTGCCACTTCGGTTGACCGTTTTGCATTTGATGGATGTCCTTTAAAGACGGTTACCGCACCCACCGCGGCACTTTCTGCAATTCCTAAATTTCAGCTGGAAAACCTCACAATCGAAGGCGGAACTACCATCGATATTATTGCACTTGAAGATTGCCCTAAGCTTGTGAGTGTAACGATTGGTGATTCCGTTACGCGAATTGGTGTATTAGCGTTTAGAAATTGCCAGGCCTTGACAACTGTTGTCATTGGTAACGGTGTAACCGTCATTGATGACGATGCGTTTATGAATTGCACTGCTTTGACGAACCTCACCATTGGTAATCGTGTAACGACTATTTGTAGGGGTGCGTTCAAATCTTGTACCGCTTTGACGAATATCGTAATTCCCGATAGCGTTGTAACGATTGAAAGTCATGCTTTCGCATATTGCCCCGCGTTAACAAATGTCTCCCTTGGCAATGGCGTTGTAACTATTGATCAAGGAGCTTTCGAAAATTGTATCGCTCTGACAGAAATTACACTTCCCAATAGCCTAACAACCATTGGTGTCTATGCATTCAAGGGCTGTGCGGCATTGACAAGTATTACAATTCCCAATAACGTAACAGCTATTGAAGCGTATGCGTTTGCTGAATGCTCCAAATTAAAGGAGGTCATTTTTGAAAATCCAAACGGTTGGTGGTACGCATACAGCGATGGCACACCAAGAGGGGATATTTCAGCTGATGCAATCTCCGATCCCGCAACCGCTGCAGAGTATTTGACAACTTACAAGTATCACGCATCTGACTATTTGTATCGCACCGAGCAAGAATAAAAAATCGCGAGCCGCATTTTAATGCGGCTCGCTTTTCTTATGCACATAAATTTGAATGGCAGAGCGCCGAGGATGTCGCCCCCTGCAACAGATATTAAAATTTTACGGGAGAGGCGACCTGCGGTCGACCGCCTAAGATTCAAACAAATCTTCGCGGACGTGTAATGCACGCCCCTGCCGCTACATTTTTTCTTTTTCGCAGGGCAGGGGAGCACGAAATAGGGGGATTCCTTTTGTGCAGTCGTGCCCTTGGCAAGTTTGCTTTTAAAAATACAAAAACACATTAAAATATTACAAAGATTGTACGTGGAATCTTCTTCAAACCTATTGACATTCCCCTCGATTTGTTGTAAAATGATAGATGTAAAAAAATGCTTTGGAGGAAACTCAAGTGAACGAAGTAGTAAAACAACTTTCTCTGATCGGTATTGTTCCGGTCATCAAAATTGATAACGCAAAAGATGCCGCTCCCTTGGCAAAAGCACTCATCGACGGTGGTCTGCCTTGCGCAGAGGTTACCTTCCGCACCGCTGCCGCAAAGGAAGCAATCGCAATCATCGCAAAAGAATATCCCGAAATGATCGTTGGTGCAGGCACGGTTCTCACCACCGCACAGGTCGACGACGCTATCGAGGCAGGCGCAAAGTTCATCGTTAGCCCCGGCTTCAACCCCGAAATCGTAAAATACTGTCAGTCCAAGGGTTGCCCCATCGTTCCCGGTATCAACAATCCTTCCGGCATCGAACAGGCACTCACTCTCGGTCTTGACGTTGTTAAATTCTTCCCCGCAGAGCAATCCGGCGGCCTGAATATGATCAAGGCTATGTCCGCTCCTTACGGTGCAGTTAAGTTTATGCCCACCGGTGGCATCAACCCCGGCAACGTAAACGATTACCTTGCTAACCCGAAGATCCTCTGCTGTGGCGGTTCTTGGATGGTAAATCCCGATATGATCGCCGCAGGCGACTTCGCAGGCATCGAAAAGCTCGTTCGTGAGGCAGTTGACACTATGCTCGGTCTTAAGTTCCGTCACGTTGGCATCAATCCTTGCGGCACCACTTCTACCGCAGCCGCAGAGGTACTCGCAAACGCTTTCTCGTTCCAAGCCAATGCAGGCTCCAAGTCTGTTTTCTCGAGCTCCGCGCTTGAACTGATGAACGAAAAGGGCCCCGGCACACACGGTCACATCGCAATCTCCACCAACAACGTTGACAGAGCCGTTTACCACCTTAGCCGTCGCGGCGTTAAGTTCGATATGTCCACCGCTACTTATGACGACAAGGGCAATATGAAGTTCATCTATTTGGCAGATGAAATCAACGGCTTTGCATATCACCTCGTAAAATAATTGAAAGAGAATACAGGAGAATAAAATTATGAGCAAAGTAATTACTTTTGGTGAGCTGATGCTCCGCCTTCAACCCTATAACTATGAAAGATTCGTTCAATGCGACCACGTAGAGTTCACCTTTGGTGGCGGCGAGGCAAACGTAGCTGTTTCTCTTGCAAACTACGGTATGGACGTTGCATACGTTACCAAGCTTCCCACCCACGCAATCGGTCAAGCAGCAGTTAACAGCCTGCGCAGATACGGTGTTGATATCAGCAAGATCACTCGCGGTGGCGACCGTGTAGGCATCTACTTCAACGAAAAGGGCGCATCCCAACGTGGCTCCGTTTGCATCTATGACCGTGCAAACTCCGCTATTGCAAAGGCAACCTGCGCGGATTTTGATTGGGACAGCATTTTCGAGGGTGCAGAGTGGTTCCACTTCACCGGCATTACTCCCGCTTTGGGCGCAAACGTTGTTGAAATTTGCAAAGAGGCTTGCAAGGCTGCAAAGGCAAAGGGACTCAAGATCTCCTGTGACCTGAACTACCGCGGCAAGCTCTGGACAAGAGCAGAAGCACACGAGGCTATGACCGAGCTTTGCCAATACGTTGACGTTTGCATCTCCAACGAAGAGGATGCAAAAGACGTATTCGGTATCGAGGCAGAAGCTACCGACATTTACGGCGGTAAGCTCAACCACGAGGGCTACAAATCTGTTGCAAAGCAGCTCGCTGATAAGTTCAACTTTGAGTATGTTGCTATTACCCTTCGTGAGAGCCACAGCGCATTTGATAACGGCTGGTCCGCAATGCTTTACAACGTTGCTGATGACGAGTACTGCTTCTCCAAGAAGTACGATCTCCACATCATCGACCGCGTTGGCGGTGGTGACAGCTTTGGCGGCGGCTTGATTTACTCCTTGATGAACGGCAAGAACACCCAAGCAGCTGTTGAGTTTGCAGTTGCAGCATCCGCACTCAAGCACTCCATCGAGGGCGACTACAACATGGTAACCTTGGCAGAGGTTGAAAAACTCGCAGGCGGCGACGGCTCCGGTCGTATTCAAAGATAATCGCAAAGAAAAATAGAAAAAAGGACGCATTCAAGAATGCGTCCTTTTTGAATCTAAAATCAAAGATTTTCGCCGTTCCAACCCCAAGTATCCACAAATTCGTACTTGACATAGACGTGCTCGGGGGAAATGCCGAGCTCTTCTTTGAAAATTTTGCTAACGGTTTTGGTCATTTGCGCGCAAGTCTCTTCGCTTGCCGAGCCAAAGAGTTGAACGGTGACCATCGCCATAGGAATGGAATTGTAACCGCGGAACCACATACGGCTTTCGTCGCTAAAGTTGAGCATCAGCCAATACTCGCTCTTGCCGGGGAAGGTTGCAATCGCTTCACCAAGGCGTGCTTTCAGAGCGGCCTCTTTTTCCTCGGTGAGTTTTACGTTGAGTTTGGTATCGATAAAAGGCATTTCGGTGTCTCCTTTTTTAAAATATTCTGCTACTATTCTAACATGAAAGTACCGAAATGTCAATATAATAAATGGAGAGAAGGGCATTTTTCTCAAAAAGGAAAGAAGAAATAAAAAAAAACGAAAAAAAATGAAAAAAATGCATTTTGGGTGTTGACAATTCATCATTTTCGTGGTATGATAATTGTAGTTAAATTTATTCTTTTCTTAAATGGAGGAAAATGTATATGAAAGCCAAAGGACTTCGCGTTTTTGCCGGTCTCCTTATCTTAGTCGGCATTATTGCCGGTGTTGTAGCCCTCATTCTTGCTAACGGTGACCCCATGGGTATTATTGCTCTTGGTCTGTCGGTTGCTATTGGCGTAGTAATTGCTTGCATTCTGTTTGCAGTTGCTAACAACAAGGAAAAGCGTGAAAGAATCCGCGCTTCCATGGAAGTTGTTGAAGACGCAAGCGTTTTCGATCCTATCGAAGAGCCTGTAGAAGAGCCTGTAGAAGAAGACATCATCGTTGACGGTGAAGTTTCCGAGTATGGCGATCTCCCCGAGTTTGTTGTTGAAGAAGATGCAGAGCTTGCTCTTGAACCCGTTGAAGAAGTTGAGGTTCCCAAGACCAAGTATCAAATGCTTCGTGACTTCGTTATCGAGAAGACTCCTCTTACCGAAGAGCAGGTTGAAAAGGCAGAAAAGATTGGTAAGGTTGCACTTCCCGTAGCTGCAGCGGCAACTGTTGTTCTTATGGTTGCAAAGCTTGCAAGCTATCGCAAGAGCGAAATTCGCCGCCGTACCTTCTTTGATTGGCTCGGCTAATACATCCAAATAAAAACTCAAATCCCCTCGCTTGGCGAGGGGATTTTTTATGCTTTTGGAAATGCCGTTAAAGCAATTCTTTCAATGTGTCGGCAAAGGCGTCAATTTGTGTCGTGGTGTTAAAGAGGGAAGGGCTAACGCGCACCGCACCTGCCGGTGGCGTTCCCAAAGTGGCGTGTGCCAAGGCGGCACAGTGGAAGCCCGTGCGCACACAAAAACCGCGTTCATTCAAAAAAGCACCCACATGGTCGGAGGAGATGTCTTGCAAGGAAAAGAGCAACACGCTCCCCATGTGGTGCGGTGCATAAAGTGTTACCTTTGGCATTGCCGTTAGGCGCTCACAGAGCCGCTTGGTTAGTGTGGATTCGTGGGCGTGAATATAATCGATGCCCAATCGTTTAACCTCTCGTACGCCCTCAAGGAGACCTGCAATCGCAGGGGTTGGGAGTGTTCCGGCTTCGTAGCGTTCGGGCGCCTCTTCGGGCATATTTCCCTCAAGCGAGTTATAGCCACTGCCACCCTCGATGAGTGTGTCCGCAACAATGCCTTCACCCAAAACAAGAATACCGCATCCTTGGGGGCCAAAAAGCCCTTTGTGGCCGGGCACGCAAAGCGCATCTATCTGCATCTCTTTTATATTGATGGGCAAATGACCTGCCGACTGTGCCGCGTCTACCACAAACAAAATGCCTTTTTTGCGGCAGAGCGCACCAATTTCACGCAAGGGAAGTGTGGCAGAACAAATATTGGACGCGTGTGCACAAATGAGCATTCGCGTGTTTGGACGTAACTTTTCTATAATTGAAGCGCAAATCATTTCTTTCGTGCACTTAGGATTAATAGGGAAAGTCTCAAACACGTCGTAGGTGATAACACCGTCTCGTGCAAGCTTGTAGATGGGACGAAAGACCGCATTGTGCTCCATATCCGAAATGAGAACGTGGTCTCCGCGCCGTAAAAGCCCCTTAATGGCGGTGTTGAGTGCCATTGTGGCGTTCATTGTGAAAATAATGTTTTCGGGATTTGGAGAGCCAAAGAAAGAGGCAAGCTCCTCGCGGCATTCATATATTTTTTGCGCGGCAGCCATTGCAAGCGCGTGTGAGCCGCGTCCCGGGTTGCCACCATAGAATTGCATACAGCGCATTTGCTCCTCGACCACGCGGCGTGGCTTGGGAAAGCTTGTGGCGGCGTTATCGAAATAGATCATTTTGCATCCTCCCGATAAAAGTCACGCACACGAATCCCTGCTGACGAAAGGATGGTGCGCACGTTGTTTTCCTGAGAGCAGGGATAGGAGAGTGCATAGGCACAGCCGCGACGCGTGTGAGCCGAATCGGCTTTTACAACCTCTGCGCGCACTGCCGCCTCGGAGAGCACCTTTTGCGCGCGCAAGACCTGCGTCATAGAGCCCATAACGGCAAGACACCCAAAAGAATAAAAATTGTTTTGCATAGTTGCACCTCCTCGATGTTAGAATATGTCGAAAGAGGGAAGAAAGTGACGAAAAAAAAGACAGCGAACCGTGCGGTTCGCTGTCTCTTTTAATTCGTAATTAGTCGGTTACGAAGGGGAGAAGTGCTACGTTACGAGCGCGCTTAATAGCGGTGTTAACTTCTCTTTGGTGAACTGCGCAAGCACCGGAAATTCTTCTGGGAAGAATCTTGCCGCGTTCGCTAATGAACTTTCTCAGCTTTGCAGTGTCCTTATAATCGATAAAAGCAACCTTATCTGCGCAGAAAATGCAAACTTTCTTTCTTCTGCGATTGTTGTTAGCGGGACGAGCCTGACGAACAACAACTTCTTCGGTTTTTACG
Source organism: Eubacteriales bacterium (assembly GCA_045658925.1). Lineage (GTDB taxonomy): Bacteria > Bacillota > Clostridia > Oscillospirales > CAG-272 > UMGS1865. Next base: position 11,742 of record JAZOVV010000057.1, read on the forward strand.
TTAGTATCCATCTTATGAAATCCTCCTGTTCAAATTCGTGGGGCCGCTTCTTATTAGAAGGGCAGATCGTCGTCGGTCTTGAGCTCCTCAAACTTAGGCGCGGATGCGGGGGAAGAGGAGTAGGACGGCGCATTGTAGGTTTCGGGGTATTGCATACCTGCAACACCGTCGGTTTTGCTGTCAACGAACATAGCTTCGTCGGCAACTACGTCAGTAGCGTAGCGTTTCTGACCGTTTGCATCTTGCCAGGTTCTGGTTTGAATAGAACCGGTAATGCAAAGAGCAGAACCCTTGCGGAAATAGCGAGAGATGAACTCTGCGGTTTGTCTCCATGCAACAACGCTGATAAAGTCTGCCTGCTGTTGAGCGGGAGCACCGTCAGCACCCTTTGCTTGGAAACGGCGGTTTACTGCCAAAGTGAAGGAGACGACGGCAATGCCGCTGGTGGTCTGCTTCAATTCAGGGTCTGCGGTAAGTCTTCCGCAAAGAACAACCTTGTTAAGATTCAAGCTGGACATTAGATAGGCCTCCTTAAAATCAAAAATTCGGGCGCGGATTATTCTGCGTCTGCGGCAGGAGCTTCTTCTGCTACTACTTCTTCTTCAGCTACAACTTCTTCTGCAGGAGCTGTGGCAGCCTTAGCAACGGGCTCGTAGTCGAGCTTAATTACCATGATGCGCATAACGGATTCGTCAATGTTCATCAAACGTTGAAGTTCTTGAGGGAAATCGCTTTCGCTCTTGAAAGTAGCTACGGCGTAGTAGCCCTCGGACATATCGTCGATCAGATATGCAAGACGGCGCTTACCCCATTCATCAACCTGAACGAGCTCTGCATTGTCAGAGATCAGATTGGTGAACTTGCTCACGGTAGCTTTAGCGGCTTCTTCGCCGTTAGCGAGGCTAACGATGAGCATGCTTTCATAAGAATTGATAATCTTTTCCATGTTTTTTACCTCCCTATGGACTGTTCGGCCATGCCTTAAGTATAGAATTTGCATGGCAGAGAGACGGGCAAAAAGCCCGTACCGAGTTGATATTATATCATATCTTTTTGCCCTTGTCAAGAGTTTTTTGCAAATTATTTATATAATAGTATAATAATTGTAAGAAAAATACCGAAAAAAGATCAAAAAACCTTATTTTTCAAAAAAACGAAAAAGTTCTTCGGGTTTGGAGATGACTTGCATAGCACCTGCTGCTTCAAGCTCTTCACGGGTTCCAAATCCCCACTCGACTCCAATGCAAGCCATATTGCATCGAGCCGCACCCACTACGTCATCGCGGCGGTCTCCCACCATCAAAACGGAGTCGGGGGAGGGGATGCCGAGCTTTTCCATTGCATAGGCAATGACCTCGTGCTTTTCGTTGCGTGTGCCGTCCATTTCGGGGCCCGAAACAAACGCGAGATATTTTGCAAGGTCAAAATGCTCTACAATGCGGCAGGCAAACTCGTGTGGCTTGCAGGTGGCAAGAACGCAAACAATGCCGCGACGGTTCAATTCTGCAAGCGTTTCGCGCACACCGTTGTACACACCGCATTCGAGCATTGCGCCGGCGCGGTAGCAAACGCGGTAAAGGTCGACTGCACGTTGCGCATCCTCGGGCGAAAGTCCCAAATAGTTTTCAAAGCTATAAAGCAGAGGAGGACCGATAAAGCAACGCAGATCGTGGTCGGGCGCGAGAGGCTTTCCCATTTGTTCCATCGCGTAGCGAACCGAATGTGTAATGCCGGGTGCGGAATCGGTCAGCGTGCCGTCCAAATCCCAAAAACAATATTGATATTGTGACATAAATGCTCCTTTGGGACGGAAGAAAAAATCTTTTGGATTTTAGAAAAAATCCCTTGCAACTCTTCCGTCGATATGGTATAATAAACTTGTAAAAATATTATAACACATTTTTTGGATTTTTGCAATGCGTAATCGACAAAACCCGTGCTTTTTTGTGAGTCGAGAGCCAGAACGGAGGAATGCTTTATGGATATGAATTTTACCATACCGGTCAACGAGGCGTTTGAAGCGTCGGCGGCGGATGCGTCATGCGGATGCCCCTTTTGCGCGCTCTACCGCCGGCTTGAGGAAAACGAGCTTGACCTCATTCTCGGTGCTTCGATGATGGAGCCCGACATTCGCATCAAAACCAACAAGGCAGGCTTTTGTCGCACGCACTACGATATGATGTTTGTCCGTAAGAACCGTCTTGGCATGGCACTCACACTCGAGAGCCATTTGGCAGAGCTGCGTGAGGAGATTCGCGACGGTGGTTTTGGCGGAGGGCAGGGGAACAAGCCCATCAAGCGCATTGGAGAGCTTGAAGGGACCTGCTACGTTTGCGACCGCATCAAAAACAACTTTGAGCATATGGTCGATACCGCGGTTTATCTGTGGGAGACCGACCCCGATTTTTCCAAAAAGCTCAAGGCGCAACCCTATTTCTGCTTGCCGCACTACCGCAAGATTCTTGCTTACGGTCAAAAGAGACTCGGCAAAAAGAGACAACCCGAATTTGCCAAAGCCTGTGCGGGTGTGGTAGAGCCTTATTTTGAAGAACTCCAAAAGGACGTTAGCTGGTTCTGCAAAAAATTCGACTATCGCTACGACCAAGAGCCGTGGTACAACTCCAAGGACGCTGTGGAGCGTGCATTCAAGTTTTTGCGCTCCGATTTGCACAACAAGTAAAGGAAAACGATATGATAGACCTGTTAAAGCTACATAAACACTTTATTCTCACACATTTGAAGGAAGGTGACGTTGCCGTTGATTTTACAATGGGCAACGGTTACGACACCGAGTTTCTTTCCAAAACCGTAGGACCGACGGGACGCGTTTATGCATTTGACATTCAAGCGCAAGCCGTTGAATCGACCGCAAAGCATCTAAAAGAAGTCGGATGCCCCGACAACTACACTCTCATTCACGATTCGCACCACAACGTCAAAAATTACGTCAAAGAACCCATCAAAGCGGGCATGTTCAACCTCGGGTGGCTTCCCGGTGGGGACAAGTCTATCACCACTTTGCGTGAGACCACGCTGCCCGCAATCGAGGCGGCGATTGACCTGATGGATAAAGACGCCATCATCAATGTGGCCATTTATCCCGGGCACGAGGAAGGCGACCTTGAGGGCAAAATGATTTGCGATTATCTTGCAGGCATCAGCCGCCACAAGGTCTGCGCCACCAAGGTGAATATTCTCAATTCGCCTTCGTCCCCGTATTTTATCGTTATTGAAACCAAACCGCTTGAAAAAATACCTTATGGAAGGTCACATGAAAAGAAATAGTATAAAAATTCTCACAGCCATCCTGGCACTCATGCTTCTTTTTTCGGGGTGTATTAACCCCCAAAAAGAAGAAGAGGACACCACAACATCTGTCGATATGAATAACGTTAATCCAAGCTCTATTGGGAGCTATCAAACAACCCAATATCAGTATCTTACAAACGTCGACGTCTCGATTTTGACCACCAATCTTGACAAGACCTATCTCATTTTGGCAAACAAAACCACTCCTTTGGGAGAAACGTACGAGCCTGCATCTTTAACGAAAATCAACTACGATATGTACCTAGAGACACGTGCAGCACAAGCACTTTATGTAATGCTTGAAGAAATGACAGTTGCAGGCGTGAGCGATATTTCGGTTACAAGCGCCTACCGTTCTTACAGCAGGCAGCATGAGGTTTACAACGGTTGGGTGATATACGAGACCGGAAGAATTTCGGGGGATGCCATCAAAGTGTTTGGGATCGAATACATCGAGGCCAACTATTATAACAAAGAAATTTACGGTTTGAGTCTTGAAGATGCCCAAACGGTAGCACAGTCCTATTCCGCATTGCCAGGGAAGAGCGAGCACCAAACAGGGCTTTGCGTCGATTTTGTCACCTCTGAAACGGGAGGAAAACTTACCGAAGCCTTTGAAGATACCGAGGCCTTTGAATGGCTTTCCAAAAATGCTTACAAGTTTGGTTTTATCTTGCGTTACCCCAAGGACAAGGAAAGCATCACAGGCTACACCTACGAGCCTTGGCACTACCGCTTTGTGGGCAGAGAAGCCGCAACCGACATTTACAACGGCGGTATGACATTCGAGCAATATTTGCAGCTTACAAGCAATTAAAAAAACAAAAAGCACTTGCCAATTTGGCAAGTGCTTTTTTCAGTTCCGCTTATAAGCCGGGTTCTGTCGTGATCGGTCATCAATCTTCGCCTTGCGTCACCGCAAAGCTTCAAAACAAACGTTTTGTGCCACCCCCAAGATGTGCCGGACAAGCCTTGCTTAGGGTGTTGCTTCGAATAGGGTTTACAGCGGACCTATGTTACCATAGGAACGGGTGAGCTCTTACCTCGCCTTTCCATCCTTACCGCATAGCGGCGGTTTATTTCTGTTGCACTTTCCCGACGGTTACCCGTGGCTGACGTTATCAGCTATCCTGTCCTATGAAGCCCGGACTTTCCTCACGGTAATACCTTTCGGCAACATACCGCGCGACCGTTTGGCGGAGCTGTTCTATTATTATAGCGCATCGAGGGCGATTTGTCAAGAGGAGCGGCAACAAAAGAATTATTTGATGTGAAAGCGTCTCTTCATTTCAATTTTGAAATCTTGACCGAGAACAATGATAAGGGAAAGCAAAGAGAGAACCGAGAGGCAGAACAAAACGATGAGCGGCCAATTTTGGATGCCGTTATAAAAGTGCAGGGCAATCGTCGAACCAATGATAGAAACGAAAATAAAATTGATTAAGGGGAGCATATTGTGCTTTTGAATTTCCAAATTGGTAAAGAAAAGCACAATGCAGCTTGCCAAGCTCGCAAAGCAAACAATGGGAATGACAAACATAGCAAAACGGTTGTTTACAAACAAAAGGTCTACTGCCGCAATCAGAATACTGCTCCAAACCGTAGCCTTGATAAATTGGCTGATGCGGTTGAACTCAACAAGGTCGGGGGAGAGGATCATTTTCCAAACCACAAGCAACGAAAGAATAACGAGGATCCACCAATGAGGGCCGCCAATGCAAAGGTTCACGATTAGTGCCGCCAAAGAGACACCCAAAAAGGGCCAGCGTACAATATTGAGCATCCTTTTTCGGTCACGAGATACTTTTGTGACTTTGGGATACGTGTTTTTAACGTGCATAGTATTCACTCCCTTCCACCTCGGTCTCAATTCCGTCATTTGTGAGGAGTTGATACAACTTTTCTTCAAAAGCAGGGTCGGCCGTCATTTTGGAAATCGAGAAAGTGGCTATGTTTCCGCAGGTAACGGCAGCGCACGCCAAACGGTTGGTTACTTGCGCGCCAAGACAAAAGTCCATAGAGTCAATGTGTTCCATCATTTCTTCAGGCAAGTGAACCACACCAAGATTGGAAAAGGTCGTGGTGTATATCTTTTCGCCAAGCAGACCGTAAACCATTTTTGCAATGGGTTGCTTGATGACAAGCGGAAGGAGTCGGATGGAGCTGACAAGATTGACTGCCGCGGTTATCATTTCGCGCATTTTTTCCTTATCGGCTTTTTCAACAATTTGGGATTTTATTTCGGTAAGGAGCTCTTCCTTGCTGCCGATTTTTTCAATGGGAATACGAATGCCGCAGTACATTGAAAAATTGCGAACGGTTTTGGAAGGGTAGAACTTGCGCATATTGATGGGGAGTTGAATATTGATATCTCCCGTGAGCTCGTCGGTTGCGGCCGAGCAAGCGTAAAACATTTGCATCAGCAAATAGGCGGTAATGGTTGCTCCGTGAGCCTTTGCAACCTCGTGCAGGCGATTGGCATCCATTTTAAAATGTAAAATGCGGCAGGGTTTGCGGCGTGTCAGCTTGCCGTTCATTTGTGCGGCGGTCTTGTCTACAAAGCCTGAGCTGGTTTTTGCCTTTTCAACCTTTTTAAACGCATTTTCAAATTCTTCGTTTGTGGGGGTGTCGTTGACGTTCCAAATGTCACCTAAAGGAGATTTTACGCCGCAAAGACGCAAATATTCCGATATCAGACTCTTGAAAAAGGTCATTGCACCCGTTCCGTCGGTCAGCACGTGGAAGAATTCCGCACTTACGCGATTTTTGTAGTACATCAAACGGAAGGATTGCGAACCGCTTAAGGAGACCTTGATGGGTTGACAGGGAACGTCGTGCTCTTCTTCAATCGAAAAACGGCGTTTTACCATGTCGAGGTAGTGCCAAAAGAACCCTTTTTTAAGGGTGGTGGCAAAGCTTGCAAAGCGTTTGATGGTAAAGGTGAGTGCCATTTGCAAAAGTTCGGGAATGACGTTCTCTTTGAAGTAAACAGACATACGGAAAACCTGCTGACTGCCGTGGTCCATTGAAATCGGATAGATTTTTGCGGCATCGTCAAGAGGGAACCACATTACCGACGGGCGCGCGTAAAAGCCGCCCAGGTTGGAGAGAGATACACGGGAGAGAACCTCTTCCATAGGCACACCTTGATTGTAGAGCAACATAATGGCTGCTTCAAAATCGGTTTTGAATTGTTTTCTATTCTTTTTGGAAACTAAAAAATGTGCGTCAAATTCCGAAAAGAACTGTTCAAGCAGTTCGACTTCCTCGGTGGAAAGCGTTTCCGCAAACGCCGCAAATTTGGTTTTTGTATTTTTCATAAAAATCTCATTTCGTAACTAAAATTGTCTAAATTCGTTCTTGCTTCGATATCTTATTACAGTATAACATATTTTTTGCTTTTTTTCAATACCCAAATACAACGATTACAAATGCAGAATGCAGAGTTATAAAAGACCTTGTAGGGGCGTGCATCGCACGTCTGCGGTGTGCAGGGACTTTTGGCGGACGACCTAATGGAAGGCGGCAAGCCGCCACGAGATTGCAAGCAATCTCTTCGCCCCTACTTTGAAATTGCAGCTTCTCGCAAGATGAGAATTTCCTTCCGTCTATTTGCTTACTAACAAATCAATTTAGGTTATTTTGTGCGAAAGTTTTTGGGAAGGGGGCGGGGGAACCCTTTTCTCAAAAAGGGTTCCCCCGCAATTCTTTTATTAAAACTTATATTCATCTAAATGTCTTTGCCAAATGCGAGCGGCAAAGAAGCAGAGAAGGGCACCTACAAGCGAGATGGCGACCCAAGTGAGAATGGTAAAATTCCAGTCAAAGGTCTCGGCGAGAGCCGCAAAACCGTAGGTCGAGAGAGCCGCGCCCACGTAGGTGGAAGCGTTGAGAATGCCCGAATAGGTCGAAACCTTGCCAAATACCACAAATCTGCGCGGAACGATGGCAATGAGCATCAGGTTAACGCCATGCATGGCGGCAACGGTCAGTGCCATTAAGATAAGAGAGGGAACAAGCGCCGCCTTTGGCGCGAAGAGGTTGATGGCGAACAGAAGCGCACAAATTACGGCAGAACCGCCAAATATCGCGGCGGCACACGTAACCTCGTTTTTGAAAAATCTCTTTTGCAAGGCACTGAAAGCCGAATAGCTAATCATTGTAAAGATGGCGAGAATTACAGTTGAAACAATCGAGTTTTCCTCGCTCAATCCAAATGTTTCAAGCAGAAAGGATGGCATCCAGTTGGTTACACCGTCGCGCAGCATCCCTTGCATCATAATACCGGGCATAATGAGCGCGATGGCACCGAATATGTAGAGCGGAACGGGAAATGCTTTTTGTTCGGGAGCGGGAGTAGAAGCGGCGGTCTCTTTTGTTGAAACGTCCTTTTTTGTAAACACGCGAGGATAGAGAATGAACCAGAGCACAATCATTACAGTACCCCACGCGGCACAAAGCAGCATAATGGTGCGCCACGCCATAAAGCCTAACAAAAGAGGGCAGAAGAGGTAGAGCGTGATGGTTGCAATCGAGGAGCCTTGGTTGACACGCACTGCGGCAAAGCTGTAATCCTCGGCAGAAAGATGCGTTGACATCAGTCGCACGATAGGCGGCCACAAGAGCGCGTGAGCAAAGCCGTTGATGCTCCAAATCACCGTCATAGCGGGGATAGTCGAGGTGAAGAAAATGCCTATGTTGCACGCAACGGCAAGAGCCAAGCCTGCGGGGATGATGCGTTGGGGCTTGATGCGATCTCCAAGAAAGCCGCTGATGACCTGTCCTGTGCCGTAGGCAACGGTCAGTCCGGTAATCACGATAGCAAGAGCGGATTTTTCTACCTGCATTTCACTGCAAATTTTTACAAGCATTACGGCGAGGTTAACGCGCATACAGTAGCTTGTAAAGTACACAACTGCCAACAAATATGCAATTCTTTTGGTGTTCTTGGCAATCGTCGATTTCATATCAAATCAGTCTTTTTACAATTTTAATCATGCGGAGTGCTACGGGAATGAGCAATACGTTAACTGCAAACTCTACAACAAAGTTGAGTCCGATGCATCCCACCATTACAAAGGTAAAGCCGTTGGCAAATGCATTGTTTATCGCCCAAGTGTTAATGAGCGCGTTGTAAAAAACGAACATACCAAGCGCAAAAATACCGGTGTTGACGATGGGGCAGGCAATAGCCGAAAAAACAACACCAAGTTTTGTTTTTTCGTTTTTTGCAAAAACGCGATAAATCAAGCCGGAAACCCATCCTGCAACCGTACCCTTGAGGACACAGAGGACAATAGTAACCACAGGGGTTTGTAAAAACATTTCTGTGCTTAGCAGTCCTGCCGCACCCGTAACGACTTGAATGGCAACAACTACGCCAAACACACCACCCAAAAATGCGCCGCTTGCAGGGCCAAAGAGAATGGCACCCAGCATAATGGGAACAAGGGTGAGGGTAATGGTGAACATTCCTACGGGAATAGAGACAAACATTTGCAAAACGATCACAACGGCCGCAAACATTGCGGTATAAACGAGTTTTCTTTGATTGTCTTTCATAATTAGAGTCCTTTCGTGATTTCATCCACCAAAGATGGATGATTGAATAGCACTATTTTAGCACCGAGCAAGAAAAATGTCAATACTTGTTGCAACTTTTTCTCATTTTTTTACAAGAACATCCTCAATTTCGCAAATATAAACGCGGTGGAAATCATCAATGGGATAGTTCTTCAGCATTTCTTTGTCAATAAAGGATGCTTTCTTAATATCATCGGCATACATCTTGCGGCAAATCATAACCATTTCGGCCTCTGCGGGGTAGGGGACGCCCGACTCGGTGGTGACGCAAGTCAAACCCGACTGTGCAAATTTGTCGCCGTCGCGACCGCTGTTGCGACCGCAAAAAACGAGGGCTTGGCGGTATTCCTCACCAAGAAAAGCGAGCGAGAGATAATCGCTCTTTTCAGTAATGGTATAGGTGTAGCGTTGGGGACGGATGAAGCAGATGGCTATGGGCTTGTGCCAAAGAATTCCCATCGCTCCCCAAGAGGCTGTCATCGTATTGGTGTGCTCACCGTCGGTTGCGCTAATGAGCATCCATTGCTTATCGATGCGGTTAAAAATGGCATCGACGTCTTTTGCGGCTACGTGTTCAAAGGTGTTCATAAGAGTCCCTTCCTTTCTAATTGTATCTACCTATTATCATACTCCAAATTTTCAAAAAATGCAATCAAAGCCCGAAAAGTTTACAAAAATTCACAAAAAACGCCTGTGTGTGTGAACGGAATGTTAACAATCCGAGGAAAAGATTGACATTTGGCACACAGTGTGCTATAATGAACACACTGTGTGCTGAAAGGAAGGTGAATTTGTGGCAGTTTCCCAAAACGGATTGATCGTAGACGAAATGTCCGAGCGAATTATTGCAGTTGCCGAGCGAATGGCAATGACAAACGGTGCACACACTGTCAATGTGCGCAAAATTCTTTTGGAGCTTGGCATCACAAACCGTGTGTTCTACAACCGCTTTCGCAACATAGAGGACGTGCTTGGCGTCGTTTACCAAAAGGTAAGTGAAAAGATTCGTGCCGATGCCTCTTGGGAGAGTGATAGCCAAGAAGAATTTTTCGAGCGCGTTACCGATATGGTTGCCAACACACTCATTCGCTCCTATGACCTAAAAAAACAGTTTAATCACTATATGTTCGAGAACGATTCCCGCTCGCAAAACAATTACGAGTGGTGGAAGAGTGCTATTGAACAAATGCTCATCTACGCAAAAGGGAAGGGCTATGTAAGAGCCGATGCCGACGTTGATGTTCTGAGTTATTCTCTTTGGTGCTTTTGGCGCGGCTACAACGCCGATGCTGTTGGCAGAGGCATTCCCAAGGAAGAAGCGGTTAAAAACTGCAAATACAGCTTTGGCATTATTCTCGACGGTCTGCGCACCGTTCCCCAAAAAGTGTAAATCAATACTTCGATTATTTTGAAACAAAAAGCAAATCATATATACAGATACTGAAAGGAATTTTTCACTATGAACAGAGATATGATTCATGAACCGCGATATTTTGAAAATGTAAGGGCACTTATAGAATGGGCAACAGAAGAATACGGCAACGAAACCGTTTATTCCTTCCGTCCCAACCCCCGTGCTGATATTGTAAAAAAGAGCTTTGTTGAATTTCGTGATGACGTACGCGCATTGGCAAGTGAGCTTTTGGCAATGGGTTGTGCAGGCCGTCACTGCGTGGTTATCGGCAAGCTCTCCTATGAGTGGGCAGCAACCTATTATGCAATGCTCTCCATTGGTGGCGTGCTGATTCCTCTCGACCGTGACTGGCAACCCGAGGATCTTGCCGCAACCGTTGAGCGTGCAGAGGCAAAGTTCCTGTTCTGCGATGCAGATCTCAAGGAAAAGGCAGCTGTTATCGAAAGCAAGGTCTCTTTCGCATCACCCACCGTTTACCTTGGTGGCAAGGAAGGTGACCTCTCTCTCGAATCTTTGATCGAGAAGGGCAGAGCAAAGTTTGCCGCTGACCCCGATGCATATTTCAAAGCACCCATTGATCCTCACGCAATGTCACTGTTAGTGTTCACGTCGGGTACTACGGGCAAGGGCAAGGGCGTAATGCTTTCTCAAAACGCAATTCTCTCCGACCTTTCCTCGGTTATCCCCTATATGGACTTTGGCAAAAAGACGGTTGGCGTTCTGCCTCCTCACCACACCTTCGGCTCTTCTGTTATGCTCGTCGGTCATATGATGATCGGTAGTGAAATTTATATTTCTGCCGGTTTGCGTTATGTTGCTAAGGAGCTTAAGGAGCAAGAGCCCGAGCATTTGGTTATCGTTCCTTTGTATCTCGAAACATTCTACCGCCGCATTATGGCTAACTTGAAGGAAAAGAAGAAGGAAAAACTCGTTGCCCGTATGATCAAGGTCAGCAACGGTATGCTCAAGGTTGGCATTGACGTTCGTGCAAAGCTGTTTGCTGAGATCCGTGCAGCATTTGGCGGCAAGGTAAAAATGATCATTTCCGGCGGTGCGCCCATCAACCCCGATATTCTTAACTTTTTCGAGGCTATCGGTATTTCCACCCTCAACGGCTATGGCATTACCGAGTGTGCTCCCATTATTGCGGTTAACCGCAGCAAGCACCCCGTACGCGGAAGTGTCGGTCACGTTCTCGATATCGATACCGTTAAAATCGACCATCCCAACGAGGACGGCGAGGGCGAAATTTGGGTAACCGGTCCCAACGTAATGCTGGGTTACTACAAGGATGAAGCCGCAACCAAGGATGCCATCGATGAAGAAGGATACTTCAAGACGGGTGACTACGGTAAACTCGACAAGAACAACGTTCTCTACATTACAGGACGTAAGAAGAATCTCATTATTCTTTCCAACGGTAAGAACGTTTACCCCGAGGAAATCGAAAATGAGCTCGTTGCAACCCCCGGTATCATCGATATTATCGTTTACGAGGGACAGAGCAAGAGAGGTTTGGAGCACAACGCTATTGTTGCAGAGGTTTATCCCGATATGGAGTATATTCAAAAGAACAATATTACCGATATCAAGGCACACCTGCAAAAGTACGTTGACGATTACAACCGCACGGCAGTTCCTTACAAAAAGATTGGTGTGCTGAAGGTTCGTGACACCGAATTCCCCAAGAATACTTTGCGCAAGATTATGAGATTTAAGCTCGATATGAGCATTGACTAATAACAATCATCAAAAGAACGGCACAGCGGTGCCGTTCTTTTTTTATAATATTCCGAAAGATTTTTGACTTTTTCCCTTGACATTTCTTCTAAAGAGGTGTACAATACCACGTGTGCGAAAACGCACCATTGGAGGACGATATGGCAAAAGTGAAAATCGATATGACAGAGGGGAAGATTCTTCCGCTACTGACACGCTTTGCGCTGCCGACTATGGCAACGTCTGTTATCAATCAGCTTTTCAATACGGCAGATACCATTGTTGTAGGGCGATGGGGAGGCGCTACTCCCGAAGCCCGTGAAATTGCACTCTCTGCGGTGAGTGCTTGCGGACCTTTGGTGAGCATGATTATCACCTTTTTTGTCGGTTTGTCTGTCGGTTCGGGTATTTTAGTCTCTCACGCGGTAGGTGCTAAAGAAGAGAACTCCATCAAAAAGACAGTTCACACCTCGGTGACACTCGCAACACTTTGCGGAATCCTTTTGGGGGTTCTCGGATTTGTCTTTGCGCGCCCATTGCTTATTTTAATGGAGACTCCCGATGCGGTTCTTGACCAAGCAGTTCTTTATATGCGTGCTTATTTTGTGGGCATTCCCTCACAACTCATTTACAGTTACTGTTCTGCGATGCTGCAGGCGACGGGAGATAGCACACGTCCGCTTATCTTTTTGTCAACGGCAGGTGTCATCAACGTCATTCTCAACCTTGTTATGGTGCTCGGATTCGGGCAAGGTGCACTCGGTGTAGGAATTGCAACCGCGGCATCTCAATGGGTATCCTGCATAATGATACTTGTTTATATGTTAAAGACAAGCGGATTGCTCAAATTAAATTTGCGAAAGCTCACACTCGAGGGCTCTACGCTCAAGCAGGTCTTGCGCCTTGGCATTCCCGCAGGCATACAGAACTCGATGTTTGCCATTGGCAACCTTGTTATGCAGGTGGCACTCAACTCCTTTAACAGTAGCGTTTACGTTTCGGGCAGCTCAATCGCATCCAACGTAGGCGCATACACCCAACTGATTTGCGGCGGCTTTTGCACCGCGGCATACGTATTTGTAGGGCAGAATACGGGCGCGAAGAATATATCACGCATTCGCGAATGTATGAAGACCAGCACAATCACGATTTCTGCTTTGGCAATCACACTGAACGCCATTCTCAACCTTGTTAGTCTGCCGCTTTTGACACTCTTTGCCCCGAGCAACCCCGATGTCGTCGAGTTTGCAAGAATCAAGCTCGTTGTCAACAGCACCTTTTATATTATGGGGCATCTTGAAGGACTCTACGGAAGTGCGATTCGCGCACTTGGCAAATCCACTTTGCCAATGATTGTTTCTGTTGCAGGCATTTGCGGAGTTCGCGTGCTTTGGATTAACACCGTCTTTGTTTGGATTCGTCATCCTCTGACCATTTTCTTCGCCTACGGCGCATCTTGGACCATTACCTTTATCGTTCAAGCCATCCTTTACCGCCGCATACAAAAGAAGATTGGCGACGAATGGGAAGCGGAAAAGCCCCCCCTCGCTATGGCAGAGCTTGCTGAAACAACCGTATAAAAGGAAAAGAACGACACTACTGTGCCGTTCTTTTTTTGTTATTTGTTTCGGTAATATGCCACGGCAAGGTCGACGACCATACCGTAACTGCGCGTGCCTTGCGGGGCACCTTGACTTTGCAGGTATGCGTTGTTGGTTGCTTCGCTTACGTCGGCAACTACGTTCTCGCGGTACTTATCAAAAAATTCGCTAAAGGCAATTCTTTCGTTGATAATCGTTTGGGGTTGTTTGTAGAAGTTTTCCTTGTAAAGCTCGTAGTCTGCCGAATAAAGAGCCGAAACCACATATTCGTATAGATTTAAAAATCCGCTATAACGAATATAGATATCATCCGATTCGATACAGACCAAAAAGGCAACAAAGTTGGCTTCATCCTCGCGCGCGATACCGCGCTGATGTGCCAATTCGTGTGCGGCGGTGTAGGGAATGGTATAATCGGGGAAGTTTACGTTGATGTTTGCCTCTCCCGTAAAGAAGGTATAAACCCCGGTGATATGCGTGTAAGACATCGGTTCGCTTAGCATAACGGGCTTGACGCGGGAATGAAAATTATCAATGAAATCGTATTTTTCACAAGCCTTGTCGTATGCCTGCATCAAAAGCGTGTTCATTTCGTCATAGGAATACGGCATACGCGAAGCGCCCGATTCCATAAAGAGGATGTCGCCCTCAAGCGCTTTTAGCTCTTCCAAAAGGATGTCTGCGGTTGCGGCAAGCTCCGCAGCACTTACGGGGGTGCGTTCCAATTCCAATTTTTGGTCAAGTGGGAGAGCGTTGTAGCCGGGGGCGAAGTTCCAAACAAACAGATTGAACACCGTACACACCACCGAAAAAATGCAAGCGACGTAAATCCACATCTTGCGAGCTGTTTCGCAATGGTGGCGAGCACCAATCACAATAACGGTGATAAGGATAACGGGGGAGAGCAAAAGCAGCATTTCGGCAAAGGAAAAAGGGAGCCAACCTGTTAGTTTTGCCATTAAAATTCGCCCTATGGGGCTGACGGTGCGGTTGAACGCATCGGCAAAATCGCGACTTGCGCGAAACGCGATATAAAGCCCGATGCTGATTGCCGTCAGGGCAAAAATGATGATGCAAGCAATCGGCAAACGCGATTTTTTATTGTTATTTTCTGTATTCATCAAGAACTCCTTTCACAAGGAAGGTAGGGAAGCAGGCCTCTATCAAACTACGCATATCGGCACACAAAGGAGCGGAGAACGTCATTGGTTCTTCTGTCATTGGATGAGGGAAGGACAGTTGATATGCGTGCAAAGCGTGCCGAGCGATGAGCGGTGTAGGCGTGCCGTAAAGGTCATCACCGACCAAAGGGTGCCCTGCGTGCGCAAAATGTACGCGGATTTGGTGGGTTCTGCCCGTCAGGGGGCGAACGAGAACAAGACTGTATCCGTTCTCAACTGCCAATACACGGTATTCGGTGCAAGCCGCATCGGCATCGGGGGCAGTGGGAGAGCATACCTCGCGCACGATGATGCTTTCCTTTGTGCGATGTAGGGGAGCGTCGATAACGCCCTCTTTTTCTGCCATTTCACCTACGGTGACGGCAAGATAGGTCTTTTTGATGTCTCCCTTTTGCATCGACTGCGTCAGCTTTCCCGCGGCGCGCTTGTTTCGGGATATGAGCAAAAGCCCACTTGTGTTGCGGTCAAGGCGGTTGATGGGGCGAAAGACAAAGGGGATGCCTTCCTTTTCATAGCGGAATGCAAGCGCATTTGCCACAGTATCGGTATAATGGTCGTGCGAGGGATGCGTTGGCATATCTGCGGGCTTTGCGGGAACGACGATGTCATCATCCTCATACAGAATATCCAAGGGCAAGTCCATAGGCGCGAGGGCAGGGGAGGACTCACTATCCTCAATCGCGAGCGAAAGACATTCACCCATTTGCAAAATGTGTCGCACGGTTACGGCTTTTCCGTCAACGGTAATGCCCAAAGGGGTGTATTTGAGGAATTTTATCATTTTGGTTGAAAGCTTCAATTCGTTTTGCAAAACGCGGCGCACACATTCTCCCGCAAGCGCTTCATCAATCAAAATATCCATCTCGGTCCCCCTTTCTTTGTGGTTTCATATTATTATACCACTTTTTCGCCCCGTTTACAAGAAGAAACCGTGACGGAATCGAAAATATTGCAAAAATTCTATTGCATAACGGCAAAATTTGTGGTACAATGATACTAGAATCTTTCCCGTAAAGGATGATAAAAATGAATGCAAAAAAAATACTGATTTTGCTGCTGACTTTGGGCTTGGCTTTGTCCTGCGTTACCGCCTGCGGCAATGAAAATAAAAACGGCAACGAAATCGAGCAGACCACCGACGCACCCGTCGATACCGCTCCCGTTGAAATTGAGGACGAAGGCATCGACTTTTGGACAGAGAACAATGCCGGCTTTGATGGTGCCGTTGAAGGTGCCGCCGCCGATTTTGAAACAGAAATCAAGAACGGCTCTGTTACCATTCTGTCCTACAAGGGCACACAAGAGCATTTGATTATTCCTTCAACCATTGATGGCTTGCCCGTTACCGCGATTGCCGACGGAGCATTTGCCGTGATTGAGGAAGAACTCCCCGAGGATACCGATGAGAATACCGATGAGAATTCTGAGGAGAAAGCACCGCCTTTTCAACTCAAAACGCTCATTATTCCCAAGAGCATTCAGGAAATAGGCACGGGAATTCTTGCAGGATGCAAGACCTTGCACAGTCTTGAAACACCGCTCCTCGGTGCAAACAAAGAGAGCGAGCAATATCTCGGTTATCTCTTTGGTGCCGAGCGCCACGAGGACAACGCGCGCGATATTCCCGCATCTCTTTCGTGTCTGCGTATCAGTGCAGAGTGGAACACCTTGCCTGCATACGCACTCTTTGACTGCAACGACCTTGTTTGTCTCTCTTTCCCCGAAACGCTCACAGTCATTGAAAAATACGCACTTTTCAACTGCAAATCGCTCAAACAAATTGACGGACTTGAAAGAATCGTCACCTTTGGTGACCGCGCACTGATGGATTGCGCCGCATTGCAAACGATTACCCTTGGTAACAGCTTACAAACGGTTGGCTTTGGTACGTTTGAGGGATGCAACTCTGTTCGTGCAATCACTCTGCCTTTTGTGGGACGTACAAGTACCGAAAATGCCTATCTCGGTTATATATTCGGAGCGGCACAGCCCGATTTTGCAAAGGGATTTTATCCCAACCGTCTTGAACGTGTTACACTGACCAATGCCTGCCAAACACTTGGCAATTACGCTTTCTTCGAGTGTGAATCGCTCAAAGAAATCACACTCCCCGATGGACTGACAAGCATTGGTGTGCGCGCTTTTTACGGATGCATCAGCCTTTGGAGCATCAAGCTCCCAAGCAGTGTAACCACTATTCGCGAGCTTGCGTTCGCAAACTGTGATGCACTCACAACCGTTGATTTTGGTCAGGGCTTGACTCAAATCGGCATCAATGCCTTTTACAATTGCGATTCGCTCACCGAAATTGCTCTGCCCGATACGCTAAAATCTCTGCCTGCATCCTGCTTTGCAGGCTGTATCGCACTTACGACGGTTGACCTTGGCGGCGTGGAGCAGGTTGGTGCCGAAGCGTTCCGCCATTGCAACGCGATAACAACCGTTACCGCGAACCAAGAGGTTGATTTTGGAAAAGGGAACGATAGTATAAAATCAATTTTGAATCCCCAATAAAATTAAAGATAAAAGACAAGTGGACACCTACCAAAGTGCCCACTTGTCTTTTTGTGAAAGGAATTTTCAAACCCATCTCTCCGCCACACAAAAAAGGCACCCTATTGGGGGCTTGTTGGGGGGGGAACGGGATTTTCAAATCAAAGATTTGAAATATTTTCGCCGCGCCGCTGGTGAGCGAGCTCCCCGACGGCTTTGGCTCAATAGCGCACCCTCGCCTTGCAAAGCAAGGCAGTGTCGAAGATAGCTCTCTCTCCGCCACACAAAATAGGCACCCTATTGGGTGCCTTTGTGTGGCGGAGAGAGAGGGATTCGAACCCTCGTTAGGGTATTAGCCTAAACACGATTTCCAGTCGTGCGCCTTAGACCAGCTCAGCCATCTCTCCGTGCCGACTTGAATATTATAGCATAACAAAAAGTATTTGTCAAGTGCTTTTGAAAACATTTTTTGCTTTTTTCTTGTATATATTATTTTAAACAGTTCTGTATAAGACGAAACCTCGAAAAATCTCGAAAAAATCCGACAAGCCTATTGCAATTTTGTTGGAAATATGATATAATTTGGATAGTTCCAATAATTGGGATACTTCAAACGCCCAACTACGACGCTTGAGGAGGTAGAGAGATGGCAAGAATTAAAAAAGAAAGCCCCACGCGCTTGGCAATTATTCAGGTAGCAATCGATTTGTTTTTCGAAAAAGGCTTTTCCAATACAACTGCGGCAGCTGTTTGCCGCAGAGCCGATATCGGAACGGGAAACCTGACCTTTTATTTTCCAACAAAGGAGCACATTCTCGACGTGCTCGTCACTATGATGTGCGACTATCAGTGGAAGAAGATAGAAGAATCCACCGACGAGGGCAAGAGCTCTTTGCTTTCTTACTGTCTTGAACTTGCCACCATGGCAGCCATCAGTGAGGAAAACGAGCAAATGAAGGACTTTTACGTTTCGGCATACTCTCACCCAATGACACTTGAGAACATTCGCGCCAACGATGTTGAAAAAATGAGACAGGTTTTCGGTCAATTTTGCCCCGATTGGACAGAGGAGAAATTTGTAGAAGCCGAAGCAATCGTTTCGGGTATTGAATATGCCACCCTGATGACGACCGCGCACTCCGCCTCATTGCCCATTCGCGTAGAGGGAGCACTTGACGCCATTATGAAGGTCTTTAACGTTCCCGAGGAACTCCGCAAAATGAAGGTGCAAAAGGTATTGGCCTTGGATTATCGCGCGCTTGGTCATAGCGTGCTCGGGGAGTTCCGCCGCTACGTTTCCGAAGCGAACGAAAAAGCCATTACCGATTTGCTGCAAATCTATCACATAAAGCAAGAAAAGCAAGAAGAATAAGAGAGGGAAGCACCTTGAAGGTGCTTCTTTTTTCTCAAATTTTGAAATAAATTGAGAAAATTCTATTGCAATTTCGTTTGGAATATGCTATAATAATGCCATCAATTAAAAGGAGTTCTATATGAAAACCGAAAGAAACATCTTAATTGCATTTATTCTCAATTTTGCTTTTTCGATATTTGAGTTTATCGGCGGCTTTTTTACGGGAAGTGTTGCCATCGTTTCGGATGCCGTACATGATATTGGGGATGCCGCAAGCATCGGCGCCTCGTATTTTCTTGAAAAGAAGAGCAAAAAGCAACCCGACGAGCACTTTACCTACGGTTACACGCGCTATTCCGTTATCGGTAGCGTTTTAACAACATTGATTCTCTTGGTTGGCTCTGTGCTTGTCATTTACAACGCAATCGTGCGCATCATCAACCCCACGCCCATCAACTACGACGGAATGATTCTTTTTGCCATTATCGGTGCGGCAGTCAACTTCCTTGCGGCGTTCTTCACAAGGAAAGGAGACTCGCTCAACCAAAAAGCGGTCAATCTCCATATGCTCGAGGACGTCCTCGGTTGGCTCGTTGTTCTTGCTGGTGCTGTCGTAATGCGCTTTACCGATATTGCCATTATTGACCCCTTGATGTCCATCGGCGTTGCAATATTTATTTTTGTCAATGCTATTCGCAACCTCAAAGAAGCGCTTGACCTCTTCCTCGAAAAAACACCTCACGGCATCGACGTACACGAAATTTGCGAGCATCTCTGTCACATCGAGGGTGTGCAAGATGTCCATCACGTCCACGTTTGGAGCATGGACGGACACAACAACTATGCAACCCTACACGTGGTAGCAGATGGAGATGCACATCACATCAAAGAAGCCATCCGCAAAGAACTTGCCGAGCACGGCATCGCCCACGCAACGCTTGAACTTGAAGAACCTGGTGAGCATTGCCACGAGCAGAACTGCACCGTCCACCACACAGAGGGCGGACATCATCACCACCATCATCATCACGGACATCATCACCATTAAAACAAAAAGACGCTATCTTGCAGGATAGCGTTCTTTTTTGTTGATGCAAACTAGCGAAAGGCTTCCCCTTGAGGGGAAGCTGTCACCGCAGGTGACTGATGAGGTGTAGCCGTTGCAGACGGCGTTCAAGTAACCCGTTTCCAAACGGACGCGTTGTGTCCTACACCTCATCCGTCCCTTGTCGCTTGCGACATTTGCCACCCTTCCCCTTAAGGGGAAGGCTTTGGGTTATGCTCCAAACTTTCGCTTGCTTTTCCTGACAAGTATTTTGTCAAACCACAAAATAATTCATCATATTTTGACGAAATACCATTCTCTTTATCTGATCTACGTAACTGTTGTATAGATTTGTACAGTTTGTTCGCAAAAAAATCTATGTTATGGAGTTGTATCTTTGTATAATCTTCGGAGCGAACATCAACCCCAAGTATAGGAGTGTATTCCGGAAAATACGTACACATTAACACCTTTCGCAAGTATTCTTTTGATAAACATAAATTTTTCTCGTAATTTTTATTTTCAAAGGGAGTTTCACAATAATATACTGCCATTCTGTAATTTGCATAACTGCGTAGCTCATCATCTTGTGAAAGATCCAAAATTCGAGTGGCACATTCGAATATCTTTTCATTTATTTCTCGATGTTGAATTTCATTTTCTATATTGTCGTGAAGATTTTCAAGAAGGG
>JAZOVV010000058.1:0-2699 GCA_045658925.1 Eubacteriales bacterium
CGAGAGCACAGAGTGCTTCTGCTTCCTCGCAGGTCACGAGTCCTATGCCGCAGCTGAGGGCGCTATCAAGATTGCTCTTAATGCTAACAAGGTTAGAGTTAACCCTCTTCGCGTTTGCCTTAACGGTCTTGGCAAGGATGCAGCATACATCATCTCCCGCATCAATGGGTTTACTTATGTAAAGACTTCCTTTGATCCCTACTCCGAGACCGTTAGCGTTCTCGAAGAGAAGGCATTCTCCAAGGGCCCCCGCGCTGACGTTAAGTGCTACGGCTCCGACAACGTTCCCGAAGGCGTCGCTATTATGAAGCTTGAGAACGTAGGCGTTTCCATCACCGGTAACTCCACCAACCCCACCAGATTCCAACACCCCGTTGCAGGTACCTACAAGAAGTGGTGCCAAGAGAACGGTGTTAGCTACTTCTCCGTAGCATCCGGCGGCGGCACAGGCCGTACTCTCCACCCCGATAACATGGCTGCAGGTCCTTCCTCTTACGGCATGACCGACACCATGGGTCGTATGCACTCCGATGCACAGTTCGCAGGCTCCTCCTCCGTTCCCGCTCACGTTGAAATGATGGGCTTGATCGGTGCAGGCAACAACCCCATGGTTGGTATGACTGTTGCAGTAGCTGTTGCTATCGAAGAGGCAAGTAAGTAAAAGGATGCGGGTCGCTTTTTAAAAAGCTCCGCAGAAACTTTAAATAAAAAGGTTAGCCCCATCATACGCGATATTTGCAAAATGATGGGGCTGATTCTTACCATAAATCAGGGAGTAAAACATAATGAAAAAACTTATTGCATTGTTTTTGGCAGCCATTATGGCTTTTTCAATAATATCTTGTGCAAAAAGTGAAACAGATAATGCCATAGATGACGAGGAAAAGGAATCCGTAACGAAAGAGGAAGCTGAAGAACCAAACCCGTTGGCAAAGGTTATTAGTCTCAGTTTGAGACGTTATAAAGGAACGTTCTCGTTTTATTGGGGTGATCGCAATGGAACGCGAACTGGAAAGCAATTAACGGGCGTGTCGCGATTCTTGTATCGTACCAAAAAAGCAACCGTATACCAAGAAATTACGGTCGCCATGATACTCGCCGATGGAACAGGTGCAGACATTGATGAGGGGAACGAGCTGACACATTTGATTGTTGTATTTGAAAAAGGACATAAGCTCACCGACAATGAGAAAAGCATCCTCAAAGAATTCGGCATAGACTATATGTTTGAAAGATAATCCCGTTGTTGCAACAACCGCATGGTTAGAATGACCGTTGCTGTTGCAGTTGCTATCGAAGAGGCAAGCAAGTAATCAATAAAATCAAGGCTTTTAGCCACTTTTAAGACTCCTGAACATCACCGTTCCGGAGTCTTTTTTGTTCTCTTTTCGTTTTTGTCAATGTTTTGTCCGCGCGGGTAAAACCATAATCAATCTCCAAGAAGCGAAGTTATAAAGCAGAACCTTCCCTTGTCAAATAAAAAATCAGCAAAACGCGAGGGAGCTTTTATTGACTCAAAAGCCTATTTTTCTTGTTTTTTCCTTATAAATTGTATTTATTGGATATATTCTATTAAATAAAAATATTTAAAACATCCTTTACAAAGTAAAAAAATAGTGCTATACTGTAGATATCGAATAAAGTCCGGTGTGACAGTATTTGGTAAAATCACTCATTTTATGGAGGACAAAATGAAAAGAATGCTCAAAATTCTTGTTGTGCTTTCCCTTACGGTTATGCTCCTTATGAACATGGCATCCTGCAAAAGTGTTCTGGAGAAAATTCCGTACTTGGATGGCCCAACCGACGGCTCTGAAGTTACGAGTGATCTTGGGGATCAAACCAATCCCGAAGAAACACCCGCGGTAACCGACGAACCCGTAACCGAACCCACGACCCAACCACACGAGCACAGCTACGGTAAATGGGAAGTAACCAAGACTGCTACTCACCTCGAAGAGGGCGTAGAAACCCGTCGTTGCGGATGCGGCGAGATCGATGAAAGACCTATTGAAAAAATCGCTACTCACACCTACGGTGAATGGGTAGAAACTAAGGCTGCTACTTGTACGGCAAAGGGCGAAAAGACACGCTATTGCGAATGTGGCGAACTTGAGAAAGAAGATACTAATATTCTTCCCCACAACTATGAGTGGAAAACCGACATTGTTCCCACCTTTGATTCCGAGGGCGTTAAGCACGAAGAGTGCACCGTTTGCTACGATAAGCGCAACGAAAACACTCCCATAGAAAAGCTTACTTGTACTCACAATCTCACAAAGACAGAAGCAACTCCTGCAACCTGTCTCACCACAGGTAACAAGGAATATTACACTTGTTCCATTTGTAACAAAGTTTACTCCGATGCAGCGGGTACTCTTGTAACTACCAAAGAAGAATACACAATTCCGGCTCTCGAACACGTTGATGCAAACACCGACCACGAGTGCGACAGAAACTGCGGCAAAACCGATATGGGCACTCACGCAGACACAAACAAAGATCACGATTGTGATTATGGATGTCAAGTAACCATCGGTACTTGTGAAGATACCAATAAGGACCACGCTTGCGACTACGGTTGCGAGGAAACGATCGGTGACCATACCGATTCCGACAAGAATCACACCTGTGACTACGGTTGTTCCGAAAAGATCGGTACTTGCGCTGACGGAGACAAGGATCATAACTGCGACTAT
>JAZOVV010000059.1:0-58214 GCA_045658925.1 Eubacteriales bacterium
CGCTCAACTGCCTAAAGGCATTAATAAAAAGCCGAGAAAATCGCTTGATTTTCTCGGCTTTTTGCATATACGTGGTGCAAAAACGCATATTTTTGATGTTCTTTTTGTCCTTTGAATTTTTTCAAAACCGAATGAAATTTCGGGGCGCTTTTTAAGTGTGGCTTTTGTTCTGCGCAAAGCAGGCAGCCCGCAATTATCTTCTGCGAGCGCCACTCTTGCACTCGGGGCAAACGTAATGAACCGTCAGCTCGTAATCGTCGATTTGTGTGCCGATTTCAGCCTCAAGCGTTTCGGTCAGAGAATGCAATTTGATATCGGAAATCTTGCCGCATTTGTCGCAGAGCAGGTGGTCGTGGGGCTCCATAATTTTGTCAAAGCAGTCGGCAACACCGTCGATATGTAAACGCTTGACAAGACCTGCCTCGTTCATTGCGTTCAGGTTATTATAAATGGTCGCCATAGCGATGGACGGCATTTTCAGCTTTGCCAAAAAGAAAATTTCGTCAGCTGTCAAGTGGCGGTCGGATTGCTTTAAAATATTGATGATAAGCTCTCTTTGTCTCGTCATTTTTTCTTCTCCTTTTCGAATTAGAATAGTTCTAATTCTATTATAATCCATTTTTTGCCTTTTGTCAAGAGTCTTTTGGCAAGTTTTTTAAATTTTTTATGTATAAAAAATTGCACTGTTTTGGGTTTGTTGCTTGACTTTTATATATTTTTATGTTACTATTAAAATAGATAATTATGTGTTGGAGGGACCATTTATGGAACAGAAACGCTTTAGCAAAAACGATAGCGGCTTTATTTGCGCACACTGTGGAAAGGAAGTAGAGCCTTTGGGCTTTACCTCGCGCAACCACTGCCCTTTTTGCTTGTGGTCCTTGCACGTGGACGTCAACCCCGGTGACCGTGCCAATACCTGCGGCGGCGAGATGGAGCCTATTCGCACAGAACCCGACGCTCGTAAGGGTTACGTCATTATTCACCGTTGCACCAAATGCGGAGAGATTCACCGCAACCGTGCAGCACACGAGGCAAAGGTTCAGCCCGATAGCATCAAATTGCTCATCAAACTGACCGCAGGAATTCAGTAAAAGGAGTTACGCGTTATGATTTATATGTTTTTGGCAAACGGATTTGAAGAGGTAGAAGCTCTCGCTCCCCTTGACATATTGCGTCGCGCAGGATGCGACGTTACCACCGTTGGCGTTGGCGGTGCTGATACCGTCGTAGGTGCACACGGCATTGCAGTCGGCGCGGATATCCCCGACACGATGTTCCGAGATTCCAAACCCGAAATGATTATTCTGCCCGGCGGTATGCCCGGTACGCGTCATTTGGATGAATCGCGCACCGTAGATGCGGCATTGCGTTCCGCCATCAATACGGGAGCATATATCGGTGCTATTTGCGCCGCCCCTATGGTGCTTGGCAAGCGCGGCTATCTGCAAGGTAAGGCAGCCGTATGCTTCCCCGGCTTTGAAGAGTATCTCGAAGGTGCTATCCTGCAACCAAAGGGAGTAAAAGTTATTACCGATGGTAAAATCATCACCGCGGTTGGTATGGGCGCGGCTGTGGAATTCGGCTTGGCACTCGTGCGTGTCCTCAAAGGCGACGAAGCTGCAAGCTCGCTTTGTTCTGCCATTCTTGCCGACTGATGATGGATAAAATCACACTGCGCGGTGTTCTTTTGCAAAAGCGTGCGGAATTTTCGCGCGAAGAACGAAAAGAGCTCGACCGCAATATCGCCGCGGGGATTATAGACTCCCCGCTCTTCAAAAACGCATCTATGCTCCTCATCTATGCGCCACTCGAGAACGAAATCAACCTTCTCCCATTGGCGCATGTAGCGAGAAAACGCGGTATTCCCGTGGCTTTTCCGCGTTGCGACAAGGAAACCAATACGATGCAGTTTTATATTCTGCCCGAAGGGCAAAAGCTCACCCCCGGTGCTTACGGGATTCCCGAGCCGCCCGAGTATTCGCCCGTATGCGTACCCGACAAACGCGCGCTTTGCGTTGTCCCCGCACTCTCTTATGACCTTGCGGGAAACCGCATCGGCTACGGCAAGGGATACTACGACCGTTATCTTGCCACCTTTCCCGGTGTAACGGTTGGTGCAACTTATGCCTCGATGCTACTCAAGGGCGTTCCCACAGAGCCGCACGACTTGCCCGTTGATTGGCTCTTTACCGAGCGCGGCGCTTACCGTTGCCAAGAAAACGCCGAAAAAGAAAAAGCCCCCGTTCCAAAGGCAACCGCTCCCCAAAAAGCAGACGAAACGCCAAAGGGATGGAGACGCACGTGTGAGCGTCTAATGAACGGCTCCCGTCGCTTGGGTGGCGGCAAGGACGGCTCTCTCAAGCCCTTGCACGCACCGCTTCTTTTGGTGCTGTGCAACTTTATTCTGTTGCTTCTCTCGCGCCTGATTGATGCGCGATTGCTTGACCGCAACAGCGAATTTGTAGGCATTATTTTAATACAGGTGCTCATTTTCATCATTCCCGCCATTCTGTATTGCAAGCTACGTGGGGAGAATTTTGCCGAGCGCATCCGCTTGCGTGCGCCTCGCCTATCACACATTCCGTTCTTGCTCTACCTTTTGGTGGTTATGATTGCGGGGAGTCTTTTAACCTCGATTCTTACAGACGGTATTCGTTCTCTTGAGGGAAGCTTTACTCTTTATGACACCTTTGTCGCTCGCACCGGCACACCTGCCGAAACACTCTTTGCCATTTTGGCATATGCATTCCTGCCCGCCGTTGGCGAGGAATTGACCTATCGCTCCATTCTTTGTTCGGAGTACGAAAAGCGCGGCGTGGGTGTCTCCATTATAGCAAGCTCCCTGCTTTTTGCAATGCTGCATTTCTCCTTTGCGCATTTTCTCACCTATTTCTTTTTGGGACTGTTGTTGGCGGCGGCGATGTATACCACGCGCTCCTTCCTCGCTCCCATTCTGTTGCACATCTGCTATAATATCTTCTGCCTGTTCGGTCAGCCCTATCTTTCGGCTTTCTACGTCAACGCGGGCAGCAATGAAATCTTTATCTTTTGCGTAGTGGTGCTCTTTTTACTGTTCGCGGCTTTTGCCGCAGGAGAGGCACGAAAAATCTACCACATCCACGCAAAAAAGAACATTTCTTCCAATTACACAACGGCACTTCCGTGGAAGCATCTGCCTGCCACACTGCTTGAGAGTTTGCTCTCTCCCGTGGCCGCCGTTTGCCTTGCGGTTTGGCTGATTACAACCATTGTAAACCTTAGTTAAGAAAGGGTCTTTATGCAAACCTCTATCGAACAACGCTATCTTTCTGTCAAGCGCCGACTGTTTGACAAAGCCTATACTGAATTGAATGAGCGTCAGCGCGAAGCAGTGTTCACCGTTAACAATCCGCTCCTCATCCTTGCGGGTGCGGGTAGCGGTAAGACCACCGTTCTTGTCCGCCGCATTGCTTTTATCATTCGCTATGGCAATGCCTATTTCAGTGACTACGTCCCCTACGGAACGGACGAGGCGCGCGTTGCTGAGCTTGAGCGCGCAATGATGCTGCAGCCCGAGGCAATTCGCGAGCACATTCTGCCGCAATTTGCAAACAACACCTGCGAGCCCTATCGCGTGCTTGCCATTACCTTTACAAACAAAGCCGCTAACGAAATCAAAGAACGTCTCGCGCGCATGTTCCCCGATGAGGAACACACCGCAACCGATATTTGGGCAGGTACCTTCCACTCCATCTGCGTGCGCATTCTGCGTCAGCACGGTGAGAGAATGGGCTACCGCCCCGGCTTTACCATTTACGATGCAGACGACACCAAAAAGGCAATGCTTGCCGCTATGAAAAGGCTCAACATTGATGAAAAGCTGTTGTCTGTTAAAACCGTTATCAATGCCGTCAGCCACGCAAAGGACAAGCTCCTCTCGCCCGATGCGTTTGCCCTTGAAGCCGGTCAGGACTACCGCCAAAAGCAGGTGGCGCGCGTGTATGAGGAATATCAGCGCTATCTGCGCGAATCCAACGCGCTCGACTTTGACGACATCATTATGCAGACCGTTCTGCTATTGCGCCATCATCCCGAAATTTGCGAAGCATATCAGCGTCGCTTCCGATACGTATGCGTGGACGAGTTCCAGGATACCAACGTAGCGCAAATGCAACTGACAGTCCTTTTGACCAACCCCACCACTCGCAATTTGATGGTGGTCGGTGACGACGACCAGAGCATCTACCGCTTCCGCGGAGCGACCATTGAGAACATTCTCGCATTTGATAAAACCTTCCCCGATGCTAAAATCATCAAGCTCGAGCAGAATTATCGCTCGACGGGTAACATTTTGGATGCGGCAAACGCCGTTATCTCCAACAACCGCGGACGCAAAGGCAAAACGCTTTGGACATCCTCGGGTGCGGGCTCTAAAATACGCCTCAAGCTTTGCGATGACCAAAATATGGAAGCGCGCTATCTTGTTGACACCGTTTCTCGCGCGGTAGCCAAAAAAGAGGCTACGTATCGCGATTTTGCCATTCTTTATCGCACGAATGCGCAATCGCAAAGCATTGAAAAAGCCTTTGCACGCGCGGCTGTTCCCTATCGCGTTCTCGGCGGCACTCGCTTTACCGACCGCAAGGAAATCCGCGACGTTGTAGCATATCTGCAGCTCATCAGCAACCACGATGACAACACACGTCTCTCTCGTATCATCAACGAGCCGCGCCGCAAAATCGGTGCCAAGACCTTGGAAACCGTTGCTCTGATTGCCGCCGAACAAGAATGCAGTCAGTTCTCGGTCATCGAGCGTGCCGACTCCTTTGTTGCTCTCAAGAACAGTGCCGCAACGCTTTTACAATTTGCGGGCATTATCAACGACCTCACCCATCTTGCAAAGAGCACACCGCTGGATGCTCTGTTTGATTTGATGCTTGAAAAAACAGGCTACCGTCAAATGCTTGTGGCAGCAGGCCCCGAAGAGGCAGACCGCCTTGAAAACCTTGACGAATTCAAATCGGGCATTCTCGAATATATGCAGGACAACGACGAGCCCTCGCTCACCGGATTTTTGGAAGAGACCGCGCTCGTTGCCGACGTTGACCGCTACGACGAGACCGCCGATGCCGTTGTAATGATGACGGTACACAGTGCCAAGGGCTTGGAGTTCCCCGTAGTCTTTTTGCCGGGTATGGAAGAAGGTCTCTTCCCCGGTATGCAGACCATTACCGAAGGACCGACCGAGATGGAAGAAGAACGCCGTCTCGCTTACGTTGCCATTACACGTGCCAAAAAAGAGCTCTACATCCTGCACACACGCAATCGTCTCCTTTACGGCCAAACGATGTATAATCCCGTCTCGCGCTTTGTCAGCGAAATCCCCGAATCCCTTATCGAAAAGCTCGACGAGGGGCAGGCCAACAACGTCCGCGTTGGACAAAACCGTTACGGTGAATACACCTACGGTCAGCACGGTGCGTACGGAAACAACTTCAACGCTCCCGTGCAACAAAAACGCACCTATTACTCAGAAAACGCTACACGTACTGCGCAAACGCCCTCATTTGCCAGACCCGTAACACCCACCGCCCGTCCTGCCGCAAGCACCGCGCGCGAGGTGTTCGCCCCCGGTGACCGCGTTAAGCATATGAACTTTGGCGAGGGAGAAATTCTTTCGGTCAAGTCGATGGGAGCGGACACGCTGTATGAAATTATGTTCGATACCGTTGGCACAAAAAAACTGATGGCTACTTATGCCAAGCTGAAAAAGCTTTGATGGATTGCGGGGGCACCTTTTTCAAATGAAAAAGAGTTCCCCCGCACCCCCTCCAAAAAGCTTTATACTAAAAACACTTTATCAGTTCAATGCTGAAGGAGATAAAAATGAAAAAATTTTATCCTCTAAAGTTAAAAGGCGTCACAAAATCGCCCATTTGGGGTGGCACACGTCTGCCCCGTGAATGGAATAAATGCGCCCCCGACGGCGGAACCGTTGGCGAAAGTTGGGAGCTGACCGTGCGCGAGCGTGAAATGAGTACCGTACAAAACGGTTTCCTTTCCGGTATGACTGTTGGTGCACTTTTGCGCGAATACCCCAACGAATTGATGGGCAAAAGCACAACGGTAGGCGGTGAATTCCCTCTTTTGGTCAAATTCATCGATGCCGCCGACCGCTTGTCTGTTCAGGTACACCCCGACGATAACTATGCCGCGCGTGTGGAAAACGACCGCGGCAAAACCGAAATGTGGTATATTGTGGATGCCGACGAGGATGCCGAAATCATCTGCGGTCTTGCAGATGGCATCGGCAACGTCGATTTTTGTACCGCATTGCAAAAGGGTGAATTGATGTCTGCCCTCAAAGTACAAAAGGTACGCGCGGGCGAGACCTATTTCATCCCCGCAGGGCTCCCCCACGCCATTGGCAAGGGGATTCTAATTGCCGAAATTCAACAAAACTGTGACCTGACCTATCGCGTTTACGACTACGACCGCCGTGGAGCGGACGGCTCCTTGCGCGAGTTACATATTGAAAAAGCGTGCGACGTTATTCGCACCTTTAGCGAGGATGAAATCGATGCGATTCGCTACTCGCGCGGTTTGCCCGCATCCCGCGAGGACGTGCTTGCCGATTGCGATTATTTTCGCGTAGAAAAGCTGGATTTGCGCAAAAACGCGCACACGTTGCCCCAAAACGGCTATTTGCATCATCTGCTTTGCATCGACGGCGAAGGCACAATCGAATGCGATGGGACGTCCTACTCCTTCTGCCGTGGTGACAGTATTCTGCTCCCCGCAAGCCTTGAGATTGTCACTTTGGCAGGTGCCGCAACGGTACTCATTTCAACTGCACGCTAAAGACGGAGGTACACTTGTTTGAAAAGAATCAATTTGTTTCGTGATTTTAAAGAGTTTGCAACCATAACCGTGGGTGCCTTGGGAGTGGCGGCTGCCGTTTTCTTCTTTATGACGCCAAGCAAGGTGGCCATCGGTAGTATTTCAGCACTTGCTATGGTGCTTACAAACTGTATTCCGTTGTCGATGTCTCTCATCAACCTCATCCTGAACGTTATCTTGTTGATAGTTGGATTTATTCTTGTCGGTTCGGAGTTCGGTGCCAAAACAGTTTATACATCTTTGATAATCCCTGCGTTTATCGGTGTGTTTGAATTGTTCTTTCCCAACTTCCAATCCTTGACAGCCGACCCGTTCCTCGATGCGCTTTGCTACATCCTTGCCGTAAGCATTTTTATGGCAATTCTGTTCTCTTGCAATGCCTCCTCTGGCGGACTCGACATCGTTGCGAAAATTTTGAACAAGTATTTTCGAATCGAATTTGGCAAAGCAACCGCCATTTGCGGAACGGCAATCGCCCTGTCTGCTGCGTTTTGCTATGACACCAAAACGGTTGTTATCAGTGTTCTCGGAACCTATTTTGGCGGCATTGTTGTGGATTATTTCATTTTCGGTCTCAACATCAAGCGTCGCGTGTGCGTCATTTCGCAAAAGCTCGATGAAATTGTAGAATACATTCTGCACGACCTGCACAGCGGTGCAACCCTGAATGAAATTACGGGCGCATACGACAACGTGCAACGAAAAGAAGTGATTACCATTGTAGACAAACACGAATACCGCAAGCTGATGGAGTATATTCGAAAAACAGACCCTAAAGCCTTTGTAACGGTATACGCCGTGAATGAAGTACGCTACATTCCAAAGAACAGATAAAAAACAAGGGACTGAGTCATTTAGATGCAGAAGGCGTGTTCGACCTATCGTCGACATACAAAGGTACGGCAGAGAGGTCGAACGCGACTAAAAAGCCACATAAAAATGGAGAAATCCGCCGAATTTTTCGGCGGATTTCAACCTCTTATAGAGATATGCTTATTTTTTTGCGTACTCGGAGTTGTTTTTTCCAAGTGGCTTTTGTTCTGCGCTGAATGAGTCAGCCCCGTTTTTTATTTATATTCCCTTTTTGTATAACACGAATGAATAGATAAACGGCACCAAAACCATAACGAGAACAGGTACAAAGGTAAACCAAAAGATGCCGAAAAATCCCGACAGCAGCATTACAATACCGCCGATGGTCCAAACCCAACCTGCAAGGCGGTGGGTGCGATTCCAGTTTTCCTCGCTCGCGAGTGTCCACGGAATTTTGATGCCAATGGTGTAGTTTTGCTTACACTTGGGCATGTAATTGCCAATGGCAATAAAGACCAAGCCAAGCAGGATAGGTATCAGCATTTCCACGCGTACGCTACCTCCCAATGCACTGACATACATAAGAGCTGAAATAAAAACGGTAATGATTGGAAGCAACCAAAGAACAAGGTGCATCACCTTTTGTGGATGGTTCTGCTTTTTAGGGTCGGTAGAGGTAACAACCACGCACAACCATTGCATTGCCAGCATCATAGCAGAGGGCACAAACACCGCCACGGGTTTGGATGCCCAACCGTCAACCTCACCCGCCGCGTTCCAATGGAACGGGGTTTGTTCGGGAAGTTTATTCCACAAAATGAGTCCCGCAACCATCGGCAACAAAATAATAATGGATGTGATTATCAAAACCTTCAAATTCTTCTTAATCATGATTTCTCTCCTTTCAAACCGCTAATCCACAGCATTACTTCCTCAAGTACGGAAGTGTTCAATTCGTAATAAATAAATTTCCCCTCTCGGGTGTCTCTTATCAAATCCGCCTCGCGCAAAACCGAAAGATGCTTGGAAATTGCCGCACCGCTCACGGGAAATTTTTCCGAAATCTCCCCCGCCGCCATACGACCGCTCTTCAACATCTCCAAAATTTCACGACGGATGGGGTCAGACAAGGCTTTAATGGTGTTTTGAAGTCCCACAGTATGTCCTCCTTTTTCATTTAACCATTTGGTTAATTATAGTATAGCACACATTTTCGGGTTTGTCAATAGGATATTTAACTTTTTGGTTAAATATTTTTTTCTTTTTTTATTTTTTCAAACCCTCTTGACAATGTGAAATAATTGTGATATCATAATGATACCACATTTTGAGACAATAGAGAAAAGGAGTAACAATGACTGCCATCAAAATCGAAAATCTAACCAAGCAATACAAAGACGTCCTCGCAGTCGACAGCCTCAATTTGACCATTTACGAGGGCGAGCTCTTCTCTTTGCTCGGTGTCAACGGCGCGGGCAAGACCACGACCATAAAAATGCTTTCCTGCCTCTCACGCCCCACAAGCGGGGATGCGACTGTGCTTGGAGAGAGTATTACCAAAAATCCCGCGGCAGTCAAGGCGAACATCGGTGTTTCTCCGCAAGAGACCGCCGTTGCGGCGGGACTGACCGTGCGTGAGAACCTCGAGCTCATTTGCGGCATTTACGGCTTTGACAAGAAAAAGACCGCTGAAAAGGTCGCGTCGCTTTCTGCGATTCTTTCCTTGGAAAGTGTACTGAATAAGAAAGCGAGCAAGCTCTCGGGGGGATATGCGCGACGACTCAGCATTGCGATGGCGCTCATTTCCGAGCCGAAGGTGCTCTTCCTCGATGAGCCCACCTTGGGGCTTGACGTGCTTGCGCGTAGCGAACTTTGGGATATCATCCGTTCCCTTAAAGGAAAGGTTACCATCATCCTCACCACGCACTATATGGAAGAAGCCGAGGCACTCTCCGACCGCATTGCCATTATGAAGGATGGGGCTCTCCTTACCTGCGACACGCCCGATGCAATCAAACTTCAAACGGGTGAGGAAAGCATTGAGAAAGCTTTTATTAAAATTGTAAGGGGGACAGAAAAATGAGAATGTTGACCTTTGCAAAACGCAATTTTAAGGAAATCATCCGCGACCCCTTAAATCTTTCCTTCCTTTTTGGCTTCCCTATTGTGCTCTTACTCCTCTTGAGTGCCATTCAAGCAAACATTCCCGTAAGCTTGTTTGAGATTGCACATCTCGCCCCGGGCATTGTTGTGTTTGGGCTCTCCTTTATGACACTCTTCTCTGCGACGCTCATTGCAAAAGATAGACAAAGCAGCTTTATGCACCGACTTTACACCACGCCAATGACGCCCGTAGACTTTATTCTCGGTTATACGTTACCGCTTATTCCCATTGCTCTCATCGAAGGTGTTGCAACCTATCTTTTTGCAGTGATTTTGAAGCTTGAAATCAGCGTCAACATTCTGCTATCGCTTGTTGTGCTCATCCCCATTGCCCTTTTGTATATCGGTCTTGGTCTCTTGTGCGGAAGCGTATTCAACGACAAGCAGGTGGGCGGTATTTGCGGTGCGCTCCTGACAAACCTTTCGGCTTGGCTCTCGGGAATTTGGTTCGACCTTGACCTCGTAGGCGGTGCTTTCAAAAAGATTGCCTATGCTCTGCCCTTTGTTCACTCCGTTGAAGCGCAGCGCGCCGTCATCTCCGGCAACTATTCGGGCATCTTCCCTCACCTGTGGTGGGTCCTCGGCTACGCCTTCGTCATCCTCACCGCCGCTGTGCTCTTGTTTTTGAGACAAATGAAGAGACAATAAAGACAAATTTATGGGGGAACCTTTTTCAAGAAAAAGTGTTCCCCCATCCCCCTTCCAAAATGCGCTCGCACAAGAATCATCTAAATGAATTTGTTAGTTTGCGGATAAACAGTCGGCGCGCGCCCAATGCGCGCTTTTGCTACCGCTAACGGTCAGGCACCGCCGAGACCCTGCCCGTTAAGAAAGTTGTTTAACAATAGCATTGTACGCACGATTCAAATATAGTAAAGGTATCTTCTAAAAAAGTTATCCTCGTTCCATTATGGAGCGAGGGATTTTTCAAAAATATTTGGATTTTTTGCGACCAACGCCTAAAAAAACGTACTTATAGGGTGAAAGCGCTTTTAACTCAAACAAAGGAGGTGAGCAACATTGAATGATCTTGAAATCATTGAACTGTATTTTGAACGAGATGAAAAAGCAATCAAGGAGACAGACACTAAGTACGGCAAGCTCTGTCATAGCATTGCCAATAACATCTTGAATAACGAACAGGACTCGGAGGAATGTGTAAACGACACCTACATAGGTGTATGGAATGCCATCCCCCCCACAAGACCCAATAACTTTATGTCTTTTGTCTGTAAAATTACGCGCAACCGGTCCTTAAAACGCCTTGAAGCAAGGGCGCGTCAGAAACGCTCGGTGGCAACGATTGTTTCTCTTGATGAGCTTGCAGAGGTTCTGCCCGATGAAAACATTGCTAACGGTGTGAGTGACGGAGAGATAGCAAAAGCTATTAGTGACTTTCTGCGAAACGAAAACGAAGACGTGCGGAACGTGTTTATGCGTAAATACTACTTCTTTGATTCCATCGGTGATATAGCACAACGATTCGGATTCACCGAAAACAAGGTCAAAAGTATGTTGTTCCGTACCCGAAACAAACTAAAAGAATATTTAATCAAGGAGGGCATTGAAATATGAAAATACCGAGAATCGCAGATGCTTTGAACCAAATTGATGATGATATCGTCAATGATGCGGCACGTACCAAAAAGGCGAAAAACAACAATCGGCTCAAATGGGGCTCTATCGCAGCTTGCTTTGTTGTAATGCTTGCAATTATGTTTACTGTTATGCCAAAGCCGTTTGAAGATGATAGTCCCGTTGTTCCTCCCAATAGCGGATCGAGCAATGAGTACCAATACGAAAGCAGATACTTCTATCAGATAAACGAAGGTGCATATGCAACATACGTAGGCGGTAAGGTTATCGCAGAGGATAAGATTGGAAATAAAATCGCTGATGTCAACTTAACGGCAGGTTGGAAAAACGGAAATAGCGAATGGAAATCCGAAACAGAAGAGCTTCGCGGTGAGGTTTATACCATCAATGGCGTATCTAATGATGTTGCCGTAGCTCTAAAATTCATTGACAAGGGTGAAGCTGTAACCACGACTCATTACTACGTAATTATGAATTCCACCGCAGATCTGACCCCTGTAAAGGACTATATCATCACTCCCCTCACTTCTAATAATCCCAGTGACGAAATGAGGGGAGAAGTTAACGAATAAAATTTCGAAGCCCTCGTTCCATTACGGAGCGAGGGCATTTTATATTTTATTAAACCGTTCCCCAAAAAAAGCCTTACCACTCAAACGCCATAGCTCTGCCGATGGGTTCTGTTTTGATAATTAATCCAAGTTTTTCAAGTACGTGTACTGCGGAATAGGCATCACGTCCGCGGAGTCCCGTTTTTTGCGAGAAGTCTTTCACCGTAAACGGCGACGGCATATCGTTTGGCAAAAAGACGGCAAAATCGGCAGGCGAGGAAAATTCTATCTCTCCCAAAAGCGAGAGCGGCATCCTCTCGTAAAGTCGCGCGCCGCGTTTGCGATTATCACGTCTACCCGTAAGGGTGCGAAAATCCTCTTCTTCAATCATCAAAAGGCGAAAACGCAACCGCTCGTTGCCGAGGTGCGGCAAAAGGCAGTAAAGCTCTGGCAAGAGGTGAATGGCGCGCTCGCGCTTTGGAGAGCGTTTGCGCGGTGTGATCTCTCCTGTCTTTGCATCTACCCACGCTACCCATCTCTCGACCGAAATAGGATGCACAACGGTAACGGTGCACTTTGTGTTTTCGAGATAGTGTGCAATCTTCTTTTTCATCGGGTAAAACGCGCCCGTCTGCACCTCGTAAACGTCATTCCCGATGCGCACGTCGGAGACGTATCCCGTATCAAGCACACCCACCTCGTGGCAGTTGTGGTCCTCGCAAATGTAGCGTTTGATGATGGCGTGCATTCGTTTCTCTCCTAAAGTGCCGATGCCTTCTTCACCATTCGCGCGTGGCGCGGATGAGACCTTGCGGCAGAGACGGTCAAAGCGTGCCTTGTGCGCGTCATCGACACGATATGGAATGTCTTGATATTTTGTCGCCATTGACGGTCTCCTTTCAAAAAAGTATAATATCTGTCGAAAAACGCATACTATCCTTAAAATTTAATGGCCTGAGAGGATGTATGCAAGCGAAAAAATCATATGGAACCCGTATTTTTCACGGTTATGAGGAGCTCTTTTGGGTGTTCTTTTTGGGGAGCCTTCTCGGCTTTTTGATAGAAGGAATTTGGAATATCATTCTCGTGGGAGAGTGGGTAGACCACTCCGCCACTGTGGTGGGCCCCTTTTGCATCGTTTACGGTGTGGGCGCGGTTGCCGTCTTTGCGGTCGCCAAAATCATTCCTCGCCGCAGCGTAGGGCTTCAATTTTTGGCATTTGCGCTCACGGGCGGCGCGGTGGAGTATTTTACAAGTCTCTTTCAAGAAACGACCTTCGGTTCGGTCTCTTGGGATTACTCCTCGCACACACTCAACCTCGGTGGACGCGTTAGCGGTCAGATGGCAATTTTGTGGGGATTTTTGGGAATGGTTTTCGTTGGTCTTATCTATCCCGCCCTCAAAAAGCTTTTGAGGCGTATGCACACACGCAGGTGGCACATTTTTTGCATAGCGTGCTCAATTTTTATGGCATTTAATCTTGCCGTATCGGCATCTGCCATCTTTCGATGGAAAGAAAGGCGACAAAATTTACCGCCCTCAACCCGATGGGAAAGCTACCTTGATGCCACCTATCCCGATTCTGTAATGGAGTACGTTTATTGCGATATGCATTTTCGGTAATACGCAAACAGCCAATGCGATGCACTGGCTGTTTTCTCTTTTATTCTTCCAAAAGCTGTACCACGTCAAAGTCGACGGAATAAACCACCTTTTTTGCCCCCTCGATGGGAAGTGCAATCTTGGAATCGACACGTCGCGTGCCGCCAACCTCAAGACCGTCGAGTACCCATTCACTACCACCGCCCAGAATCTTGTTCTCGGCGGAGAGGAATTGATAATGCAACGTCATAGAACGCAGAGGGGTATCGTATTTTCCCGTCATCGTACCCGAGAATTGCATTCCCTCTCCGTTTTTCTTAAGACGAAGCTCGGAGAGCTGAATATGCTTCATAATAGGTGTTTGCAATTTTAGGTATCCCGATGCCTTTGCGGTTGCCGAAAAGCTGCCCACAGCGTTGCCGCGAATCTTTCTCGTAACACCGTAGTGATAAATAGCACCCGGGTCGAGGGATTCGAGCTTATCGCCAATGGTTGTAATGACCTTTCCCTCTTTATCCTTGAGCACGATATCGAGCTGAATACCGCGCGCCAAGCGGTCGAGATTTGGGTTTTCAATATCCACACCGAGAGAGAGATAATAGGCATCCTGCTCTCTCTTGCCGGCACTGCCACCGAGGGCGCGCACCTTGAGGGGGAGCGGCTCGGGGTCGGGCTCTGCCAAAATCTCATCGAGCATTTGACGGAAAGAATCGTAATAGCACCACGTATAGGTGGTATCGGGGTTGCGGTCTTCCATATAAGCGAATTCCATCAAGCAAACCGTAAACAGGCGCAAATACTGCATAACCTCGCTCACCTCTCCGGCATCGATGCCGAGTGCGAGAACGGTAGACCAATACGAGCCGTCAAGAGCGGTGAAACGATTGCTGTACTTTTGCGCGTATGCGCGATATTCCTTACTTGTGCGGTCACGGAAAGCCGCAATCATAGCAGAAATAATTTCGGGAGCAATTACCTTGCCGCAAGCGTGACGATAAAAGTTCTCGGTGGTTTCCGCTTCCCAGCCTTGGGTCTGCGCCTCGGAGAGAAGCGCAAAGGAGAACTGCTCATGCATATTGAGGTCGGGCACCAGCGTGCACAAATCCAACTGTCTTTCCTGATTGATAATAAAGGGCGTGGAAAGAAAATCGGCTATATCGCGCATAACCTCGCCTATGCCTTTTCCAACCGCTTTTTGAAATTCTGTTTCCATATTTTCACTGCCGCCTTTCCGTTTCCTCTATTTTGAGCTTTCTTTTTGCAAAAAAAAGAGCTATCTCCTCTTGAAAATCACAAAACAAAGTAGTATAATAGGTATTACATACATTATACATCATTTTAACCGTTTTGACAACCCCCTTTTTTGACATCGTCAAAAAACATTTTTCTTTTCAAAGCGGTTTATACCGAAAGGGCACCTTATGTATCGCATTTTAGAAAAGCAAAGCCTGAATGCTTTTGTTACAAGAATGAAAATTGAAGCACCCCGAGTAGCCAAAAAAGCTGCGCCGGGGCAATTCGTCATTCTCCGCTCCCACGCGGACGGTGAGCGCATCCCCCTAACCGTTGCCGATTACGACAGAAACGAAGGCAGCGTAACCGTCATTTTTCAGGTTGTCGGTGCAGGAACCGAAAAGCTCAATCACCTCGGTGTAGGCGACGAGCTCTGCGATTTTGTTGGCCCTCTTGGCAACGCGACGCATCTTGATGGACTCCAAAAGGTTGCCGTTATTGGCGGCGGTGTTGGCTCTGCCATCGCCTACCCCGTTGCAAAAGCACTGTTTGAGCGCGGCACTGAGGTGCACGCAATCGTCGGTTTCCGCAACAAGGATTTGGCTATCCTCGAAGAAGAATTTAAGGCACACTCCACCAAGTTCGTTCCCGTCTCCGACGACGGCTCTTGGGGCGAGAAAGGTCTTGTAACCGATGCCCTGCGTGCGCTTATTGAGAGCGGCGAGACCTATGACGAGGTCATTGCCATCGGCCCCTTGCCGATGATGAAATTTGTAAGTCTTTTGACAAAAGAATATAACGTTCCCACCGTTGTCTCGATGAACCCCATTATGATTGACGGCACAGGTATGTGCGGCGGATGTCGCCTTACGGTTGGCGGCGAGGTCAAGTTCGCCTGCGTCGACGGCCCCGAGTTTGACGGTCACCTCGTCGATTTTGACGAGGCCATTGTTCGCTCCTCTATGTACCGTCCCTTTGAGAGACACGCACACGAGGATGCCTGCAACCTCTTTTCAAAGGAGGTAAACTGATATGGCAAATATGTCTCCCAAGAAAACGTCTATGCCCGTGCAAGACCCTCTTGTGCGCGCAAAAAATTTTGATGAGGTAGCACTCGGCTACACGCAAGAGATGGCAGTCCTTGAAGCCGACCGCTGCTTGGGCTGCAAAAATCCTGCCTGCGTGGCAGGCTGCCCCGTTGGCATTGACATTCCCGGGTTCATTCAAAAGGTAAAGGTGGGCGAATTTGAAGAAGCCTATCGCATCATTACCGAGTCGAGCTCGCTCCCTGCAATCTGCGGTCGCGTTTG
The DNA here is from genome assembly GCA_045658925.1 of Eubacteriales bacterium. Lineage (GTDB taxonomy): Bacteria > Bacillota > Clostridia > Oscillospirales > CAG-272 > UMGS1865. Next base: position 16,151 of record JAZOVV010000059.1, read on the forward strand.
CCCGCAAGAAAACCAATGCGAAGGACGCTGCATTCGCGGCATTAAGGGTGAGGCAGTCGGCATTGGTCGCTTGGAACGCTTTGTGGCCGACCTACATAACCAAAATGACAACTCCCCCGCCCCCATTCCCACGCAAAACGGACACCGTGTAGCCATTATCGGCTCGGGCCCTGCGGGGCTTTCCTGCGCGGGAGAACTCGCCAAAAAGGGCTATGACGTCACCGTATTCGAGGCTCTCCACACCGCGGGCGGTGTATTGGTTTACGGAATTCCCGAATTCCGTTTGCCCAAGACTATCGTTGCAAGAGAAATTGCGGGACTCGAAGCACTCGGCGTCAAATTCGTTCTCAACACCGTTGTCGGCAAAACCGTTACCATTGAAGAACTGATGCGCGAAGAAGGCTTTGAAGCGGTATTCATCGGCTCGGGCGCGGGACTCCCCCGCTTTATGGGCATTCCCGGCGAAAACCTCAAGGGCGTGTATTCGGCAAACGAATACCTGACGCGCACCAATTTGATGAAGGCGTATCTGCCAAACAGCACCACCCCCATTCTGCGTGCGCGTCGCGTAGCAGTCGTCGGTGGCGGGAACGTGGCGATGGATGCCGCACGCTGTGCTCTGCGCCTCGGTGCAGAAGAGGTCTCCATCGTTTACCGACGTTCCCTCTCAGAACTCCCTGCCCGAAAGGAAGAGGTCGAGCACGCAATGGAAGAAGGCGTGCAGTTCCGGCTTTTGAATAATCCTCTTGAAATTCTTTCGGATGAAAACGGATGCGTTCGCGGTATGCGTTGCATCAAAATGGAGCTTGGCGAGCCCGATGCCTCGGGCAGACGCGCCCCCGTGGAAGTTCCGGGTTCAGAGTTTGTTCTTGATTGCGACTGCGTCATTATGTCCATCGGTACCTCTCCCAACCCTCTCATCAAGTCCACCACCGCAGGACTTGAAATCAACCGCCGCGGCGGTATCGTGGTCGTCGAAGAGACCGGAAAAACCTCTCTTGACAGCGTTTATGCCGGCGGCGATGCCGTAACCGGTGCCGCAACCGTCATCCTCGCCATGGGCGCAGGTAAAACTGCTGCACGTGCAATAGATGAAGAATTGAAATAAAGAGACGTGGGGGAAACTTCTTGCAAGAAGTTTCCCCAACACCCCTTTCAAGAACTCTCGCACAAAAATTCCAAAAGGAAACTCCAAAGCCACGGATAGACAGTCGACGCGCGCTCAACGCGCACTTTTGCTACCGCGAGTTCGCAGGCGCCACCGAGACCCTGCTCACTAAGAAAGTTGAATAGATACAAGGTAGGGGCGAAGAGATTGTCTTGCAATCTCTTGGCGGCTTGCCGCCTTCCATTAGGTCATCCGCATTACAAAAAGACGAACGGTTTTCACCGTTCGTCTTTTTTGTTATCTTTTATTCGCCAAGCGCATGCAAATACGCATCCTTCATAAAGAGCGCATCCTCGGCTTGCGTGCCTGCCGACTCGCAGATGATGCGCGGCGCAACTCCCTCGCGCACGATGGCTTCGGCAAGAGGTTCAAACCATGGTCCAAAGGTCTCGTCGGCAAAGGTAAGGTGTTTCTTTTCCCCTGCCCCCGTATATTCAATCTTAGAGAAATGACAATGCAAATCGCGTGCAAAGCTGTCGCCAAGCTCCGTTCCAATCAAATCGAACACGCGGCGGTAACTATCTACGTCGGTGAAAAATCCGCCAATGTTACGCGCGTTGAGGTGACCGAAATCAACTACGGGTGAATAGATGGGAGACACCTTGCATTGCTCAATTACCTCTTCGAGAGTGCCAAGCTGATTGACCTTGCCCATCGTCTCGATGCCGAGACGAATGGAAGTCTCCCCTACGGCTTCGGCAACCTTTTCGAGAGTGTCCTTGGAGAGTGCCATCGCTTCCTCGCGCGAGATTTTTGCGGCACTGCCACTATGAATAACAATGGTATCTGCTCCCAAGAGGTCTGCCGCCCAAAGCGACTTTTGAATATATTCAATGCTCTTGAGTCTCTTTTCGGGGTCAACGCCCGAAAGCGAGATAAAATAAGGCGTATGGAGAGACATCAGGATGCCATGCTCGCGCGCCTTCTCACCGATGGCGCGCAGGGTTGCTTCACCACCCGTAATGCCGTTGCCGGCTTCATATTCAAAGGCGTCAAGACCTTTTTCTCTCAACCACCCGGGCGCTTGCAGGGTACTCTTTTTGCCTTCGGAATAAAACCAATCCCCGTTTCCACCGGGACCAAACGTTGCTTTTTTCATGTGTTTCCTTTCTGCGCAAAAGCGCGGAGAGTTCTTTATTTTATTATATCAAAAATTGCGGATTTGTCAAGTAAAAAAGCGCATTTTCACCCCTCAATTCCCTTTCGCATAGGCTGATAAGGAATGCTTTTTAAGGGGGAATATTTTATGGCTGATTTTAAAAAAAATGAATACGTCCACTACCCGCCTTTTCGTCCGTCTTTGCGCGGTTGCGTCGGGCGCGATGCGCGACTTGCCACCGCCGTTTACACCTGCTCTACCCAGGCGTTTTGGAGCATTTCCGACAACATCTACCGCAGTCTTATCTGTCGCGACTGCGACACCGCCCTCTCTGACCTATTTGAAGAGCTTGCCGAGCAAGACCTTGAGCGTTTTCGCCTTTTGGGAGAGCTTTTTCTTGCGCTTGGTGAGAGTGATAAACAGAAAACGCCCTGCTATCCTTGGCGCAAACGCACATCCGCCTCTGCTCGCAATCAAGGCTCCCCTGCCACGGCAGCCCTTTGGGAACGCCGCCGCAACGTTGATTGCTTTGAAACCTTGATGGGGCGCACCGAGGACCGCGTTGTGCGCTCGGTTTTCTCAAAAATCCTCTCTGTCGAGCGTCTTTTGTGCCGCAAATTGGAGTCGGTTTGCAGCGAGTAAAAGGTTGCTATAAAAAATAAAAATGTCATATATTCGTGTCGCATACGACAAAAACGCCCAAAACATAGGACATTTTCGCCTATATTGTGAAAGAATTACTTGGAAATATACTAAATATAGTAAAAATTTCGACAAAAACTATTGACAAAATATTGCTATTTTGATACAATAATAAAGGAATAAAGAAAGAAGGAGGGCGAAATCCTTGCGAAACGTTTCTCATGGAAAACAATATGCGCGTCGTTTAGGGCTTGCTATCCTTTTATTGGTTCTTTGCAGTGTGCTTTTGGTCTCCTGTATGGCAGGACCGAACGCTTTGTGGATTCGCGGTCTTTTTGGGCTTGACGTAAACGACTACTTCTCGGAATCTCCTCTCCGTCAACTCCAACCCGACGGTGCCACCGCCGCACTCCTTGCCAACACGGTTAGCATCATCGTTAGTGATAGCATCCGTCTCACTCCCTTTTCGGGAACGGGCGAGGCTGTTCGCATTTACCGCGATGCCATTCTCAATGATATGCTGCGCGACGATTACAGCCGCTACACGGGCAACCGTCAGGCAATCGAGGCCGTCTCGCGCACCAACCCTTATCTTTCAACCGCTACGCTGATTGCCAAAGAGGATTTTGAAAACGTTGTTTTTCGTTACTTTGGCGGCACGTCGGTCAGTCATAAGAGCAGCGATGCGTTCTCTTACCTCTCTCGCGCAGGCTATTACACCTCCCCCCTGCAAGCTCGCGAATGTGTTGCCGAGGTAACCATTCTCGAACTTTATGAAACAGAACATACCTTCCGCATGCAATTCATCCTAACAGCTAATGGAGAAAGCTCCGATGTTTACACCGCCGTTTTTGTAAAACGAGACGACGGAAGCTGTTATTGGAAAGCGTTGCGTGTGATTTGAAAAAAGCTGTTGCGGGCTTCACCCTCCTGCAACAGCTACCTTTTTAGGGGTTGTATTTTGTCCCTGAATATGTTATACTGATAAAAAGCGAGCACGAAAGGAGCGCACAAAATGAAGGACTATCTCACCCCCGATTATATGTTTGGTACCTTTGCCGAAGTGACACCCGCATTTTTGCAATCCATCGGTGTGCGCGCACTTCTCATTGATATTGACAACACCCTTGCTCCCTACGAGCAGCCCGACCCCGACGAGCGTATTCTCGGTTGGTTCCAAGAACTCGAAAAAAACGGCATCAAAGCCGCTCTTGTTTCCAACAACCACGCGCCTCGCGTAGAGCGCTTCAATGCCCCCTTGGGGCTCATCGCCTACCCCGATAGTGGCAAGCCGGGGCGCAAAACCTTGGAGCGTGCAATGAAAGAACTCGGTGCCACCCACACAGAAACCGCAATGCTTGGCGACCAGCTACTGACCGATTGCTTTGCAGGCAAACACATAGGGCTGCGCGCCATCATCGTGCCCCCAATCAAGGATAAGACCAATCTCTTTTTCCGTTCCAAGCGCTTCCTCGAACGCCCTTTCATTCGCAAATACGCGCGTCAAAACGGATATCAAGGATGGATGCGGTTTTGGAAGGTGAACAAGTAAATAATTATAGACTGTTTTATAAAAAGAAGCACGAGACTTGGCTTTTGCGAAAGTCTCGTGCTTTTTGTTATTTTACGGTCAGTTTGACCTCTTGAACGCCACCGTTCATTGGTGTAGTGCCATCGGAGAGCGAAAAGGTATCAATCGTAATGCGCAGAGTGTAAGTTCCTGCAGGCAGAACACGATTGAGCGTGGGCGCTTTTACCATTTTGCCAGGCCCTAGCAATTCGGAATGGTAAATTTCTTCCCCCGTTTCAACAATCGTCAGCGTATATTGGAAATAGCAAGGATTGCCACTTGGGTTGGGAAGCTCCAGCGTAACCTTTTGGGCGTTGGCGGGAAATACGAGCTCGGGATACCCCGGCAGAGCAATGCTGCTCGGGTCACCGGGCCTTTGATTGACAAGCGGACCTGTATAATCGACAATGGGGTCGCCCATTTGATTATTGCCCAAAACCGTGCCCAACAAAATACCGCCAACCACCAATACTGCAACGATTGCAACCGCTACCGCGATTTGCCAAGACTGAATGACAAATCCTTTTGTTGCAACGCTAATAAGCTTGGATGGCTTGCTTGCAGGAATAGCCGCGGGAGTGCTCTTTTCGTCGGCTTTCGCCTCGGGAGCTTTGGGTTGCTCCTGAACGACAACGGGCTTTGCTTCGGGAGCCTTCTTCGGTGCAGGCGTAGGTTTCGCTACGGGAGCCGCCTTCGGCGCGGGAGCGGGCTTCACTTCGGGAACCGCCTTCGGCGCGGGAGCGGGCTTCACTTCGGGAGCCGCCTTCGGCGCAGGCGTGGGTTTCACTTCGGGAGTCGCCTTCGGCGCGGGAGCGGGTTTCACTTCGGGAGTCGCCTTCGGCGCGGGAGCGGGCTTCACTTCGGGAACCGCCTTTGGCGCGGGAGCGGGCTTCACTTCGGGAGCCTTCTTCGGCGCGGGAGCGGGTTTCACTTCGGAAGCCGCCTTCGGCGCTGGAGCAGGCTTCACTTCGGGAGCCTTCTTCGGCGCGGGAGCGGGCTTTCTTTCGGTCGTCGGTTTTATATCCGCCGCCTTGGTCGCAGGGGCTTTTGCTATGGGAGTCTGCGGCTTGGCGGGAGACGGTTGTTTTAACGCGTTTGCTTTCGCCTCAACATTCGGTTTCTTTTGTGTCGGTTGCGCCACCTTTGCGGTTGCTGACGATTGCGGCTTTTGGGCGGTGCTCTGTTTGGTCTGCACGGGTTTTGCAGGTGCAGGCTTGTTCCCTTTTGTCTGCGGTGCTTGCTTGGGCTTTTCGGCTGTTGCGGGTGCGGACGGTTTCGACTCTGCTTGCGCCATTTGCTTGGGTGTTTCGACTTTTGCGGGCGCGGACGGTTTCGGCTTTGCCACTGCCGCTTTTGTTGGCGTTTTTGGCGTTGCGGGTGCGTTTTGGGGCTTCTTCTCTTCCACGGTTGAAGTCCTCTCTTCCTATCGTTTTCTGTAAGTATTATAGCACAATTTGTCAAAGAATGTCAAGGGATAAAAAAATAAAGCAACCCGATTGGGTTGCTTTATTGGAGCTGGTAATCAGAATCGAACTGATGACCTCGTCATTACCAATGACGTGCTCTACCGACTGAGCCATACCAGCGTCTTGCGACTTTGTTATTATACCAAATTCAAACGCGTTTGTCAAGCCCTTTTTGAAAAATATTTTTCTTTTTTCTATTTTTCGTGTTTTTGTAACTTTTCGACTTCTTTTTTGACAAAAAGATGGGCAGGCAACGCATCGTTACCCACCCATTTTTTGTTTAGTTAGTGGCTTCTGCCTCTTCACGCTCCTCGGACTTTTCATCCTCTTCCTCATCCTCGTCTGCCTTGGGGAAGACGGTGATTTCTGCAGAGATGATACGTTGAACGTCCATTTCGCGCACCGTAATGCTCATGTTTTCATCGGTGTAGGTCTGTCCCTCTTCGGGAACGCCGCCGAACTTTTCCATTACGTAACCCGCAAGCGTACCGCTTTCGGTTTCCAAATCCAAATCCACTTCATCCAAGAAATCGTCCAAGTTGGTAGAACCGTCAACCAAATAGGTGTTCTCGCCAATTTCTTGAATATCTTCCTCAACCTCGTCGTGCTCATCCCAAATTTCGCCTACGAGCTCTTCGAGGATATCTTCCATTGTAACGATGCCCAAGGTTCCGCCGTATTCGTCGAGAACAACTGCGATGTGGGTCTTTTCTTTTTGCAGTGACATCAACAAATCATTGACACGCTCGCCGTGTTGAACGTAAACAACGGGTGTCATAATTTTGGTAATATCGTCGGTGGTAATACCGTTTTTGCCAAAGAAGTCCTTTTGATGTACCACGCCAACGATGGTATCAATGCTATCACGATAGACCAACAGACGAGAGAACTGCGAGTTTGCAAAGGTATCGGCAACCTCTTCCACGGGGGTGTCAATGGCAACAGCCTCAAGGTCCATACGGTGCGTCAAAATATCATCTGCGCGACGCTCGGTAAACTCGATGGCGTTGCGGAGCAGGTTGCTTTCGTTTTTGTCAATGGTTCCCTCTTGCTCAACCTCTTCCACAAGCATCAAAAGCTCTTCTTGAGACATCTTGTCGTCTTCTTCATTCTTTTTGATTGCCTTGGAAATAAGTCTCTTCCACGCAGAGAAAACTGCATTGAGAGGCGATAAAACCACAATAAGTGTACGAATGATGGGGGCCGAGAACATAGTGAACTTTTCGGGAAAGTCTTTTGCCAAGCTCTTTGGGGTGATTTCACCAAAAATGAGTACCACAACGGTAACCACAATGGTAGAAACCGTGGGAGCAGCCGAGTGGCCGTTCATCAGGTTGATAAAATATACCGTTGCGATTGCAGAGAGCGCAATGTTAACGATGTTATTGCCAATTAGAATAGTGGAAATCAAGCGGTCGTAATCGTCGCACAGCTTGAGCACCAATTTTGCCCTACGGTTGCCGTCCTCGGCAAGGGTCTTAAGTTTAATTTTGTTCACGGTCGAAAATGCCGTTTCGGTGGCAGAAAAATACGCTGACATAATCACAAGCGCCACCATAACCAATATAAGTATCATAATTCTCCTCTAAATCAAATTTTCTAAAATATTCGTGTTTGTGTTGGAATATGGCAAAAAGTCATCAGGAAATCAGCTTTTCGCTGTTTTTGTGCCAAAAAACGACACAAAAAGGCGCACCCACCCTGTCCTGTGCAGTGTAGATGTGCCGCTCACATTCCGTTATTCGATTCAAAGGGATACAGTTCGCATCGCCGCTACTGTCGCCGTCCATTTCGAGTTCGGATCCTCCTTTTTTCAAGATTGCATCTATTGTAGCACACTTTTTTCGTTTTGTCAAGAGGTTTTTTCATTTTTATCATATGGAAGAAACCGCCGACGGAAAATTCCCTTTCCCTTCGGCGGTTTTTATATCTTACTGTTCTTTTTTCTCTTCTTTTACGGCAAGCGCCAAATAAGTTGCATATCCGCCTGTGATAAGGGTGAGCAAAATACACGATAGGATGCGTTGCCCGACGCTCAAGCAGTCGTTTGCAAAAGCGCTGATGGCATTGAAAAGCCCGTGCGCACCGATGCAAGCGATAATGCTTTTGCTTCGGTAATACATCATCACAAACAAAAAGCCCGCCGCAGTGGCATAAACCACCTGCAAAAGGTTGGGAATGAGTTGGGCTCCCGAACCGTTGATAAGGTTTACGATATGTCCTATGCCAAACGTAACGCTGGAAACAATAACGGCTGCTTTGACGTTATCCTTTTTCATCGCTTCAAAAAGCAGACCGCGGAAGATGACCTCCTCCAAAAATCCAACGCAAAACATCGACAGGATGTAAAGCACGCTCTCAAATGCTCCATAGTTGAGGGTGACACCGTACCAAAGATTTGCCGTCATCATCAATGCCACGGGCAAATAATAAAGCATTTTGCGTGCCGACGTTTTGGGGCGGCAAAAGCCGTAGAACGTCAACAGGTCTTGCTTTTTCAAAAACGCGAACAGCAGAACGGAAAGCGCGACACCTACCAAAAGCGTGACCGATTTTTGGATGCCCACAGCCTCAGATAGTGCATCTCCTACCGACATAAAAACGCAATAGGCGATAATCCACGCAACTGCAAACCAAATTTCACTTTTTTCGTATAGCTTTTTTAGCATTTGAAACTCCTTTCGCTCACCTGCTTTAGAGCAAAATCTGCTTGATAATCCACAACTGCAACCGTTTGGGAAGAATATTCAGCATCAAAAGCAAGGGATTGCGGTTGATGTGATATACAAATTTGGGATTGCGCTTATTTAAGATGCGTACGCACTTTTCTGCAATCTTCGTCGGCGGAACACATCTTGCTTCAACACGCTCTACAATGCCCTTGAAACGTTTGGCGTTGCAGGAATATAGCACTGTGTTTTCGCAAAAGCGGTCGAGGGCGGTGGTCGATACACCGAGCATACCCGTCTCTACCGCGCCTGCGCGCAGAACAGACACGCGAACGTCCAAAAGCTGCAACTCCATAGCCAAGGAATAGGCATATTTATCGAGTGCCGCCTTGGTGATGGCATAAATGCCCGTAAACGGAAGAGGATCAAGGGGTGCGAGCTCACTTGTGGTGATGAGAATACGTCCACCCTCTTTCGCCAAAAAGGGCAAAAAATATTTGTTGACAAGATAGACACCGCGCACGTTGATATCAAAAATGCGGTCGTATGCATCGGTTGGCATTTCAACAAGAGAATCGAGCATATAAACGCCTGCAAAATGCAGAACGGCATCGAGCTTGTCAGTCATTTGCGCAACCGATACAACTGCTCTTTGAACACTTTTTTCGTCAGTGAGGTCGGCAACGATGGGGGTGATGTTTTCTTGTTGTTCGATTGCCACGCGGTCAAGTGCGAATACGTGATAGCCTTGTTTAGCAAAGAGGGTACAGGTAGCACGTCCCATACCGCCTGCGGCACCGGTGATTAAAATTGTTTTCATAGTTTATCCTTTATAAAAATCATCCGCCGCCGCGAAGAAAGCGCGGACGTTCTCCCACGGAGTCTTGGGTGGAATATCACAGCCCGAGGAAAGCACAAAGTTGGGGTACGTGCTGCATTTTTGGAGCAACTCGGTGGTTGCTTCGCCAACAGTTTCGGGCGTGCCCATACGGAGCACACCTGCGGGGTCGATGTTACCCATTACCACCACATTGGCGGGAACTTTTGCGAGAATATCCTTCTCCAAATCTACGGCATTGCCAAAGTGATACGCCGCCGCGCCCGTGGAAAGAATGGACTCGAGCATTTTGGGAACATTGTCGCCGCAGTTGTGATAGATGACGATAAAGTTATCGTCTTGTACTGCATCAACGATTTGTTTGACGTAAGGCGCGGAAAACTCCTCCTCGAGAGAGGGCGACAGAAGTCCCGCAACCGGCTCCGCCATCACAATGCCGTCAGCCCCTGCCTCGCGGTAAGCCTTGGCATAGGCAATCAGAAACCGCGTGCATTTTTCGAGGACTGCGTGTACCGTGTCGGGATCGTCGTAACAGTTCATCATAATTTCGGAGACGTCAAAAAGACGCGCCGCGAGCGAATAAGGACCTATCATCCCCGCCAAAATGGGGCGGTCGGTGATAAGCTCCTTCGCTTTTTTGATAGCATCAAGGTAAATGCCCGTTCTGCCACTTCCCACTTCGGGAACGGTCAGAGCAGCTGCTTCATCTTCATCGTGAAGGATGGGCTCCTCGATGGTGGGAACCTCATCGTCGGTTACGGTAACGGCACAACCGAAACACTCAGCCTCGACGGAAAGATCCATAAAACTGACCGATGCCGCCGCAGGGGTGTTCTCTGCTACGGCTTTCATTCCGCGCGCTTGCAGAGTGCTATTCGAAATGACTTCTTTCACAGTAACACCAAGTAAACTCACCGAGGGGAACGATAAAATCGGCATCGGTTTTTTGGGATGGTTACCGATAAGGTCGGCAACCCACTGTTTCATATTGTAATTTGACATTTTTCTCCCTCAAAAATCAGTTTCTCGCCAGCTCGTAAACGAGGTCATAAGCGGCGTTAAGGTCTTCCATTTTGCAGTGCGATTGCACAAAGTGTGTGGTGCAGCAAACCCAACGGCGGCCGCGCATTTTTGCAAAGACACGCCTAATTTCCTCAAGCAACTCTGCCTGCGGCAAAATCCCAACCGCAGATTGCACGCAAAGGCCGCCAAGAATGGCAAATTTGTCGGCGTATTTTTCGATGTAGGTGTCATAAGACATTCCCGCGCTTTCCTGCCACGGATGCACCATATCAATGCCGATCTCGGCGAGGTCGTCGGTAATCTTATCGATGCAACCGTCGGAATGCAAGCTAACAAATACACCGCGCGAATGCACATGATCGATCACCCTCCCCAAATTGGGCTTGATGAGCTCGCGCCAAAGATCGGGGGCAAACATTAAATCTCTTTGCGATCCCCAATCGTCAGAAATGTGAATACAATCCATTCCCATATCGATACAGACACCGGCAAACTCGATGATCCACTCTGCCTGACGGCGATAAAGCTCTGCGAGCTCCTCGGGATACAAGATCAGGTACATCAGTTGATTTTGTATGCCGAATACCTCGTTGAAAAACTCAAAAAACCCGGGCGTTTGCACGTAGCAAAAACGCCCCTTGGATTTGTGATAATCAAAGGATTTTTTGAGAGCGGTATAGTCGCCCGTTTTGGGGGAAATGAAAAATTCCTCTTCGAGCAAAAGATCGGGAGTCAGCTCATCGTTCTCTTGCCTCAGGCGTTCCACGAGAGCTTTGTCATAGGGGCATGGATGCCCGAAAATATGCGCGGCATCAAATTCGTAGTGATCCTCAAACGCCTCGGGAGTTCCCCATGTGGCGGCAAATTTATCGCGCAGATTCCATGCCACCCAACCGTAAATCGGTTGGCGGTCGACGGGCAGCCCCAAAATGGTGTTGCGGACTCTTTCTGTTCCGTTCATCGTTTTCTCCTTCATTCAAAGAAAAAATCAAACCTTGATTTTCTTTATTTCTTCGGTGTAGTATTGCACGAGCTCGAACTTTGTTCCCGGCATCAGTCGATGGTCGGGGCAAGGAATAAAGCCGCCCATTGAGGCAAGACGCTTCATACGCTCGATCTCGGCATCTACCGCTTTTTTGTCCTTGCGCAAAGCGGTCTTATCCATACCGCCAACGCCCAAAAGACTTTCTCCGTATTTTTTGCGGGCGGGCTCAAATTGGTCGCCCCACGTGCCCACCTCTATGGGAAAAAGGACGTTGACGCCGTTCGTGAGCCAAGTTTCAATCAATTTTTCAGTCACACCGTCGCAATCGAGCGAGATAATATCAATGCCATACTTGTGGCAAAGCTCGTTGCGGCGCTTATAGTGCTTGGCGCAGAGCTCGTCGAAGATCTCGGGTGAGATCAACGGCCCATTTTTGAAGCAAATATCCTCCCAATAGTGCCCAAAATCGAACTCCGCACCCGTGGCAAGCGTTACTTCCGCACAGCGATATTGCATCTCGGCATAGGTATCAACAATGTCGGCAAATAGATCTTCGTCCTCATCGTACATCAGATAGCTCATACCCACAACCGTACAGATGTCGCGGATATGCCCAATAACGCTGCCGAGACCGAGACCAATAGGCACGGTTTTATCGCGCGTTTCGTTAAAGGTATCAAAAAACGTGGTGTTAAAGCGCTCGGGGGTATATTGCATTCTGGAACGGTAAAACTTCTCAAAAGCTTCTCTGTCCTTGAGTAAATAATCATCCTCAGAGGGAATGGAAACGATGCCGGGCTTGATTCTTTCAATCACACCCGTTCCGGTCTGCACACGTTGAGAGCCATCGGGAAGCGTTTCCAAAACCTTGCGTTCAAAATAGGGGTACAGCCCGGTATGTATATTTACGCTATGTCCCCAAACGCAATCCCAACCGAGAATTTTGTCCAGCTCCTTTTGTGCTTCAGATCCATCCGCGCATGCGCGCTTGGCGAGCTCTTGAGAAATGTGACCCTGTGCCGCCCATTCATCAAGCAGCTCTTGCCAATAGCCGAAGTGAACGGCAGGCATTCGGTCAGCACTCTTGTAGTGCAAAATGTTTATACAACGCTCCCGTGCATTCATTACTATTTCCTCCTCAAAAAGTAAAATCAGTATTTTCCAAGCTTGTGCGCAAGTGCCGCAATTTCTTTCATGTTTTCAAAAGAGACGGAATTGGGAATGGAGTGGTCGGATGCAAAAATGTAACCGCCCCCCTCTTTCATCATAGGAATGACGCGCTCCATTTCCGCCCTTACGCGGTCAATATCATCCCACAGTTGGGCGTTGATGCCACCGTGGAAAGCAAGCTTATCCCCATAAGTCGATTTGATTCTTTGCGGATCCATACCTGCCTTGATCTCCAATGGGTTGAGCATTTCTACACCCGTTTGAACGATATCCGGCAAAAGAGGTTCAATAAAACCGCAGGAGTGCAGTTCGGTAACCATACCGCGCTCGTGAGCCCAATCGACCACCTTTTTGTGGTAGGGTTGCAAAAGCTCACGATAAATTTGGGGGGAGAAGAAGGGGGTGCCCTTGTATCCCATATCGTCATACCAAAAGATGCCGTCGAACTCGTAGCCTGCATCGAGAATGCGTTGGCAAAGATCGAGAGAGGTCTTGAGGTAAGTGTCAAAAACATCGGTTGCCCACTCGGGTTCATCAAGCAAAGCAACAAGGAAGTTTTCGGTACCGATCATGTGAGAATGTGCCACGTCAAAGCCGAACCAAACGGTAAGCTGCAAAAATCTGCCCTCTGCCTTCCAGCGCGGATAATTGTTTTTGAGGTAATCCCACGGGATGCGGTTCTCGTGATAGGTAAGCATTGCCTGCTTGGCTTCTTCCCACCTTTCGGAACAGTCATAGTAATAGTTGAGATTTTCGGGCGTGGAGTCCAACTCGCGAAATCTCTTTTGGGTAGTTCCCCAGGGAGTGGTTACAATCTTATAGCGATCGGTCTCCTCAAGCACTTTTTGCGCAAAGCGAGGGGAGTTATCGGTTCCCACACGAATTTGATGGTCAAAACCAAAATAATCTACCCAAGATACGTCTTTGGGCATTCCTTCGTTTTGCCATCTGCGAACTGTTCCTGCCCAAGCAGTATCGAGCATAGGAATGCGGTCAACCTCTTGATGACGGTAGGTGCGCAGTATGCGTTCGCGCTCTGTTAAGGTTTTCATGGGTCAAAGTCTCCCATTATGCATTGAGTGCTCGGCAAAGTTCAACCGCTATATCTGCCGCACTGGCAGCATCGGCACAGTAAGCATCGGCACCGATTTCGCGACAGAATTCCTCTGAAACGGGAGCGCCGCCGATCATAATTTTAACCTTATCGCGCACGCCTGCCGCCTCTGCAGCCTTTACAACGTCACCCATAGCGCCCATAGTGGTGGTAAGGAGCGCGGAGCAGCAGATGATTTGACAGTTTTGCTCAATGGCAGTATTGACAAACGCTTCGGGAGAGACGTCGGTGCCAAGATCGACAACCTCAAGTCCCTTGCCCTCCATCATCATTTTAACAAGATTTTTACCAATGTCGTGCAAATCCCCCTGAACGGTACCGATGCAGACCTTGCCCTTTGCAGTGGCACCCGCCTCGGCAAGCAGAGGCTTGAGCAGTGCCGCGCCTTGATTCATCGCTCTTGCGGCAACCAAAACCTCGGGGATGTAAACTTCACCGTTTTTAAACTTTTCACCAACAACGTCCATGCCCGAAAGCAGACCGCCCAATATTTCTTGAGGATCCATTCCCGCGTCGATGGCTTGCTGTACAAGTTCTTTTACAATTTTTGCTTTGCCCTTTTGTAAATTTTCGGAAATTTCAATCAAAATGCTCATTGGTTCTCTCCTTTACGTGTTCAAATTGTGCAAACAAGGCTTTTGTGCCCCTATATATGTCATTAAACATATTATATATAATTGTCGCGCGTATGTCAATAGAAAACGAAAGAAAAAAGATTGAAAAAAGATGCAAAAAGGGGTTGACAAAAGAATAAAAATAGTGTATAATAAGCGATGTCGCAAGCCACTGCAAACGGCAGCTTGTGATGAGTACACGGAGAAGTACTCAAGAGGCCGAAGAGGCGCCCCTGCTAAGGGTGTAGGCCGGTTATCCCGGCGCGAGAGTTCAAATCTCTCCTTCTCCGCCAAAAAAGCAAAGGCATCACCACTCGGTGATGCCTTTGCTTTTTTGGTGATGTTGGTCAATTTGCACGAATGCAATCGCATAACTGTACATTAAAGAGAATAATGAAATGCATCTCCCCTGTTTTTTGAGAACTTGCGTTTTTTCGATGCGATTGCAGACGAGCGCGTAGCGCGAAGTTGAGTTCGTAAATCTCTCCTTCTCCGCCACAGCTTGCAAAGCAAGCGGGGCGCAGATAATCAAGCCGACTCGCGTGGGAGCTCGCTCACAAACGCGAGTGGCGCCGATTGCTCCGCGGCGGCTCGTCGCAAGACGAGCGTAGTGCGCAGCACAAAGAACGCGGAGCGTTCTTGCGCCGCGGGGAGTAGAGTTCCAATCTCGTTGCATTGACAAATCAATTACTCTGTGCTATAATATCTTATCTTCTACAAAAGCAAGGAGACCGAAATGTACGTTTGGACTGCTATCAACATTGACGACCAACTCAACGAAATAAAAACACAGGCACAAGTCATAGAGCAAGACATGAATTTTGCAAATTCCGCATTTACCCTGCCCTCTCACATCTCTTTGAAAATTTCTTTCTTTGTGGATGATGAAATCTATCCTTGTGTGCTTCAAGCGCTTCTTGACTATTACAAAACGCTCAAACCCTTCACGGTTGAGGTGAGCGGCATTGAAATGGAAGGTACAATCGTTTGGATTCGCATCCAAGAAAACGATGCTCTCTGCCACATTCACAAAGAGCTTGACCGAATTCTGCTGGAAAAGTACAATATTGTGCCGCATAAATTCGATCTCGATTTCAAATTTCATTCAACCTTGTTCTTGGACTCCGACAAAGAAAAAATCCATGCCACATACCGTCAAATAAAGGACGCCAAAGTTCCTTTGTCGCTGTGTGTCGATAAATTGATCATTGGTGCATCCGCTTCGGGGGATATCGGGACTTACCGTGTTACCCACAATATCGATCTCTTGGAAAATTGATTTGTGCTCTCTCTCAAAAGCCACCCTCGGGGTGGCTTTTTTGCTAACTTTTTTCGGCACGCCCATTCTCTCGTTTTTTCTGTTTTCTTCGACATTTTTTACCATTCCCCACTTGACATCGCGCGCGAGATAGATTATAATGAATGTGTCTTTGCAAAAATAAAAACAAGGAGATGCACACCCATGAAAAAAAGACTTCTTTCCCTCTTGCTGACCGTTTTGGTGCTCACGACAACGTTGTTCGCGTCAAGTTGTGACATTCGCGGTTGGGTTGACGAACTGATTAGCGCAATCAACCCCGAAGAAACAACCACCGAGCCCGAAAAAACCACTCCCCCTACCCCCTCTGTATTTGACGGCATTGAGTTCAGCGACCCCGCAGAAGTAATTCCCGCAGCTTACGCTTTGGCAACCAACGCCACTATGGAAGGCACCTGGACACTGAAGGGTAAGATCACCGAGGCAGATGCTTTTAACGCAGATAGCAACGATATGTGCGTTACCATTGTTGTAGATGGCTACGAAAACTATCCTATCTACTGCTACTATTTGAAAAACTGCACCGCTGACGTAGGTCTTGGCGACTACGTTGCTGTTCGCGGCAAAATCAAAAACTATAGCGGAAAAGTAGAGTTCGATAAACCCGAACTGCTCGCTTATGAAAACGGTGTGCTTCTGCCCTCTATCGATATCGAGCCTAAACCCGGTACCGGTTTGGCTGAAGGTTACAACGTAATCTCTATCAGTCAAGCTCTTGAAATTGCAAAATTCTACGGCGACGAAACCACCCGATACTACATCCTCGCAACCGTTTCTAACATTAGCAACGCGCAATACGGTTCTATGTATATCGAGGATGAAACCGGCTCTATTTCGGTTTACGGCACATATAGCGAAGACGGTTCCCTCGGCTATGCAAGCATGACCGATAAGCCCGGCAAGGGTGACAAGGTTCTCCTCTCTTGCACTCTGCACACCTACAACGGTAAGGCAGAGGTTCAAAACGCAAGACTCATTAAGTTTGAAAAAGCTGTTATCGACGAAAACGCTTACACCCAAATGAGCATTGCAGATGCACGCAATGCCGCAAAGGGCACAAACGTAAAAGTTACCGGCGTGGTTGCACAAATCACTTACGCCAATGGCTTTGTTCCCAACGGCATCTACCTTGTAGACGGTACAAACTCCATCTATATTTACGATAACGAAGTTGCTTCCGCTGTTAAGATTGGCAATAAAATCACCGTTATTGGTGAAAAAGATTGGTGGATTTTGGCCGACGAAGCTTCGAGTGCCGAAAAGCACGGCTACAAAGGTTGCAATCAAATCACCAAAGCTCGTGTGCTCGAAAATGACCAAAGCACCTCCGAGCCCGACTATTCTTGGGTAACCGAGACCACTGTTAAAGAAATCCTCGATACTCCCTTCACCACCGATATTACCACAACCATTTATAAGGTAACCGCTCTGGTAAGAAAGCAAGAAGGTACCGGATTCTTTAACGTTTACTTTGATGATCTGGACGGTTTGACCGGTAGCTACGTCTACACCCAATGCAACGGTAATGATTTGAACTGGATTGAACCCTACTACAACAAAATCTGTACCGTTTATCTCTCCGTTATTAACGCAAAGAGCACCCCCACCGGATGCGTATGGCGTTTTAAAGCTATTGAAATCATTGACGAGGGCTTTACCTTTGATACAGCAAACGCTCCCGAATTTGCACTTGATTACTTCGCTCTCCCCAAATTTGAAACCAAATACACCGCCGACCCCGCATTGGAACTGATCACTTCCGTTTCCTCCGAACTGCTCGGCTTTGAAGGTGTAACAATCTCCTACTCCTCCGACAATACCGGCATTGTTTATTTTGAAACCGTTGACGGCAAAACCGTTATGCACTGCGGAAACATTCGCGGCAAAGCAACCGTTACCGTTACCGCAACCTACAACGGTGTAACCGCTACAAAGACCATCGTTATTGAAAACGCAGAGGCCCTTCAAATCGATTACATCAGCGTTGCAGATGCAATTACCGCTGCCGACGATACAACCGTTATCGTTAAGGGTATTGTTGGTCCCTCTGTTGTTAACAAATCCGGCTTCTACCTCTTTGGCGAAGACGGCAGCATGATTGCTGTCCTCGTAAAAGATGCAACTCAATTTGCAGGACTCAGCATCGGCAACGAAATCGTCCTCACCGGTAAACGTGAACAATACGTTGACGAAAGCAAAAAAGGAACCATTCACGGTCAATCCTCTATCGTTGACGGTATCATTCTCGCAAACTACTACGGCAACCACGCGTACTCTACCGCAAAATTCATCACCGGTGTAACACTTAAAGAAGTATACGACCTTGATGAAATGGAAGACCACAGCACCGAGGTTTACGTACTTACCGGTAAGTTGCAAATTCCCGATACCAGCTGGGCACAAATTTCTCTCACCGATGCTACCGGAACAATCAAGTTCTATCATGGCTCTCCCTCTCAATACGGTTTCCTCGCTGCATACAACGGTCAGGAAGTCACTCTTGAGGTTGCTCCCTGTAACTGGAACAACAAGACCTTTTGGGTAGGCTGTGCGATTGCCATCCGCCTCCCTGACGGTACTAAGATTGTAAACCAACTCAATTTTGAGAACAACTAAATCAAACAAAATCAGCGCACCTGCCACACGGCAGGTGCGCTTTTTGCGTTACGTAATGCTTTATTCCGCTGTTTCGCGGTATTCTTTTGGCGTTTTGCCTGTGTGCTTTTTGAAAAGCTTGGAAAAATACTGCACGTCCATAATGCCACAATGCAGGGCAACGGTTTGAATTTGCAAGCGCGTTGTCGTTAACAGGTGCGCCGCGTGCCTCATGCGTTTTTCACGCACGTACTCCGAAACTGTCTTTTCGGTCTCCTTTTTAAAAATGGTGGCAAGATACCCCTCGCTCAACCCTTGCGCGGCGGCAAGTGCGGAAAGTGTCAGGGGCGCAGAAAGGTCGGAGTCAATCAGCAAAATCGCCTTTTGCACAGCAGGCGAATAGCGCCTAATGGAATGTTTACGCACCAAACGGCAATAAGAGCGAAACATCTCGTTCATCAGCATTGGAAATGCCGAAAGCACAGACGTATCTTCGATTTTGTGGGCAAAATCCGAAGAAAGGCGGTCGAGATAAACAGGGTGCACTCCACCATTTTCGGCTGCTTTTCGCAATAGCGTATTCATAATAATGCTGTAGTTTTTGGCACTTCGCAGAGGCGACGAGCTTCGCATCTCCAGTTGCATTGCCTCAAAGCCGGGCAGAAATTGCTTTTCCTTGTGGATCTGTCCCAGCGTAACGGCACGTATCATTTCGTTTTCAAATCCGTAACGTTGCTCCAACACTTTCATATTGGCAAGGTGGTCATCAAAACTATCAATACTGGGAGCAACACTCAAAAGAGAGGCGGGAACGTGATGCTCGCGGTTGACATCGACCACCGCAAAGGATGGTCGGTTCCAAATGTGTTCGCAAAAGGTCTCCAACATTACAAATAGCAAATTCGCATCGCGTAAAACGGGCAATGATGTGTAATATTCGCGCACCGTGCGTTGCATTTGAGGCGAAAGTCCGTTTTCTTCGCTCATTTCCAACAACTCTTCCTCGGAGAGCGAGGATGCAAGATACGGCCCCATCAAGAGCACCTTTTGCTCTTCTTGTTCGGGAAGAAGCAAATAAACCCACGCGCGGCGATAGGCATCTCTTTGCTTATACATCGTATAGGGAGCCAAAGATTGCAAAAAGAGTTTACGAGCAGAGGAATTGGAAACATTCTCGGCGGTGTTTTGGAGCGGATTGACCTCACGCAAGGCATAAAAATCCGCCTCGGTAATGCAAGAAAGATCAACATGACTCTTTTGAAAAATATCGTGCAACAGTACAAGTTCCTGTTCGTGTAGCATATTGGCTCTCCTTCCATTTTTCAAATTTGCGGCAACAGTTTCTTTACTTTTCTCAATTATAACATATTTATTTTATATTTTCAATTATTTTTGCGGAAAAATATTAAAAAAGTACAAAAATTAATAAAAATTATCCTCACGCGAAATAACAAAAACATTTATAATAAACATGATGGATTTCAAGCCTGTGCGCTTGATTTACACAAAATTTTAGAAAAGAGGAAAACAACAATGAAAAAAGCCCCCCAGCTCGATGCCAACGGCAAGCGCAAGTTTGGCATGAGAGACTGCTTAGCTTATGCAGCAGGCGACCTTGGTTGCAACATGAGTTTTGCCTTGAAGGGTACAATGGCACTCTTCTGGACACAAGTTATGGGCATGAGTGCATGGTACTCTCTCCTTTTGATCATCGTCCAAGTTTGGGACGCAATCAATGACCCCCTTATCGGTTCCTTGATCGACGCAGACCGCCGCAAGTACAAGAGAAACAAATTCCTCCAATACATTTGGGTCGGTTCTATCGGACTCATCGTTGGCGGTGCATGCTGCTTCCTTCCCTTCCCCGGTGCTCCCGTTTGGGCAAAATTCATTATCTTTATCGCAGGTTACGTTGTATGGGATGCATTCTATACCGTTGCAAACGTACCTTATGGCTCTCTGCTCTCCCTGATCTCCAATGATCCCGCCGACCGTGCTTCCCTTTCCGCATGGCGCTCCATCGGTAGCTTGGCAGGTAACATGGTTCCCATGGTCGTTTTGAAGATGATCATCTATAATGAAGATGACACCCTCAACGGCAATATGGTTTTCATTTCCGCTTTCGTAATGGGCATCTTGGGCTTCATTTGCTTCCAATTTATGATTAGAAACACCGAAATCCGCGAGGAGCAGGAGGTGCTTTGCAATGAGGATCAACCTAAGTTCAACATCATTAAGGCAATGGGCAACTTCCTCAAGAATCGTCCCGCAGTTGGTGCAACTCTTGCAGCTATGGGTATGTTCATCGGTATGCAGGGCGCTACTACCGCTGTAGACGTTACCTTCCAAATCTACTTTGATAATCCTGGGATTTCAGGTCTGATTTCCGCATTTGCTATGATCCCGATCGTAGCATTCACCCCCTTGGCTCGTAAAATGGTTGTTAAGTACGGCAAAAAGGAGCTTTCTATTATAGGTTCTATTTGCTATATTTTTGGCGCAGTCCTTCTGTTTGCCGCTCCTCTCGGCATTATCCCCGTAACCGAGGAGAATACGGGCTTGGATTTGATTGTTTACATCGTAGCACAGCTGATTAGTGCTTTGGGCTTGGGTATTTACTCTACCGTTTCTTGGGCAATGATGGGAGACGCCATCGACTACAACGAGTGGAAGACCGGCAAGCGTGAGGAAGGTACCGTTTATGCATTGCACTCCTTCTTCCGTAAACTGGCACAGGGCATTGGTCCCGCAGTAGCTGTTGCTCTTATGGGCACGATGGGTTACGTTAACAACGCAATCGATCCCTCCACCGGTGCTGAATACATCAATATCAAGTTAATCTCTTGGGAGAACACTCTCCAAATTCGTTCCTTGGTAGCAATTCTGTATCTGGTTGCAGGTCTCTTCATCTTCGTTGGCTTGGGCTTGGTTTACAACCTTGACAAGAAAACCTTGGCGAAAATGAATAAAGAACTTGGCCGCGACGTTGAAGCTGACGACGTACTTGTTTACACCACCGCTGAGGATAACGACAACCTTGCTTAATTTCCCATAACTTCTCCGGCGTCCGACTGTGACCCATAGTCGGACGCCGTTTTCAGGGGAACACTTCCCTGCTCCCATTTAGAATACAATCGAAAGGAACTATATACCGTGAGAAACATTATCAACCTAAACAAAGATTGGCTGTTTGTTAAGGACAGCACCGATATTACCCTCTGCCAAGGCGAGAATGTAAACCTGCCTCACTCTTGGAATGCTGTTGACGGTATGGACGGCGGCAACGACTACTTCCGCGGTCACTGCGTTTACCGCAAGACTTTGAAAAAGGCTGACCTGCCCGCAGCAGACCTCTACTACCTCGAAATTCGCGGTGCAAACGCTTCTGCCGACGTTTACGTTGGCGGCGAAAAGCTCGCTCACCACGACGGCGGTTACTCCACCTGGCGTGTAAACCTCACCGAAAAGATCTCTGACGAAACCGAGATCGCTATCGTTGTTGAGAACACCATCAACGAGACCGTTTACCCTCAAATGGCAGACTTCACCTTCTACGGCGGTATCTACCGTGACGTAAACCTCATTGCTGTCAGCAAGTCTCACTTTGACCTTGACTACTACGGCGGCTACGGTTTGATGATCACCCCCGCAATCGAGGGCAAGAACGCAAACGTTGAAGTAAAGGTATTCGTTAAAGACCTCACCCCCGCTCAAAAGCTGGTTTACACCATCTACGATAAAGAAGAAAACGAAGTAGCAAAGATTGAGAACACCGACACCACCGTAAACTTCTCCATTGAGAACGTTCACCTGTGGCACGGTCGCAAGGATCCTTACCTCTACTGCTGCGAAGTTGAAATCGTTGAAAATGGCGAAGTTATCGACAACGTATGCAGCCGCTTTGGTTGCCGTACCTTTAAGATCGACCCAGAAAACGGCTTCATCCTCAACGGCGAAGAGTATCCCCTGCGCGGCGTATCCCGTCACCAAGACAGATGGGGCGTTGGTAACGCGCTGCTCCCCGAGCACCACGAAGAGGATATGGACCTCATTTGCGAAATGGGCGCTACCACCATTCGTCTTGCTCACTATCAACACGACCAATACTTCTATGACCTGTGCGACGAGCGCGGTCTGGTAATTTGGGCAGAGATTCCCTACATCTCCCGCCATATGCCCACCGGTCGCGAGAACACCATCACCCAAATGAAGGAGCTCGTAACCCAAAACTACAACCACGCATCTATCGTTGTTTGGGGTCTTTCCAATGAGATCTCCATCGGCGGCTCTACCGAGGACCTTCTCGAGAACCACCGCATCCTCAACGACCTCTGCCACGAAATGGACAAGACTCGACTGACCACCATCGCCGCAGTTTCGATGTGCAAAATGGAAGATCCCTATCTCCAAATTCCCGACGTTGTTTCCTACAACCACTACTTTGGTTGGTACGGCGGTGACACCACAATGAACGGCCCTTGGTTCGATAAGTTCCACGAGACCCATCCCAACATTCCGATCCGTTCCTCCGAGTACGGCTGTGAGCCTCTCACCTGGCATACCAGCAATCCCAAGCAGGGCGACTACACCGAGGAATATCAATCCTTCTATCACGAAGAGCTCATCAAGCAACTCTTCACCCGTAAGTACATTTGGGCTACCCACGTTTGGAATATGTTCGACTTTGGCGCTGATGCAAGAGCACAAGGCGGCGAAAACGGACAAAACCACAAGGGCCTCGTAACCATCGACCGCAAGTATAAGAAGGACTCCTTCTATGCTTACAAGGCATGGCTCGTATCGCCCGAGGAAGATCCCTTCGTTCACCTTTGCGGCAAGCGTTATATCGACCGCGTTGAGGATGTTACCAAGGTAACCGTTTACTCCAACCTGCCCGAGGTTGAGCTCTTTGTAAACGGCGAAAGCATTGGCAAAAAGACCGCCCACGACCACTTCTTCTATTTTGATGTAAAGAACATTGGTGAAAGCACCATCGTTGCCAAGGCAGGCGACCTCACCGACGAGGGCAAGATTCGCAAGGTTGAAGAGATGAACATGGACTATGTTCTTCGCGAAGTCGGTGCAGTGCTCAACTGGTTCGACGTTGTTGAAATTGAAGGCAGATACTCCCTCAACGACAAGATCTCCGACATTATGAAATCCCTGCGCGGCAAGCTCTGGTTCCTCTCTTTGGGTCTCAAGCTCAAAAAGAAGATGGATGCCAACAAGAAGGGCGAAAAGAAGGGCAAGAAGTCCGGCGGCTTTAGCGTAAACCTCAAAGATGCCGGCGGCGGAATTATGCAAATGATGGGCGGGTTTACCGTTCTTCGTTTGAGCTCCATGGTGGGCATGATGAACATCTCCTTTACCAAGGAAGAACTCCTCAAGCTCAACAAGCAACTCAACCGCATTAGAAAGCCTAAGGATTTGAAGTAATAAAAAACATAAAAAGCCAAGGAACGTAAAGTTCCTTGGCTTTTTATAACCATTCTAAAAGCAAGACTCACCCAAGCTTTTTAGGGGTTTCTATAAGTCCTGCGAGATAGTCAAGCGAAACATTATAGTATTTTGCCAAAGTCATAAAATGATGCATTGGCATTTCACGCTTTCCGCTTTCATAAAGCTGATATTGCTGTCTTGTAATGTTTAAGACAAGAGCTATATCTTCTTGCTTTTTATCCGCATCTTCTCTTGTATCTTTCAATCTTTGATAAACGTACATTTATGTTCTCCAATTCAAAAAAGTGGTCTTACAAGATTATTATATCATTGCATTCAAAAAAACGCTTGACAAGCATTCAAATGAATGCTATAATAGTGTTGTGCATTTATCTGAATGCGTTTCGAAAGGAGAAATGTAATGAATATAACACTTGAAAAACTCTGGAGCGAATATTTTGCCGAAGAATGTGCGGCAATCGATACCGAAGAAGAAAGAGCACTTGCCAAGCAGGCACTCCAAATGCATAACATAGCAAATGAATTATTGACAAAGGAACAAAGTGAAGCTATTGAAAAATACATTGAAGCATTATTCGAAATGCAGGATTCTTTTGTTAAAAAAGCATTCTTCAAAGGATGTGAATTTGCAATATCTTTCCTATTAGAAACAGGAAAACTCAAAAAACAATAACAGAAAAAGCACTTATGGAAATCACTGACCATAAGTGCTTTTATTTCGCTATCTCTTATTTACAAAACAAAACAATATCCTTTACAACATCATTATAAGAAATATCGTTGAGAATTTCGTGGCGGGCGTTTTCGTAAATCTTCATTTCGGATTTTACGCCTGCCTTAAGGAGCTTTTCGTGTACCTTTTCCACGCCCTCGCTAAAGTCACCTACGGGGTCATCCTGCCCTGCTACAAGGAGCACGGGAATGTTCTTGGGCATATTGGAGAACCATTCCTTGCGGTTGGCTTCCTTTGTGAGCGTAACAAGGTCTCCCATCGCGCTTGCGGTGAATTTGAACGTGCAAAGCGGGTCGGCATAATAACGCATACGCACACCCACATCCGAGGTCAACCACGGGTCGGTGTCAATTTCTGTTCCACCACCCCAAGCGTCGTTATAGCTGCCGAATGCAATATTCTCCAACAATTTGGAAATGTGACGCTCGCCGCGCAATTTCTTAATAATCTTAATCAGCACAAGACCGATTCCCGCAACGGGATTGGGGCCGCCCGTTCCCATAACGATGAGCCGGTCGGGAGCTACGTATTTCTTCTCGACGGCAAGGCGAACGATAAACGAGCCCATACTGTGACCCATCAGCACATAAGGCAGCTTTTTGCCTGCGGTTGTGTAATGCTTAATGATGGTGTCCGCTACCTTTTTGACGTCGCGTTGCAAAAGATCGGCTCCGTTTTCGTGTGCGATAAAGCCAAGCTCGCTCGCATCGTTGACCGAGTGGCCGTGACCGAGATGGTCGTGGCCGAAGCAAATCCAGCCGCGTTCTGCCATTTCAATCATAAAACGCTCATAACGTCCGATATATTCGGTCATACCGTGAACAACTTGGAAGAATCCAACGGGCTCTCTCGAGGGCAAGAATACCACGCCCGCGAGCTTGTGAACGCCGTCACAAGACAAAACCTTGAGTTCCTGCTTTTTGACTCCCATTGTTTATACCTCGCTTTCCGAAAAGATACGGCAAGCCTTGATGGCACGATGCCATCCTTGCATACGCACGTCGCGCGCCGCTTGGTCGATGGCGGGACGGTAAACCTGTCCCGCACCCAATTTGTTTTTAAGTTCCTCTCTGCTATGGAAAAAGCCTACGGCAAGTCCTGCAAGGTATGCCGCACCTGCCGCGGTTGCTTCGGGATTGGCAGAACGCAGAACCTCGATGCCCGAAATGTCGCTTTGCATTTGCATCAACAGAGCGTTTGCCGATGCACCGCCGTCAACGCGAAGACTGTGAATCTTGTGTCCATCCCCGACAACGTTTTGCATATCGGCATTCATTGCCGCAAGCAAATCCTCGCTTTGATATGCAATCGCTTCGAGTGCCGCGCGAATGATATGGTTCTTTCCTACCCCTGCGCTGAGTCCCACGATTGTTCCGCGCGCGTGCGCGTCCCAATAGGGAGTTCCGAGACCTGTGAATGCGGGGACAAAATACACGCCGCCGCAATCGTCAACCTTTTTAGCAAAATATTCGCTGTCCTTTGCATCGTGAATAAGCTTCATCTCGTCACGCAACCAACGAATGACCGCGCCACCGATGAACACACTGCCCTCAAGGGCGTATTCGATGGGCTTGCCTGCCTCGGTTGCGGCGATGGTTGTAAGAAGCCCGTGAGAGCTGTGAATGGCACTCTCGCCCGTGTGTGTAAGCAAGAAACAGCCTGTGCCGTATGTATTTTTTGCCTCACCCGCTTCAAAGCATCCTTGACCAAAAAGTGCTGCCTGCTGGTCGCCTGCAATGCCTGCGATGGGAAGCTGTGCGCCCATACATTCAAAATATCCGTAGACCTCGCTACTGCTACGAATTTCGGGGAGCATTTCGCGCGGAATGTCGAGAATTTTCAACATTTCGTCATCCCACTCACCTGTGTGAATGTTACAAAGCATTGTACGCGAAGCGTTGGTGCGGTCGGTAACAAATACGCGCCCCTCGGTCAGCTTCCAAGTCAACCAAGTGTCAACCGTACCAACCATCAGCTCTCCTGCGCGAGCGCGCTCGCGCGCACCCTCTACGTGGTCAAGAATCCATTTAATCTTGGTACCGCTAAAGTAGGGGTCAAGACGCAAGCCTGTGGTGTTGCGGACGTATTCTGCGTGCCCTGCACGCTCAAGCTCCGCACAAATGTCGGTGGTGCGACGGCATTGCCAAACGATAGCGTTATAGATAGGCTTGCCCGTTGCACGCTCCCAAACAATGACCGTCTCGCGCTGATTGGTAATGCCCGCAGCCGCAATCTCGTCGGGCGAGATGCCGCTTTTGGCAATACACTCGGTGAGAGCGGCATATTGATTTGCGTAAATATCCATCGGGTCCTGCTCTACCCAACCGGGAGCGGGGTAAATTTGCGCGATTTCGTGCTGCGCCATAGAAACGATGCGGCTATCGCAATCAAACAGTATCGCGCGCGCGCTTGTCGTTCCCTCGTCAAGAGCAAGAATGTATTTTTTCATATTGTAATCCTCCGATCTGCCACTTTGCGGCAAACAGATTTTAGGGGAAGTTTCTATATTTATATTATACCATTATTGTGGGGGGAGTGTCAAGTGTTAATTTTTGAGGGGGAAAATAAGAAAGGGAAAGCCTTGCGGCTTTCCCTTTTATTGTTTATCCAATTTGTAAATTACTGAAGTTCAGCAAAGTACTTAATGGTGCGAACCATTTGGCTGGTGTAGGAGTTCTCGTTGTCGTACCAAGAAACAACTTGTACTTGGTAGGTATCCTCGTCGATCTTTGCAACCATGGTTTGGGTAGCATCGAAGAGAGAACCGTAGGTGATACCGATAACGTCGGAAGAAACGATGGGATCGGTGTTGTAACCGAAGGAAGCGGAAGAAGCAGCCTTCATAGCTTCGTTGATGCCTTCCTTGGTGATGTCCTTACCCTTAACAACAGCTACCAGGATGGTGGTGGAGCCGGTGCAGGTAGGAACTCTTTGTGCGGAACCGATGAGCTTGCCATCGAGCTCGGGAATTACGAGACCGATTGCCTTTGCAGCGCCAGTGGAGTTAGGAACGATGTTTTGTGCGCCTGCACGTGCACGGCGGAGGTCACCCTTTCTGTGAGGACCGTCAAGGATCATTTGGTCACCGGTGTAAGCGTGAACGGTGGTCATGATACCGGATTGGATGGGTGCATAGTCGTTGAGAGCCTTTGCCATAGGAGCGAGGCAGTTGGTGGTGCAGGATGCAGCAGAGATGATCTTATCATCGGGAGTGAGAATGTTCTCGTTTACGCTGTAAACAACAGTCTTGGTAGCCTTATCAGGGGGAGCAGAGATAACAACCTTCTTAGCGCCTGCGTTGATGTGAGCCATGGACTTCTCTTGTGTGCAGTAGAAACCGGTGCACTCGAGAACTACGTCAACCTTCAGCTTCTTCCAAGGAAGGTTAATAGCGTCCTTTTCAGAGTAGATCTTAATGGTCTTGCCGTCTACGGTGATGGTACCTGCTTCGTCATCAGCAACAACGTCGTGGTTGTATCTGCCTTGAGCGGTATCATACTTGAGAAGGTGAGCGAGCATAGAGGGCTTGGTGAGGTCGTTGATAGCAACTACCTGATAACCCTTTGCGCCGAACATTTGACGGAATGCAAGACGGCCGATACGACCGAAACCGTTAATCGCAACTTTTACGTTTGCCATTGGAAAAATCCTCCGTTTTTTATAAATAAAATTTAGTTGACTTTCCATTGGAAAGCCTTTCCTTACAGCATATATTATAACTCATTTTTTTCCAATATACAAGGGGTTTGACGAAAATTTATCAATTTTTGTTACAATATATCATTTTTGATGCTCAAAATACCCCTTGTATGTGCATTTTACAAACAACCGTACCCTTTTTCTCCCCTTTCAAGCGGATAGGGGCTCCCCTCTCTTTTCTTTTTTTACAAATTGAAGAGTCTCTTCCCTCACCTCGCGCCGCAAAAGAAGGAGCACGCAAAGGTTGATGGCAGTCATTGCGGCAATCGAAAAATCGGCAATATTCCACACCGCCTCGGGTGCCGAGCGCACGCCAAAGAGGATACACGCGCCAAACACGAGAATATACAAGGCGCGCCACCGCTTCTTTTGGGAAAGGAACCGCACGCTTTCCATCCCATAGCTTCCCCAGCACAAAAGCGTGGCATAGCCAAAGCAGAACACCGCCGCCGAAAAGAACCACTCGGCAAATCCACCGAGCACCGAGGAATATGCCGTCACCGTCATCATGACACCGCCCGAGGTCGTATCCACTCCGCTGACGAGAATCACGAGTGCCGTAGCCGTACAAAGCACGATGGTATCGGCAAAGACCTCGAATATCCCCCACACACCTTGATGTGCGGGGCTTTTGGCATCCGCCTCGGCGTGTGCCGTAGGCGCTGTTCCGCATCCGCCCTCATTGGAAAGCAGTCCTCTCATTGTTCCCGTGCGCAGAGCGCGAGAAAGCAAAAATCCGCTCACTCCGCCAAACGCGCTCTCGGATGCGAAAGCATCCCGACAAATAGAGAGCAATGCCCCGCCCAAGGCATCACGGCGCAAAATCAGTACCGCGACCGAGAGAATGACATATCCTGCCGTCATAATAGGCACGAGGTATTCAGTCAGTGCCGAAATCCCCTTTGTTCCGCGTGCCAAGAGCGGAAGCGTCAAGAGCACAAGAAAAACACCGCTATACACCGTGGGAATTCCAACGACCTCTTGCAAGGTCTCGCCTACGGCGCGAACCTGTATCATGCACCCCATACTCAAGGCATCCACCACCATTAAGAGGGCAAAAACAATGGGAACGATGACCGCCAAACGCGCGCGTCGACAGGAAAGAAAGCAATCTCGAATATAGTACACCGCACCGCCGAAAAAGCTGCCCTTTTTGTCGGTTCGCCTATGCGAGACCGCCAAAAGAATTTCGGCATATTTGAGAATCATTGCAAAAATTGCCGATATCCACATCCAAAACACCGCTCCCGCACCGCCTATGGCAATGGCGTTTGCAACGCCTACAATGTTCCCCACGCCAAGCGTTCCCGCCAAGGCAAGCATCATCGCACGGAAGGGAGACGTCTTTCCCTCTCCCCCGTCGCGCATTGCCAAGAGCATCCTCTTCGGCGCTCGCCAAGGGTGCCCCCTCAAGTAAACAAGAAAAAACACTCCCACAAGCAAAAGCAGCGGCGGTATCAATCCACCCGTCAAAAGCCATTTCAGCATCGTTTATGCCCCCCTTTTTTGTCCTTTTTGCATTCTATTCCAAAAAGATGATTTCTATGCTTCGACAGCTTTTTTGCCTCGCTCTGCCTACACCGAAAAAATGCTCTATATAATTGTTAAAAGAATGTGAATAATGCGCTAAAAGGCTTGATTTTTCCATAAAATAGTATACAATAATAGCAGACGTTAGCACTCGACGCCTTTGAGTGCTAAAAACAAACAAAATTCGCATATTTTTCGCAAAATGCAAGGAGGAATTCCAAATATGAACATAAGACCCCTTTCTGACCGCGTTGTGGTCAAGCTTGTAGAAGCTGAAGAAAAGACAAAGACCGGTATTCTTCTTACCGCCGCCGCTCAAGAAAAGCCCCAAGTGGCAGAGGTTGTAGCAGTAGGCCCCGGCGCTCGCGACGATAACGGAGCGCTCATTCCTATGGAAGTAAAGGTTGGCGATAAGGTTATTACCGGCAAGTATTCCGGCACCGAAGTCAAAATGGATGGCGTTGAGTACACCATTGTAAAGCAAAGCGACATTCTTGCAATCGTAGAATAATTGTAAACGAGGTATATACACATGGCAAAGGACATTCTTTACGGAATTGAAGCACGCAACGCACTCTCTCGTGGCGTGGACAAATTGGCAGATACTGTTAAAATCACGCTTGGCCCCAAGGGCAGAAACGTGGTTCTTGACAAAAAATACGGCTCTCCCCTCATCACCAACGATGGCGTTACCATCGCAAAGGAAATCGAGCTTGAGGATGCAGCCGAAAACATGGGCGCACAGCTTGTAAAAGAGGTTGCAACCAAAACCAACGACGCCGCAGGCGACGGTACCACCACCGCAACGCTTTTGGCACAGGCTTTCGTACGCGAAGGTATGAAAAACGTAACCGCTGGTGCAAACCCCATGGTTGTTCGCAAGGGTATGAAAAAGGCGGTAGATGTAGCTGTCGAAGCGCTTGTTGCCAACTCTAAAAAGGTTAACGGAACTGACGACATTGCACGAGTCGGCACCATCTCCGCAGGCGACGAGGTCATCGGTCAACTGATTGCCGACGCTATGGAAAAGGTTACCGCCGACGGCGTTATCACCATTGAGGAATCCAAATCCGCCGACACCTACTCCGAGGTTGTTGAGGGTATGCAGTTCGATCGCGGCTATCTCTCCCCCTATATGGCTACCGATATGGATAAGATGGAGACCGTTTATGACGACGCCCTCATCCTCATCACCGATAAGAAAATTTCCAACATTCAAGAAATCCTTCCCCTTCTTGAACAAATCGTTCAAGCAGGCAGAAAGATGCTCATTATTGCCGAGGACGTTGAAGGCGAAGCCCTCACTACTCTCGTACTGAACAAACTGCGTGGCGTATTCAACTGCGTAGCTGTTAAGGCACCCGGTTTTGGCGACCGCCGCAAGGAAATGCTCCAAGATATCGCAATCCTCACCGGTGGCGAGGTTGTTTCCTCCGAAATCGGACTTGAGCTCAAGGATGCTTCCATTGAAATGCTCGGTCACGCTCGCCAAATCAAGGTCAACAAAGAGCACACCATCATTGTTGGCGGTGCAGGCAACCCCGATGCTATCCGCGCTCGCGTAAACCAAATTCGTGCCGCTATTGTTGAGACCACCTCCGATTTCGACCGTGAAAAGCTGCAAGAGCGTCTTGCAAAGCTCGCAGGCGGTGTTGCCGTTATTAAGGTTGGTGCCGCAACCGAGGCAGAAATGAAAGAAAAGAAGCTCCGCATCGAGGATGCTCTCAACGCTACTAAGGCAGCCGTTGAAGAAGGCATTGTTGCCGGCGGCGGAACTGCTTACCTCAACGTTATTGGCGAGGTTGCAAAGCTCATCGACACCGTTGACGGTGACGAAAAGACCGGCGTAAAAATCGTTCTCAAGGCACTTGAAGAGCCCGTACGCCAAATCGCCGCGAATGCAGGCTTTGACGGCGGCGTTGTTGTGGATAAAATCCTCTCCAGCGGCAAGCTCGGCTATGGCTTTGATGCCTATAACGAGGTTTATTGCGATATGATGGCCGCAGGCATCGTTGACCCCACCAAGGTTACTCGCTCTGCCCTGCAAAACGCCGCTTCTATCGCATCGGTAATCCTCACCACCGAATCGGTCGTTGCCGATAAGAAGGAAGAAAATCCCGCTCCCGCAGCTCCTGCTCCGGGTATGGGCGGTATGTATTAAGTGATTTAAGAAGATTGCGGGGAACCCTTTTTCGCGAAAAACGTTTCCCCGCACCCCTTCCAAAAAGCACTCACACAAAAAAGATGTGTCGGGAACCGTAGTTGGCGGTTCTCTTTTTTGTTTTGGTTCTTAAAAAGACAAAAACGGGATAGCAGATGCTATCCCGTTTGCTTATTGATTATTTTTTTGCTTTTGGGGGTTGTTGTTCGTTTGCGTTTTGCACCGGTTTGCTGCTTGGAGTTCCCTTTTTGATGGGCATCCCGTTGCTTTTCGGAGTTTCCTTTTTGATAGGTGCAGCATCGCTCTTCGGGCTTTCTTTTTTGACAGGTGTATCCTTGCCTTTTTTAAAGAGTGCGCGAATGCGACAGGTCATCTGAATTCTAACAATCTTCCAACCGCCCTTCTTGCGAACGGTGCGGTTCAAAATAAGGAATGCAACCAACAACACAACAGCGGCTCCAACGCAAGGCAACACAACGGTAACCAACACGTTGTTATTGTGTCCGGTTTCGTAGTCACTGATAAGCTGTACCTTATCGAAGGATGCTTCAAATACAAGCTCCTCATCCTCGCCGGTAGCGAGTGCGGGAACCTCACCCCAACCGCTAAAAGCGTATACATATCCGTCTTCGGCTTGCTTTGTGGGGTCTTCGGGCAATACAATCGCATCACCCATATGGTATTCTGCTGTATTCCAAACCTGACCGTCAACCATAAAGGTTACGCGGTATACGATTTTTTCCACCTGCAAGGTGAGCGTTGCAACAGAGGCAGGCATTTGGAAGGATACCCCTGTTACCGTAATGGTCTTTCCGTCGTTTGTCTCAATGGTTGCGCCAACCACCTTGTAGCCGTAGTTACAATTCAAATCGATGGAAACCCATTCACCCTCGATTGCCTGCTTTGCCATTTGAGGTTGCTTAACGTTGCAGAATTCATTGGGCACGCAGAAAATGGAATAAGAATAGATGCGGCGCGCTTTGAAGCTCCCCTGTACAGTTGCTTGGTCTTTTTCAAGACGCTGCCAGCCATCCTCTGTTTGCATTTCAAACAGCGTTACCTGATTGTTCGTTTTGCTGTAAGCAAACTGAACGTTGGCATCCGGAAGCGTGGAAACGGTAGAGTTACGCAGATTATATTTGAATTCGTAAATCTCTGTATCTCCCTCTTGGGATACCGTGAGTATCAATTTAGGAGTATCTATATCGATGTAGGTTTGCAGGTCTTCGCCCGACAAAGAGACAGAGAGCACTCCATCCCAACAAACAGTCAAGGTTTTATTTGTTTGGGCTGCCAAAAGAGCCGCTTCCTTAACGGTAACCACACCATCGGTAGCCATTACCTTGATTTCGGTATCGCTGTGCAGCACTTCAAGCGCTACGTCACCGGTATCGGTTGCCAAGGGGATTTTTCTGTAAATTGCGGTATAGGTAATGTCACCCTTTACGGTGGAAAGGGTCTTATCCCACTTCATAAAACGGTAAATGTACGAAGAAGAAGGAACCGACAGATCCCCCTTAAACGAGGGCGTACTACCGTATTCTACTTCCTCCTCGGGGATGGTTTCGTTTCTCTCGTTGATAACCCAGGTTACAGTGTATTTTCTAAGAGTGCGTTGCAGATATCCCTTGTAAGTTGCGTCACCCGTAACCATAGTAACATCAACGGGCTCTCCGTCGACCGTTTGCCAACCCGAAAAGCTATATTGATATGCGGCATCGGCAAGGGGAATGTTGACAAACTGTTTTGCATCAAGCGGTGTGCCGTAGTTGTAAGTAACCGATTTTGTTTGGGGCTCTCCCCACTCGCTCTCCACAATAAACGTAACCGTGTACATACGAGGGGTTGCGAGATAATGCGGATATAGAGAAATGTTTTTGGTAACCTCAATTTCTGCAGTTTTTCCTATTTCGTTACCGTCTGCATCCTTCCAACACAAAAAACGATAATAAGCAGCTACCGTTGTGTCGTGCTCCAGGGGGGCGCATTTTACGGTTTCGCCGTAGTTTCTTTGCTCTGTGCGGTAAGGATTTCCCTCCAAATCGTAAAAGATAACCGTTTTAACGTTTTGAATGGAAATGCCGTGACTTGCCTCAACGGTCAGCTTCAGCGGTACGGTTTGGGGAATAGAGCCCTCGTAAAGAGAGAGTTTTCCATCCCTAACATCTTTATACAACTCCTTAACGGCATTGCTAAAACCCGGCTCCGGGGAGGTGGGCTCGTCGACCGGATCCGGTTCTTCCTCGGGCTTTCCGGGGTCATCTACCTTTTTAGGACCTTCGCCGGGATCTGTGACCGGTGTGGGCGGCTCCGCGGGAACAAACATAGGTTCGTCCTTCGCCGGTTTCTGGGGTTCTTTTACCTCTTCAACGTATGCCACCTCTTCGGCAGGATAGGTTGCCGAAGGATACCAACGGGTATTGCTATCCGGGAAGTAGTGTACATTCTCTCTGATAACCTCAAGCAGTGGTTTTCTGTCAATACGCCATCCATTCTCATCACGCTCGGAAGTACGGTCAAGTGCGGTAGAAACAACAAACAAATGCCCTACGAGCTGGCGATAATGCTCGGTTTTTTCTTGCAGAGCAATGTAACCCGAAACGGCAGAGTTGCCATAAAGTCCCTTCAGGGTTTTATACAAATCACAGAAATTCAGTGTAAGTGCATCATAGTTTTTTTGGTAGTATTCGTAAAGAGCCTTGTATTTATCGTGGTCGGATTTATATTTTGCGGTACGCAATTTGTTGTAGTCGCCGAGCAAAACGCGCAGGTTTTCGGTTGCCACGCCTGCCAAATTGATGTCCTCGGCATTGCCGCCGGCAGCTATCAACTCATCCTTTCTTGCAAGAACCTCAGTAACGGCAGAGCCCATAATGTCATTGTACATACACCAGCCGCGGTCTTCCTTTGCAAAGATTCCCTCGAACATTGCAAGCGTATCTACGGCCTTTTGATAAGCTGTGCTGTATGCAAAATATTTGGCATACGCATCCTTGGTTGCGTTGTATTTTTCTTGTTGAGCCCAATATTCAGCCCATTGCTTTTCAAGCTCTACAAGCTCCCAATAAGCAGCATCCTCTGCCAAATATGCCCGGTAAGCTTCGTAGAGCACGTCGTAGGCAGCCTTGTCTTTGAGATACTGCTCGTAAGCCGCCTTATTATCAACGTAATTATCGTAAGCATACTTGTCTGCTACATACTTATCGTACTTGGCTTTTTCTTTTTCATATGCCGTCATCAGTGCCAACGCATTAGCGCCTTCACGGTAAGCCTCGTTGTGAAGAGCCTCGACAATACTGCCTGCAATCGCAATTTCACAGACGTACACAACCTTCATGTCAAAGTCACCGGAATATTTGCAGCTGATTTGTGCTGTGTAAACACCGTTTTGTTCGGTAAGAGAATGCTGTTCCCATTCCCCGCTTACCGTTTCCAACTTTATAGATTCGGGTATCCAAGTAACGGTGGCACCGTTTGCCGCAGTATAGGTATAGGGCGATACGGTAACGTCCAAAATTTCGTTATCATAGTTCGTATCGATTCTATCGTTGGGGATGTTGTCATTGTACTGCAACGAAAAGCCCTTTGCTTGCCAATACAGCGTCTCGCCCTCGGTGGGCAAACGGTTCAAAAGAACACTATAAAGTTCGGAGACAGAAAGCTCTTTGCTACTGTCGATAGCAGGGTTAGAATAATCCAAAGAGGGCAATGTTGCCGCCTCTGCTGCGGTGGGGAGAACCGTTCCGCAAAGCATAACGGCACATAAAAGCAAAGACAGTAACGCAGAAACGGTATATCCTAATTTCGTTCTCATTCGGTACCTCCGTTTATAAAAACATAAAAAATACAAAATTTTCGACTTTTACAATACCCACACATCATACCACATTTTTCGACAAAAGTCAAGTGTTCTGGTCATTCTGGTAGAGTTTGTCACCGTTTTTTCAGATTGCGGTCACCTATTTCATCCAGAAAATGGAGCATTTGTAAACGAATTGTAAATCTCTAATATTTTTTATAAAATCACTTGACAGTATAAGGAAATTGTGTTATTATATTATTACAATCATACCGACAGAGTTCGGAAGAAAGGAGATTATAAAAATGATTGTATTATTCGTATTCGCCGTTCTGCTTTTTGTTGCCGCATTGGTTACTATCTTCTCTGCCAAGAAGATACAAAAGCCGCTCTTGCGCGGAATTTTACCGACGGTTCTTTTGGTGCTCAGCGTAATCCTCGCACTTGTTAGTTGCCTGCGTACCGTTCCCACGGGACACACCGGCATCGTTACCACCTTTGGTAAGGTTGAGGACATCACCTACGAGGCAGGCGTACACTTCTGTGCTCCTTGGCAAGAGGTCGTTAACATGGACAACCGAAACCAAAAGGCTTCTGTTCCGCTTTCCTGCTTCTCCTCCGATATTCAGGAGGTTGCCGTAACCTACACCATCAACTATCAAATTTCCAAAACCAACGCACAAACCATTTATAAGGAAATCGGCATTAGCTATTACGATATTATCATCGCGCCCCGTATTCAGGAAGCCGTAAAGAGCGAATTTGCCAAGTATACCGCAGAAGAGCTCCTCAATATGCGCTCCAAACTCTCGGGTGATATCCGTGCCCTTTTGACAGAACAGCTCCAAGCTTACAACGTTGTCGTTATTGACGCATCCATTGAGGATTTGGACTTCTCCGATACCTTTACCGATGCTGTTGAAGCAAAGCAGGTTGCTGAACAAAAGAGTAAGCAGGCAAAGATTGAGCAGGAACAAAAGAATATGGAAGCCGAGGCTGCCGCAGAGCGTGCAAGAATTGAGGCAGAAGCAGAAGCCGCTGTTGCTAAAATTGCCGCAGAAGCCGAGCTTGAGGTTGTTAAAATCCAAGCAGACGCTGCCGAATACGCAGGTCAAAAGGATGCTGCCGTTATCGGTCAGGTGCGCGATATTCTTGCAAAAGACCCCAAAAATCTCGATAACGACGATTTGCACACCCTAATGCTCTATTACTACATCCTGCAATGGGACGGCGTTCTTCCCGAAACCTATTTCAGCAATAGCGATTTTTATAGCTTTATGGCTGCTCTCGGCACAGGTGCTTTGGGTGGAACACTCCCCGAGACCAATGCCCCCACAGAAGAACCCGTTACACCTTAACAGAATATGAAACAAAGAACGGAGAGTCTCAATGAGGCTCTCCGTTTTTCTTCGTTTTAATCAACTTTCTTAGCGGATGGGGTCTCGGTGGTATCCAGCCGCTCGCGACAGCAAAAGCGAGGTTTACCCTCGCGTCGACTGTCCGTCCGTTTCTGACAATTTTATTTTTTTGATTTATTGTTAGAGAGTTTTTGGGAGGGGGTACGGGGGAACCTTTTTTGCAAAAAGGTTCCCCCGTAGTCTCTCTTATTCAACTATCTTTCTCGCTTCGGTGTAATAGCGCTTGTCGCGCGCAGAACCCATAGAAAAGGTCTTGCGTGGCAGGACGCCCTCTTTTTCGATGGCATCAAAAAGCTCGCTTTTGCCCATACAGCCGTAAAGGAAGCCGCAGGTTTTGCCCGATGCGGTCAGGGAGAGAAGTTCTTCCTCGTCGTGGATGTAATCAATAACGGCATTCGGCTTGTCGGCAAGATACGCATCGAGGAACTGCTGAACCGTTCCAACTGCGAGTGCGTGCGGCGGCTTTTGGGCAACGACAACCTCGCGCAATTTTCCGCTTACAAAAGTAATCTCTTGCGGAGCATTCCCCTCGTTTTGATTGGTAGCATCTGCGAGATATGCCCTGAAATCGGCAAGCAGAACCTCGGCATCAATGCCCTCGACCGTACGGAAGATAGGCTCAAAAACGAGTGCTTCACTGTGAATGTTCATCACCTCGCAAAGTGCGTAACGGTTGTGTTCGGTTTTTCCCAAAGCACGACAAGCCTTGGCGGTTGCCAAGGAGTGGTTTCCGTCACCAACCGCTAACGTAATGCCGCCGTGCAGGTCTCCCAATGCCTCAATCTTTTGGCAGATGCCCTCACACAATTCCTCGGGGATGAGATAACCGCGCAGATGTCCGCCATCCAACATCAAGTCAAAATCGTACAGCTTTTGCATCGCACCGCTCGCGGCAAGGTCAGAGAGAGGCTCTACAATGGCGCGTGCCGTATCATCCATCAGCATCAGGATGTGCGGAAGCTCCAACGTAGCGTTCTTGCGGATTTCCACACGGGGCGGAATACGCTCAAGCACGGTCTTTTCGGTAGCGCGTACGCGAGAGGTCGACCCCTCGTTGTAGTCGTAAGCATCCAAATCGACGGCTCCCACAATGCCGCAACGCACAAGTCCGTCGCGTTGGGTGCGTTCAACGTAAATGAGCGCATTGGGATACTCTTGGAATATGCCGTCAGCAACGTACTTTTGCATAGCGTTGTTGATGCTTGCGGTCACCTCGGCGGCATCGGTCTTGCCGAGATACACCTCGGGATAGATGAGATTGAGCGTTGTGGGGTTCTCCCCTGCCGCACTCTTGACAGATTGCCAATATTCTTCGTTGGATGTAAACTGGTCGCAGGCAATAACCGACCAAGCTTCAAAATTTTGTTTGGGTAATAATATATTGGTTGGTGAAAAAATTGCTTTTTTCATTCTTTTCTCCTTTATTTTGAATTAAAGCGATTGCAAATTCAAAAGGTCATAAACTTTATAAATATCGCCCGCGCCCATTACGATGACGAGGTCTCCCTCTTTTGCATCGCGCTTCAGCGCCTGAGCGACTTGCTCAAAGCTGCCGCAGTATTCTGCCGCGGTGCCAATCCTTTTGGCAAGATCTGCGGAACTGATACCGAAAACGTTTTGTTCGCGCGCGGCATAAATGTCGGCAAAATAGACGCGGTCGGCAGAGCCGAAGGCCTGCACAAACTCATCAAACAGCTTTGCGGTGCGGCTGTAGGTGTGGGGCTGGTATGCGCAGAGAATACGGTTGTAGCCCATCTCACGCGCGCCTGAAAGAGTGGCATTGATTTCGACGGGATGGTG
Source organism: Eubacteriales bacterium (assembly GCA_045658925.1). Lineage (GTDB taxonomy): Bacteria > Bacillota > Clostridia > Oscillospirales > CAG-272 > UMGS1865. The sequence continues at coordinate 55,022 of JAZOVV010000059.1, forward strand.
TCCGTAATCGTCGTAAACAACCGCTCCGTTCAAAATTCCTTTGCGCTCCATACGGCGTTTGGCGCCAACGAATTCCCCAAGCGACTTGACAATCAGGTCGGGGGAAATGCCGCAAATGCTTGCCGCCGCTGCTGCCGCCAATGCATTGTAAACGTTGTGAAGTCCAAAGACGTGTAATTGAATATTGCACAGGCATTCTTCCCCACCCCAAAACTCAAATGAGGTGACGCCGTTTTTGTGGCAAATATTGCGAGCAGAATAATCAGCCTCTTTTTCAATACCGAAGGTAACGTGACGTCCTTCAAATTCTTTTACAGAGAGCACGCTCTCGCAGTCGTCGGCATTGTAAAGAACCGTTCCGTTCTTGCCTGTTCTTCTCGCATAAGAGAGAAAAGATGCACGAATCTGCTCCATATTCTGAAAATAGTCGGGGTGATCCATTCCCACGTTGAGCACGACCGCCAAGGTCGGGTTAAAATCGAGGAAGGAATCCATATATTCGCAGGCTTCAAAAACGAAATGCTCCCGCTCTCCCCCAATGCAACAGGTAGAACCGCCAAGAAACGGCAACTCCGCTCCGCAGAGAACCGTAGCATCGGTTGCGGAAAGGAAAATTTGCGCACACATTGCGGTGCAGCTACTCTTGCCGTGCATACCCGCCACGCCAATGCGGTGACAATAGGAGACCATCAGGTAGCCAAGGTAGTCGGCACGGGAAAGCAGAGGCTTGCCTGCCGCCTTTGCGGCAAGATATTCGGGGTTATCCGCCCCGATGGCAACCGTATAGACCACGGCATCAAAATCCTCGATGTTTTTGGCATCGTGAGAGCCGAAAACGGGAATACCCTTCTCCTTTAGATGAACGGTTTGCGCGTTCTCGGAGCGGTCCGAGCCGCCTACGGTATATCCGAGCGAGAGCGAAATTTGCGCAAGCGCCGACATACTGATGCCGCCGATTCCAATAAAGAAAATACTGTGGCAATCCTTTAACATCTCGCCAATGCGCGCGTGTCCGTAGTGTGTATTCTCCAAAGCCATATCGCTCTCCCCTTTCCAAGCCCACGGGTGGGCTTATTTTTCTATATGACAAACCTCGACGTTTTGTGACGGTTTTGTGAGGATGTTCTCAATCCTTTCACAAAAAGATACTGCTATCATTGAATAACAATCACAAAAATGCTGTATAATAACATCAGTAAAACGACCAACGGAGGATTTACCAATGCAAATTACCGATATTAAAGTAAGAAAACTGTTTGACGAAGGCCCGATGAAAGCAATCGTCTCTGTTACGTTTGACGGACAGCTTGCCGTTCACGACGTAAAAGTAATTTATGCACGTGATAAGTATTTCATTGTGATGCCCAGCCGCAAGAACCCCGATGACACCTACCGCGACATCGTACATCCCATTAACGCACAGTTCCGTGGGATGCTGGAATCCAGCGTGATCAGCGCTTATGAGGCAGCGCTTGCAGAGGCTGCAGAAGTTGGCGAGACCGCCGAAGAGGTTGGCGAACCCGTATAAAATGAAACAAGAACAAAAAGACTGCTTTGGCGGTCTTTTTTGTTTTACAGCCTGCCGTGACCGAAGAGAACGGTCTCTCCCTTGATGGTCAACGTGCCAAAGGAATACCCTTCCCCATCCTCGTTAAAACCAATGCTACCGGGGTTGAAAAGATACATCGGTCGAGAGAGCTCAGCCTTACCGATCTGTTCGCCGGCGGCGATGACTTGCAAGGTCGGCTTGTGCGTGTGCCCAAACAGTACGATATCCGCGCCGACGTCAGCCGCGTGCGCGATGAGACCACCAAGTCCACCCTTAACGCCCCATTCGTGGCCGTGGCAGAGAAGAATTGTGTGCCCTTCGAGATATAAAAGACGCTCGGTTTTGTCGGCAAAATCAGAGGATGACCAATCGCAGTTGCCGCGCACAGCCCAAAGAGGGGTATCGATCAGGAACAAGCGGTCAAGGTCACGCGCACCGTCCCCCAAAAAGAGGATGGCATCGGGGGATTTGACTTGTCGGTCGATGGCAATCGACATATTTTCGACACGACCGTGCGAATCCGAAAAAATCAAAAGCTCCATCCTGCCCTCCAAAACAAATCAACGATTCACGTCGCCATTCGCGGCGCACATCTTCCATACACCATATATTATAGCACGACATGGCGCGTTTGTCTACACAAAAGAGAGAAAAAAGGAGAAAAAGATAAATGGAAAGAAGGGCCCCGCCCCACGAGTGGGGCGGTCGAAATGTTTTTAGTTTAAGAAAATAACTCCGTCAGAGCAGATGATTTGAAATATAGAACTGCCATAACTCCAATAATGCTTCAACGAAATTGCGTTCCATTGCTCCATTGTTCCTTCAAAGGTAATACTCGTCAAGGAAGAGCAATAAGAAAATGCAAAATCGTGGATGACAGTGACAGAATCTCCAATCGTTACATTCGTAAGGTTTCTGCAAAAGTGGAACGCGGAGGAGTTAATGATGGTAACAGAGTCGGGGATAGTTATGCTTGTCAAAGAAGAGCAATCCTGGAACACTCCTTGACCGATGTCTGTAACGCTATTGGGAATCTCAACGCGTGTTAAAGAGTAACAACCAGAAAATGCAAAATTAGCAATCATCGTGACGCTATCAGGGATAACAATGCTTGTCAAAGACGAACAATTATAGAACGAACTGCTGTATATAGCCGTAACACCATTTGGTATCTCGACGCTTGTCAAGGAAGAACAATTATAGAATGCATCCCATTCGATTGTCTTGACACTGTCTGGAATTACGATGCTCTTCAAAGAGGAGCAATTATAGAACGCATGGGAGCCTATTTTTGTAACGCCATTAGGAATCTCGATACTCGCCAAGGAATAACAATTATAAAACACATAGGAGTCGATGCTCATAACACTATCGGGAATGACGATGCTCGTTAAGGAAGAGCAATTATAGAACGAATAATGTTCTATGCTCGTAACGCTATTGGGAATCTCGATGCTTGTTAAGGAAGAACAATTATAGAATGCATAGGAGCCTATTGCCGTAACGCTATTGGGAACAATGATGCTCGTCAAAGAAGAACAATTATAGAACGAACTGCCGTATATAGCCGTAACACCATTTGGTATCTCGACGCTTGTCAAAGAAGAACAATTATAGAACGCATACGACTGAATATACGTAACA
>JAZOVV010000060.1:0-3890 GCA_045658925.1 Eubacteriales bacterium
AACCTGCGGGCGTGGTGGAATGGCAGACACGCCAGACTTAGGATCTGGTGGGCAACCGTGCAGGTTCAAGTCCTGTCGCCCGCACCAACAAAAAACGCACTTTTGTCTACCGACAAAGGTGCGTTTTTTGAATGATGTTTGCCTTTGGCAAATGATGACGGCTACGCCTAATGATGTTCGCTGCGCGAATGATGTGTGCCTGACGGCACATTAGGCAAACATCGCATCACTGCGAACGAAGTGGAGCAACATCATATTTGCGAGGCAAATGCATCATGTCGCCGCAGGCGATGCATCATTGAGAATAGCAAGGCTATGCCTTGATTTAATCGCGAATGTGTGATATAGTATAAGTGGAAAGGCGGCGAAAACATGAATTGGGACGAATTTTACAAATCAATTAAAGAGGCATACCATATAGAAGACGAAGCTACTATAATAAAAATACCGTTTGAAAATATCATTGAAATCACCGCGGAAGAGTTGGTTTTCAAAAACAGTGATGGAGAAACCGAAAAAATCAATCTCGACGAATGCGCTAAAAACTACGATTTGGCGCAGGGCATATCGCTCGAACAACGAGAGAGTCGATTAAAATGCATTGGAGGCAGATGTTTTCCTTTCTTTGAGTTCTTTACACCCACTCACCATACAAGATTTTACATCCCATTGAAGAAAACGGCATTTACACGATTTTTGAAAAAAGTCGGTTGGAATCTGTACGCCAAGGAGCATTCAGAATTCTATGCCTTTCAAAAGAAGCTTAACGCTTTAGGATTCACTTCTCTTGATTTGACATAAGAGTTCAAAGCCAACTTGCCGACTTTACGCACCTTTTTTTGCGTTTTTACCTAACCTTACGCACCTTTTGGTCGCCCTTAGGCAAAAAATACTGCAGAAAAGGATACATTTTCTGCAGTGTTTTTTTATCCATTGCAAAAGCAATGGCATATCATCGCCGTAGGTGTATATCATCAACCAAAGGTTGTATTTCTCACACCAACAAAAAAGGCTAACGCATCGCGTTAGCCTTTTTCTTATTCGAAGCTTTTAACTGCATCTACAACCATTTTTGCACAAAGGTCAATGCCCTCATCGCTAAGATGAATCATATCGCATTCCTTTATGTATCTATGCACATCACTTGCAACAGCCGAGTGCAAATCGTTAATTTTCACGCCAAGCTTTTTAAGCTCCGGCACGATAATTTCGTTAAAACGCTCGATTTTGTCGTTATGTGTCCACTCGAACTCATCCCAAACAGGAGTAGTTGTAGCAAAAATAACGTTTGGCGTGATTTTGAGAAGCAATTTCGCAACACGAACCATATTCTCAATATATTCAGCCTCGCTTGTGAAAAGTCCATCGTCAAAAATCTCGGTGCAATCCCAAAGACCGTTGTTCCAATGGATTATGTCAGCACCCTTGATACCCTCGCCCCAATCAAAAAGACCGCGCAAGGTGTACTTTACAAACCTGCAATTGTCCTCTGGTTGCCAAACCTCATAGTCCTCGCCGAGCATTTCGGGCACTTTTGTTCCATATCCCCAAAGGCGAATAGAATCGCCAAGCAATACAACCTTTTTCATAAAAAACCTCTCTTGATGTTGTTATAATTCTATTATACCCCCGAACAATAGCCCTGTCAAGAAAAAAGTCTTGACATTGTCGCGCCTTTGTTATAAAATATTAAAAGACCATTAACGGTTACGCATAAGGAGACAACAATGATTTGCAATTCAATTCTTGACGCAATGGGCAATACCCCCATTATCCGTCTTAATAATATGGTTGATGATGATATGGCGCAAATCCTCGTAAAATTCGAGGGACTTAATATAGGTGGCTCTATCAAAACAAGAACAGCCTATAATATGATTTTAGATGCTGAGAAAAAGGGACTCATCACAAAGGATACAATAATCGTAGAGCCAACAAGCGGAAATCAGGGAATAGGACTTTCTCTTGTAGGCGCGGTTCGTGGCTATAAAACCAAAATCATTATGCCCGACTCTGTAAGTGAGGAGCGCAGAAAGCTCGTTCGTCATTATGGCGCTGAGGTAATCCTCGTTCACGATGCGGGAAATATCGGAAAATGTATTGAGGACTGTATGAATTTGGCACTCAAAATGCAGGCCGAGGACAAAAACGTTTTCGTTCCACAGCAATTTGAAAATCCCGCAAACGCACAGGCTCAAAGAGAGCAAACCGCTATCGAAATTTTGAAGCAGGTTGACGGACCAATTCACGGCTTTTGCTCGGGAATCGGTACAGGCGGAACAATCACAGGAATCGGCGAGGTGTTAAAGGAAGCAAATCCCAATATCACAATTTGGGCAGTTGAGCCAAGACACGCCGCAATCCTTTCGGGCGGTTCAATCGGTACTCACGTTCAAATGGGCATAGGCGACGGAATAATTCCAACAATCCTAAACCAAGAAATCTATAACGGTATTTGCATAATCGACGACGAGGAAGCACTTAAAACCTCAAAGGATTTGGCATCAAAAGAGGGAATTATGTGCGGAATTTCAAGCGGTACAAATGTTTGCGCAGCTCTCAAGCTTGCAAAAATGCTCGGCAAGGGCAAAACCGTTGTAACAGTTCTCCCCGATACCGCTGAAAGATATTTTTCAACCCCACTTTTTGAAGACTAAAACAAAACCAACGCAAATTTGCGTTGGTTTTTCTTTTTTGCATATACTAATAATAAAATAGCGAACTAATTCTCACCGTATTCGGCTCCATCTGACGTGGGAGAGAGTTTTATGTAAAGGAGAAAATTATGTGTACAAGCATGGCATATACTAATGGAGATTTTTATTTTTGTAGGAATATGGACCTCGACTATCGCTTTGGCGAAAAAATAGTTATAACACCGAGAAGCGCGCCCCTTAACTTTAAGCACGAGAAGACAATAGAGCATCACTGTGCAATAATGGGCACAGGAATGGTGGTAAATAGCTTTCCACTTTATGCCGAGGCAGTAAACGAAAAAGGACTTTGCGTTAGTGCCCAAAATTTCCCGGGGAATGCCCATTATGAGAAATCCCCTTGCCAAAACGCGCTGAATTTAGCCCCTTATGAGATAATTCCGTATATTTTGTCGAGCTTTGGAACTGTTGCCGAGGCAGAGAAGTCGCTTTCTGAACTAGTAATTGTCGATACGCCATTTAATGATGAAATTTCAAATACTCCCTTGCACTTTTTGATAGCCGACGCAAACGACGCAATAGTGCTTGAAACGACAAAAAACGGCACAAAAATCCATAAAAATCCCGTGGGAATAATGACGAATAACCCCACCTTTGATAAGCAATTAAGCACTCTTGAAAACTACGAGCACCTAACGCCTGTTATTCCAAACGAAAACGCCCATAGCCTAGGGCTCGATTTGCAAGGACTCCCAGGTGATTTTTCCTCAAGCTCGCGCTTTGTTCGCCTCTCAATCTTGAAAAAGCACTTAGCTAAACCAACCACAAAGGACGAAACGGTAGCCACACTTTTTGCCCTTATGTCCTCGGTGTCAATCCCAAAGGGATTGGTTAAATCAAAATCAGGGAAGGAGCACTATACAACCTATACCTGCGTAATCAACGCTACAAAGGGCATCTATTACACCAAGCTCCCAACCTCGACCGAGGTAAAGACCACCTTTTTGAGCGAGCCATTGTTGAATTTGAGCACATTACAAGAGATAATAATTTGAGAATCGAAATGCACACCAATTCAAATCAAGAGGCACCCCCAACGGGAAGAATGCCTAACGGCAATATTTTTGCCTAGCCTTATGCTAGCAAGCTGACAACGGCTTTAGTCAAAAATGCGCACCCAATTCAAATCGAAGATTTGAAGATGTGTTCGATTCACCCTTGAAAATGCAAAACCAC
>JAZOVV010000061.1:0-7195 GCA_045658925.1 Eubacteriales bacterium
CGATAAGTTAAGCGTTAAAGAATATGAAGACCCTTTTAAGGGTAGTTAAGTAATACAAACGCCCTTTCAAGGGCGGCAAAAGTGGCAAAGGCAATAGGCTTGAGTATACGAAAGCAAGCGGCTTGAGCCGCTGGCCGGTAGTATTGGGCTTTTAGCCCTTGTGCATACCACCCGTTTGACGGGTGGTTATGATTATGTTTCAATGTTTATTTTTCCATCAATTTCGCATTCTTAAATGCTTCAATAATGGTGTCTCTATCGAGCGTGGTAGAGAGGTAATGTCTGTCATTGACTGCGAGAACAGTCTTACCGTCAACCTCTTCAAGGGGGAGTTTGTTGCCGCCGAGTTCGTCCTCGTAATAGAGGTCGGAAGCCGAGAGCGGCAGGGAGAGATTGCCCTCGCCCTTGGTGTGCCACAGAACGACAAAGTTTTTGTTTCTGCGGGTGAAGACGTATGCGCTCATCGGTGCATTTTCACCGCCTGCGCCCTTGATGCAATCGTAGGGAACGAGCTCATATTCGCCCTCTTCGTTGATGAGGAGAATGTGCTCTTGTTCGGTGTTGCGCAGAGCCATTTTTTGCTCGGGGGTGATGAACTGATGAATACGTGCTTCTTCCCAACGGCGCAAAACCTCAAAGTTATCCTTGTTACGCGGATTGGCCTTGACGGCATCGAGATTTGAGAGACGAATGGTTGCGGGGCAATCCCAAGAGAATGCCAATGCATCGGCATATTCGTACATATCGGGCATCATCTCGTTGTAGTAGAGCCACCAACCAAAGTTGAGGCGCGTGAAGTCCTGTGCCATACGGGGGGCTTCCTCAAAGGGATATTCAACGATTTTTTCTTTAAAGATGGGAGCAGGGAATACGTCAAACGCGTTGCCGCCGCTGATGTAGTGCCAACCAAAGTGCGTTTTTGCCGCCCCCTCGCTGAACAGAGGTTGATTGTTCAACTTTTTCAGCACGCGATACTGTGCGTTGGAAACGTGGAAATCGAAGGGAGGATTGACACCCTCGGAGCCGTCGAAGTAGAGGAACTCAAAGCCTGCGTTGTAGCATTCTGCAAGCTTGTCGGCAATTTCGTCTTGAATGTCAGAGTTTTGGTCGAGGTAGAAGCTTGCGGCGGTAAATTCGCAAAAGTCCATAACACCGCCAATTTGTCCAAGCTCGTGGGGAACGATATTGGTCTTGAATGCACCGCGCTCAACGCCACGGAAGCAATAGGGGTATTCGGTGGAGAAGCTTTCATAGGTGACAAGCTCACCGCCAAAGCGGAGAATGCGGCATTTATCCCACATAGGAGCGTTTTGGGGATTTTCTTCCACATAGATGGTAGTGTCGTCAAGACCGAGCGGACGGGAGAGCGTGAAGTGTTCCTTCAGGCGCAGACGGTGGTCGCAAACGGGAGTGACGTATTTGCTCCAAATGCCGATATGTGTGTGCAAAACGTGGAAACCTGGGGTAATGCCTGCGGCCTTGATTTTGTCAAGCATCTTCTTAAGACCTTCCACGCCGCCCTCGTAGCAATCTTGATATTCGTAGTTGCCTATCCAGCCCTCGCCGCCTTTTTCTTTAAAGATGGCAGGGTAGTAGATGAGCATATAGCGTAGACCGCATTTTTTTGCGTATTCGATATTTTCATCCACATTGGTGGGGTTGATGTGCATTGTCCAATAAAGGGAACGGTTAATCGAAGGAGCGCGGCGGCTTTCTACGCCGCGGGGCAGGTCAAAGTCAATCTCCACTGTTTCAATGCAATCAAGGAGCTTGTCTGCCTCGCAGGTGATGAGGGCTGCGCAGGTGCCCTTGAGCTTGACCTCGCGAACAGCATCGGCGGTGAGAATCATCGCGCCCTTTTGCTCGCGCGCGTCGATGCTCTCATAGGGAGATGTTCCAATCACACCAATGGCAACGCTATCGTCGGAAACAACGTTGAGCCAGTTGCCAAATTTTGTTCTCTTGCGAATGGGGAGCTGAACGAGGCGGAAGGATGCCACGGGGGGACGGTCCATCCACAAGGGGCCGAACGCTTCGGGACCCATTGGGAAGTCGATGAGCTCAAAGGTGATGTAGTCGTCGCGCTCAACAACGCGAATGGAAGCATTGAATCGGATGAGCTCAAAGCTAACGGTGAGAATGTCGCCCTCACACTCGATGTGCGTAGAACCGAACGTCATACGCTTGTTGGGGTGGGCGAGCTTGATTTCGTTATTAAAAGGACGTTCCTCGGTGACCGAGAACATCGGTACAAGTTCGTTTGTATCAAGACATTCCTCGCCGCCCGCAAGAGAGATAAGGCTTTCCGCATAGCCGTTCTCATTCAGCGTCAGGCGCAGGTGCTTGTTTTCGATGATGATGGAATTTGATTGCTTTCTCATAAGAAAAATCCTCCTTTGTGAGTTCCATTGCCACCATTATAGCAAAACTTTCCTCTCCGTTTGTGAACAATGCGTAAAGAAAAGAAAAGTTTTTTGGTTATGGTTGTTTCCATAGATTTTTTATTCGCATTTTCTTGACATTCTTCTTTCTATGTGTTACAATATTTTGAACGCGTGCGCGCGCTTACTTTTTGAATAACAGGAGACGCTTTTATGCAACTTGTACTACTCACCGCGCTTGGTGTTGGCGGAGCCACCGCCATTGGCGCTTTGCTGGGCTTTCTGATTAAAAAGCCCTCCCATAAAATGAACGACCTCATCCTTTCGTTTGCGGCAGGCGTAATGTTGGCGGCAGCCGTGATGGGGCTGATATTGCCTGCACTCGAATACGGTGGAAAACTTGGACTGCCCATTACCATTGTAGGCATTTTTTTGGGCGCGTTTTGCTTGAATCTGATAGATAAGATCATACCCCACTTGCACCGTTTGGCAGGTGTTGAGCAAGAGAAACATCCCGAAAAAGCCAAAAGCTTGAACAAGGTGCTCCTGTTTGTCATTGCCATTGGTATTCACAACCTGCCCGAAGGTCTTGCAGCAGGCGTTAGCTTTGGTACCGATAACGTGGCGCAAGCAATGGCGGTTGCCATTGGTATCGCATTGCAGAACATTCCCGAGGGAATGATTATCATTGCCCCCTTGCTTTCGGCGGGAATGAGTCGCGGACGCACGCTCGCGATTGCACTCCTGACGGGTGCAATTGAAGTTGTGGGAACACTCATTGGTTATTTTGCGGTGACGATTTCCACGGCAGTTTTGCCCTTTTTCCTCGCGTTTGCGGGCGGCATTATGCTCTACATTATCAGTGACGAGATGCTTCTCGAAACCCACCACGACAACGAGCGCGGCGCAACCTACGCCCTGCTCATCGGCTTCTGCCTGATGCTTGTGGTTGACGTTTTGTTGGGGTGAGAAGAAAAAATCACCAAAAATTGGGATTTTTTCAAGAAATACTTGACTTGTCGTGTCAACCGTGATATAATGAAAATACAATGTAAATAGCCTTGAGAAAACAAGCACGAACCCGACAACCGTTTGAAGCGTTGCCGAGTTGTTCTCACAAAAATGAGAAGCTTTAGTGTGAGAATATTTGGCTTGACAAATGATTGATTAGCGCATAAAGATGTCGGGAGTATGTCCTGCTATCTCTATGCGCTGTTTTGTTGAATATTATTTTTAGGAGGGATTGCCCTATGATGAAGAGATGCAATCACAATGTTCACCCATTCACCAACCGCAGAACTCCTTTGCTCTTTCGTTCTTTAAGCATATAGACAGCCATAGTCTATATGCAAATATTTGTCACAACAACAAAATTACGAAAGGATGAATAATATGGGAAGGAGAATTAGATATAAGAGTTGGATATCAATTGTGTTGGTGCTTGTGTTACTGATTGGAGTGCTTCCAATCAAGGCAACAACTATTGATTCAATAACCACTGTTGACGCTATTTCGACAAGTGAATACTCTGGTGTAATTGCTGATAGTCAAGAATATATCGACGATACAGTAATTGGTGAGGTGGTTGAGATAACTTCATTACGTGAAGAAAACGTTAAACACTTTCGTCTTGCAGATGGGACATATGAGGCGGTTGTATACGCAAAGCCTGTTCATAGGAAAGACGAAAAAGGAGTTTGGCAAGATATTGACAACAATCTTTCTTTAATGCGCGAGGGAACATTACAGAAATATTCAACATCAGATTCACGTGTGAAATTTGCCGACTCCTTTAAGATAAATTCCGAGTTGTTTGTTTTGAGCGAAAATGGCTACTCCATTTCTATGTCTTTAACAGGCGAAGAAACATTGTCAAAGCTTTCAGCTTCAGCTACGGCACAAATTGTTCCCGCAATCAATCCAGTGGTTAACAATTCCTCGAGGAATTCGGGCAACGAAACATTTATCTCGCTTGATGACGCCGCAAAGATCAATAGTAGAAGTTCCATTATTTACAACGAAGTAAGAAATAATACGGCCATCGAGTACGTTTTGCAAGGAAATGATATCAAAGAAAATATAATTGTAAGTGCTCCTTGTGAAAATTATGAGTATCGGTTTCAAATGAATTTGGCAGGTTTGGTAGCTGAGCTTGATGATGAGGGCAATATAAAGCTATGCGATTCAAAATCCGGTCAATCTAAATATGTTATTCCCGCTCCATATATGTACGACAACAATGGTGAATACTCAACCGCAGTTTCTTACGAATTGAGTTTGATAAAAGATGGAGTCTATTTGCTCAAGATAACTGCAGACGAAAAATGGATACATTCTTCTAACCGTGCTTTCCCTGTAACTATCGACCCCTCGATCATCATAGATGCTGTAGTAGAGGATTCATATACCGATTCCGCCTACCCCAATCAAAACAACGGGTATGACGAGGACTTGTGGGTCAGTGACCGTTGCACTACTTACATTCGCATAGAAAATCTCCCAGTACTTCCTAGCGGAGCAGTAGTTAACTATGCGTATTTTTGTGTTTATTACTACTACAACATAACAACAGGTCAAATGTTGGCCGGTGCATATCGAATATTAGAAGATTGGGATGCAGAAACGATAACATACAATAATGCTCCTACTCTTGGCACCACAACACTTGCCTCAAGTGCTTTATCGGCATCTGCGCTTATTACAAAATCCTCTCCCGGATTGGCAAGCTTTGATATAGTAGATATCATTAGCGATTGGTATAATGACAGTAGCACCAACTTTGGAATAGCGATTAAAAGAGAGCCAAGCACAACGCATACCAACACTTCTGTGGTCTTAAAATCTTATGAAACCGACACAGACTATGCATATATACACGTTAATTATACGTATTATGTTCCCGATGGAGTGTACGCGCTTCAAAATAATAGTGCCACTGCAAGATGGATGACCGTTGAAGCAGATAACGTTTTTGCGGGCAAGCATATTCAACAAGTGTATTCTGATGCATCCCCTGCAAGTTCAAGTGTTTTTGACCGTTCAAGCCTATTTAAAATATCCCACGTTTACGGCACAGACCGCTATATCATTCGATCGATGCTAAATAACAATTTGAGCTTTGGCGTTTCCGGAACAGAGATTCTTACCAAGATAATACCAAGTGCAGATTCCGATGTGCCTGTAGAAGATACATTCTACATAGAATGGGACGGTTATGGATTTTTGATTCGCCCTTACGGAAGTTCAAATGTCATCAATATGGCATCAGCATCCAATGCTAATCTTACAATGGTCAACAAAACCAATGTAACGGCTTCTGCAAGATGGACTTTTGTACAATATACAGGAGAGCATCGCCGTGGATTGATACTTTATCGTCCGTCCTTGTGGAGCAGTGTGGGGATTGTTGTAGGAACAACGGGTACTGCTACCCTTGTAGGTTGGTGTACGTACATAGATGCAAATACGCTGTCGATGGATGTTACAGCGGGATATGAAGATTTGGGAGGATTAGTTTGGAATGATTCCGAGAACACAGTTACCCTCTCTGCTTATAGACCAGGAAAATTTAGAGTAAACGGACGAATACAGTATGCGGATGGTACGCAAGTAGCTGTTGGTACATTTGTGCATATGATCGTCCCACAAGAAGGAACTTACTACATACAAAATGCATCAACCGGAAAATATGTTGATATAAAAGGACCATCAACAAGCGAAGGGGCGATTATTCATCAATGGAAATATCACACCGCCCCTCAAGAAAAGTGGAATGTTGAACACGTTTCCAGTTCCGGTGGTTATGTTAGATTAAAATCGGTGTATAGCAATTTGTATATAGGCGTTGATTCAAGTGATACATCAACTATAAAGCAGTACAGTACACAGAACGATTACACCTTGTGGAAAATTGACAGAACCACTTCCGGAAACCTTGTGTTTAAATGTAAGGCAACAGAGTCAAGCGGTATTGTTTTGTCAGTTCCGTTGACGGCTAATTCTAACGGAACAAATCTTACACAACTCACATATACTGATGATATAAATTATAGAGATGAGTGGGAATTAAAGTTTATTAAATATTCCTTCGCGGTGACCCACTATGTTGACGAAGGATATCAAATTAGATTTAGTAGTACAGGACAAGATGTTGCCGAATATCAAGAAATCTGTTCTGAAATTTTGCTTGAATTATTTGGTGTCGCAAGTTCCTATACTGTTGCTACATACTGTTCTTGTGCAGACATATGCACTGGTACGCCAACAACTCTTTCAGATACAACAACAGGATGTACACATTCAAACGTTAATCATAAGACTCGCTTAAGCATTAAAAACGATATTGTGTCCCTATTCAATGCAGGTAACGATACATTAGCAAAGATTGCGTGGACGGGACACATACTTGATTCACGTTCATCTGGTTCGTATCAGTCAGAACATATTATTATTATGACAATTGGTATGGTGACAAATGAAAACAACAACAATTTATCAGAAAATGTCATACGATACCAACGCATTTATACTTTATTGCATGAAATTTCGCACCAACTTGGAGCACCGGATCATTACTGCTATGATGAAAGCAGCTCCAATTGTAACAATCCCACTAATGATTGTTGGAGATGCGATAACGGATTGTCAGCTCCCCCTGTTTGTATAATGACAAGCAGAACGTATGATATTGAGGAAAGATTATCAGCTGGAACCACAGATACATTGTACTGTAGTCAGTGTAGAAGTTCCACACATTCAAAGGGGATTTTAACGCATTTGGAAGATCACCACAATTAACTTAACAAGGAGATATG
>JAZOVV010000062.1:0-47823 GCA_045658925.1 Eubacteriales bacterium
ATGAAGGGCAGATTCTACGGCGGCGGTATGTTTGTAACCCCCAAGCAAGACCGTTTTGACCCTGAAGGTAAGGTTTCCGCAGCCGTTCTTCACAATTCCGGTGCGCTGAAAACGCTTATGGTATTTCCGTCCATCTTCAAAGGCGAGCACATAAAGCATACTGAGATGGTTGAAATCCGCACGGGACACGAAATTATGGTTGAATTCGACCGTCCTACCGCTCTTCAAATCGACGGAGAGACCGTTCTTGACGTTACATCCTACACTGTTAAGACCGGCAAGACTGCAAACAAAAAGGAGTGTGCAGCTGCCGAGGTATAAGAAAGGCACATTTTTATGCTTTGCTATGTTTTTATGGCGCTTTCTGCGCTGGGCAGTATTCTGCTTGTGTATGGCACACAAATCTTTTGGCTGTGGGCTTTGCCCATTGGCATAGGTATGTATGTGGTTCTAAATGCACTCTTTTTCTGCGCCCTGTGGTTTTCCACCATCTTTTTACCCAGTGTTAAGAAGCCCATCGATAAGCCGCGCAACCTTTACGGTGTCATTCAATTCGTTTGCGATTGGGCGATGACCTGCTTGCGTGTCAAAATCAACTTTAAAGGTATGGAAAAGTTCCCCGAGGAGCCTTTTGTGCTTGTTTCCAATCACATTTCCAACTTTGACCCTGTGGTTGCTTTGGCAAAGGTGAAGGGAAGAAAGATCGCATTTATTTCCAAGCCTTCCAATTTCAAAATTCCCGTAGCGGGTTCCTACACGCACAACGCGGGCTTTTTGGCGATTGACCGCCAAAACGCAATGAAGGCGATGCGTACCATTAAGCGTGCTGCCGAGCTTGTTGTCAGCGAGCAAATGATTATGGGCATTTATCCCGAGGGAACGCGAAATAAAACAGGGGAAGGACTCCTTGAATTCAAGGAGGGCGCATTTCTGCTTGCAAAACGCGCACAAGCTCCCGTTGTGGTTGTTGTCACAAAGGGAACCAACCAAATTGCCAAGCGTATGATTCTCAGATCCACCAAGGTAGAGCTTGAGGTGATTGAGGTCATTGATAAAGAAACCGTACAAAGCTCCAAGCTGAGCGAGCTTTCCGCACACGTGCGTGACAGCATCGCCAATGCTCTTGGATAAAATAGTTCATCAAATGAGGTGCTTCGAATGAATCTGCAACTCCTTACCAAAAGCAATTTGCATACACACACCCACTTTGCCGACGGAAAACACACGGCAGAGGAGGTCGTTTTGTCTGCGATTGACTCCGGAATGGAAGTGTTGGGATTTTCGGAGCACTCTTTTCATTCTCACCCGACTGTGTTCGGTATGCCATCTCCCGAGCGGCAAGAGGCTTACCGAAGTGAGATTGAACGCCTAAAGAATGTCTATGATGCGCGCATCAAGATTCTGTGCGGCATCGAGCAGGATTCCTTCAGCGGAATTCCCACCGAAGTTTACGATTATGTTATCGGCTCGGTGCATTATCTGTATCTGAATGGGGAATTTTGCCCTGTTGATTTGTCGGCACAGGATACGGTGAATGCGATAAAAAAGCATTGCGGCGGCGACCCGATTGCCTATGCAAGAACTTATTTTGAAGCGGTTGCAAGGGTAGAAACGGATACGCAATGCGATATTGTCGGTCATTTTGACCTTTTGACCAAGTTTGACGAGCGAGCCTCTATTTTCGATACGAGTGACCCGCGCTATATCAAAGCAGGGCTGGAAGCTCTTGATGCACTCCTTGAAAAAGATATCATTTTAGAGGTCAATACGGGAGCAATGGCACGCGGATATCGCACAACCCCATATCCCGCCCCCATCTTTTTGCGCCGCATTGCCGAAAAGAGAGGGAACGTTGTTCTTTCTTCCGATGCGCACAACAAGAATTATCTTACCTACGGCTTTGATAAGGCATTGCAAATTCTCAAAGCGAGCGGTATTGGCTCGGTTTTGACAATGACCAAGGACGGTTGGAAAAATATTGCCATATAAAATATTGCCTTTCAAGTCGATTTTACTTGACAAGGCAATATTTTTTTGGTATACTTATTCTAATCTATTTTTATAACAGCACCCCGAAAGGAGAGAAAAAATGAACTTTTTTGATGAACTCGCAAACTACGACAAAGAGGTGTTTGATGCGTGTGACTTGGAATTGAGCCGTCAACGCCACAACATCGAACTGATTGCATCCGAAAACATTGTTTCCAAGGCTGTTCTTTTGGCAGCAGGAACGGTTTTGACCAATAAATATGCCGAAGGTTTTCCCGGTAAGCGTTATTACGGCGGATGCCAATACGTTGATATTGTAGAGGATATTGCACGCGAGAGAGCAAAGAAGCTCTTTGGCGCAGAGCACGCAAACGTACAGCCCCACTGCGGTGCATCGGCAAATCTTGCGGTTTTCTTTGCATTCCTCAACCCCGGCGATACCGTTATGGGCTTGAATTTGGCTCACGGCGGACATCTCTCCCACGGTTCTCCCGTTAACATTTCGGGTAAGTATTTCAACATTGTTCCGTATAGCCTTAACGATGATACCGAAATGCTCGATTACGACGAAATTCGTCGCATTGCTCTTGAATGCAAGCCCAAGCTCATTGTGGCAGGTGCAAGTGCTTATTCTCGCACCATCGATTTTGCAAAGATCCGCGAGATTGCCGATGAAGTAGGCGCTATTTATATGGTAGATATGGCACACATCGCAGGCTTGGTTGCCGCAGGACTCCATCCAAGTCCGGTTCCTTATGCCGACGTTGTTACCACTACCACACACAAAACTCTGCGCGGCCCCAGAGGCGGGTTGATCCTTTGCCGTGAAAAGTACGCAAAGCAAATCGACAAGGCTATTTTCCCCGGTACGCAGGGCGGACCCTTGATGCACATCATTGCCGCAAAAGCAGTTGCTTTTGGTGAGGCGATGACAGATGAATTCAAGGAGTACCAAAAGCAGATCGTTAAAAATGCGAAGGTGCTTTGCAAGGCTTTGACCGATGAAGGCTTCCGCATTGTTTCGGGTGACACCGATAACCACTTGATGCTTATCGACCTTCGTCCCTTTGGTATTACGGGCAAAGAGATGGAAAAGCGTCTTGACGAGGTACACATCACCGTTAATAAAAACGCTATTCCGAACGACCCCGAAACACCTTTTGTTACCAGTGGCATCCGTGTGGGTACTCCTGCGGTCACTTCTCGCGGATTTGGGGAAGAGGAGATGCTCAAGATTGCAGGTTGGCTCAAAGATATTGCCACCGATTTTGAGGGTAACCGCGAGCGCGTAACCGCTGAGGTTATGGCTCTTTGTGAAAAGTTTCCCATTTATAACTGATATTCTAAAATAAATAGGAAAAAAGCATTGACAAATCTTTTTTCTTATGCTATAATGACTTCAAATGATAGAGGCGCACCTCAAGATGAGTATCCGACGTGTAAAAGCCTGCGCAGGCGTTGCGGCGGAGAAGGGCTTGGGTGCCGAAGGGCGATCTTGCGCGTGTTTGTCCCTGGCATTGCGGAAAATATCCGTTGTGTTGTCGCAGAAATGCGGAGAGCTATCCAATTCCCGTCATCGTACTGCCATTAGGCAGTTTTGTGGGCAGGGGTACGCTCTTTAGCGCGCTCCTGCCTTTCCAATTGAAAAAATCGCATTTCACCAAAAAGGAGTTTTCTTTTATGAGCGAAAAACCGATTGTTCCCACAAATTGCTTTTTTCAAGGGTGTTATAATCCGGCATACGAGGAGCAGATTCGTATTGGCAAAGAGAAATGCCACCGCTACAATCAGCTCTCGCCAAATGCACGAGACGAGCAAAGTGCAATTCTTGAGGAATTGCTTGGGAGAATGGGAAAAGAAGTCATATTTGTTCCACCGTTTTGGTGCGACTACGGTTACAATATCGCAGTAGGCGATTTCTTTTATGCCAATCATAACCTCGTTATTCAAGACGGTGCAGGCGTTCACTTTGGTGACCATGTTTTCATAGGTCCCAACTGTACCTTTACCACTGCCGAGCACGCAGTCGATCCCGAAATGCGAAAAGCAGGCGTTGAAATTGCCAAGCCCATCAAAATCGGCAATAACGTTTGGATTGGGGCAAATTCCGTCATCCTTGCAGGTGTCGAAATTGGTGATAATACCGTTATTGGTGCGGGAAGTGTTGTTACAAAATCCATCCCCGCAAACGTGGTCGCGGTAGGTGTGCCTTGCCGCGTAATGAGGAAAATTACCGAGGCAGACAAAACCACATATCCCTTTTATCAAACTGAATTATAACCGAAAGGACATATATACACTATGAAGCAAACAATTTTTACCGGTGCGGCTACCGCCATCGTCACTCCTTTTAAGAACAATGAAGTCGACTACGAGCAATTTGGCAGACTTATCGAGTGGCAGATTGCCGAAGGCATTGATGCTATCGTGGCCTGCGGAACTACGGGTGAAGGCTCTACTCTAACTGACGAAGAGCACCGCGCGGTTATCGAATACGCAGTAAAAAAGGTAAACGGTCGCGTTCCTGTTATTGCAGGTACGGGTTCTAACGATACTGCATACGCCATTGACCTGACCAAGTTTGCTTGCGAGGTCGGTGCCGATGCTATGTTGCTTGTAACGCCTTACTATAACAAGGCTACACAAAAGGGACTTATTAAATCCTTTGAGGTGGTAGCAGATGCCAGCACCAAGCCTTGTATCCTTTATAACGTACCTTCCCGTACGGGTTGCAACCTGCTTCCCGCAAGTGCGGCAGTTCTCGCCGACCATCCCAACATCGTTGCTATCAAAGAGGCGTGCGGTAACATTTCGCAAATCGCGGAGCTTGCATCCCTTGTTCGCGGTAAAATGGATATCTACTCGGGCAACGACGACCAAATCGTTCCCGTACTCTCTTTGGGCGGCAAGGGCGTTATCTCGGTTCTCTCGAACCTGATGCCCAAGGCAACAAGTCAAATGTGCCACAAGTTCTTCGCAGGCGACGTTGCGGGAAGTGCCAAGATGCAGCTTGACCTTCTTGAGCTTGTCAATGCGCTCTTCTGCGAGGTCAACCCCATTCCCGTAAAGGCGGCAATGGCGGCTATGGGCTTTGGCGAGAACAGTCTGCGCCTGCCTTTGACTCCTATGGAACCCCAAAATGCCGAAAAGCTCTACGCGCTGATGCGTAAAGAAGGCTTGATTTGAGGAAAGGAACTGTAAAAGAATGAATATTCTGATATGCGGTGTTGGCGGACGAATGGGCAGAGAGGTAGCAAAGCTCGCGCTCGACGG
Source organism: Eubacteriales bacterium (assembly GCA_045658925.1). Classification (GTDB taxonomy): domain Bacteria; phylum Bacillota; class Clostridia; order Oscillospirales; family CAG-272; genus UMGS1865. The sequence continues at coordinate 5,263 of JAZOVV010000062.1, forward strand.
TGTACGAGGTGCAACTGTTGTAGCAGGCTTTGACGTAGTACCCCTCGATACCCGTGAGTTTCCCACCTATACCGATTGGAATTCGGTAACGAGCGAGATTGATTGCATCATCGATTTCTCGCACCATACGGCAACCGAAGCACTCCTAAACTTTGCAAAAGAGAACAATATCCCCGTCGTCATTGCCACAACAGGGCACACCGACGAGGAAAAAGAGAATATTTTGACAGCCGCAAAAGAGATTCCCGTATTCCACAGTGCCAATATGTCGCTTGGAATTGCGCTCCTTGTGGAGCTTGCCAAAACTACGGCAAAGGCTTTCCCTGATGCCGACATTGAAATTATCGAAAAGCACCACAACCGCAAATTGGATGCTCCCAGCGGAACGGCACTCCTTTTGGCAAATGCCGTGAAAGAGGTTCGCAAGAACGCGAAGTTCATTTTCGGTCGCGGCGAACAATCCAAGAGAGAACCCGAAGAGATTGGCATTCACGCCATTCGCATGGGCAACATCATCGGTGAGCACGAGGTCATCGTTGGCACCGATACCCAAACGATTACGCTCAAGCACGAGGCGCACAGCCGCGCACTCTTTGCAGAAGGCGCACTTGCCGCCGCCGATTACCTTTGCGGCAAAGGTGCAGGACTTTACGATATGGAGCGCATGATTGCCGATAACTAATCTTCATTTTAACAAAAACGAGGAAAAAACAATGATTTGTAACAATCTAACCGTCAACGAGGCAGGACACCTTTGCCTAGGCGGTCAGGATACCGTTGAATTAACAAAACAGTACGGCACGCCTCTCTACCTTATGGACGAGGACCGCATCCGCGAGCGTTGCCGCACCTATATGAGTGCTATGAAGGAAGCCTTTGGTACAAGCTCCTTGCCGCTCTATGCGAGCAAGGCGGCATCCTTTAAGCAGATCTACCGTATTATGAGGGAAGAGGGAATGGGCATTGACGTCGTTTCCTCGGGCGAGATTTGTACAGCTGTTGCAGTCGGTTTCCCGATGGAGCGCGCCTATTTTCATAGCAACAACAAAACCTATGCCGACATTGATTACGCGATGGAGAACGGCATTGGCTACTTTGTAGTCGACAACCGCGAGGAGCTTGATGCCATCGAATATTTTGCATCCAAGCGCGGCATTACACAAAAGATTTTGCTTCGCTTGACACCCGGCATCGACACCCACACCTATGCGGCGGTCAACACGGGAAAGGTTGACTCCAAATTTGGCTCTGCCATCGAGACAGGACAAGCCGACGAGATTACCGCATACGCACTTTCTCTTTCTCACATCAAGCTCTCGGGCTACCATTGCCACATCGGCTCGCAGGTGTTCGATTCCGATACCTTTTTGCGCGCGGCGGCAATTATGTTGAACTTTGCCAACCAAATGAGAGAGAAGTATGGTCTTGTTATCGACGAACTCGACCTCGGCGGCGGTTACGGTGTGCGCTATCTTGACGAGCATCCCGAAATCGACATCCGCGCAAATATTCTTGCCGTAGGCGAGGCGGTTACTGCACAATGCAAGGCATTGGACTATCCTATGCCCGCTATTCGTCTTGAACCCGGTCGCAGCATCGTTGCCGATGCGGGTATGACGCTCTACACTGTTGGAACAGTCAAGCAAATTCCGGGATATAAGAACTACGTCTCGGTTGACGGCGGTATGACCGACAACCCGCGTTTTGCCCTTTACGGTTCACCTTATACTGTTCTTTTAGCCAACCGAACGAATGACGAAAGCAAGCCTTTCAAATGCTCGGTGGTGGGACGTTGCTGTGAGAGCGGCGACATTCTGCAAGAGAACGTCACTTTGCCCGCAAATACCGCGCGCGGTGATATTTTGGCAGTCTTGACAACGGGAGCTTATAACTACTCGATGTCGTCCAACTACAACCGCATTCCGCGTCCCCCTGTGGTAATGCTTAAGAATGGCGAAAGCTACGTCGCCGTTAAGCGCGAAACCTTTGAGGACGTTTGCCGTAATGATATATAAAAAACAGCGTCTGTGCAGTTATGCACAGACGCGTTTTTTATTTAGTCGTTTTCTTCAAACATTTTGATTTGTTCGGTGGGGGACTGTAACCCGAGATGCGAGTAAGCCAAATGTGTTACGCATCTGCCGCGGGGGGTGCGGGAGAGGAAGCCGATTTGCATAAGGTATGGCTCGTACATATCTTCAAGCGTAATGGCTTCTTCGCCAACTGTTGCGGCAAGAGTTTCAAGACCGACAGGACCGCCGTTGTAGAATTTGATAATCGTCTCCAGCATACGTCTGTCAACGTTATCAAGACCAAGCTGGTCGATTTCAAGTCGTGTCAGAGAATAGTTTGCAATCTCTTTGTCAATGTGACCGTCACCCTTGATTTGTGCAAAGTCACGCACACGTTTCAAGAGACGATTGGCAATACGCGGCGTGCCGCGAGAACGGCTTGCAATCTCGATAGCGCCGTCGTCGGTGATGTCCATTTCGAGGATGCCCGCATTGCGGCGCACAATGGTTGCAAGCTCCTCGGGCGTGTAAAGCTCCAACTTGAGAATGACGCCAAAGCGGTCACGCAAAGGAGTGGTCATTTGCCCTGCGCGCGTGGTTGCACCAATGAGTGTGAATCGAGGCAAATCAATACGAATGCTTCTTGCCGAAGGGCCCTTACCAATGATGATGTCAAGCGCGTAGTCTTCCATCGCGGGGTAGAGGATTTCTTCAACACTGCGGGAAAGGCGATGGATTTCGTCGATAAAGAGGACGTCACCTTCGCTCAAATTGGTCAGGATTGCGGCAAGGTCGCCCGCTTTTTCGATAGCAGGGCCGGAGGTGACGCGAATGTTCACGCCCATTTCTGCGGCAATGATGTTGGAAAGCGTGGTTTTACCCAAGCCGGGAGGGCCGTAAAGGAGAACGTGGTCAAGCGGATCACCGCGCTTTTTTGCGGCTTCGATATACACCTTAAGGTTTTCCTTGACCTTTTCCTGACCTACGTATTCGTCAAGCGTCTTGGGGCGCAGAGAGTATTCTACGTCAGAGTCGGCTGCCGAGTAGGCGGTATTCATAATTCGGTTTTCAAAATCGAATTCGTTGGTATCCATAGTGTATCCTTTCTGCTATCGGCATTACATCAAACGCTTGAGTGAGAGACGAATAATCTCTTCAAGCTCCATATTGCCAATATCCATATCCTTCATAGCCGCCATTGCCTCGGCGCGGGAGTAGCCAAGCACCATAAGGGCATCGGTAGCTTCTGAGAGCTTGCCGCCCTTTGCGGCAACCGCACCGGGAACGGGCGAAGCGACCGAAGCAAAAGACTCACTGCCACCCGCTTCCTTCATCAGCTTGTCCTTCAGCTCCAAAATCACGCGAGCCGCGGTCTTGGGACCAATGCCGTTGGCTTTGGAGATGGTCTTTTTATCGTCGGTGCAAACCGCAAGTGCGAATTTTTCGGGGGTAAGGTGCGAGAGAATCGCCATAGCCGCCTTGGGACCCACGCCCGAAACGGTGATGAGCAGCTTAAAGGTTGCAAGCTCGGTTTCTGTTGCAAAGCCAAAGAGCTCGATGCCGTCCTCGCGTACCGCAAGGTAGGTGAAAAGCTTGATGGTTGGCGGGTCTTTTACAGAGCGATTGGCGGGCATCGCCTCATAGGTCGTACCGCTAATGGTCAGCTTATAGCCAACGCCGCCAACGTCAATTACGGCAAGGTCATTTTTCAGTAGTGCGAGCTTTCCGCACAGGTAGTAGAACATAAAATAGGTTCCTTTCGGTCGTTTTCAATGGGGAAGCTTATTTCTTCTTTTTCTTTTTGGAATGATTGTGAACGTATTTTTCACGTTTTTGGGGGACAAAGATAACCTTTAGTTTTGCAAGTATCTTTTTTGAGGCTTCTGCCAGCTTGTCCCAACCGTCGGGCTCTTGCGCAACAATAACGGCACTGTCATCTTGCTCGTCATCATCGCTCTCACCGCGACCGTCATCGTAATTGACGTCATCGCGGAGCTTGCAACCCAAGTGGAAGCGGCGGTCAAGAATGATGAGCAGAACAAAGAGGCAGATAGAAATAATCGATACGATAAGACCAATGTTAATGGTTTTGGGATTGTAGACCATACGGATGTTGTATTCCTGGCCTGCTTCACCGTCAATACGGAAAGCAACGAGGGCGCCGAGAGCCTTTTGTGTTTCAACGCGTTCATCGTTTACCCAAATTTCCCAACCGTTATCGTAAGCAATGGTGGTAAGAATCACCTCGTTTGCTCGGGTTGTGGTGTAGGTACCTTCAAAGGAGTGCTCGGTGAATTCTTCAATTTTAACCTGATTTTGTTGGAGTCGAGTCATGGCATCCTGGAATACAGCCATATCGATATACCAGAAGCAGTTGGCGTCCTTTTCAACGTAAAGGTTACTGCTCTTCAAAGTCATTTTCAAAGAGAGGACTGCATCCTTTTCCTGCATACCGAGCGAAATGATGCGCGCGGTATCGTTGCCGTTAAAGGTGCCTTTTTTTACTTCCTTGCCGCCGTTTACGGTGAGGGCAAGTTCAACTTCTCTGGGGTATTCCGAGGGAGAGTAGAAGAAGATTTCCGCATCTGCGGGGAGCTGTTCTGCCGTCATGGTAATGCTGGAGGTAGAGCCTGCCGAGATATAGCCGATAATCTTTTTGTCGGCATAGTTGTCTTTTTTGGTAACACCTTGTGTTGCGGAAACTGTAGAGGTAACGGGTACAAAAATCGGAACGGGCTCTTCCTCGCCGAGCATTGCGGCAATCATTGCGTTGAGTCGGTCAAAGGGATTGCCGTATTCGTCAACGTATTTGGTTGCATTGTTTTCCTCAATGTTGAGCAGGTTATTAACGAGCCCCTTGAAGGAGTTGATAGCATCCTTAACAAGCTGACCTTCTTTTTCTTCCTCATCGGGCTTCTTGTCCGTTTCTTCTACAAAGCCGAGCTTAAAGTTGAGCAAATCGTCGGAAACACCGAATGCGAGGGAAAGGGCATAGGGGTTAAGATAGGTTGCGTATTTGCCGTTTTCATCAACGTCAATCTTTTCGTAGTAGTTTTCGTAAATGGATTGGTCGGAAATGAGATATTTGATACCGATCAAAGAGTCTGCGACGGGGGTGTTGCCAAGGTACTTTGTCCAGTGCGCCTTGGATGCGTATCCCATCGAGTTCAAAAAGCGGATGGTCTCTTTGTTCAAGGTTGAGCTGGAGCCCGAAAGACCGCGAATATTGAGTGCCATATTATCGTTGTTGGAGCGGTAAAATGTCTTTTCCATGCGGTAGAAGGACTTATCATTTTCCTGCACCTTTTCAACAATGGGACGGACCTCGTTCAAAAAGTTGTTGTAACGGCTGTAAGGAGAATGGCCTACGTCACCGACAAGACTGTTGAGTCCCAAAAGTCCGTTTAGGAAGAGTTCAAAAATAACGATGCAGGCAAGTGCAAAGCTTGCAACCTGCTTTTGCTTGGATTTGCGGATGATTGTAAGCACCAACAAATAGACAAATACGGCAATGATAGAGAAATAGACGAAGTAGTTGCTATAGGTTTTTGTTTCGCCATAGCGTTCCTTAATTCCGTAGTATACCATCAAAATGATAGCACCGATCTCAAGACCGCGAGCAAAGCGCAGGGGAATTTTGTCCAAATCGGTCAATGCACGGCATGCCAAAACGCACATATAGAAAGAGAACATAAAGCTGTAACGGTAATTGAGCCAGTTCGGCTTTTGGAAACCGTGCCATACCAAGTCAAAAATATTGACGGAGAAGCTGAAGAAGAGAATCAGCAAAAGAAGACCGGAGAATATTTTTTCTCGAACGGTGTACTTTTTAGAAGCAAAATATGCGGGAACAAGCAAGAGTGTCAAAACGCCGCAATAAACAAAGGGAAGTCCCTCGGGGCGTACCGTATCATAGGAAGCGGGTAAAAGCTTGAAGAAGAAATCCATCAAGTCGAATTTCCATTCAAACTTCCAACTCGGGTCGGAGAAGGTCGTCTTACCAAAGTTGAGGGAGTAATATGCACCGAGAATGATAATTGCCGCAATACCGAGAGCCAAAAGCGAGTAGCCTACGATACGGCCGAGCGAGCGGAGAAAGTGCAATTTCTCGCGCATAGGATTATTGCGGAACTTTGCGGAATGACCAAAGTAGTAAATGAAGAAGTAGATTGCGCAGTAAATGCAAATCATATAGCCAATGTAGTAGTTGCTGAAGACTGCAATGGCCAAGGATACAACGTAGAGTTTGAATTTGCCGTGCTTGATGATGCTTTCAATGCCAAGTGTAATCAAGGGCAACCACATAACGGCATCGATCCACATTGTGTTGTGCTGTTGAATGATGGCATAGGAGCAAAGCGCATAGCAGGCGGAGAAAATAACAATGGCAATCTTGTTAGGCTTTTTTGAGGTCTTGTGCATATAAAAGCCAAAGCTTGCACCGCACAATGCACCCTTGAGCATAAACAGAGTCAAAAGTGCTTCCAGCATTCTATTCTTGGGGAAGAGGCAAACCAAGAAGGAGAGCGGGCTTGCAAGATAGTATGCATAAATACCCATAAACTCTCCGCCCAACTGACGGGCAAAGGAATAAAGAAGGTCCGCATCTCCGCGAACAAAGTTGCGCAGTGCCTCAAAGAACCAAACGTACTGGCCGTTGAGGTCAAGCACCAAAACCGACGTATCGCCAAAGGGATGCAATCCACGGGCAAGATACATCAAATAAATCAAAATAGCAGGAATGAACAGGCACAAAAGCAGGTAACCGTATTCCTTGATAAAGGGGATGCCTGTCAAACGCCCCCAAGCGTTTTTGAGCGTTGTCCCCAAATTACCTTTAGAGGCATTTTGGACTTTCGTTTTTGTTTCGGTAGTTTGCATTTTCATATCACATTTCTCCTTGTTTTGGGGGATTTGTCATATCCGTTAAAATTTGTTTAATCGCTTTTTCGAGCTTGACTCTGTCTAAAGTCATATCGCGACCACAGCTCTCACATATTACGCGCACCTCGCTGCCGACACGCACGATGCGAAAGATTTTGCCGCCGCAGGGGTGGGGTTTTTTCATTTGTATGCGGTCCTCGGGATGCAGTGGAAGAATAGGCATAGCGATCTCCTTGCTCTAAAAGTACAGTTTAAATATATTATAACATAAAAAAAGTGTTCTGTAAACCGAATTTTTACAATTTTTATCAGGTTTTTTCCAAAAAATGCGCACAAATCGTTTGACTTTTGACGCAAAAGGTGATATAATTATCTTGGATATTTATGTATTTAGATGGGAGAACGATTTTGATTATTTTAGGCATCGACCCCGGACTTGCTATTGTCGGTTGGGGAGTTATCGAATATCAAGGTGCAAAATTCCGAACAATCGCCTATGGCTCTATCAATACCCCCAAGGGAACGCGTACCGAAGAACGTCTTCGTCTTATTTATGACGGGATGAATGAGCTAATAGAAAAATACCACCCCGACGTTATGGCGGTAGAGGAACTTTTCTTTACCAATAACATCACCACAGGTATTCGCGTAGCCGAGGCGAGGGGCGTTATTTTGCTCTCTGCGGAGCGCGCTTGTATTCCCATTTTTGAATATACACCGCCGCAGGTCAAGCAGGCTGTTGTTGGTTACGGCAAGGCAGAAAAGCGTCAGGTCATTTCAATGGTCACAATGCTTCTAAACCTTCCCAAACCGCCCAAGCCGGACGATACTGCCGACGCACTTGCCATTGCCATTTGTCACGCGCACAGCGGTGCATCACGTTTGGCACAGTATTATAACAAATAATCGACGAAAAGGATAAAATTATGTGGTTCTCGGAAAATTGGAAAGACTATGAGTTGTTAGATACATCGGACGGAGAACGCTTGGAGCGTTGGGGAGATTTGATTCTCATTCGTCCCGATCCGCAAATTATTTGGAAGGGCGTTGCCCGTCATCCCGCTTGGAAGAAGGCAGACGGCATTTACCGTCGCTCCCATTCGGGCGGTGGCGCGTGGGTAAAGAACAACCTGCCCGAATCTTGGAAAATTCAATACGGTGACCTTGGCTTCGTTTTGCGTCCGATGGGTTTTAAGCATACCGGACTTTTCCCCGAGCAGGCAGCTAACTGGGATTGGTTCTCGGGATTGATTCGCGAAGCCAACCGTCCCATCAAGGTGCTCAATCTCTTTGCTTATACGGGTGGTGCAACCGTTGCAGCCGCTAAAGCAGGCGCGTCCGTTGTGCACGTTGATGCTTCCAAGGGTATTGTAGCACAGGCAAAAGAGAATGCGGCACTTTCCGGCCTTGCAGATGCTCCCATTCGTTACATTGTTGACGACTGCAAAAAGTTTGTTGAGCGCGAAATTCGCCGCGGTAATCACTATGACGGCATCATTATGGATCCGCCCTCTTACGGTAGAGGCCCCGGCGGAGAGGTTTGGAAGCTTGAAGAGAGCATCAACGAGCTTATTACGCTCACAGCACAGCTACTCTCGGACGAGCCTCTGTTCTTCCTTGTAAACTCCTACACTACGGGACTCTCTCCCTTAACGATGAGTTATCTTTTGGAGCTTAAGGTTCGCGCGCGCTATGGCGGCGTTATCGAATCGGGTGAGCTTGGCTTAAAAGTGACGCAAACGGGCGCATTTTTGCCTTGCGGTGCAAGCTCGCGCTGGTATCTCAAATAAAATCAACCTTGAAAGGACATATCGCTTTGTCTGATATTTTTATTCACGCACGGGACCTTTGCTTCTCCTACACGGATGATGAGGGCAGAGAGGAAAATCCCGCTCTGCAAAGCTTTTCGGTGGATATTCGCCGCGGCGAATACGTAGCGGTGCTCGGTCACAACGGCTCGGGTAAATCAACCTTTGCAAAACTTTTGAACTATATATTGGAGCCCACCTCGGGTGAATTGCTTGTAAACGGTCTTGACCTTTGCCGCAAGGATCTTTCGGATGAAGAAATTCTCGACTTGCGAAAGAACGTCGGAATGGTCTTTCAAAACCCCGATAATCAGCTGGTTGCGACCATTGTTGAGCAAGACGTTGCGTTTGGCCCCGAAAATCTCGGTGTCCCTCGCGAAGAATTGCGCCGCCGTGTAGATTCTGCTCTGGAAACGGTCGGTATGACTGCTTACGCGGGACACGAACCGCATCGCCTCTCGGGCGGACAAAAGCAAAGAGTTGCCATTGCGGGTATTCTTGCAATGATGCCCGAGTGTGTCGTTTTTGATGAATCGACTGCGATGCTTGACCCCGGCGGACGCCGAGAAGTGCTTGACACCATCCGCAAGCTCAATCGGGAACAGGGAATGACGGTTCTCAATATTACGCACTATATGAACGAGGCAGCCGAGGCAGATCGCATCATCGTTATCAACGATGGTAAGCTATTGCTCGACGGCACACCCGATCAAATTTTTGCACAGCGCGATATGCTTACCGAGGTTGGACTCGAGGTTCCGCAATGTGCCGAGCTTATCCACACTCTGCGTGCCGCAGGAATCCAAATTGACGGCAACACGCTCGCATCTCCAGAGGCGTGTGCAGATTTGCTGCAAAAGGCACTGAACAATCGCGCAAAATAAACAAAGAGGAAAACAATGAACAAGATATATCTCGATCACGTGAGCTACGTTTACAGCCGCGGCACGCCCTATGAGCAGGTCGCGCTGGATGACGTCTCGGTAGGCATTCGCGAGGGGTGCATCACCGGCATCATCGGTCATACGGGCTCCGGAAAATCCACGATGATGCAAATGCTCAACGGGCTCATTAAGCCCGATACGGGGCGTGTGCTTCTTGATGGATACGACATTAATTGCACCGTCGCAGACGTGTACGATGCGTGGAGCGAGAGAGAAGAATATGCCTCTCTCTCACCGCGCAAAAGGAAAAAGAAAATGCAAGCCGAAATCCGCGAAAGGAAGTCGAAGCTTTGCTTCCGCGTCGGTCTTGTTATGCAATATCCCGAATATCAGCTTTTTGAAGAGACGGTGTATGCCGATATCGCCTTTGGCCCTCGCAATATGGGGCTTGGAGAAGAAGAAATCCGCGCACGTGTACTCGAAGCAGCTGCTTTTTGCGATATCGGTGAGGAACTTTTAGGCAAGTCTCCCTTCGACCTTTCGGGCGGACAAAAGCGCCGCGTAGCCTTAGCGGGCGTTATTGCAATGCGCCCCGAGGTGTTGGTGCTCGATGAGCCTGCTGCAGGTCTTGACCCCCTTGGCCGCAACTATATCTTCAACGGTATTCGTGCATACCAAAGAAAGACGGGCTCTACCGTCCTTATTGTCAGCCACAGTATGGAGGATATGGCGCGCTATTCGGATGACGTTATCGTTCTTTCGGGTGCGAAAATTCTGCGCCAAGGAACTCGTGAAGAAGTGTTTGCACACGTTGAAGAGCTTGCCGAAACAGGTCTTGACGTGCCGCAAATCACACACCTGATGCGCCTTTTGCGCGAGCGCGGGATTGATGCTCCCAAGAACGTTTATACAGTAGCAGAGGCTACGACAGCACTCAAAAAGCTGTTTTTGACGGGAGGTGACAAAGAATGAAGGGCATTTCCTTTGGACAGTACTATCCCGCAAATTCCATTATTCACAAAATGGACCCCCGATTCAAGATTCTTCTTGCTATCACCTTTATCGTAGCAACCTTTTTGTGTAAGAGTGCCGTTTCCTTTGCCGCACTTTTGTGCATTGGTATAGCACTCATTTTCATCAGCAAAATTCCGCTCAAAACAATTTTGCGTTCCATTGCGCCGTTGCTTTTTATTATCGGATTTACCGTTGTTATCAACATTTTCTTCGGCACGGGCGAGGATTTGCTCCTCGAGGTTTGGAAAATTCGCATTTATGCCGAGGGCATTTGGCGTGCGGTCTTTATGTTTTTGCGCATTTTTGTGCTCATTACGTCAACAAGCATCTTTTTGACCTATACGACCACACCTATGGACCTCACCGATGCGTTGGAATCGCTTCTCGCGCCCCTCAAGCTGTTGCATGTTCCCGTGCACGTGTTTGCTATGATGATGTCTATTACCTTGCGTTTTATCCCCACCTTGACTGAGGAGACCGAGAAGATTATGAACGCACAAAAGGCACGCGGAGCCGATTTTACAAGCGGTTCGCTTGTCAAACGTGTCAAGGCGCTCATTCCAATTCTCATCCCTTTGTTCAGTTCTGCCATTAACCGCGCAACACAGCTGGCAGATGCAATGGAATGCCGATGCTACCACGGTGGCGAGGGAAGAACACGTCTCAATGTGATGAAGTGGCACGCATCCGACGTTATTTACACACTTCTTGGTGTAGCTCTCTGTGTCGGCCTTGTGCTACTCAACCAAATTCAATTAGGATACGTGATGAACTGATTATGAAGCTTTTTATCAAAGTCCGATATCTCGGAACCAACTACTGCGGCTATCAGGTACAACCCAATGCCCCCAGTATTCAAGGGGAATTGAATAAAGCCGCGCGCATACTCTTCGGCTACGACTGTGACATTGTCGGTTGCAGTCGCACCGATAGCGGTGTGCACGCCAATGAGTTTTGCGCAACGGTGTCGCAAAAGGGGAGTGATGACCTCATCACATCCTTGCCACCCGAGCGTGTGCCGCTTGCTTTTTCGGCACATTTGCCGCCCGATATCAGCGTTTTTGATGCCAAATGGGTGGCATCCGATTTTCACGCGCGCTACGACGTGATTGAAAAGGAATATATCTACCGCATTTACAATGCCCCTGTGCGTTCTCCTTTTTGGGAGGGCAGAGCCTATCATTTACCGCGCGTTTTGGATGACGAAGCCATAGAACGTATGAACAAAGCCGCCGCCTATCTTGTCGGCAAGCAGGATTTTGCCGCCTATATGGCACAGGGCTCAAACGTTGCCACCACTGTTCGCACAGTGACCGCTGCCTCGGTTGAACGTGACGGAGAGATGGTCGTCTTTCGCATCAGTGCCGACGGTTTTCTTTACAATATGGTTCGTATCCTCACAGGCACGCTCATTGACGTTGGTCTTGGCAAAATCAAACCCGAAGATATTCCCCAAATCACCGCTTCGCGCGACCGCGGTCATGCAGGTATGACTGTGCCTGCCTGCGGACTTTATCTCAACCGCGTTTTGTACTAAACGGAAAGGAGGGACGCCTTGAAATTTTTCCCAAAGCATACAAAAGCAATGCAAAAAGCAGATGCACCTGACGCAAGGCTTGGAAAACAGAGAAATGAATATTACGAAAATATCTCTGCGGGGTTGGGGATTGCACAAGTCGTTCTTTACCTATCGCTTTTTGCTTTCGTAGTGCTTTCGTTCTTAACGAATTCCAATCTCATAACCTATCAAAATTTTTACCATTTTTTCCAAGACCTGAATGCTTCTGCCGAGCGTGTGGACATTTTCTCGCACGATTCCGTATCATATTCGACCGACAAGGAACAAAGCTTCACCCTTTACCGCAAAGGCTTGGCGGTGGCAGGGAATACGGGAGTTACCATCTTTTCGGCAACGGGCAGACAGCTTGTCAGCCACGGCATTCAGTATAACGACCCCGTAGCGGTCGGTTCGGGAAAATATCTTTTGGTGTATGAGCGTGGCGGCAAGCAATATTCGCTTTATAACGCCAATACGCAAATGCATACGGGAGAGACCGAATATCCCATTTTGGGAGCAGCTGTTTCGAATTCGGGAATGTACGCGCTTATTTCCTCGGCGAGCGATGCCAACTCGGCAGTTTATCTTTACAACAACCGTTTTGCTCTTATCAACATCTACAAAAAGGGCGGAAACGTTCTCGACGCCGCCATTTCGGCGGACGGACGAAGGATTGCTCTTTTGACGGTTTCGCCAAGCGAGGGCGGAGTTTCTACCTCGGTTATGCTGGCAGAACCGGGAAAAGGGGAGGCTATTGCCGAAAGAGTGATTGCTTCCTCATTGGGAATTCGCTGTCATTTTACCGAAGCGGGTAAGCTCGCTGTCCTTACTACCACCGGTTTGGGGTATCTCTCGAACAGTGGGGAATTGGAGTTTTTCTACGATTTTGAAGGTAAAATCCCGGCGGTTGCCGATATTTGTGAGGACGGTGTCGCCATTTGTTTGAAAAAAAGTGCAATTTCCGAAAAAAATATTATAATTATATTTGACAAAAGCGGAAAAATAGTGTATAATGATGTTATTCCCGAAAGTATCAGCAGTTTGGCGTATCGCGAGGGTGTACTCTTTATGACCGATTACAGCGGTGTGAGTCGCTTGCAACTCGATAGCGGACGAATGGATTTTGAGGAATACGCAACGGACGGTAAGGTATTGCTTGCCGTGAACGAGAGAGAAGTTTTGCTTTGTTCGCCGCAAAAAGCCGTTTACATTACCTTCCGTACATAAAAAACACACAAAAAGGAGAATTTAACTATGCCACTCTTTCTCGACATCTTATTCGTAATCATTGCCGCTATCTTCATCGTAGTTGGCGTAAGAAGAGGCTTTATTAAGAGCCTTATCCAATCGGCTAAGTTCCTGCTTGCCATCGTCATCACCTACTTTGTTGGTCCTATTACCGGTAAATTTGTTTATGACAAATTCATTTTCCAACCCATTTACGATTGGCTTAACGAAATGGGCACAAACGTTGTAGAAACCCTGCCTAAGTTCCTTCAACCCGAAGAAGGCGTTGTAGGTCAAGAGGTTCTTCCCATTGCACAAACCGTTTCCACAACCATTTCCAACGTTATCGGTTACATCGTAACTTTCATCCTTGCCATCATTCTGCTTACTGTCTTGGCTTGGCTTTTGACCAAGATTACCGACCGTTTCGACTTCCTTGGCACTGCTAACCGTGTTCTTGGTGGCATTTTCGGTGCAGTTATGGGTGTTGTTGTCCTGTTCATCATTGCAGTTATCGTTAAGCTCCTTGATGCAGAAGGCACCGTTTATCCCGATACTGTTATCGTTAAATTCTTGGGCAACCTTGCTCCTTAATAAGAGTATTTGCCCAAATCTCATAATCCCCGAAAAAGCCTGCCGTTTCTTCGGTAGGCTTTTCAAAAATCCCAAAGAAAGGACTCATTCACTAAATGGTAATGTGTTCACAATGCCATAAGCGTATGGCAGTTATCTTCGTTACAAAAATGGAAAACGGCGAAAAGAGTACAAAGGGGCTCTGCCTCAAGTGTGCCAAGGATATGGGCGTTCCCGTTGATAATCTCGTTGGAAACGTAATGGGGCAGTTTGGCATTTCTCCCGAGCAGCTCGAGGGCGCCGAGGATGATATCAACGCAATGCTTGCGAATACCGAAACACCCTCGGATGCCGATGACATCGAGGACGGCGGTGCGCCCGCAATCGATTTGCCCAAGCTTTTCCGCGATGCGGGACTGTTTGCGCAAAAGCCCGACGGCAACCTTCCCGATGCTTCCAAGCCGAATGCAAACGATAAAAAATCCGATAAGAAAAAGGCAAAAGAAGAGAAAAAGCTCAAGTTTTTGCCCACTTACAGCCGCAATCTCACGCAATATGCACGTGAGGGAAAATTAGATAAAATCATCGGCCGTGACCGCGAGCTCTCTCGCGTGATTCAAATTCTTTGCCGTAGACAAAAGAACAACCCTTGCCTCATCGGTGAGCCCGGGGTTGGTAAAACAGCGATTGCCGAGGCACTTGCTATCCGCATTGCGTCGGGGAACGTTCCTTACAAGCTGCAGGGCAAAGAGATTTATCTGTTGGATATGACCGCTCTCGTTGCCGGAACACAGTTCCGCGGACAGTTCGAGTCGCGTATCCTTGGCTTGCTCGGTGAAGTTACCGCAGTCGGCAACGCCATTCTCGTCATCGACGAGGTGCATAACATCGTAGGCGCGGGAGACGCAGAGGGAAGCGTAAATGCTGCCAACATTCTCAAGCCCGCACTTTCTCGCGGTGAGGTACAAATTATCGGTGCTACGACTCTGAACGAATATCGCAAATATATTGAAAAGGATTCTGCACTTGAGCGCCGCTTCCAACCCGTTACCGTCAATGAACCCTCTGTTGAGGAAACAATGGAGATGCTTTCGGGTATTAAGCACTACTACGAGGAATTCCACGGTGTTATTGTGCCCGAGAAGGTTTTGCGCCGTGCAGTTGTTCTTTCCGAGCGTTATATCACAGACCGCTACTTGCCCGATAAGGCAATCGACCTTTTGGACGAAGCCGCTTCGTCTCTCTCGCTTTCTTCTGCCGTTATCAACGAATCCTATCGCATTCGCGATAGACTCCTTGACCTCAAGCAAAAGAGGGAAGCACTTGAAAATGAGATTGCAGGCAACGATGCCGTAGAGCAAAACCGTTATGAGGAAATTGCCAATGTGCGTGCCGAGGAGCTCAAGCTTTCCGAGCGTCTTGCTCAAATTGAGCCTGAGACCAAGAACGTTACGCTGACCGAAGAAGAAATTGCAAACGTAATTGAACTTTGGACAGGTGTTCCCGCAACCAGCATTACCGAGAACGAATTTGCACAAATTGACCGCCTTGAGAGCAGACTCAAAGAGCGTATCATCGGTCAGAATACCGCAGTTGCGGCTGTTTCCAAGGCTATCAAGCGCCATCGCGCAGGGATAGCATATAAGAGAAAGCCCGTTTCCTTCATTTTTGCAGGGCCTACGGGTGTGGGTAAGACCGAGCTTGTGAAAACCCTTGCAAACGAGCTTTTCCATTCTCCCGAAACGCTTATCCGACTCGATATGTCCGAATTTATGGAAAAGCACAGCGTTTCCCGTATCATTGGAGCGCCTCCCGGATACGTCGGTTACGACGAAGCAGGGCAGCTGACCGAAAAGATTCGCCGCCGCCCGTATTCTATCGTTCTTTTTGATGAGATTGAAAAGGCACATCCCGACGTGCTCAACATTCTTTTGCAAATTCTTGACGACGGTCGTATCACCGATGCACGCGGCAAGACTGTTAATTTCGAAAATACCGTTATCGTAATGACGACAAACGCAGGCTCTGACCGCTCGGGAGCTGCCGCAGGCTTTGCACTCAGTGCAGAGACCGCTGCCGAGAGCAAAACGCAAAAGGCACTTGAGGGCTTCTTGCGCCCCGAGTTTATCAACCGTGTTGACGAAATCATTACCTTCCGTCAGCTTGACGAGCGCGATTTTGTCAGCATTGCGCGCATTATGCTTGAGGAACTCAAAACCTCGCTTGCCGAAAAATCGATTGCGCTCTCTTACACCGATGAAGCATTGGAGCTGATTGCAAAAGCATCCTTCTCACGCAAATTCGGTGCGCGCAATATGCGTCGCTATATTCAAAAAGAGGTTGAGGACCGCCTTGCCGAAAAGATTATTGCAGACTATACGCATTCTTACAGTGTAGCAAAAGTAACGGTCGAGGGCGATAGCATCAACGTGCTTTGCATGTAATATCATCGTTTTGTCTCGCCGCATAGCGGTAGAATGGAGATTTTATGAACGAAAAAGGTTTGAAGTGGCATCAGGTAACACCTGTGTCTCTTTGCCAACATTTGCATACCAACGCCGCCTGCGGGCTTTCCCGCAAGGCGGCTCGTTCTCGTTTAAAAAAGCAGGGGAGAAACCCTTTGTTCGACGAAATGTCCACAAAAAAGAACAGCAATATCAAAAAACTGTTGCTTGACCCGGCAATTCTTCTCATGCTTTTCGGCGCGTTGCTTGCCGTTGTTTTTTTGTCCACGTTGCAGATTGTTTGCACAGTTGTTCTCCTGGTTTTACTGATAGCCGTACTTGTGCGTTTTTTGTACCGTTGTGAGGAGCTTTCTCGCATAACCGCACAGTATCGTACACCCGTTGTTCGGGTTTTGCGCGATGGCAGAGTCTTTCTTGTGTCTGCCGCACGTGTTGTTGTCGGCGATGTTTTGCTTTTGCAAACGGGAGATATCGTTCCCGGAGATTGCCGCCTTTTGAGCGCGCAGAAGCTGCGTGTGCTTACGCTTTTGCCCGATGAGAATGGACGTCCTACATACAAAGAATACTCCAAAAATGCAGAGGTTACGTATCCCTATGGAAGTCGCATAGATGCACCTATGGCAGAAAATATGCTTTACGGTGGCTCGGAGATTCTTTGCGGAGAGGCAAAGGCTCTTGTGGTTGCCACAGGTGTCAATTCCTATCTCGGTGCAATGCAGTCCTTCACGCTTCCAACGGAAATCAAGGAAAAACGCGGGGAGACTCCCACACAAAAAATCTTAGAACCCTATTTGCGTCTTTGGGGCGTTTTTTCGCTTGTTCTTCTGACGCTCTTAACTCTTATCGGTCTTATCACAACGCCAACCGAAGGTGGACTTGCCGAATATTTCTTTGTGCTTTGTATCTTGATAGGTGCATCCTCTCCGGCGTTGTTCTTCCTCTATTTGCAATGGATATCTGTTCGCGGACGTCTTTTGTGCACCGAAAACGACCCACCCAAAAACCGAGCCGTCATCAAATCCGAGGCAGGACTTTCAAAGCTCTCGGGTATAACAGACCTCTTTGTTATTGGCAAGCGCGGACTTTGTGACGGTGTTACACATTTTTGGTCTGCCTTTGCAGGAGAGAGAGAAATCCGCACAGATACGGACGAAGATAAGACCGCTCTCCAACCCTTGTGCGAGGCAATGCTTTTGCGCCACGAAGCGGATATGCGTGCGCCCACTTGCGGATGCATGCCCTCCAATGAAGAAAACAGCGTTTTCTTATCCGAGCTCATCTCTCTTTGCGGATTTGATGCCGGTGCGCTCAAGGTGCGCCTGCAGGCTATCGAGAGAGATACCTATCCGCAACACACGTCTTGGCAATGCGTTACCGCGCGCCTGCAAGAGGAAACCGTACAGTTCCTTTTTGATAATAGCGGAACCTTGATGCGCAACTGCATGCTTTATCTTGATGGGGCACGGGTGCGTGCGATTACCCCCGAACACCGTTCCAACTTAAGAAAATACTGTGAATATGTTGAGGAAAACGGCTGCCGTACACTTTGCGTAGCCCGCGAAAGCGGAGACGGAACGCTCGTTCTTGTCGGTATTCTCGCTTTGCGAGAACAAATCAGTGCCGTTTTGCCGTCTGTTGTTGAAGAGCTCTCACAATCGGGCATTACAACGCGCTTTTTCCTCTCAAACGACGACTACGCGCGCGTTTGCCGATTGCCCGAGCCTTATCTCTATTGCAACACCGAGCATCCCAACCTTACACCGACACTTTTGCAACGCTATCGTACCTTTATCGGTTTTGGCAAAGAGGAGCTTTCCGTTCTCTTGCCGGCATACCAAAAGAGTGCGCACCGTATCGCCGTCCTCGGTGGCAATGCCGACGACCGTTGCTTCTTGCGTGCGGGGGTTCTTACCTTTGCTTGCGATACGGTAACCGACCTTACGCATTATGCCGAAAATCATATTGAAGAAGCCCATTTCAACGATGGCGGAGAGGGAAGTCGCAATACCTCTCAAGTCCTTCGTCGTCACGCAGACGTTATCATAGAGCGTGCCGACCATTTTGCGGGCGGTGTCTATGCTGCACTGCAAACGGTTTCCCATAGCAGAGAGGTCGAGGTACGCACGCAGATGCTTTTGCAATTCCTCTTGCACTCACAGCTCGCCCGCATTTTGATGATGGCCTTGGCAGTTTGTACGGGTGTTGGATTCTTTTCAGTTTTGCAAACCTTTCTTTCGGGTTTTGCATTTGAAATCGCGGTGCTTTTCTTCCTTGCCGACGTTCCAATCGCACAATCGGCCCTGAGACGCCCGATGATAACCGATAGAAGATTCCTTCACGATACGCTATTTTCCAAGGCATCACTTTTGCCAACCGTTATTTCGGTTGCAATTACTGCACTTACCACCGTTATCCTTACCTTTGCAGGGGTTCTTGGAGCAATGACTGCACAAACCTATCTCTTTTTCTCGCTCTTTTTGATGCAAATTTGTCTTTTGTGTCGCATCCTTTATCAAAGAAAGGTTAGACTGCAACCCAAAAGAACGCTCATTTTGGGCGGTATACTTGCAGGTGTCATTGCCTTGCTCACGCTTCTGTCGGTACTCATTTCTCCCTTTGGATTGGTTAGCGGAATGGGCTCTTGGACAGCACTGACGGCAATTCTGTTGCCTTTGTGCCCGGCTCTTTACCTCATTTTGACGCTTCTTTTGCCTTTTTTGAGTCGGACAGCCAAATAATCCGTTTCTCTCGCATACAATGCTACAAAAAGCTTGGTAAAGGAGAGAATTTGAGATGAAACGATGCAGCACCAAGGATTTACGTAAGTTGGAGATTATCAATTTGTGTGACGGTACGAGACTTGGCTGTGCCAGCGACTTTGAATTTGACTGTGAGGATGCCAAAATCTTGGCTTTGGTAATTGCAGGGAGCGACGGCATCTTCGGTATGGGAAGGGAAGATGATATCATCATTCCTTGGCACAAAATCGAATGTTTTGGCGAGGATACCATTTTGGTTCGCCTATCGCCCGCGGATTTTTCCTGTTGCCTTTGTCCGCGCCCCAAAAGAAAGGGAATGCGCTACTAAATTGTAAAAAAACTGTAAACAAACAATATTTTGCTTGCAAAGATATATATTATATGGTATAATATCTTCGCTTGTGCAAAAAGCACGGCTAAAATAATACACACATCGGACGAGCGTTGCATCGGTGCCGCAAAGCGGTTTTTGGCAACTGCGTCGCGATGGTGGAAAAAACCGAAGGAGGACATAAAAATGTCTGTTATTTCTATTAAGCAACTGCTTGAAGCAGGTGTTCACTTTGGACACCACACCAGAAGATGGAACCCCAAAATGCAGGAGTACATCTTCACCGAGAGAAATGGTATTTATATCATTGACCTCCAGAAGACCGTAAAGAAGTTTGAAGAAGCTTACAACTTTGTTCGTGAGCTCTCCGAGAACAATGGTACTCTCTTGTTCGTTGGTACCAAGAAGCAAGCTGCTGAGGCTATTAAAGAAGAGGCCGGCCGTTGCGGTATGTACTACGTTAACGTTCGTTGGCCCGGCGGTATGATGACCAACTTCAAGACCATTAAGAGATCCATTCACCGTCTCAACGACCTGTACAAGATGCAAGAGGACGGCACCTTTGATCTGCTTCCCAAAAAGGAAGTTGCAAGCATGCAAAAAGAGATCTTTGACCTTGAAAAGAGCTACGGCGGTATCAAGACCATGGATCGTCTCCCCGATGCAGTATTCATCGTTGACCCCAAGAAGGAAAGAAACGCAGTTCTCGAAGCAAAGAAGCTTGGTATCCCGGTTATCGCTATCGTTGACACCAACTGCGATCCCGATGACGCTGATTATGTAATTCCCGGTAACGATGACGCTATCCGCGCTATCAAACTCATCTCCTCTGCATTGGCTGACGCTATCATCGAAGGCAAGCAAGGCGAAGAGACCGCAACCGAAGAGGCTCCCGCAGTTGAAGCTGCAGACGCAGAGTAATTCATTACTACTTTTTGGAGGATAAAAAAATGGCAAATATTACAGCAAAAGACGTAGCAGAACTCCGTAAGAGAACAGGTATCGGTATGATGGAGTGCAAAAAGGCACTCGTTGAAGCTGACGGCGACCTCGACGCTGCTATTAAGATCCTTCGTGAGAAGGGCGAACTCAAGGCTGAGTCCAAGATGGCTACCAGAATCGCTGCAGACGGTGTTGTTGCTATCGCTAAAGAAGGCAATGTAACCGCTATGATCGAAGTTAACTCCGAGTCCGACTTCGTTGCAAAGAACGAAACTTTCAAAGAGTTTGTAAACGAGCTCCTCGCTCTCATCATCGCTCAAAAGCCTGCTGACATCGACGCTCTTATGGCTTGCCAATACGACGCAGAGATGAACGTTGAAGCTAAGATCAAGGAAATGATCTTCAAGATCGGTGAAAAGCTCACCATCCGTCGTTTCGTTATCGTTGACGGCATCACCAGCACCTACATTCACGGTACCGGCTCTATCGGCGTTGTTGCTAAGTTTGAAACCAACGTTGCAGATCACGCAGATTTCGCAACCTTCGCAAAGAACATCGCTCTCCAAATCGGCGCATATCCCACTCCTTATCTCTCTCGCGAGACCGTTCCCGCATCCGTTATCGAAGAAGAGAAGAACATTCTCCTCGCTCAAATCGCTAACGATCCTGCAAACGCAAAGAAGCCTGAGCAGATCAAGCTGAAGATGGTTGAAGGCCGTATCTCCAAGTTCTACGACAACAACTGCTTGCTCGATATGACCTACGTTAAGGACGACGAAATGAAGGTTTGCCAATACGTAGCAGCTGCTACTAAGGAAATGGGCGGCGACATTAAGATCGTTGATTTCTATCGCTTCGAAAAGGGCGAAGGCATCCAAAAGAAGGAAGAAAACTTTGCAGACGAAATCGCAAAGATGACCGCTGGCAAGTAATTCTTTCACAATAGAAATAAATAAATCGCCGAGAGAACCAAACGGTACTCTCGGCGGTTTGTTTTTATGCTTTTGGAAGAATAATTGTTGTAAGCGCTTTTCTCTGTTCCTCGGTAGGCGGTTTCAACTTGCCGTTGTTCAAAAGTGTAACAATACAATGGAGCAAAAACCATCCATCAGAATGGAACAAGAATTGAAGCTCATATTTTTTTGCTTTTCGCAGATGCGCGGGAACCGAATCCAACACCGCATCCATATAGGGCGCTTTGATGGTGTCAAATTCTTTTTTATATTTTACCTTAATCTTTTCACCGATTGCAAGGAGCTTTTTTTGAATGTCCTTGTTTTCCAAAACAATGATCTTCCACACTGTCTTGAAGCAACTGTCGTAATCTCCCCAAGTTTTGATATATCCGCGTTCGGAGAGCCATGCGTAATCGAGCTTTCTGAGCTGACTATATTTTTCCCAGTTGTAAAGAGTGATCGTTCGTTCTTGTTCCTCAGGGACGTTTCGTTCGTTTACAGGTGCTCTATCTGACCATTCCGAATCAATTTGCCACATCATTTGGTGATCGCCCCCATTCCACATAGGTCCGCACCAATTTCTCATACAAACGTAGTCGTTCGGCAATTTCATATTATCCGTAACTACCGTAGCATAAGCAATATTATGTGCTCCGTCAGGGCGAATGGTAGCAACCTCTTCAAAGGTGATTGTGTTATCCATCAGTTTTTCTCCCGACATAGCCGCAATATACGGTACAAGTGACCACAAGAGGAAGTTTTTATCTCTTTGGGGATTTTCCTGTGTAGAACCTGGCAGCATTTGATTACAGAAAATATTTTTGTTGTCCAAAATATCGCTATTCATCAGCTCATCATAAAGGTCGTTTGCAAACAACCCTGCCGCTTTTTTATACATTGCATCTTGCATAGTCAATAGTTCTGCTGTCGGCTCATTAATGATGAAATTGACGATATATTTGTCCTTGTTTTGACTCAAAAAGCCATACTCTTCCAAGAAAGTAACCTCTGTTTCCACATACACAGGGGAGACACCGAGGGCATCTGCAATTTCGTTGATCGTCATGGCTTCATTGCGAACACAATAGCAGATGTTCTGCGAGAGTGTAGAACGCAAAAATTCGTCAACGGATTTTGTTCCGACAGAACCGATAATGCCAATTGCATCAAATTTGATTGGATTAAATTTCAGTTCACTTGTTTTTCTCATAGTATCCATACCTCGTTTCAATTCTTTTTTTGCTTCAAACAAGTGCCACTTGACAGTACCGAGAGGGATATCTAAATCTTTAGCAATATCAGCTTGCTTACGGTTTTCAAAATAGTACGCAATAACGATTTTGCGCTGGAGTTTAGAAAGATATGCTATTTCACTTTGTAATTTATGGATAGTATCTGCATTCTCATCGTCATCAAAAAATGAATCCGGATCGGCAATGATTTCTGCCATCTCATCAATAGAAACGCCTATAACACTTTTGGCGGCATCTCTATAATAATTACTAAGTGCATTATGTGCAATCGTCCAAATAAATTTGCGTACATCCTCTATATCATCTTTGATCAAGAGCGCGCGGAATGCTCTCAGGACGATTTCTTGTGAAAGATCCTCGGCATCTTGCGTGTTCTTACACCGCTTCAGCGCAAAGCCAAATATGGGGTTCAGGTATTCAGTTATGATTTTTTCGGCATCTTGTTGTTTCACTTGTTTGTACCTCGTTGAAAGCTTTCACCCATATAGACACGGTTTTGAAAAAAGGTTGGAACTTTTTTGATAATTATAACATAATTTTTTTGTTTTTCAATATAAAAAGCAGTTGCACGTTCAAATATAGTGTATTTTAAGAAAAGAAGACAGAGAATAAAACACTCTCTGTCTTCTTCTTCTATGTTTATTCTTCAATAATTTCTTCGGCAGTTTCATCTTCCGCGTCCGTTTGATTTGCATAGGGAGCAATCATATAGCGGTCGATGATGGGGTATGCCGCGTATGCGGATGTGAAAGTAACAAGGGACATATACCAAATGAAAGGTAGAATAATCGGTAAACCGCTCAAGGGTGTGGTGATGAGAAGCGGAATAAGGAGAACGTGAATTCCTGTAATCAATGCAATGCCGAGAACGCCCATAAAGTTGCGTTTAAAGCCGAGCATTGAAAAGATAAGCGCGTTTTTGAGAATCTTGTAAATGGAGAGGTCAAAGGTGACAAGCAACAAATAGATGTAAAAACGCATCAAGAAATAAAGAATAATGAGTGCAATGGTTACGTAAAAGCCAAAGTCAAGCGTGAACGTGCCGCCGCGTCCCCAAAAGTACGAAATGTCAAACCCGAGGGTAAAGAGTACAATGGCATCAATCAAACCAAGGAAAAATCCTTGCTTGAGGTTGCGTTTGATGGCATAAAAGTAATCAGACCAAATGAATACGGGTTCGCCGCGTACCATATTGCGCACGATGTAAGCAGCACCTACGTTTTGCCAACCCCAGGTAATTACCAAAAAAGCAATGCAAATACCCATTCCAATATAGGTCCAAGTGGTAAATACGGGAATGTTCTGCTGTGCGCCAAATAAGTCAAACAGGAGCGTGATTGTAGGTGTTGATGCCACCGCATTCGCACCCAAGAGCTGCGGGAAGAGCACTTCGCCCGCTACGGGTGTTTGTCTCATCGAAACGTATAGATAAAAACAAACAAGAGCGGGGATAATGAGAGGTAACATCATCAAATTAAGGGTTACCAGCTTCCAAAAGCGACGTCCAAGCAGTTTGAAATAGCGTTTGAGCGTCGGTGTGGTATCTTCTTCAACCGCATCGGGACGGTTGTCGCGGTTGTAATCAAAAAAGCCAAACAGCTTGTTTTTCTTTTCGTTAGCCAAAACGAATACTTCCTTTACTTAGTTTTTTATCTTATTCTGCGGTTTCTGCCATAAAGTCGGCAAGCAGATAGTCTTGCAAGGTTTTAATTGTGTGCGGTGCCTTTTGTCCAACAGAGATACCGTCAACCTCAATAATTCGCATACAAAGAGCCGATGCCGAGGTTAATATAACTTCGTCAGCCGCTTTGAGTTCTTCCAAGGTGTAGGGGCGTTCTAGGACGGGAATTTCAAAATGACGGCAAGCATCCATCAGGTGTGCGCGGCCTGTACCTGCAAGAATCAAGTTGTTTGCGGGATGGGTAATTAAGGTGCCATCCTTGAGGATAGAGACGTTGGAGTGTGCACATTCGGTTACAATGTCACCGCGGTGCAGAATGCACTCATCCACGCCCGCATCTACACAAGCTTGCGTGGCAAGAACACTGGGCAGAAGATTGAGCGACTTGATGTTGCAGTGCAGAGCACGGGTATCCTCTCGTGTAATTACGCGCAAAGGGCGATATGTATCCTTGATAGCGGCAGGCTTGAGCATAAGCCACAAGTTGGGTTTTGCATTCTCGGGGAAAGCGTGATTGCGGTAGTCCGTACCGCGGGAGAATTGAAAATATACCCAAAGCTCGCCCGAATCGAGTTTTTTAACAAGGTTTTTAATCAACTCGCAAAGCTCATCGGGGGTGATTTCGGGAAAGATTTTGAGCAACGCAGCACTCGCAAAAATGCGTTCTACGTGCTCGCGGAGCTTGTAAACCTTGTAGTTGCGCGAGAAGGAAACGTCATAAACGCCGTCGCCAAAATAAGAGGCGCGGTCAAGCATTGGTACGGTTATTTTGTCAAGCTCGTCAATTTTGCCGTTATAATAACCAAGCGTTTTCATAGGGGAGAAAAAATCCTTTCTATCAAGCGGTTGTTGCGGACACGATTTCGGTCAGATGTCGAACAATGTCGCTCTCGTATTGAACAGTTGTATCCGCAAGTGCGGCATTTGCAATTTCGCAGGCACTTCTTTCATAGTATATGCCGCCGGGCATCGAAGCTTGCACACTGCCATCCGAGTAGGTGCAAAGAGCCCAAAAGCGCATTGAAAATTTATCGTCATAACAATCCACGTCAAGGGCTTGGGTGTCGGCAGAGAGGACTTGCCAGGTCGTGTCAAATGCGTTGTCGCTTCCCCCAAAAGTAACGGTAGAAGCCGTCTCGGTGCCATTCTCGTTTACAACGGTGGCAAAAAAGGAGATGGTAGCATTTGATTCCTTGAACTTTTCAAGTGTATCGGTTTCTGCGGCTGCATAAAAGCGCAGATGTGTTTCGTCGTTTGGAAAAACCAAAGCCGCGCCACGCATCGCTTCAAAGCGCATATAGAGAGCGGTATAGGTGACGTCCTCCTGGGGACAAACGACTCTGCCCGAGGGGAGCAGGGTGTTATCCGAGCCGTACCAACCAACAAAGTTTTCTTCAGTACATACGGGGAGAGTGAAAGCCGTTCCCGCGCGGTGAAGAGTTGTGGTCGTTCCTTCGTTGTTTTCAATAGAGATGTTGATTTGCGGACGTTCGACGACGTTGACATAAAAGACCGCCGACAAAACCGTATGGTTGGATTTTTTCGAGCTATCCTCGTGGTCATAATCCGCAAGTGTGCGAATGGTCAAAATGTGCGAGGTGCCTTCGGCATAAGGAATGGGGAGCTTGACGTCAAATTTGCCGTCCTCGCAAAGGGAAAGCCATTCGCCATCATCCCAACGGTACTCGACGCCGCGAACACCGTAGGAGTGTGTCATAATGCCGTGCAGATGTAGGGAGTCCTCGGCGTATACGCGAAGCGTATCGTAGATGGTTTCGCTGCCCGCTTGCAAAATGGGGCTTGAGAAGAACGCGTCGCTATCGTATTTTTCGGTAGCGACTGCAAGGTAGGAGCAACGGCCGCGTGCCGGGTCGGCGCAAGCCTTTGCGGGCATCCCCTCATAAACGGGAATCAAAAAACTGCAATGTCCGTCCAAAACACCGGTTGAAGCAAATGCACTAAAGAGCGTGCGCGATTCTGTAAGGGAGCCTGCCACATTTTGCATATACTGACCCCAGAAATTGCGGTCGCCGGCACGGCTATCTACGTTGAATTTTTGCAAATAGATGGTATTTTGATAGCGGTCGATAAAGCTCGTTTTAATGGTGTAAGCGCCACCCCACAGAGATTTCCAAAGCGTGTTCCAAGAGGGGGAACCCCAAGCATCTGCCATATCTTCGGTGCCGTCAATAGCACGCTTCATTGCGTTGTAGTAGATGGTAAACAGCCCGTTGCCGCTTGCTTTGGTGTTAAAGAGATTGTAATATCCGTCAAGAGCGAGCAAGCCTTCGGTTGTATAACCATCTGCGGGGGTGAGAATATTGTTACCGCTTTCGGATATTTGGGTCTTGTTTTCGTAATAATCCGCAAGCAGAGAACCGCATTTTCCACTCAAAACGGGGGAATTGCCATGGGTGCCTTGCTCTTGACGCGCTTTTACGGCAAGATAAACAGGATTGATGCCAAGCTCATATCCTACCTCAAGAAAGTATTCTGCAAAGGTTTTGCCGTTTTCAAGAGTAGCGTCTGCCATAAACGTGCCCAAAAGTACAGCTTCTACTTCTTCAATGCCAACGCTATCGGCGTCAGAGAGATCATAGAATTGAAAAATATCGGTTTCGTTGAGGAAGTTGCGGGGGTCCATAAAATATTCCACCGCCGCCTCGGATGCTTGATAATAGCCCGAGTCGTATTGTTCCTTGTTGGTTGCGTGGCGATATGCACGGTAGTCATCTAAGCCCGATATAAGATTGGTTTCGGCATCCTTTGTTTCTTGCTCAATTACGTAATCCCAACGGTAAAGGGGGTTGCCATCCGTGATGAGCAGGGGAGTAAAGCTCCACTCGGGGTGGAGAAGATGTAATTCAGTTAAGGGGCGCGCATAATCCTCGGGGAAGCCTGCGGCAATCAGCGACTCGTAATATACCTGTGCTTCGCCTTCAAAGTAGCGTGTGTTACCGCTGACAACCAGCACAACACCGCCGATAAGACAAGCAACGAGTGCTATACATACAAGGGCTAACACAAGCTTTTTCGACTTTCTTTTCATCGCGCACCTCCCAAAACATATAGTTAAATATATTATAACATATAAACGCGCGCTTGTGTGGACTTTTTTGTAAAAAAATAAAAAAATTAAGGACAGAAGATAAAAATCTCTGTCCTTTATCTCTATTTCTTTGCAAACACAATCTCCCCATCCCTCACATCCGCTTCCACACTGTCACCTGCCGCAAATTTACCCTCGAGTAGGTCGGTGGAAAGCGTATCTTCCACCAATCGCATTACGGTGCGGCGCAAGGGGCGCGCGCCCCAATTTGCATCAAATCCCTTTTCGGCAAGCAGCTCCGCGACCTTTGGAGAAAAGGATAGGGAAATGCCAATCTCACGACACCGTTTTGCTACGTCGTCAAGCATCAAGCGTGCAATTTCGGCAATGTCCTCTTTAGAAAGGCTATTAAAAATGATAATTTCATCGATACGGTTGAGGAACTCGGGACGGAATGTCGACCGCAGCGCTCGCATCATCCGCTCGCGGCGCTCGTTTTCTTCACTTTCGGGTGCATCCAACACAAAGCCAAGCGTTTTTGCCGCCGAAAGCTCACCTGCACCCACGTTTGAGGTGAGAATGATGACCGTATTTCGAAAATCGACCTGTCGCCCTTGCGAGTCTGTCAGGTGTCCGTCCTCAAGCACCTGCAAAAGAATGTTGAACACTTCGGGATGAGCCTTTTCGATTTCATCGAATAGAACGACCGAATAGGGCTTGCGGCGAATCTTTTCGGTAAGCTGTCCGCCCTCTTCAAAGCCGACGTAGCCGGGAGGGGAGCCGATGAGCTTGGAAACGCTGTGTTTTTCCATATATTCCGACATATCCAAGCGTATCATCGCGCTCTCACTGCCAAACATCACCTCGGCAAGAGCCTTGGCGAGCTCGGTTTTTCCTATGCCCGTAGGTCCCATAAAAATGAAAGAACCAATGGGTCGGCGAGGGTCTTTGAGACCGATTCTGCCGCGCCGAATGGCTTTTGCCACTGCCTTGGCGGCATCCGTTTGCCCAATTACGCGCGACTTTAGGCACTCTTCTAAGTGCAAAAGCCGCTCTTCTTCTTCGGTGAGCAGATTGTGTACGGGGATGCCCGTCCATTGGGTTACTACCTCGGCAATGTCGCTCTCACTGACCGAAAGCTCCAAGGCATCCTGCGAGGTGCGCCAATTTGACTTTTCTTCTTCGATTTCCTTCTTGAGTGCTTGTTCTTTATCGCGCAGAGCTGCGGCATGCTCGAATTCCTGTGCGAGTATTGCCGCTTCTTTTTCGCGTGATATTGCTTTCAACTCTTCCTCTTTTGCCTTGATTCCATCGGGGGAAGTATGCGCGCGAATACGCAAGCGCGATGCCGCTTCGTCAATGAGGTCAATGGCTTTGTCGGGCAGATAGCGGTCGGCAATATAACGAACCGAAAGCTCCACCGCCGCACGCAATGCCTCATCCGAAATTTTGAGCTTGTGATGCGTTTCGTATTTTTCGCGCAGTCCGCTAAGAATATCCAAGGCATCCTCAGGGGAAGGTTCACCAACGGTCACCGATTGAAAACGACGCTCAAGTGCCGCATCCTTTTCGATGTGTCGGCGGTATTCTGAGATGGTGGTAGCACCAATCACCTGCAATTCACCGCGCGCCAAGGCGGGCTTGATGATGTTGGCGGCATCTACCGCGCCCTCTGCGGCACCCGCACCGATGATGGTGTGGATTTCATCAATAAAAAGAATGATATTCGGGTTTTTGCGCACCTCTTCCATCACGTTTTTAAAGCGTTCCTCAAATTCGCCGCGGTATTTAGCACCCGCAATCATCGAGGCGATATCAAGCGTTACAATAGCTTTATCTATGAGATTTTCGGGAACGTCACCCGCCACAATGCGGCAGGCAAGTCCTTCCACAACGGCGGTTTTGCCTACTCCCGGCTCACCAATGAGGCAAGGATTGTTCTTTTGCCGTCGAGAAAGTATTTGGATGAGCCGCTCGGTCTCGCTGTCACGCCCAATCACGGGGTCTATTTTGCCAGAGGCGGCAAGCTCGCATAAATCTCGCGCAAAGCTTTTGAGCGTTTGCGTAGAGTGTAGAGCACTGCTACGGGGCTTTTCGTTGCTTTTCGCTTTGGAAGAAACGGCACCTTCCACCACAGGAGATGCTCCAATATAGGCGGCAAGATCGTTGGAAAGGTCACCCACGGAAACATTAAAGCTTTCCAAAATACGCACAGCCACAGAATCCTGCTCTCGCAGGATGGCGAGGAGCAGATGCTCGGTGCCAATGAGCTCTTGACCGCACCTTTGCGCTTCGACAAGGGAAGCCTGAATAATGCTTTTTGTGCGCGGTGTCATATCGGTAGCCGAGACCTCGCAGGGAACCCCCGCGCCTGCTAACCGAATGATGGCGTTTTTGACTTTTTCCGTATCTACACCTCTGCTTTGCAAATAATGCGCGGCAACACCGCTTTCTTCACGGCAAAGCCCGAGCAAAAGATGCTCCGAACCAATGTAGGTATGTCCCATATCCGAAGCACTCCCCAGGGATAGATTGAGTGCATTCTGTGCTTTTTGCGTAAATCTGTTTTTCATTTGGTTTCCTTTCTACCAAAATTATCAACCTGCAACGTCAAGAACCGACTTGATGCGCAGAGCGCGGAGCTTATCTCGGGCAGCTTCGCCCTTTGGCGTGCTCTCCGAGGAGAGAGTCAGCGTAGCGGGCATTGCTTCTACCAAAAGTGTGCCAAGCTGCTCATAGCTAACACCTTCAACAAGACCGAGAGCAATACCGAGGCGAACCTCGCAAAAGAGTTTGATGAATTCTTCGGTGCTTATCATATAGGCATATTTTAGTATACCCAAACTTCTTGCAACCTTATCCGTCAGTCTGTCAAGAGCATCCTCACTAATGTTCTTGCGTGCTTGCATTTCGCTCTCGCTGATTTGCCGCACAGCCTCGGTTAGTTTGGCAAGAATCTCGCCCTCGCTCATTCCAAGCGTTACTTGATTGGAGATTTGATACATACATCCTGCGCTACCGCTGCCTTCGCCAAAAAGGCCGCGCATCGCAAGCCCGAGTTTAGCAAGTTGAGCGGCAAGAGAGGCGATATATCCGCCACGGGAGAGAGCAGGCAGAAACATCATAACCGATGCGCGCATACCCGTGCCGAGATTGGTAGGGCAGTGTGTCAAATATCCGAGGCTGTCACTGTAAGCAAAATCAAAATCCTCATCAAGACGCTTTTCAAGTGCCGAAGCATTTTTGTAGGCTTCCTCAAGTGAAAGTCCCGAGAGAATGGATTGAATGCGCAAATGGTCCTCTTCGCACACCATCACGGCAACGCCGCCCGTTTCTTGCAAAAGGAGCGTGTGAGGTGTCTCCATTGTGGCAAATTCGGGGCTGACGTAGTGCCTTTCCACATAGGAGGTTGCCATAATGGGTGAAATATCCGAAAAATTGATGCGCCTGAATCCAGCGCTCTCAAGCGGGGCGGAGATTTTTTCAATGATTTCATTTGCACTGTTTGCATCAAGACGAGAGGGGAAGGGATAGCCCTTTATGTTTCGTGCAAGGCGCACGCGCGAGCTGATAACAGTATCACAAAGAGGGCCTGCGGTGTTATACCATGCCATTATACCTCACTCTCCTTTCCTTTGTTTTCTTCTAAATTTTTAATTTCATCGCGCAGCGTTGCGGCAGCCTCAAAGTTTTCTTTGGCGATGGCTTCCTGCATTTGCTTTTTCAGTAGCTTGAGCTTTTCTGCTTTGGCACGTCTTGCACGGTGACGCGCGGGAACGGCACCCGTGTGAGTGGTGGCACCGTGAACCGTATGAAGCGTAGGAGCAAGCTCATCCGCAAATATGCGATAGCAGGTGGGGCAACCTACGCGACCGCTCTGGCGGATGCGCGCGAATGTTGAGCCGCAATCGGGGCATTTTTTGCCACCGAGCGAGGGGGTTGAGCCCATTCCAAAAAAACCGCCAAAGAGATTGTCGTGCAAATCGCAAAAGGGGTCTGCAAAGCTCCCGAGCATCGACGTAATATCTCCAATATCACCTTTTTCGTGCAATTTTGCGGCACATTCACCGCAAAGAGAGTAGGAGCGCACCTTTCCGTTAAGATTTTCATTATAAAAGACGGTAGCCGTCCTTTTTTTGCATTTTTCGCAAAGCAATACTATCATTCCTTTCTTTTCGGACTGTCTTCGACTGTCCTTTTTGTATTATTATAGAACTTTTTCCGTGCAAAAAATGTCAAAAACTGTGCGCAAAACAAAATAATTTTCCATTTTGCAAAAAACTTGACATTTTTGCTTTTTCGTGGTATACTACTATGGTATGTTGTAAAAGTTTGCCCATTCGGGCAGAAAGGAGACGCAAATGGCAAGCGAGAACAAAACAAGCGGTCTTTATCCGCACTTGAATACCATCAATACCCCCGAAGATTTGAAAAATATGCCTGCGGAGGACATTGTACCTCTGTGCGATGAGATTCGTTCGTACCTTATCGAGCGCGTGCAGGAAAGCGGCGGACACCTCGCATCCAACTTGGGTGCCATTGAAATGACACTCGCCATTCATCGCGTCTTTTCTTCTCCCAAAGACCACATCATTTTTGACGTCGGTCACCAAAGCTACACGCATAAGCTCGTTACGGGCAGACGTGAAGAATTCGATACGCTCCGCCGAGGCGGTGGTATCAGCGGATTCCCCAAACGCAGTGAAAGCGAGCACGATGCTTTTGGAACAGGGCATAGCTCTACTTCTCTTTCGGCAGCACTCGGCTTTGCCGAGGCAGACCGCCTTTTAGGCTCCGATGCTTACACCGTTTGTGTGTTTGGCGACGGTGCTTTTACGGGTGGAATGATTCACGAAGCCCTCAATAACTGCCGTAAGGATTTGCGACTTGTTATCATCCTCAACGAAAACGAGATGTCCATCTCCAAAAACATTGGCAGATTGGCACTTTCTCTTACCAAATTGCGCTCGGCAAAAGGATATTTTAGCACTAAGCGCGCAACCGCAAGCATCCTGCAAAAAATTCCGCTTATCGGCAAACCCATCTTCCGTTTTTTGCTTCGCACAAAGATGGCTATCAAGGATATGCTTTATGGAAGTAACTCCTTTGAAAATCTCGGCCTTTATTACCTTGGCCCCGTTGACGGAAACGATGAACGCGCAGTGGAGCAGCTCTTGCAAGAAGCCAAGGCAAGCGGACAGAGTTGTATCATTCATTTGCATACCAAAAAAGGGAAGGGATACGCACCCGCCGAAGAACATCCCGACCGTTACCATGCACTGCATCCCGCAGGAACGTCTCATCCCGAAGGGCACAATTTCTCCGAGGAGATGGGCACCTACCTTACCGAGCTCGCACATAAAGACAAGCGTATTTGCGCCATTACTGCCGCAATGACCTCAGGAACGGGACTTTCTTCCTTCCAAGCGGAGCATCCCGAACGCTTCTTCGACGTCGGCATTGCAGAGCCTCACGCCGTTACCTTTGCCGCAGGACTTGCCGCAAACGGATACCGACCCGTGGTGGCAATCTATTCGAGCTTTTTGCAACGCGCCTACGATAACATCATTCACGATGTAGCCCTGCAAAATCTGCCCGTTGTATTCTGCATCGACAGAGCAGGTCTCAATTCTGCCGACGGCCCCACGCACCACGGCATTTTTGACGTTGCATTCCTTTCCGAAATTCCCAACGTCAGCATCTATACGCCCATCACAAACGAGGCTCTCCAATCGGTAATGGATGAAGCCATAACCCGAAACACTCCTGCCGCTATCCGTTATCCCAGCGGATATGAGAATGCGGCAATCAAGGAGGCTTTCTACACAACCGCTGCTACTGTTTCGGGGCGCGTGCGCGCCGACTATACGCCAGATGAAGCACAAGACTTGGATGCTGTTATCATCACCCACGGCCGTATTACAGCCGAAGCTCTCAAGGCAAAAGCCATATTGAAGGAGCAGGGCAAGAAAATCGGCATCCTGCTTTTGGAACAAATCAAGCCTTATGATAAGATTGCAAAAGAGGTTGCAAGTCTTTTGCCTACCAAGCCTTGCTGTGTTCTTTTCCTCGAAGAAGAGATTGATACGGGCGGTATGGGTATGAATCTTTCGGCTACTCTCGCCGAATACGAGGTAATGAAGAACAAGAGCATTGCCCTCAAGGCAATTAACGACGGATTTGCCATTCAAGTCAAAGATGAACCCATTTGGAAGAGCTTTGGGCTTGATTGTGACGGCATTGTGCGTGATATTTTGCGCTGACAGTATCAAAAAGAAGAAATATTCACAAAAAAATCAAAAATTTATAATTGACAATCCCGTGATTGTGTGATATAATTTGTATAGAAACAAATTGTATAAAACATAGGAGAATAATTATGAAACTGCATTTTTTGGATGAGTTTATCCCCGGCACAAAGCTCAAAAAGGCAGAAATGGAGAACCTGACCGGTCTTGCATTTCTCAAAAAGGTATTCTTTGTCAGTGAAGGCGTTATGCTGACACAAATCCGCGATATTTCCGGTATTGATAGCTCTACACTGCAAAACTGGACCAAGCGCGGCTGGGTAGCAAACGCAAGACTCAAAAAGTACAATATGGACCAAGTGGCACATATTCTTATTATCAATATGTTGCGTTCTTGTATGCAACTCGAGCACATCGCATTCCTAATTCACTACATCAACGGTAGCGTAGAGGATAGAAGCGATGATATCATCACCGACTCGCAACTTTACGACTATATTTGCCGTATTTTGGAGCACATTATCGGTACCGGTGATTGCTCGCTTGAAGAGATTGCCGAATACGTTGGAAAGATTACCGAGGATTACGTAGAGCCTGTTGAGGGTGCACGTGAGCGTCTCAACCGTGCTCTTGAAATTATCGTAGTAACTTATTATTCCACGCTTCTCAAGCGTCGTGCAACCCAGCTCCTCGAGGATTTGGGCGCATAATGAATCAAAAAAAGACCTTTCTTTCGTGAAAGGTCTTTTTTGTTTATCTAATAAAAAATCCCTTCCCGAAAATCGGGAAGGGATTGGTAAAAATCTTATTTCTTAAGGTTAGCTTCAAGAGCTGCGAGCTCTTCATAGAGTTCTGCGGGAACGCGGTCGCCAACTTGCTTGTAGAATGCTTTGATTGCCTCAACGTCCTCGAGCCAGCTCTCGTTATCGATGGTGAGCAGCTCACGGATGGTGTCAACAGTAACGTCCTCAAGTCCTTCAATGTTGATGTCCTCAGCCTTGGGAACAAAGCCGATAGGAGTTTCAACTGCATCAACCTTACCGTCGCAACGGTCGAGAATCCACATAAGAACTCTCATGTTGTCGCCAAAGCCGGGCCAAATGAAGTGACCTTCAGCATCGGTACGGAACCAGTTAACGTGGAAAATCTTGGGAGCGTTGGGAATCTTCTTGCCCATGTTGAGCCAGTGTGCGAAGTAGTCACCCATATCGTAGCCTACGAAAGGACGCATTGCCATGGGGTCACGGCGAACTACGCCAACAGCACCTGCTGCAGCTGCGGTGGTTTCGGAAGCCATGATAGAACCAACGAAAGTACCGTTTTGCCAGTTGCGAGATTCGTAAACCAGGGGAGCGGTCTTTGCACGACGACCGCCGAAGATGATAGCGGAGAGCGGAACGCCCTTGAGGCTATTGAACTCGGAGGAGATGCAAGGGCAGTTGGTAGCCATTGCAGTAAAGCGGCTGTTGGGGTGAGCACCGGAGGTGTTGACCTTGTCTGCTTTGTCGTACTTGGTGTAATCCCACTTTTCGCCCTTCCAGTTGAGAGCGTTCTTGGGAGGATTGTTGTCAAGACCTTCCCACCAAACGGTGTTGTCATCAAGGTTGTGGCAAACGTTGGTGAAGATGCAGTTCTTCTTGGTGGTCATAAGAGCATTGTAGTTGGAGTGCTCGTTGGTACCGGGAGCAACGCCGAAGAAGCCGTTTTCGGGGTTGATAGCATAGAGTCTGCCATCTTCGCCTACGCGGATCCAAGCGATGTCATCGCCAACAGTCCAAACCTTGTAGCCGGCCTTCTTGTAGATTTCCGGAGGAATGAGCATTGCAAGGTTGGTCTTGCCGCAAGCAGAGGGGAATGCAGCAGAGATATACTTAATTTCGCCTTGAGGATTTTCAAGACCGAGGATGAGCATGTGCTCAGCCATCCAGCCTTCCTTACGGCCGAGGTAGGATGCGATACGGAGTGCGAAGCACTTCTTACCAAGAAGAACGTTTCCGCCGTAACCGGAGTTAACAGACCAAATGGTGTTGTCCTCGGGGAAGTGGCAGATGAATCTCTTCTCTTCATCACAGTCAGCAACAGCGTGCAGACCCTTGATGAATTCGGGGGAATCACCCAGAGCTTCGATAACGTTCTTACCAACACGGGTCATGATAATCATGTTGAGAACAACGTAAATGGAGTCGGTCAATTCAATACCGATTTTTGCAAAGTCGGAACCAACAACGCCCATGGAGTAGGGGATAACGTACATGGTCTTGCCGTTGTAGGAGTTCTTATAGAGCTTGGAAAGCTTTTCGTAGCATTCCTTGGGGTCCATCCAGTTGTTGATGTTGCCTGCGTCCTCTTTCTTAGAGGTGCAGATAAAGGTTCTGTTTTCAACACGTGCAACGTCGTTGATAGCGGTGCGGTGCAGATAGCAGTTGGGGTAAACGTCTTGGTTCAGGGGTTCAAGCTCACCGGTTCTGCAAGCTTCTGCGCGCAGTGCCTCGGTTTGCTCTTCGCTACCGTCGATCCAAACGATTTCCTTAGGGCCAACCATTTCGGCCATGGAATTGATCCAATCAAGAACGTACTTGTTGTTGGTCATAATTTTGCTCCTTTTTATTATGTAAATTTTAATAAAAAACAAGATGTAGGGGAATAAGCCACCTTATCACCCATTATATATTATACACATTCGAATTGTGTATTTCAAGAGTATTTTCAAAAGGTTACGATTTGTTCATAATTTTTGATTTCCAAAGCATTTTTTACAACCAAATTATTATCCGTAATTAAGAAGATATGCAACACCTCTTGACAAAACTGCGGAAATACTGTATTATATAAAGGAAGAAATCCTACTCGAAGGAGAGACGAAAAAATGGGTGCAAATCTTGGCTTTTTTGCCGAGGATCGTGAACGCGATTTTCCCGAATTGAATAAATGTCCCGATTGCGAGACCTTCTTCGCCGACGAATGTTGCCCGATTTGCGGCAAGGCTTGTCCCGAGGAGTTCCGTGCAGGGAACCGCAAGCAAGTTAAGTCAAAGAAGCACCGCCGCCCATCGGGCAACGGACGCGTGCAGTTCGTGCCGTGGTATTATAGCGCGTGGTTTATTGTGCTAATGCTCATTTTTGTGCCCATCGTTGGTCTTATCCTAATGTGGAACAGCCATTGGAAAACACATTGGAAGGCGATTGCTACCGGTGCATTGATCTTTTTCTATCTCTTTGGCGGTATTTTAGGCGGTATGATCATGAACCTTATTTACGGTTTTAACGATTTCGAGCCACCCATCAATCTTGAACTTTCCGAGTCTGACTACCGTGCAGCTTGTGTCGAGCCCGAGGTTGAAGCGCTTTACCGCAACTGTGATGCAAACAAGGGCAATTACGTTCGCATAGAATTGACGGTTGGAGAGGTGGCAGATACATATTATTATGCCTCCGAAGATGTTTACGGAGAAGCGAATGTTTACCTTTGCTATGTGCAAAACGGTGATATAAAATTAGAATTCCTTGTAGCCGATTACCGTCAAGAAAATATTACCCGACTTGCTGTGGGTGATAAAATTACCGTTTACGGTGAGGTTGCAGGTGAAATTTCGAGCGGAAACCTTTCTAACCGCCCCGGTATTTACGCGCGCTTTATCGAAATGCAATAATTGGAGATTATTATGCCAAGATTTTTTATTCGCGCCAATCAAATTGAAGATGGCGTTGTAACTCTTTTGGGCGACGATGCCCACCACATCTCCCGCTCGCTCCGTATGGCGGCAGGAGAGACTGTTACAGTTTGTGATATGCAAAAAAATGAATATGAATGTGAGTTGACCGACTTTTTACCCGACCGCGTTCTCGCCAAAATTTTGGAAATACGAAAGAGTGATACCGAACCGCCTTACTATGCACATCTCTACCAAGCACTCCCCAAGGGAGATAAGCTCGATAGTGTCATTCAAAAGGCAGTTGAGTGCGGTGCATCTGAAATTACCACCTTTGAGAGTGAGCGTTGCATCGTGCGCGCCAAAGGCGAGAACGAAGCCAAAAAGGTGGAACGCCGCCAGCGCATCGCGCTTGAAGCCGCAAAGCAAAGCGGGCGCGGCATCGTTCCCGCGGTCAATCCTACAATCTCCTTTGCCGAAATGTGCCGCCGCGCGGCAGATGCCGACGTAGCACTTTTCTGCTACGAGGGAGACGGTACCGAGCCGTTACCCAAAGCACTTGGGAAAGCCGTTGCCAAACTCGATAAGGAGAACCCCACTGTCGCTATTATAATAGGTAGCGAAGGCGGCTTCTCGCTTACCGAAGCCGAAAAGATTTCTTCTATGGGAATTCTCCCCGTAGGACTCGGCAAACGCATTCTGCGAACCGAAACGGCATCGGGTTTTGCACTCGCTTGCCTTGTTTATGCCCTTGAAATGAAAGAATAATGCTCAAAAGCCTTCAAAAAGTGGTCGATTTGACGAAAATCCCCCTGTTTTTGAAGGCTTTTTTTGATACGCTATACACTCTGCCCAAAAAAAATAAAAAAAATTATAAAAAATATTCAAAAACCTATTGAAAAATGACAAAAAATAGTGTAGAATATGGGTAGTTTTGTACGAAGCCTATTCTCAAAAACACAAGAGGAGATTAAATTTATGTCCAATAGGTTGTTTCAAGGTGTCATTCACCAAATGAAAGATGCGATCGATCGCGTTATCGGCGTCATTGATGAAAACGGCGTTATTATCTCTTGCTCGGAGCTTGTTAAGATTGGCGAGATCCGTCAGGGTGTGCGCGATGAGCTCAGTTATTCCAGTGACGTCATCACCAGCGGTGGCTATACCTACCGTCCTATGACCAACGGCCCCAAGACCGATTATATCGTGTTTGTTGAGGGCGAGGATAAGATGGCAGAGAAGATGTCCAAGCTCTTGGCTATCTCGCTCGGCAACATCAAAAATCTGTATGATGAAAAGTACGATAAGGGCTCTTTCATTAAGAATATCATCCTTGATAATATTCTGCCCAGCGATATTTACATCAAATCCAAGGAACTTCACTTTAACACCAATGAGCTGCGTGTTATCTTTTTGATCAAGTTCTTGGGTAAAACCGATATGCTCCCGTTTGAAATGCTGCAAAATATGTTCCCCGAAAAGGCAAAGGACTACGTTATCAGTGTTGGCGAGCACGATATTGTTTTGGTTAAGGACGTTAAGCCCGGAACCGAAAACAAAGATTTTGAAAAGATTGCTACCAACATTGCCGATACGCTTTCTGCAGAGTTCTACACGCAGGTTGCCATCGGTATCTCCTCGGTTGTAGAGAACATCAAGGACCTTGCACGCGCATATAAGGAAGCGCAGGTCGCTCTTGAGGTTGGCAAAGTATTTGAGAATGAAAAGAATATCATCAGCTATGAGAACCTCGGCATTGGCCGTTTGATTTATCAGCTGCCCACCACCCTTTGCGAAATGTTCTTGCAAGAGGTATTCAAGCGCGGCAGTCTTGAGTCTCTTGACCGCGAAACCTTGCAGACAATTCAGGCATTCTTTGAGAACAATCTGAACGTATCCGAAACCTCGCGTAAGCTCTTTGTACACCGCAATACGCTGGTTTACCGTTTGGACAAGATTCGCAAGATGACCGGTCTTGATTTGCGCGAATTCGAGCACGCTATCACGTTCAAGGTAGCGCTTATGGTTAAAAAATATCTCAACTCCAAGCCCATCAAGTTCTGATAATTGCTTCGCGGCAAGGCGCCGAAAAAAGTTGGAAAAGCGAAATGTAAGAGAAATTCCTGCATTTCGCTTCCATACTGTTATATGTACGCATAAGCGTCAAAAAACATCCATAAAATACGGTATCTATATACGACCGCGAAGTAATATCTGCTTTATCTTTGAAGGGAAACAAGAATGAATTATAACAATAACAACGATTATACTTGGATGGGTTCGCCTCAAGCGCCGCAAAAGCCTAAAAAACCAGAGTGGCGTTGTCCGGTAAGCCTGCTTTTGGTGCTTTTGAGTGTTGCGATTGTAGCAACAATGCTCTTCACGTTTGGTTTGGCATCAAAATGGGTAAGGCAGCAGGACTCTGCCATTATTCAAGAGCAACAAGAGGCTATTGATCATCTGCGTGATGCTTTAGAGAACAAGGACGATTTTGGTAAGCTTAAGGTTTTGGCTGATTTGTTGGAGGAATATTCCTATTATGCCAACGAATTCAACACAGAACAAATGCTCGACGAGGTTATGCGCGCATATACGCAGGCTACGGGCGACAATTACGCAGCTTATTACACGGAGGAAGAATACGCTGAACTCAGCAGCGACAATGCGGGTTCGGGGGTTGGCATTGGTGTTAGCGTAGTGCAAGAGCCTCTGACAGTTAGCGGACAAGAATATCTAATATTCAACGTTATCACCATTTTTAAAAATGCACCCGCTGCAAACAGTAGTTTGCTTGTTGGAGATCGCATTTATGCTATCGAAATTGACGGTGAGTATAAAACGATTGCACAGTTGGGCGGTTATACACCTGCGCTGAATGCCATTCGTGGCGAAGCAGGAAGTACGGCCAAGCTGCTTGCATTCCGCGCAGACGGAAACGGTGGATATGCCACCATTGAAGTTGCTATTGTTCGCAACTCTTACACCAAAGAATCGGTCAGCTATCGCGTATCCGAAACCGACACAAGTGTCGGCATCGTTCATATTTCCGAGTTCGACCTCTTAACACCCTCGCAATTCAAGCAAGCTGTTAAAGCATTGCAGGCGCAAGGTGTTCAGCGCTTCATCTTCGACGTGCGCAACAATCCCGGCGGTGACCTGCAATCCATTAAAGCTGTACTGTCGTACTTGCTGAACAATGGAGATTTGATTTTAACTGCTATTGACAATAAGGGGAATCACGTTTCTCCCGTTTATGCGGGAGCGGCAATCTATGCTGGCTCGTATGCATCCTGCAACGTATTACCGGATGAGGTTGGCATGTTTGCCAATCTTGATATAGTGGTTCTTTGCAACGGCAACACCGCAAGTGCCGCAGAGGTATTTACGGCAAGCTTACGCGATCACAAAAATGTTCCCATCATTGGCGAAACAACCTTTGGTAAGGGAATTATGCAACGCTATTATAGCTTGGCATTATTGACCGGCGGTGTTTATGACGGTTACGTTAAAATGACAACACACGCATACGTCACCGAGTGTGGCATCACTTATCACGATATCGGCATCGCGCCCACTGAGGGGTACGAGGTCGCACTGTCCGACGAGGCAAAGGGATATCACTTCTATCTCTTGCCTGAGAACGTCGACAACCAACTGCAAAAAGCCATCGAGGCTGTCAAAAAATAAGCATTTACTATCACTTTTATATATTAAGGAGATTGAATCATTATGGCTAAGGGAAAACAAACGCTTTATACACAACAGGGTTATCAAGAATTGGTAGATGAACTCTACCGCCGCACACACGAAGAACGCGAAAAGATCAAGAATGACATTGCTACCGCTCGTGGATTTGGTGACCTTTCCGAGAATGCAGAATATGATGCTGCAAGAAACGACCAAGCAAAGAACGAAGCACGCATTAAGGAATTGGAAGAACTCATCGAAAATGCAGTCATTCTCGACGAGTCCAATATCGATAGCAGCGTTATTAGCTTGGGTTCCACCGTTAAGGTTCTTAACAAGACTTTCAACGCAGAGTTCACCTACGCATTGGTTGGTTCCAACGAAGCAAACCCTGCCGAAGGTAAGATTTCCGACCAATCTCCCATCGGTGCAGCTCTCATTGGCAAAAAAGCCGGTGATGAGATCAACGTCGAAGTTCCCAACGGTACACTTGTAATGAAGGTTATCGAGGTTTCCAGAAAGTAAGCCTCAACAATAGTGCGAGGTGTTGCGCAATGTTGTCAACACCTCGCTTTTTTAAGGAGGATCAAAAATGTCAGAAAAAGAACCGATGGAAAGGGAAGAGAAACTTTCGGGCGAGGGCATAGCCATACGCCATCCTGTTTTTGTGTGGTTTGACAATTTGTGGTACCACTATAAATGGACGATTATTTTGGCAGCATTCTTCCTTTTTGTTGCTATCGTTTGCTTGGTACAGTGCACAACCACGCCGCACAGAGACATTTACATTACATTCGGTGGCTCACATACCGTTACGGGCGAGGAGCAGCAGTCGATTGAGCAAGTGTTCAAAACCATTTCCCAAAACACCTTTGGAGAAGATTCGCCGTCTGTTGGTATAAATGCCTATGCATTTTATACCGAGCAAGAATTGCGCGACCTTTATACCGACCCCGATACGGGAGACTTTGACGGCGCGGCGTTCAATATGGCAAAAGGGAAGAACAGCGACCAATTAGACACGCTCCAATCCTATATGATGACAGGGGACTGCTCCATTTGGCTTGTCAATACGTCGGTTTACGAGGCACAGCACATGGCAGAGAATCTTGCGGTTCCGCTCAAAGATACCTTCGGGACTGTTCCTGCGGGCGCATACGACGAATACGCTATTCGCTTGGGGGACACCGTTATTTATCAGTATTATGAGGCTTTGCAGGTGCTTCCCGCCGATACGTTGATTGTGCTAACCTACCC
This sequence comes from Eubacteriales bacterium, assembly GCA_045658925.1. GTDB lineage: Bacteria > Bacillota > Clostridia > Oscillospirales > CAG-272 > UMGS1865. The sequence continues at coordinate 47,500 of JAZOVV010000062.1, forward strand.
CTACATTACGGGAGCTTCCGCAAAAGAACAAAAATATGAGCAATTCAAAGCACTTTACCGTGCGATTATTGAGTTTCAAGCCCCATAGCAAAAATAAAGACTCCCAACCGATGTTTGGTTGGGAGTCTTTTTTGCTTTAATGCCTTTAGGCAGTTGAGCGCGAAGCGCGAAACTGACATCCATCCGCTATGCGGGTGGGCAACAAAGGTTATACCAAAAAATCTCCTAATGTGGTACAATAAGATGCTCAAGTCTATTGCAACACGAAAGGAGAAAGAATGGCAAACCGAACAAATAGTTTATCCCATACTAAATGGGTTTGTA
>JAZOVV010000063.1:0-12897 GCA_045658925.1 Eubacteriales bacterium
GCCTCGGGAATGAGAGGCGTAACAACATACAAAAGCAGTACGCTGATAGCCATGATGGCGTTGCCAATGACCATAAAGGGACGGAATTTGCCAAAACGGGTATTGGTTTTATCCATCAAGGCACCAATAATCGGGTCGGTGATGGCATCAAACACACGCATTCCCGTAACCATAAAGGATGCAAAAAGCATTGCAAGGCCGAGAACCGCGTTGCCGAAATTGGCAATGTAAGAAAGAATCAATACGAAATAAACGTTTGTTGCGCCGTTGTTCATCGGGAACAGGGCTAATTGATAAAATTTGGCACGGTTAATGCCGTTTGTTTCACTCATAATGTTTTCTCCTTTTGCCAATTAAGTCCAGTTGCCACCACCGGCAATTTTTTTGCCAAGTTTGTAGCTGGGATTGGGCGTTTTTGCATGACGTATGGTGATTTCGTCACAATTTTCACCCGAAACGGCCTTGATTGTAACCTCGCCCTTCAACGGAATACGGAAGCGGAAGACCTTATCACCTGTTTGCGTAGCGAATTTTTCGCCGTTTACATAAAGTGTAACCTCGGGGCAGTTGGAATACACCTTGACGGTCGTTTTCTTTTCCGTGCGGTCGATATATCTTCTGCCTGCGATATATACAAAGGGCTCTTTACTCCACCATGCTTTATAGAGGTAGAAACTATCTTTTTTCGTCTTTCTGTCAAAGGTAACAAGTCCTTTGTGGTTCATGCCGGGTTCTCCACCCTGATTTCTTGCATCGGCGGCAAAATCAAACATGTTCCAAAGGTGCGTTGCCCACATAAAGGGACGTTTGTCGAAGAAGCCCAGCATATACTCGTTGTATTTGCATTGGTATTCTTCACTTTGGTCTCCGCGACGAGGATGTGACGAGTGCAAGTTTGGCATACACTCGCAGCCGTACTCGGAGTAACCGAGGCAGCGATTGGGATAACGTTTGTGGAAGTAATCTACCCACAGATTATTGAGCCACATAAAGGGCGTGTACCAACCAAGGTAGAGATTCCAGCTAACGATATCCGAAAGATGTCCTACGGGGTCAAATGGCGCGCACATAGCGTAGCACGCAAGCGTGGTGGGACGGCTAGGATCCATTTCGTGAATCAAGTCGTTCAATTCTTGATGATTGTCGAGCATATCCGCGCGCTTTTTAGTGGAAATGGTAATTTCGTTGGAAATACCCCACACACAAATACAGGGGTGGTTGTAACACTGAACAATCAGCTCCTTCATTTGGCTGATTGTGTTCTCGCGTCCGTTTGGCATATGTTCGGAGATATACGGAATCTCCGCCCAAACAACCATGCCGTACTCATCGCACAGGTCATAAAAATATTGGTCGTGCTGATAGTGCGCCAAACGAATGGTGTTGGCACCAATCTCACGGATCATCGCCATATCGATGTCGTGATGCTCTTTGGTAATTGCGTTACCGATGCCACGCCAGTCTTGGTGACGGCAAACACCACGCAAGGGATACTCCTTGCCGTTGAGAATGAATCCCTTTTGAGAATCCACGCGGAAGGAACGCACACCAAAGCGGCAAGAAACGTAATCTACTGCTTCTCCATTCACCAAAAGCGTTGCTTCACAGGTATAGAGGTAAGGATCTTCAATCCCGTGCCAAAGATGCACTTTTTCGATAACGATAGTCTCATCGGTGTCGTCACCCGTACCAACCACTTGTCCTTCTGCATCCTTAAGAACGATTGCCACTTTGCCATCTGTGGCATTGTGCCAAGTTCTCACCCAAACAGCAGCATCTTCGCCACCGACCTCGGGGCATACAGCCAAGCCAGTGCCTCCAAAGTGATCCAAATCAAAATGGTATTGGTTTACGGTGATCAGCTTAACATCACGATAAATACCACCATAGAAGGTGAAATCGGCTTTTTGAGGGTAAACTCTGTCGTTTTTCGAGTTGTCAACCTCTACCACCATATGATTTTCAGCTGTAATATAATCGGTAATGTCTGCGCGGAAGGTCGAATACCCACCATCGTGCGTCATAACCGTTTTTCCGTTTAAGATAACCTTTGCCGAAGCATTGACACCCGCAAACTCAATGTAAAGTCGTTCGTGGCTCTCGAGAGCAGGGGAAGGGAAGTCTTTTTCATAAACGCAGGTGCCGCGATAATAGTCATCGCCGCCATCCTGACCGTCGATGTTGTTCCACGTGTGTGGAATGTTGATCTGCTTTTCGCTACCGTCGTGATAGCGGAAAAGCCAATTTTCGTTGAGAAGTTGCTCTTTTCTCATAAAAGCTCCTGTAACACAAGTATCTCCCTGCCCCATTACGCAGAATCGGTCACGGACAGGGAGACTTGTTCAATTATTCAAACTTTGATTTGATGAAACTGTGATTTAGTTATAGTAGTAATAAAACTCCTGCTCTTGTGCTCTTTTCTTCTTCATCTTGCGCTTGATAATGAGGAAGACGATCATCAGTGCAACAATCGCGACAGTAGCACAGGTAATAATAATAACGATGCCGGGAGTTACTGCTTTAACGGTTGTATCGGGACCTACGCCGTTCATCGCTGCGGAGTTGATGATGGTGTAGAGGTTGTGGTGCACAGCCTCTACCATTGCATTAACAACTACGGGATCTTTCTTTTCTTCCTTGAGTGCATTGGTTGCATAAGGCATCATAGCATCGAAACAAGTAACACCACCTGCAATAACTGCGTCTGCAGCGTTACAGTAGGTTACAAGAATGTTATCGGTGATAGACATTGCCTTGTTGCCCCACTCGCCGCGGAGAATACCGGTCATAAGACCTTGATGCATACCTGACCAAGTAGTACCCCAACGGGTGTAAGCAGTCATAACGCCGCCCATACCGTCGTTTTCTTCAAGAGCTTGTTGGAATGCCTTGAGATAGATTTCACGTGCAGCTTGCTCAGTGAGCCATGCAGCCTGACCAAGACGGTCTTGCTCACAGTCGTTGAGTGCGAAGTGTTTCATAACAACGTCAATACCCTTAGAGCGAATGCCCTTAACTTCAACACCACCCATTTCGCCTGCCAAGAATCCATCTTCGGAGTAGTATTCAAAGTTACGTCCACCATAAGGAGTGCGGTGAGTGTTTGCACCGGGGCCGTAGAGGCAGGAAACACCTGCATCGATGCAGTCGTTACCAATCATCACGCCAACCTCATACATCAGGTCGAGGTTAAAGGTAGCAGCCATAACGTCCTCGGAGGTAAATGCGGTTGCTTGTGCACCAAGACCTGCACCGAAGAGTGCAACGGTAAGACCTTGGGGACCGTTTTCATCACGGGAACCGGGAGCGTTTACAGATGCAACGGGGTGTCTCCAGTGGAAGCAGTCACCAATTTGGATCAGTTCGTCGAGAGTTACGTTTTCCAGAAGCTTATTCCATGCGGGATCGTTGTAATCCTTTGCGGCCTTGATGCCGTCCTTGTCCTCATCCATATCGAACATATCATAGAGGCTCAAACCGTTCTTCGCATCAAGAACGGGCATAGTCTTCCATTCTTCGGGAACGGTAAAGTAATCCTCACCCATAGTAGCCCAACGGCCCTCGGTCAGTTCTTTTACCATTTTGTCAATCAGGTTGAGCTTTACGCTCTCAGTGGGCCAAGTGCCCATCCAATCGTTTCTGGAAAGGAAGGTAACGGTGTTTTCACCGAAATATACATTAGGATCAGCATCTTGCAGTTGGTTTTGAATCTTAACGCCGTTCAAAGCAACGGAGTAGGTTTCAGCGTCAAACTCCATATCCCAGTTGTAAACGAGAGCTACGTTGCCGTCGGCATCCATGCCGTCTTCGGTGGTGTAACCCTGTGCAGCAAGAACGTTGTTAACTGCGTCGTGTGCATCGGTAGCAACTGTCAAATGGTAGGTGCCTGCATCGAGAATGTAGGTACCTGCACCGTAAGCGTCGTAAGCCGCCATATCGCGCTCGTTAATTTGAATTTCAACAATTTCAGAATGATAGGGTTCCAAAACGCCGGTCTTACCAAAGCCGATCAGCTGAACTGCTGCTTTTTCAATCTTGTTGTCAATATCATATTGGGTGTAAGGAGAAGAGAGATAGATTTGTACTGTCTCTTTACCTGCAACAGAGCCGGTATTGGTAACCACAACGCTCACGTTGTAGCAAACCTCGCCATAATTGATGCTCTTCTGTACTGTAAAGTCACTGTAAGCGAAGGTGGTATAGGAAAGACCGTAACCGAAGGGGAATGCTACCTCTTTGTTATATTGCTTTGCATATTCACCTGCGTTACGACCGCCGATGATAGCATCTGCGTAACGGGTTTCATAGTATTTGTAACCTACGTAAATGCCTTCTTGATAAATCAAATAAGTGGAAGCATTTTCGGGAATTTGACCATTAAAGCCATTGTAAGTTTGTGCAATGAAGTTTTGCATTGCGGGAGAGGTAAAGTTATCGTAGCAGTAGGTATCTACAAGGCTACCGGAGGGGTTTACCTTACCTGCAAGAATATCGGTTACTGCGTTTGTACCTGCAATACCGAGACCGCCAACCCAAAGGCAAGCGTCAACGTCATAATCGTTGAGGAAATCAACCTCAAGTGCATTAGAAGTGTTGATAAGAACTACAATCTTGGAAATTTTGCCGGCTGTCTTGAGATCTTCAGCATACTTGAGAAGCTTTCTCTCATTGGCGTCCAGTTCAAGATAGTTTTGCGCATTCGCCTCGCCCTCATAGCCGGGGAAAGAGCAATCGTAACCCTCGCCGCCAACACGGGAGAAGGTGATAATCACCGCATCACCGTACTCGGAGATAGAGTTCTTTACGTTTTCGGGATATTTGTCAATATCGATCTCGGTGATAGGAGCCTGACCTGCAAGAACTGCACTCTCACCCTCGGATTTACCTGCTGCTTTGGTAATTTCCTTGATGAGATTCTTAGCATCTTTGCTTCCGTACCAATCCCAAAGCGTTCCGTTTACTTCAAAGCCGGATTTTTCAAGAGCGGTCTTAAGATTATCCGCCTTAGAGGCATCAACGTTACCCGAACCAGTACCGCCGTAAGTGAGGTTAACAGAGTTTGTGGAAAGCGTGCTAACCTTTGAGCCTCTGGCAAGAGGAAGGGCATTGTTTTTGTTGCGAAGAAGTGCTGCGCCTTCGGCTTCTACTTCATAACAAAGAGCATTACCTGCTTTAATTCTTGCAGCTTCGTTAACGTAGTCGCCGGAAAAATGAATTTCATTGGTGTCTCTTCCTTCCAACTTCCAGAACGTGTTTCCGGGAACGAGAAGAGAGATCGTGTTGTCGAACATTCTGACAACAACGTTCAAGGGAATCATAATCACCGTAAGGATGATTAAAAGGACAGACATAAACTTGACGAATTTCATAATGTTTCTCCTTTTTCTTTGCAGAGCATTTCTGCTAAATTATTTTTTTACACCGCGCAAAAGCACGCATCCAATGGCTGCGTGCTTAAGTCGACAATGCTCATAGATATCATATCATGAATTGGAAGTTTTGTCAATATCAAATATATAATATAAGAAAAGTTTGTTTAAGATTGCCGAATTCATTCTTCTAATTTTGTTGACATTTGCATTTCCTGTTTCCGGCAAAATCCCCCGAACATTTAACTAACTTTTGATTTTTTATAACTAAGCAAATACGACCTTGCGTGTCGCGCGACAGAAAACAAACTTTTTCAAAAAATTCCTTACAAATTGTATGAAAGATGATATAACATTTGTTAAATACGTGTAAATGTGGAGCTTGCTCTATGGATGGAGGTCGTGATTATTTACGAAGGAGTTTTAGAGAACAGGGATATTATACATATCTTTCTGTTTTAGAACCTATTGAAAAGCAGATTGAAATTTTGGCACAAAAGCAAAACAAACAGCCGCCATCTCGACATTTTCGAGATGGCGGCTGTGTTTCGTTTTGCTTAGTTATTAGGTGTGTCGCTTTTATGCAATTCCTTTTTTCTTTTTGATAAAGATCACTGCCACAACTGCACCTGCGATGAGTACCACGCTGATGGTAGAGATCAAGATCCAAACGATGGCGGGTGTGCTGTTTGTGATTTCAATAACGGCATATCTTGAGAAGTGATCTGTTTCGAATGTGATTGTACCATCTTCATTTACAGTCGTTTTACATTCTTGATAACTGCCATCGGGAGCAATATAAACAACCATTACATTATCCGCATCAAATTCCTGTTGGAGAGCGGGAAGCGTAATTTGAATTGTTCCGTTGGGTTGAATCTCAGCATTTTCAAGCAGGAGAGCAAGGTCATAGCAAGCGAGCGGTTTTACGCTACCCTTACTTGCCAACTCAATTTCTCCCAGCACTTGTTGAGGAATTTCGTTTGTGGGAACATCAACCACGTCAATTACTGTGCCTTCGGGAATATATGCTGCACTGTTATTAGGAATATTAACAACAATATCGACTGTATTGTTTTCAATCTCAGTTATGCATCTGGGTAGTTCTTCGGTTCTGGTTGCCTGACATACCGAACAAGTATATGTTTTTGTGCCGGGGGCTTCGGTTGTGGGCATAGCGGTAACTACTCCGTTATCCCAAACATGACCGAGGGCGGGACGCGTTATATAGTTTTCGTATCCGCAAATTTCACACCATTCGCGGCTCTGTCCGGGGTATTCGCAGGTTTCCCAATTGATAACTTCATTTTGAAGGTCATGGCTTTCGGTTTTGGTGTCACCGCAAGAGCAGGACTGACTGTGCGTTGTGCCGTCAACAGGAGTCCAAGAATCGTAGTTGTGAATGTGTTCGAGTTGATCTATGGATTCGGTTTTTGTATGCGAACAAACGGTACAGGTGTAAGTTTTTACACCTTCTTCTTGTTCGGTAGGTTCTTTTGTCACAATACCGTTATCCCAATGGTGTTCATCTGTCTGATAACCGTTACAGATAGAGCAGGTCATTTTGTGAGTGTTTTCGTCCACACTTACCCAATCGCCCCATTCGTGACCGCCAAAGTCCTCTGCGTCACAGTTTTCTCTCTTACAATGGCGAATGTGGGAATCTACGCCATCGTAAGTCCACTCGCTCCAATCGTGATCAAGAGCGGGGATAGGTTCTGTCTTGGTAGCCTTGCAGTCGGGACAAGTATAAGTGGTAGTACCGGGTTCGGTGCAGGTAGGAGCTTCTGTCTGCACGCCGTTATCCCAATTATGATTTTCGGTCTGTTTCTTATTGCAGCCTTCAACAGTACATTTACGGGTGTGGGTATCGGTCACGTCATCGTCTTCCCAATCACCGAAATCGCAGGTGTGAGCAGCCTCATACTGAGCAGAAGCGTAAAGGTATACGCAAGCCTGCGTGTCGTGGGTGTCGTAGTAGCCACCATCCTCATAACTTTCATCGTCAATCCACTCCCAGCCGTCAAGCTCCCAGGCGTGACCGGTCACGAAGCTGATCGTACCGTTATAATCTCTGAGGCGAAGCTGAGCAAGCTGACCCTCGTCGTAGTAGCACCACATTATGTCATCGAAGGTGTCAAATACCGCCACGCTGCCTTCTTTGTTGATGTCAAGGAAAGGTAGAGGTGAGGTCTTTTGCTCTATATCGCCGTCGAGATAATAATAGTAATCCGCACGGTTGTCATAGAAAATAACACCCCAGCTCGACGAGTCGCCTGCATCATAAATACGTTGCTGATACATTCTCTCGACAGGTCGCATAGAAGGAGCGGTGATGAAGTAATTGGGGATTACGAACTGCTTGACGCACTTGGTATGATAAGGCATCTCGCCATTTTCCCAATCTTCAGGTATATCTTCACCAAACTCTTCAAGCAGATAGACATCTACCATCTCAAACTCAGCAGTTTTCTTTGCTTCCTCGTGGGAGAATGTGCCGTCGGGATTCATCGCGATCTCGGTTGCGTTGATACCGCTGTTGCTATAAAGCATATCGGTCAGGTGCTGCTCACAGATCATAAGGTGGAATTCAAAAAGATCGTAATCATCAATGTCGCCGTCATCATCCATATCCCATTCCAGATAGTCGTATACTCCGTTCGGTTCGTCGCGCCAATCACCGCCACCCCCTTCGTCAAATTCGAGGTAGTCGGGAATATCGTTGTGGTTCTCATCCACATCGTGAATATCATAATATCCGTTGCCGTCGGAATCGGTCATGTAAGAGTAAACTTCGGAAAAGTCTAGCACGTAGTATTTGCCGTTGTACTCTGCCACAAGAATGAACATCGTATCGTCGGCAAGAGCGTCAAACTGCGCTTGATTCGTCACCTTGCTGTATACGGGCACGGGACGGTCGCAATTTTTGCATTTTTCATTATCGAAATCGTGACCCGTTGCGGGGATAATGGGCATTTCCTCGCCGAAAAATTCGGTGAAGTTTTCATCTTTTGCATAGCGGTTGCAATTTTCGCAATACCAATATTCCTCGCAGCCCTTGAGCATACAGGTAGGAGCATCGTATTCTGCGTGGCGGATCGTACCTTGATGGCGACACTTCGCATAGTAGAGATAGCCCTCCACCTCATCTCCTACATATTCCACATCAGTACCGAGATATTGGAAGTAAAACTCTTTGCCTCCAAGGGCGTCATTACGAAGAGCGACGATCAGCTCATATTTGAGGTATAGATAATTGTAGCTGCTGATCTTGTAGGACCATGTGCCGCCAAATTGCATCGTACCGCTGACTCCGTTTTCAGACCAGTAACCCGGATTAAAAATATACTGCCCGTTCTCAAAGGTTCCGATCTTAAACTCACCAGAATAAATTCTTTCGGCATCATTGTAATCATTATCATCGCCATCTACACTTTCATAGTCGTAGGTGTAGGTGAGGTAGTCCTCGCGGCCGTTGATGAACATACCCAATTCGTGATCGTAGCGCTCTTCATAACGCGTAAACGCCACGCCAAGAGTATCGGCTGGTACGGTCAGCGAGCCATCTGCATTGATCCAATCGGTAACGTCCACGGCAGGAATCGAGCTGTAAGCCGTTTCGCTTGCCGCCACGTCTTTCATAGCATAGTAACGGTCACCGCTTTTGATCACGAACAGGAAATCGTCGCCAAGGTTTCCGTCCTCACCAAATTCAGCTACAGAGTTTCCTGTAAGACGCTGCATCGTTACGCCAACGGGAAGGGTGTAATCGTTGACTGTTGTTTCAAGATCCGTGTTGCCCTCTGCCGTCGGCTCTTCCCAATACGAAAATACCGTCGTTGGAATCAAACCGAGCAGCATAATTGCGCTCAGCAACAGTGCTAAAAATCTTTTTGTCTTCATTGTTTTTCTCCCTTCAAGTTTTGATGGTATCGGTACCATCTTGCTTGTATTTTACCATACAAAAGGAGAGTTCGGTACACCCCGTAGGGGTGAAAATGGGGAAAGAAGGGGTGAAAAAAGGGTGAAAGCTGTTCTTGAACGCAAAAAAATGGGCGGCAGATGCACTCTGCCGTCCGTATAAACAATTATTTAATTAGTAATGCGTAAAGTTCCTCGCGTGAGCTGACACCGACTTTGCCGTAAAGAGTACGGGTGTAGGTTTTAATGGTGTTTTCCGAGAGACAGAGCTCTTCCGCAATTTCCTTTCTCTTTTTGTTTTGAAGAACCAACTCAAGTATTTCGCGTTCTCTTGCCGCCAGCATTTCGCCGGGCTTGAGGAAGGAAAGGATCTTCAAAATCTTTTCTTCCATAGGCATCGTTGCGATATCTATGGGAGCGGGACGAGCTACTTCCTGCATTGGCTGTGGAATAAGATCCGAACGAACGTAGTCCTGCATCATCCAATAAAGGCCGAGCAGAATAATTTCACTGAATAGATAAGAAACCGAAAGGAATTCAAAATCCCAAGGAATAAACTTCTCTACAAGCCAAACCGCGATATTGCCAAGCACGATAGCAGCAAGAAGCATGGCATGTCTTTGTGAAGCAATCATTTTCTTGCGTATGGATTGAACGATACAGGCAACCATTGCAGAAAAATAGGTGAGAAGGTAAATCAAATATGTAGGATGCAGTACACCATAAATCTTTTGAAGTTTGGCAGCACCGTCAACGAATGTCAGCGATACTTCCTTGTAATACCACGGCAGAATTCCCGAGGTGGCGACAATGGCGAACATTACAAATCCTATCACGGATAGCGTAATGACCAACTTTTTTCCAACCTCAAAGCCGCAGAGTCTGATGATCGTCAAAAGCATTGACATCGAAAGAAAGACACTTCCAAAGTATGCTATGTTGTTAGCAATGATGGCAAACTCGACTGTCTTTGAAATCGAAAGGAGAAAATATCCTACGTTTACAATAGTAACGCAAACGTATAAAAGGAGCAACCACGGCTCTTTTTTGCGAACGAGTGCAGTATATCCAATAAGCAAAATCGCTGCAATCAACGCCATAATGGCATACGTTATGATCAAAGCCGCACCTCCTTTTTTGAACTTTGGTAAGCGTAAGCACTTGTTTTAATATTATATCATACATTTGAGAGTAAGTCAAGGCAATTTGTGGATTTTTGAGTTGCGTGATATAATGTACAATAGTAGAATACATAAATAAAAACCGAGCAGTCCCACAAAATTGCGCAGCAAATTGTGTGACACCCCCTAAAAGTTGCGTAACAGGGTAAAAAAGGGCACAAAAAAGCATTGAAAAACAGCGTTTTTCAATGCTTTTTGGGTCTGAGTGACAAACTTACGAACTTAGTTTTGCGCCGTTTGTTTTGGTTGTTTCTCACAGTTCAAGAGAGCGCAAAACAGGCAAATGCTATAGCATTTGCGAAGTTCTGCATCGTGAAATTCAAATAAGAAAAGGCAGAGCAAACACAAGGTTTGTTCTGCCTTTTCTGGTCAGATTGTTCATACCTGATCTACTCAAAGGCAAGGAGCCGAGGCGGACGAAACATATTCCCAAATAGCCGAAAACGCTTGTGTTTACAAGGGATTTTGAAACTTGAAAGGAATATGATTGTGGAAAAGTATATCACTAAAAACGGCATCAAATACGAACTTCGTGGCGAACAATACTACCCGATGCTTGAAATCTCCGAGCAAACCAACTACGAAATCGGCAAATACGGGCATCTGCATCTTGAGTTTATCAAGAAGCACCGTAGAGGTACATATACCACCCTGCTGACAGAGGAACGATTGAATAAGTATCTCCACAACATCGACGTGCAGGCGCACGAACAGATCGACCTACATATCGCGCAACTCACATTGAGAATGAACGCGACAGAGGAACTCAAAGCCTCCGATCCGATGCACTGGGTGCAGATGATGAACAACATCAAAGCAAGCGCGGAAGAAATCGTTCTTAGGGAGGTCGTTTATAAATGAGAAGTGTAGTTGAAGAACTATTCTACGGAAACATCTGCCCCAATACTGATTGTAGAAGTCACGATAAGGAAACAAAACAGTTGATGGGATACATAGCTGTTCACCACGATAATCTGCTCTCCATGTTGAACGAGCAGCAAAAAGAGCTTCTCGAAAAATTCGATGCTTGCTATAACGAATTGATCGACATTAACGAGCGTGAAATATTTATTTATGCATTCAAATTAGGAATGCGGATGGCGATTGAAGTATTACATAACAAATAACATTGTGCCGCCCACGGATTTACATCTGTGGGCGGCATTTTGACAATCCCGTTAAATCCGACAATATACTACAAAAGATATTGAAAAACCACTGAATGTATGATATAATAAATCATATAAAATCAACATAATGGAGAATGTTTTTATGCCTAATGCAATTGATATGTCCGATCGCTGGTTTCAACCAAAGAAATATGCGCGTATCTTGGAATAAGTCGTGATACCTTGTTGGTTTGAATATCTACCAAAAACATTCCTCCTCATAAGGTTGGATGTAATTGGAAATTCAAAATAAGTGAAATAGACGAATGGATTAAGAGCGGTCAAGCTGCCGAATAAAAGGAGTATATACTATGATTCAAGAATATTTATTTCTAAGCAATGAAAAGAAAGATGAAATTGAAGAATATAAACCTGAAAAAGCAACTGTAAATTTTTATGTAATTGAAAATTCAGATTGTTGGATCGTGTCGTAGGCCGTTGATTTGCGAGAAATATTCAAGCGATTGTTTTCACATCAGGAATAGATATATGGTAGATAAAGCTGATGTCGTTGTTTGTTGTTTTGATGGGCCAAAAGGGGGGGACAGCCTACATGGTTGATTATGCACTGAAAGCCGATAAGATGGTCATTCAAATCAATCCCAATAATTCAGTTGTAACAATAATAAGCCGGCGCAATTTTGAATGATCGTTTATTATCGGAACTTTGATAAGTAGCATAATTTTAATAACTGTTGAAATTTTCATAAAAAAGTAGTATAATCAATAGTGCAATAAATAAAAACACACGGGAGGTATTTATTATGTGTGATAATAACAAATTCTACATTTGCGAGCATTGCGGCAATCTGATCGGTATGATCCACGATGCCGGCGTTCCCATGATGTGCTGCGGACAGAAAGTGACTAAGCTTGAGCCCGGCGTTGTTGAGGCAAGCCACGAGAAGCATATTCCCGTTGTATCGGTTGACGGCAATATCGTTACCGTAACGATCGGCTCGGTTCTCCATCCTATGGTTGAGGAACATAGCATCCTTTGGGTTTACCTCCAGACTAATAAGGGTGGACAGCGTAAGTGCCTTGAAGTTGGTAAAGAGCCTGTTGTAACCTTTGCACTTTCTGACGAGAAGCCCGTTGCTGCCTATGCTTACTGTAATCTCCACGGCTTGTGGAAGGCAGAAATTTAAGATAAGGAGTTACATATTATGATGAATGAAAAAGTTCGTGATCTCTTGAATCAGCAGATCAACAAGGAATTTTATTCCGCATATCTTTACCTTGATTTCTCCAACTATT
>JAZOVV010000064.1:0-9770 GCA_045658925.1 Eubacteriales bacterium
AACTTTACTTTGCGAATGTTGGGCTTCCAAGTTCTGTTGGTTTTACGATGGGAGTGAGAAACGTTCTGACCAAACACAACGCCCTTACTGCAGATACAACATTTTGCCATTTTAGCGACCTCCTTAAGACTTGCTCATGCCGAAAAAACGTCGGCATAGCTGATTCCATACTTCAAACGACAATCATTATACCATACTTTTTTGAAAAAAGCAAGAGTTTTTTTTGATTTTTTTATAATTTTTTTATCTTTTTTGCCGTCAATTGCATATTTTTTTTCAAAAAACTTGCCCGTTGGAGCGGGGACAGAGGTTTCCAATGCATTTTTTGCCATCGTTGCCCGTGATGTAAACGGTGTGCAGCTGCGATTGCAAAGAATGCGGAACAGGACAACTAACCTCAACAAAAGTATCGGTGTGACCTATCATCACTCCGTTGGCATAGGTTTCAAACAAAACGGTTACGGCGGTGGCGGTATAAGAATCGAGAATTTCCTTTTGAATTTCTGCCTGAATTGCGCTCAATTCGCGCACGCGCTGGTGGCGGACTTCTTCGGGAACTCTTCCGGGGAGTGTTGCGGCAACCGTTCCGCGGCGCTCGGAATAAGGAAAGACGTGAATCATTAAGAACTTCGCTTTTTTTGCAAAATCGAGTGTGAGTGCAAAGTCTTCTTCCGTTTCACCGGGGAAGCCGACAATCATATCGGTTGTAAACTGAACGCCGGGCATTGCCGCGCGCAAGCGTTCCATTCCTTCAAGAGCCATTTTGCGGTTGTATTTGCGCTTCATAAGTGCCAAAATCTTATCCGAGCCGCTTTGCATCGAAAGATGAAAATGCGGTGTTAAGGATTTGAGCTTTGCAATGCGATTGACAAAATCGGGTTTCATCAAAGAGGGGTCAAGGGAGCCGAGACGCACACGCCCGATATTCGGGATAGCATCTACCTCTTCGAGCAGGTCCGCCAAACGGTAGCCGTTATCAAAATCGCGACCGTAAGAGGCGGTCTCAATGCCGGTGAAAACTATCTCGCGGCATCCGCCGTCAGTCAGTGCACGAACCTCACGCAGCACATCCTCGGGGGCTTTGGAGCGTACCTTTCCTCGCGCTTCGGGAATGATGCAGTAGGTACAGCGGTTTTCGCAGCCATCCTCAATTTTGATGTATGCGCGTGTGCGGTCAAAATGCGTAATCTGCATTGCCTCAAAATCTTCGAGCGGGGAAATGGAAATCTTGGGAGAAGCATTTTTTGCACCCTGTGCAAATAGGGCTTCAAGTGCCTCTATTACTTGCAATTTCTGTCCGTTGCCGCAAATGTAATCGATGCTTTCGATTTTAGAAAGCTTATCGGAAAAGACCTCCGCCATACACCCCGTAACAATTACAAAAGCCGCAGGATTGGTCTTGATTGCGCGACGAATGAGCTGGCGCGCTTTGCGGTCGGATTCAGCCGTCACAGTGCAGGTGTTGATGACGTAAGCATCGCAAATTTCGGAAAAGGGAACGACCGAAAAGCCGCGGGATGTAAGTCCCTCGGCAATAGCTTCCGATTCATATTGATTGACCTTACACCCAAGGGTGTAAATGCCAACGGTTCTTGGCAATTGTGACATAATGGCTCCTTGTGGCGGTAGTACCATTATTTTAACACGCTTTTTGTAAAAAGTAAAGAAAAAAACGCAAAAAATTATGTTGAATTTGCATTTTAGACTTGAAAAATGAGAAAAAGAGTTGTATAATGAGGATGAAATTCAATATGCTTGCCAAAGGAGGCAGAACAATGAGTGAATTATTCGTTATGAATCATCCCTTAATTACCCACAAGCTTTCCATTATGAGAAACAAAAAGACGGGTTCTAAGGATTTTCGTGAACTGCTTGATGAGATTGCTATGCTAATGGGCTATGAGTTGACACACGACCTTCCCACCGAGGAGGTTACCATTGAAACTCCCATTACCAAAATGAAAGCAAAAATGATCTCCGGCAAAAAGCTTGCTATCGTGCCTATCCTGCGCGCAGGTCTCGGTATGGTTGACGGTTTGCAACGCCTTATTCCCGTGGCAAAGGTAGGTCACATCGGCCTTTACCGTGATCCCGAAACACATCTGCCTGTGGAATACTATTGCAAGCTGCCGCCCGACATCAATGAGCGTATCGTTATTCTCGTTGACCCGATGTTGGCAACGGGTGGTTCTGCGGTTGATGCTTTGACAATGCTCAAGGCACGCGGCTGCAAGCAGATTCGCTTTATGTGTCTGGTTGCTGCTCCCGAGGGTGTACGTCAGGTGCAAACAAAGCATCCCGACGTTGATATTTATGCTGCCGCTCTTGACGATTGCCTCAATGAGCACGCATATATTGTTCCCGGTTTGGGAGATGCAGGCGACCGTATTTTCGGCACACTGTAATCAAACTGAAATAAAGGAGTGTCGGGGAGCTGAACAAGCTCCCCGCATTGTGCACCAATGAAGATTTTGGTAGTTGGACACAACGATGCAGGGCAACGCTTGGATAAGTTCTTATCCAAAGCAGTTAAGGGCTTGCCGCAATCGTTGATGTACAAATATATTCGCACAAAGAAAATAAAAGTCAACCGCGCACGCACAGAGCAGAAGTATATGCTTTGCGAGGGAGATGAGATTCAACTCTTTATCAGAGACGAATTCTTCGAGTCACCCGAGAGCGACCGCGGTGCACTTTGGCGCATTGTTCCCAAGCTGGATATCGTTTATGAGGATGAGAATATTCTCTTGCTCAACAAGCGTCCCGGTGTGCTTGTGCACGAGGATACTGCTGCCGCCGAGAACACGCTCATTATGCACGTTAAGGCATATTTGGCGCAAAAAGGGGAGTATGACCCCGAGAGCGAGCAGTCCTTTGCTCCTGCTTTGTGCAATCGCATCGACCGTAACACGGGCGGCATCGTCATTGCCGCCAAAAACGCAGAGGCTTTGCGCGAAATGAACGAGAAGATTCGCAATGACGAGCTTCGCAAATGCTATATCTGTGCCGTTCACGGCATCCCGAAAAAGCAATCGGCAGCGCTTACGGGTTACCTCAAAAAGAATAGCGCCGACAATACCGTTGACGTTATCGACACGCCGCGCGCGGGCTACAAGGAGATTATCACCAAGTATCACATCCTCAAAATGCGTAAGGATGCGGCACTGCTTGAGGTAGAGCTCGTTACGGGCAGAACCCACCAAATTCGCGCGCATCTTTCTCACATCGGTCATCCGCTCCTCGGTGACGGAAAATACGGTGTGAACAAAGAGGACCGCGCAAAGGGATACAAATTTCAAGCTTTGTATGCTTACCGCCTGACCTTCCGCAACGTTGAAAGAGAAGGCGCCTTGAAATATCTCGAGGGAAAAACCTTTTCCATTGACCAAGAGGACGTTTGGTTTATTAAGGATTTTGTTTAAGGAGGCTCTATGTGCGAGCAAAATAAAAAAATAGCATTGCCTGCAATGCTTATAAGCGTGGCACTTACAGCCTTGACTTTGATTTTCCCCAAAATCGGTTTTTTGGAGTGGATTACGCTCGTTCCGTTCTTTTTGGGAGCATTTATTTACTGTGCTGACGAAAAAAAAGGCCTTTGGCGTACTTATTGGTGCGGCTTTTTAACAGTTTTTGTTTATTATTTTGTCGTTTATCATTGGTTTTTGAGCCTTTATCCGCTCGATTTTATCGGTATGGACAATGCATCCTCGGTTGTTGTTGTGATTGCGGGATGGATTGGCCTTTCGGTTTTGCAAGCACTTCCGGGGGGATTGATTTTTCTTATCTTTAAGCTTTTGCAGCGCGGCGGTGTTTTTGATAGAACCCCCATTTTGCGTCCCGTTGTCCTCTCTGCTTTGTGGATTGTATTTGAATGGTCAAGCACGCTTGGTTGGACCGGTGTTCCTTGGGGCAGACTTTGCATAGGGCAGAGCGAATATTTGCCCGTTTTGCAGTCGGCATCGCTCCTAGGACCGTATCTGATTAGCTTTTTGCTCTTGCTTGTAAACGGATTTTTGGCTTATGCCATTCTCAACTACCGAACACTCGGCAAAGCTCTTCTTTCGGCATCTCTTGCCGTCATTCTTTTGCTTTCCAATATTCTTGTTGGGTTTGGATTGATGCGCAAAAATGACGGGGAGCGCGTAACTGTTAAGGTAGCCGCTATTCAAGGCAACGTGGATATGGATGCCAAGGGCGGAGCCCTTAAGGAATTGATGCGTGTTTATGGAGATATGACACGCGAGGCTGTTGCAGAAGGGGCTCAAATCGTTGTGTGGCCTGAAAGCATCTTCCCCTACCGTATGAACCGCTATACCGTTTTGGAAGATTTTGTTACCGAGCTTGCCGCCGAATGTAAGGTCACGCTCATCCTTGGAGCGCTTTACGCAGGCGAGGACGGGAACTGTTATAACACGTTATATATGGTCACTCCCGAAGGCAAGCTTTCGGATACTCTTTATCACAAGCGCCATCTTGTTCCGTTTGGTGAGTACGTTCCTATGCGTGACTTGATAATGACACTCATTCCGCCACTTGCGGAGCTTTCATTGGATGAGGACTTTACTCCCGGAACAGAAACCGCACTCTTTGAAACCGAGTGGGGCAAGCTTGGCGGTCTTATCTGTTTTGACTCCATCTATGAAGAATTGACACGCGCAAGTGCCAAGGACGGAGCCAATTTGATGATGCTCCCGAGCAATGACTCTTGGTGGTTCAACACCTCTGTTGAAACCTATCAAAACGAAACGCAAGCGATGCTGCGCGCCATTGAAAGCGGACGCTACCTCGTTCGTGCGGGAAACACAGGCATTTCTTCCATCATCACCGAGCACGGTGAGCACAAGGCTTGGCTCGCACCCGAAACAAAGGGAATTGCCATCGCCGAGGTGGAAATGTGCACAGAGACCACGCTTTACACACGTGTGGGTAACCTGCTTGTTTATTTGTGTATGGCGTTTGTTTTGCTGCTGTATCCTATTGATTTCATTATGCAAAAATATAAAAAAGATAAAGGAGAACGAATATATGCAGAAATGGTGTACCGAAGATTGGCAATTTGAATTGATAGTAACAAGCGGGAAAGCAGGACATTGCAGATTGGGATTGGAAAAAGGAGACAAATTTGTTTTTTCCTATGGATGCCCTGAGGGGATATGCCCTAAAACAATGATGACGATACACACTTGGTGCGAAGTTATTCGATGTGGGGGTGATTTTACATATAGAGGCGAAAAGGAACGATATGAAATAAATATTCCTTGCGCAGATGGATGTATACAATTTCATCTTAAGGCTACACCTATTAATCGTGATGAAAACGGAAAACCGCTACCAAACCTTCCAAGACCGCAAGACTAAAATCTTTTATAAAGCAAAGTAACCCCGACAGACTTAAAATCTGTCGGGGATTTTGTGTGGTTGGGGAAGCCATCCGACCTGCAGAGAAACTTCTTTATGACAAACCGTCATTTGAGAAGCGGCTTTTTTCATTATTTTTTGGATTTTGTGTTAGCCAATGGGTTTTGCGTCATTGCTTTTTCGATGTCTGCATTGGAAACGTGTGTATAAATTTGTGTGGTGTTAAGCTGCTCGTGACCGAGAATTTCCTTGAGCACACGCACGTCTACATTACCCGATTGATACATCAGTGTAGCGGCAGTGTGGCGGAGCTTATGTACCGAATAATGCTTGGATTCAAGCCCTGCAAGCTTAAGATATTTGTAAACCATCGCTTGTACAGTCTTGACGCTCATTCGCTGATCCAAACGGCTCAAAAAGACCGCCTTTGTTGTAACGTGTGCATATTTTTGGCTCATACGGGTGATGAGATAGTCGGTAAGAGCTGCTTGGCAAGCATTGTTGAGGTATATGACGCGCTCCTTGCTGCCTTTACCCATAACGCGCAGGGAAGTCAAATCGGAGTCGATATCGTTGATGTCAATGCCTACAAGCTCGGAAAGTCGCATTCCGCAGTTGAGAAAGAGTGTGAGAATTGCATAGTCGCGTTTGCGGAATTTCGATTCTTTATCATTGTCAACCGCCGCCAAAAGCCTCATCGATTCGGTGAGCGTGAGCACCTTGGGGAGCGTTTTTTGTGCCTTGGGTGAATCGATGTCGGTGGTGGGATTGTATTCGAGGTAGTGGCGTTTGTTTACCAAATATTTATATAACGAGCGAATGGCAGAGAGCTTTCGCGCACGCGCACACCATTTGTTCTCGCGGTCGTCGGTAACGTAGGCGAGGTAATCGTAAAGGCCCTCGGCGCGAATTTTACCGAGCGCCTCAAGGCCTACGCCTTTGACGTCTATTTTGAAGAATTCTTCGGAGCGGAAGGGAATGTCGTTTTCGCGTGCGATGAGATAGCGAAAAAAGGTGCGCAGGTCCAGCAGATATTCATCTACTGTTTTTTGAGAGCACCCTTGAATGGAACGTTTATATGATGCGTATTCTTGAATGAGGGAAGAAAATTCATCCTTTGAAATAATGTTTGCCATATTACGCCTCCGTAGAACTACTTTAATTATACATCATATCTTGCTTTTTTAGTTGATAAATTGTAAATTTTTGCGGTATATAGTTGCATTTGATGTAAAAATTCGCTATACTATATGCAAATACACAAGCGAGGTAGTAAAGTGAAAGGCTTTTTTAAAAATCATTCCTATGATATGGTAACCATGCTGCTCAACCAAATCGCCATCTCAATGTTTGGCTTTACCTTGGTTCTCGCGGCTATGAAAATAGGAAACGACGCTCTGCGCAACGTAACGAGTATTTTTTCGGCTCTGTTTTATCTTGTTCTCCTCTACATCAAGGCTTGGGATATCGGCTTCAAAGATAAAATCTCGGTAGAGCAGGGCAAAAAGGCAAACAATCCCTTGCGCGGCGCGCTGATTTCTTTGTGTGCCAATGCTATCAACTACGTTTTGGCACTCTTTGTGATGCTGCGTGCGCTCTTGCCGAATGTATCCGCAATCACTTCCATTGGTGACGTTTGCCAAGCTGTTTCGGTATTCATCAACGGAATGTATACAGGACTTTTGGTCAATCAAGTAGGCGGTGCCCCCCTCAATTCCTATTGGTTTATCTTCTTTATCACACCCATTCCCGCAATTCTTGTCAGCGGACTCTCTTACTATTTCGGTCTGCATGACGTGAAGTATACGGGCTTCTTCCACAAAAATCAATATCCCGAGAGTGACCGCGAGTCCAAAAGAAAGGACTAAAAATGATAGAAAACCTGATTTTTGACCTTGACGGCACCATTGTCAATTCCTATCCGCATTTTGTGGAGTGCTTTATTGCCGCGTGCGAAAAGAACGGCATCGACGTTCCGTATGACCGCGATACCGTTTACCGTATGCTCAAAATTACCGTTCCGCAGGCATATGCAAGATTGGACGTGGAACATAAGACAACTTATGAGAAGTTTTATGCGGATTACGTTGCTATTTACTCCGAGCATTACACCGAGCAACCGGGATTTGCGCAAACGATAGACCTTATCAAAAGAGCAAAAGCAGCAGGCAAAAAGAACTTCATTTACACCCACACGGGACCGATTGCAAAGAAAATTCTTGCAAACATCGGTGTTTTGGATGATTTTGAATTCGTATTAGATGCATCCTATCCGTTCCCGATGAAACCCGCGCCCGATGCGCTCCTGTTTTTGGCAGAGCATTGCGGACTTGACCCCAAGACCTGCCTGATGATTGGCGACCGTCCAATCGATGCCTTGGCAGGAATGAACGCTGGGATGTATGGTTTTTTGTGGGATGATGAAGACCTTTTCCACGATGTCAAGGTAGACTATCACTGCAAAGATATTTTGGATGTTGCCAAGATTGTTGGTATATAAATCAAAAGGACAGAGACGAAAAATCTCTGTCCTTTTGTTTATTTCTGTTTAGAAATGAGAAGTTCTTTGCATTCTTCCCACGTGCCTTCTACAAAGGCATCCTTGTAGAGACGAATTGCAAAATTGGTATTGAAAGATATCATAACCACATTGTTCTTTTCTTTTATCTTTCTAATATTGCTGTATTTGAACCTATTGATGCTGGTATGGTCAGTGAAGATAATCTCATCTTCTGTGAATTCAGTAGTTCTTATCCATTCGGATACACCATAAGTTTGAGCACAAAGCTTATATCGATTTGCCCAAATGACAAATCTCTGGAACCCTAATTTATACACAGCAAGCGCAAGGAACAAAATTGAAAGATACCAATTCAGCCAATCGTTACCAAATAATATGTTCATAGTTAACAAAGTTAAGCCGCAAAGCGCCAATACGCAATAGAGGACAAAGACTATAATGTCGGCAGCTCCTGATAGATGATATTCTTTTGCCCACGACATTATCAATTTTTTTGTTACTTTATATTCGTTTTTCATAGTGCTTGCCTTTCACATTTATAGAGAAAATCAAACGTTAAAGCGGAAGAATACAATATCTCCATCCTGCATAATGTACTCTTTTCCTTCGCTGCGGAGCACACCTGCATCCTTTGCGGCGTTCATAGAGCCGTGCTTTACAAGGTCATCGAAAGCCACGATTTCGGCGCGAATGAATCCGCGTTCGATATCCGAGTGAATTTTGCCCGCTGCCTTGGGAGCTTTGGTGCCTTTACGAATGGTCCAAGCGCGGCACTCATCGGGACCTGCGGTCAGGAAACTGATAAGTCCCAAGAGAGCATAGCTTGCCTTGATGAGACGGTCAAGACCGCTTTCTTCGATACCGAGGTCGGCGAGGAAAATTTCCTTTTCTTCTGCATCAAGTTGAGCAATCTCCGCTTCGATTTGGCAGCAGATGGGAATGATTTGGGAGTGCTCGCTTGCGGCATATTCCTTCAAGGCTACGTAAGCTTCGTAATCATTGGGCTCGGTTGCGGCGTAGTCCTCGTTTACGTTTGCAACGTAGATAACGGGCTTGCGAGTGAGTAGGGGAGTGTCATACAGACTTGCCTCTTCATCTTCGGTCAGTTCAACCGTACGGGCGCATTTGCCTTCGGCAAGAGCCGCCATCAGCTTTTCATAAACCGCCAAGTCAGCGGCATATTTCTTGTCTGCTCTCATTGCCTTTTTGGTGCGGTCGATGCGACGCTCCAAAATTTCCATATCCGAGAAAATCAATTCGAGGTTGATGGTTTCCAGGTCGCGCATAGGGTTAATTTTGCCGTCTACGTGAATGATGTTGTCATCCTCAAAGCAACGAACAACGTGCAAAATAGCGTCGACCTCACGAATATTGCCAAGGAATTGGTTGCCAAGTCCTTCGCCTTTTGATGCACCCTTAACAAGACCTGCGATGTCAACAAATTCGATGACTGCAGGGGTGTATTTGTTGGGGTGGTGCATATCAGCCAAAAAGTCAAGTCTCTTATCGGGAACGGTTACCACACCCACGTTTGGCTCAATGGTGCAAAAAGGATAGTTCGCCGATTCCGCACCTGCATTTGTCAGGGCGTTAAAGAGCGTGCTCTTTCCCACGTTGGGAAGTCCCACGATACCAAGTTTCATTTGTTTTGTGCTCCTTTGTCTTTTTATCCCAATTATTATAACATAAATATCACGCTTTTGCAATAGCAACACCAAAATTATTTCTAACTTTATGTGAATTTAAAAAGAGGGAAGAATGTTACTAAACTTGTACCTAACATAATATTCTGGTTTATAATTTAAAATTGAGAAAATGTTAACAACCTTTAATGAATTTTGAACAGATTTCAGCTGTGATTTTCTACAAAATGACAAAAAACAAGGTATTT
>JAZOVV010000065.1:0-49745 GCA_045658925.1 Eubacteriales bacterium
TTCTCCTTTCGTGTTGCAATAGACTTGAGCATCTTATTGTACCACATTAGGAGATTTTTTGGTATAACCTTTGTTGCCCACCCGCATAGCGGGTGGTTGTCTGTTTCGCGCTTCGCGCTCAACTGCCTAAAGGCATTAATACGTTGATAGGCGGCAAGCGGAACTTACCGCCTATCAATTAATCTATTATGCAGTTGCTACGGTGCGTATGTTTTTTGCTTCGGTATCAAAACAAATATCATACGTTATCACGCTCCGTAAGGAAAAATGCAAAAACGGCAACCAACAAGAGAGTTAATATTGATATCAGTGTTCTTTTTTTATTTTCTTTTCTCCTTTTTGGATTTTTTACCGTTAAAAATTGCTTGAAAATCCTTGTAAATCAAAGGCTTGTGAAGGGCACCGGCTTGGCCGGTGACCTTCACCAGAGTGGCTTACTTTTTGGAGAACAGCTTTTTGATCTTTTCAAAGATGCCATTGACAAAGCCGCCAACCTTTCCTGCAACCGACTTGCAAGCTGTTCCAAGTTCGGCGAAAGTATGCTTTTGAATTGCGAACCACCAAACCGCAAATCCGCCGGTACCTACTACTACCGTGGAACCAACAACGATACCTGCTATAGCACCGCCGGAGAGGCCTTTCTTAGGCTCTTCGGGAGTGGTATCGGAGGGTTGCTCGGGTTCTGTCTCTTCGGGCGCCGGAGTGGTTTCCTCAGGCTCTGGGAGGGTCTGCTCAGGTTCGGGAGTGGTCTCTTCCGGAATTGTGGTCATTTGATATTCACAAACGTCACACTTGCCGTCTTTGTTTTCATCAATGTGATCTGCCAACTCGCCTGTCTCTTCGCCGCAAGCGGAGCACTTTGCCTTTGCAGTGCAGGTTGCCTCACTGTAGTTGTGAGGAGCAAAATCACCGGTTTCTGCTTGACATACAGAACAAGTTGCTTTCTTTGTACAAGTGGCTTCGCTGTAATCGTGAGGCTTCAATTCGCCTGTTTCTGCGCCACAGACGGAGCATTTTGCCTTTGCGGTGCAAGTTGCTTCACTATAATCGTGAGCTTTCAGTTCTCCTGTCTCTGCGCCACAGACGGAGCAGGTTGCTTTCTTGGTGCAAGTTGCTTCACTGTAATCGTGAGGTTTCAACTCACCGTATGCTTTGTTACAAGTGGAGCAAACCGCCGCCTCGGTACAGGTTGCACTTCCGCCTGCGCAATCATCGGTTTCGGTATGTTCGTTATTGTGCAAGCAAAGTCTTGTGTGCGTGCCATCACCGTTCGATGTCCATGCTCCAAAGCTGTGCGCATCGTTTGCGGGGATTGTCAGTTCACCTTCCGCTTTTACGTTCTCTTCTTCATCAAAGAAGGTTCCGCAAACGGAGCACTCGTAGTGTGCCTTTTTACCTTCGACCGTGCAGTTGGGCTCGGTTGCGGCAATCAGATCGCCAAGGGTGTGTGCTGCTGCGATCTTACCATCGCCTGCTTTCCAAGCAACGAGATTGGTGATTTCGTTTGTGCAGTCCTTGTCGGTGTAGATGTGACCGCAGGAGCATTGATAGTAATCCTTCCAACCGTCGGTTGTGCAGGTAGCTGCTTGACCGTTGACCTTTTCTCCATCTCCGTGAGTGTGCGGAGCGGTGCGGTCGTATCCGCAAGTGTTACAGAGCATATCAGCTTCATCATCGTAGATGTGTGCGTCTTCGCCATCCTTCTTGCCGCATTCGCAAACCTTCCAGTGGTTTTCGTTGTTCTTCACCCAATCGCCAAAGACGTGAACGGGTGCGGGAATGACAAGAGATGCGTACTCTACGAGAGCCTTGTTTGCATCAAAGTATTTATCACAAACGGAGCAGTGGTAATGCGCCTTTATACCTGCCAATAGTTCATCGACGGTATGGATTGCGGGAACTTCATCAACCAAGGTTCCGTAAGCGTGTGCGCCAAAGTCACCTGTTTCGGTACCGCAAACGGAGCATTTTGCCTTTGCAGTGCAGGTTGCTTCGCTGAAGTTGTGAGGCTTGAGGTCGCCTGTTTCGGTTCCGCAAACGGAGCAGGTTGCTTTCTTTGTGCAGGTTGCTTCGCTGAAGCTGTGAGGCTTGAGGTCGCCTGTTTCGGTTCCGCAAACAGAGCAGGTTGCTTTCTTTGTGCAGGTTGCTTCGCCAAAGCTATGTCCGTTGGATTGACCGTAAGCCGTGTCGCAGGCAGAGCAGATAGCTGCTTCGGTACAGGTTGCGCTTCCACCGGAGCAATTTTCGGTCTCTTTATGCTCATTGTTACGAGAACATATTCTGGTGTGCGTGCCGTCACCGTTCGAGGTCCATTCCCCGAAGGCGTGGGAGAGTGCCGCGAGCTTGCCGTCGCCTGCCTTCCAGGCTACAAGGTCAGTGATTTCGTTTTGACAAGCCTCTTCGGTGTAGAGTTTACCGCAAGAGCACTTGTAGTGGTCTTTCCAGCCTGCTTCGGTGCAGGTTGCCGCCTGACCTATGACTACTGTTCCGTTGCCGTGCGTGTGCGGAGCGGTGCGGTCGTAGCCACAGGTGTTACAGATCATACCGACTTCGTCGTCGTAAACGTGCTCGCCAAGCTGATCTTGCTTACCGCATTCGCAGGTCTTCCAATGGTTGTCGTTATCCTTAATCCACTCACCAAAGCTGTGGGTGGGGGTGGGGATGATGAGGTCGGTGTAGTTGATGGGGTTCTTATCAATATCGAAGTATGCATCACAGTCTGCGCATTGATAGTGCGCCTTCATGCCGGATGCCAAAGCATCCTTGGTATGGGTTGCGGGAACCTCAGCTACGGGGTCACCCAATTCGTGTGCCTTGAACGTGCCGTATTCTTCTTGACAAGTGGTGCAGACTGCCTTTTGGGTGCAGGTAGCCGTTCCGCCTTCGCAATCGTCGGTTTCCTTATGATTTGCATTGCGTGTACAGATGCGAGTGTGCGTGCCGTCGCTGTTCGAGTTCCAAGCGCCCCAGTTGTGAGCAGTGGGATCGATTTCGATTACCAATGCTTGTTCGGTGGTGGCAATCTTGTTCGCGTCAAAGTATGTGTCGCAAGCGGAGCAATAGTAATGTGCTTGCATACCGGTTACCATACAGGTAGCATCTGTTTTTTCTACCTTTTCGCCATAGGTGTGTCCCTTGGCGTTTCCGTATGCTACGTTACAGGTAGAGCAAATTGCCGCTGCGGTGCAGGTAGCCTCGCCGCCCGTACAATCGGCAGTTGCGGTGTGCTCGTTATTATGAGAGCAAATTCTTGTATGCGTGCCGTCTCCGTTGGATGCCCAATCACCCCAATCGTGTGCATTGGGATTGATTGCAATGATCAGCTCTTGCTCGGTTTTGACGTTCATATTGGTGTCAAAGAGGGTGTGACATACCGTACACTCGTAATAGGCCTTCATACCTGTTTCGGTGCAAGTTGCATCCTTTTGAGGAACGTAATTGTTATAGTTGTGGTAAGTCGTGCGAACATATTCGCAAGTATTGCACGCGGTATCGCAAGCGTTATCCCATACGTGCTCGACTTTATTTTGAATACTGTCCTCGAGATTGGGACAATTTGGATCGGTACATGCGAACCAGTGATAGGTATTATCGTTCTTGTAAGTTTCGTCATACGTGTGGGTGTGATAGATTGCGCGAACGGTAACAGGATCTTTGCCGATTATAAAGTATGCACCGCTTTGGTAGGAGGGATAACTGATAGTAATACCACCAACAACGACCTCCCAATGCGAGAAGCACTGGCCTTCTTCGGGAGCATCATCGCCTACCAGCTCTACGTAGCGACCGTAAAGCTGACCTGTGATAAGATTGCCGTTTCCATCAATTGCATGGCCGCCCTCTACCGTGATAGGAACGAGAACTTCCAGTGTTGTGCACTGACGACCGTCAGAACTATAGACGTCACAAGACATACCGTTGAGTGTAACAACCGTATTGTTGTCAAAGGTGTATTTTTCGGCGGCTGTCATCTTGAAACGAAGTGTATATCCTTGGCCATATTCGAATACGGATTCAGGAGTCAAGTTCTCGTAGGTGGAGTTGGTATGCCAATAATCAACGACTGCCGTATATTTTTCGGGATCTGCAGAAGTAATAACGTAAGAAGGATTTTCACCGTTTGCAGGTGCAATAATGGTGAAGTTCATCTCATCGAGCAAAATCTTGTCAGCGTAAAGTGCTTTGACGGTAACTGCCTCACCTGTCATAACAAAGGTGGTGGTCTTAGCGCTTGCATCTGCAAAGGTCACGCCGCCTGCGGTGCATTCCCAACCTGCAAAATACTTGCCGTCGGGAGCTTCGTCTGCCGTAATGGTGACAGTTTCTCCATCGCCCGCCTCACTCATATCTGCTGTACCATCCTCAACGGTGATGGTATGAGGTGTATTGCGGTAAACCGCTTGAATTTGAACGTTGCCCGCAGGCATTACAAAGGTGGTGGTAGATGCCGTTGCATCGGCGAACACAACGTTTTCGCCACTTACAACGATCCAACCCTTAAATGCCTTGCCGTCCTCGGGAGCGTCTGCGGTGATGGTAACTGTAATACCGCCGCCAACCTCTGTAACGGGGGCTTCGTCAACGGTTGCGCTGCCGTTTTCCACTTCGAGGTCAAAGGTTGAACCGTCTGCCTCTACGGTAAATTCCAAGTAGTATCCAACAGTGCAAAGTCCGCCGGCTTTGCTTCCGCTGCTGAAAAGGACAGGATCTTTGCCATTGATAAGAGCTGTGATGTTGTTGTAATCAATAAAGTAGGTATCGTTGGATGCGAAATAGACGTCAACGCGATAGGTTTCGCCAACTGCAAACAGTTCACCGTCCACCATTTTAACGTAGTTTCCTTTTTCTTCGTCCCAACGCAACCAACCGCCAAACTCTACGTCGCAATAGACGTCGCCGTCCTCTTCAACAACGTCGCTGGGAAGCATACCTGCAACGGGTGTTGTAACGGTTACGGACATATTCTCTTGGAATTGTTTTGCAGTAATGGACGATTCAAAGATGATGTATTCGCCGTTTTCGCCACGCTCAAGAAGAATTCCATCCGCGCTGTTGCCGCTAAAGGTGTTATCGGCATATTGGAAATCAAGGGGCAGGAAGTAATAGCCGGGTGCGGGCTCGAGGCGCACTCGAACGGTGTAGGTCTTGCCTGCCTCAAATACGTGATCTGTCTCCAAAAGGGTTTCGCCCTCATACCAAGCAAGCACCTCTGCAAAGTAGTTCTCCCACTTATTAACACCTGCATCATAAGAGGGGGTTCCGCCAACAACGGGGTGCGGTACGTAGGTGTAGAGGTAATTAACAGAGGTGAGTGGCGCATACTGTGCTTCTATGCTAATCGTATAGTCGTAACTATAAGGCTCGCAGACGGTAAAGGTAAAGCTCTCGGCTCTTTCGTCGATATACTCGAGCAAATAGGAATAATACAGAATATTCCACCTTGTAAAGGTTTCACCTTCGGGGTAAAGGCTCTTATCTGCAACCAACGTCAGGGTGGTGCCGGGGAGGAACTCGGTCTCGTTGGTCTCTACGCCGTCAAGATAGAGCTTTCCGCCTGTGACATCAATGCCAACCAAAAGCAAATCGTTGAGCTGTACGTAGGCACCGACTATTGCGGTTCCAACATTATAACCGCCAAAGCTTCCTACCTTTCCGTTAACGGTAAATTTAGCATACTCGCCCACGCGATATCCTTCCTTGGGAATAATGTTATATCTGCACTCGTAGCGTTCGTTAACTAAGTAGGTATCGGTGGGCAGCATTTCGGTGCGGTTATTGTCTTTATCAAGGTGATACCACGTTTCAATCTCTACCGTGTAAAGATCGCTTTCGGTGGTAACGGTGGTGATGGGTGTGCTGCCAACCGTTATTTGTGGCATGGTCAACTCGATCTTGTCAATCGGGATGGCGTAGATCGCTTCGCAAACAATAACCGAGGCACTACCTACCCAAATGTTTGTTTTGTCACCATGGTTATAGGTAATATCCCCATCTGTTGTAATCTTCCACATCAAAAATTCTTTACCCTCGGGTGCTTCGTCTGCTTTGATGAAGAGATTGTTACCATTGTAAAACACCTCAACTTCTTCGGTGTATTCGCTTGAGGTATACGCCTTGCCGTTTATAACGGTAATGGAAACGGGAAGCTCAAAGCTCCATCTTTGCTTTTCATATCCCGTAATATCTCCGCCATAGCCGTAGGTCTCATCACCGTTTACCGTTACTACGGTATCCCCTGCAACGGCATAGCCTTCGGCGGGGATGATTTCAAACTGCATCACATACGTCTTTCCAAATTGGAAAGGATCTGTGGGCAAAAGATCTTGGCTGTTTTGGTACAGATAGAAATTGAAAAGCTCAGCAGTATATTTTGAAGGATCGGCAGATGTGATCTCAATGGTTGCAAGATCGCCGGGCTTGGGAGTTGTTACAGTAAGAACAACTTCTTCAAGCACGTCTGCAAAAACGGCTTCAACGGTTACGGGCTCGTTCTTTAGATAAAATTCCGCAGTTTCCGCATAGTTTGCCGAGTAGATCGTTACGTCACCGGATTTCACGATCCATCCCAAAAAGACCTCTCCTTCGGGAACCTCGTCTGCCTTGAGATAGACGTATTGGCTCAAGCCCTCGGTGATCTCTATGGTACGGCTGTTATCTTCATACGCCTTGCCGTTGATTACGGTGATCGAAACGGGAAATTCAAAGTAGTAGAACCACAACGGGAGATTTCTGTTCGTTTCTTCTCCGTTGAGGTAAACCTTGGTGTTGCCATCGGTCTCATAGCCGTTTTCAAGGGTAACTTGGAATTCTATGCAATACGAATGACCAAGCAGATACGTATCCTCAGCACCCAATTCGGTATAGGGGGACTCGTTCAAAGAAATGCTAACATAATCACTTCCGTATTTTGAGGGATCCTTGGAAATAAGCTCAAATGTGGGATGTGCGCCTACTGTGGGAGGCGTGATCGTGAACTCCAATTTATCCAATACCACGATCTCGGCATATACAGCCTCAAGCTCTACGTTGCCCGCGGTCATCGTGAAGATGGTGTAGGACGAGGTGGGATCTTCCAGCTCGATTTCACCGGAAAGCACGTTCCAACGAATGAACGCGTAACCGGATTCGGGATCGTTGGCATCGATATAGATCGAATCACCAACATTTGCATCGGTGATTTGCCCTACATAGTTGTTGACCGCACCCTTGTTATCCTGAATGGATACGGTGTAATCGATAAAATCGTAGAGAGCAACAAGCTTAACGTTCTCGGTGCCAACTACAAATGTGGTGGTCGCAGAGGTGGTGCTATCAAGCGTTACACCGCCACTCTCAACTGTCCAAGATTTAAAGGTCTTGCCGGCAACCGATGCTGCTGTGATGGTGATCTCGTCACCCATTTTTGCAGTTTGGGCACTTGCAGTACCGCCTGTTACGGTAATGCTATAGATAGCATCCTCGTAGGTTGCTGCAATTTCAATATCGCCAAAAACGCCCGTGAGCGTTGTGGTAGCCGATTTTGCATCGGTAAGAGTTCCCTCGCCCGATACGATTACCCACTCCTTGAATACCTTGCCTGCGGCAGGAGCGTTTGCCACAAGGGTAACGGTATCATTGATGGTTGCTTTGGTAACGGGGGTATCATCAATTTTTGCATTACCGTCGGTAACGGTAAGCGTATATTCGATTGGTACGTAGTTAGCTTTGACCTCTACGTTTGCACTGACAACTGTAAAGGTTGTGGTAGCGTTTGCAGGATTTGCAAGCGTAACGCCGCCCGATACGACCGTCCAGCCTGCAAACTGATAACCCTTTGCAGCTTCAGTCGCGGTGATGGTGATTTCAGCACCCATCTTTGCAGTCTCGGCACTTGCGGTACCATCGGTAACGGTAATTGTATAGATAGCATCCTTATAGGTTGCTGCAACTTCAACATCGCCAAAAACGCCCGTGAGCGTTGTGGTAGTTGCCGTAGGATCGGTAAGAGTTCCCTCACCCGATACGATGACCCACTCTTTAAACACCTTTCCTGCGGGGGGAGTATCAGCTACAAGCGTAACGATATCTGCAATGCTCGCTTCGGTAACAGGTGCATCATCTATACTTGCCGCACCGCCATTGACAACAAGGAAATACAGAGTTGCCTCATAGGTTGCGGTGATCTCAACAGCGGCATCTCCCACCACAAAAGAGGTTGTGATGCTTGCAGGGTCGGAGAGTACGACCTCACCGGATTGAATCGTCCAACCTGCAAACTGATAGCCCTTTTGCGGAGCATCTGCAGTAACGGTAACAACACTGCCCGATACCGCACTGTCTACACTTGCGGTAGCATTGTTGGCGGTGATCGTATAAGCGGGTGTAAAGAGCGCTTCCAGCTCAACGGCACCGGCAATCATTTCAAAGGTCGTGCTTGCCGCTTTTTCGTCGACAAAGGTAATTGCTGCCTCATTGAGGATGCTCCATTGATAAAAGCCCTGCCCTGCCTCGGGTTCATCAGCCACCACGGTGACAATCTCGCCCTTTGCAGCAGCTTCAACGATCTCATCCCCAACCTTTGCAACACCACCTGTAACGGCAATGGGGAATTTGTACCCATAAGTCGCGCTGGTATCATCCTCGGGGATCGTGCCGATCACGTAACTGCTCAAATCGGCGTCAAGCGCAACCTCGGATTCTTCATAAAACTCGGGGTAAGTCCAATCGAGAGTCATCTTACCCACTCTGCCAAGAACTGCTCCGCTTGCGGCACGGAACACGTTTTCGCCAACGTTATGGCTCGCCTCACCGCAAACCGCAATATTTACATCACCCGTGGTGTTGATAACAATTGCGCCCCCAAGGGAATAAATGCCCCTTGCGAAATTGGTGTAGGCGTTGGTTTCGGTAATATTCAAGCTTGCATTTCCCAAAACCATAACGCTTCCGTATGCGCCAATGCCGTTGACACTACCACTTTCATAGGTTTTGGTAGAGCTGATTGAAACGGAAGCGTATCCCGTAATGGTAACGCTATCGCCCGATTTTTCAACAGTCGCATAGCCGTTTTCAAAGTTGTTGTCGATACCCACGTAGTCCGATGCCTCGTCGGCGTGAGACGTAGAGGGGATGCTTTGAATATTCAGCGTTGCTGCCGCGTCGGCGGTAATGGTCAAATTTCCACCTTGTGTCATTTGAATACCAACAGCATCATGCTTAATGGTATTCTCGCCCATCAGCTTGATGGTGAGATCACCCGTGGCGGTGGTGGAGATCGCGCCGCCATTATAATTTACCAAAGTTAGCACGCCATCTTCTAACTTGGCAACCATTGTGTAGGAGCCGGAGCCGAGAAGCGTGCCGTCATCGGCAACGTAACCCTCGCCGGTATCTACAAGGAACGGATTTGTTTCGTTTAAGGTTTCTCCGTCTACTACGACCGAGGTGAGGACGGTATCTGCCGAGGCAGAAACAGTCAAAAGCCCTACGATCATCGCCATACAAAGCAGTGCAACGGAAATCATTTGCAATGTTCTTTTTGTCGTTTTCATTTTGTAATCTCCTTTCGTTCTTGAAAAGACGTTAAGCTACAACAGATGTTTTGTTCAGCTTTACTTGTTCGAGTGTCTCGAAAAATTTTGGCTTTTCAATACCCACTATACGTAAAAAAGGTTCCTTTCTGCGTACCCTTACCTGTCCGGGTAGCCTGTGTGCCACTCCTCCCTCATCGAAGAGCTCTACGTAGAAGTACCACACCACGTGGTTCAAATTTTTGTGCTTTTCAGGACAGAAAAATTTGATGATCCGATCAGAAAGCTTCATCTCAAACAAACAGTAAAGACGTTCACTGTTTTCGGGTACGGTGAAGGTTGGAAAACCATTTTCAAAGTACATCGAAAAGCCATCGTGCGGCTCATTGACAAACAGATAGTCTGTGATGCTGTTTTTCTCGTCGAGCAGATACTCGAGCCCCCTCACCCTTGGAAATTCAAATTTGTCAAATAAAATTCGCTTTCGGGTCATATTTCACCACCTCCGTTCTCACTTTTTGATAGTATTGGATTCTATCTTGCTTACATTCTATCATATAAAAAACAGATTTCGGTACACCCCTTTGGGGTGAAAATGGAAAAAACAGGGGTGAAAAAAGGGTGAAAATACATTTGGAACACAAAAAAAGAACGGCAGATGCACTCTGACGCCCAATAGACGATTATTTTAATAGTAGCGCGTAAAGCTCCTCGCAAGAGCTGATACCAACCTTGCCATACAATGTTCGTGTATAGGTTTTGATGGTGTTTTTCGATAGGAGTAGCACGCAGTGCGCTTTTGTTATTGGTGTCCCGTGGGCCATAATTTCAACACATCATAAATCTCCCTCTTAATCTTCAAAAAAGCACAGAACCCAATGGCTCTGTGCTTTCTTTTTTATTCAATATCCAACTCCGGCGGTACGTCTATCTCTTCGCCTACGTACTTCCCGTTCTTTTTGCGCTGACGGACACACTCGGAGAGCAGATATTCAATCTGCCCGTTTACCGAGCGAAAATCATCCTCTGCCCACGCGGCAATGGCGGCGTAGAGCTTGGGGGAAAGTCGCAGCGGAATCTGCTTTTTTTGCGAATCGTTCATACGGTATCACCTTTTATCAATACAGACTGCCCGAATTGACAACGGGTTGTGCATCGCGGTTGCCGCAAAGAACAACCAAAAGATTGGAGACCATAGCCGCTTTTCTCTCGTCGTCGAGCACTACGGTGTTGTTTTGAGAGAGACGGTCGAGTGCCATTTCTACCATACCGACAGCGCCGTCAACAATCATTTTACGGGCGTCGATGATAGCACTTGCCTGTTGACGTTGCAGCATTACAGCCGCGATTTCGGGTGCGTATGCGAGATATGTGATGCGTGCTTCGATAACTTCGATGCCTGCTTCTTCAACACGTGCTTGAATTTCACCGCGAATGCGGTCAGCTACTACGTCGCTGGAACCGCGCAGACTGCCCTCGTCAGCAATGCCGTCGCCGGTAGTATCGACGCCGGGTGCTACGTCGTAGGGATAAATGCGAACAACGTTACGCAGTGCGCTATCGCATTGCAGGGAGAGGAATTCTTTGTAGTTATCAACGTTGAAAACAGCCTTTGCGGTGTCAACAATGCGCCACGTAACGGCAATTCCAATCTCAACGGGGTTACCGAGACAGTCGTTGATTTTTTGACGGTTGTTGTTGAGCGTCATAATCTTGAGGGAGATTTTTTTGCTCTCTGCCACAACAGTAACGGCATCGGAAGTTCCCTCTTTTACAATCGCATTGATCTTGGTGGAAACGTCACCGCTTTGGTTGAGCTTGGTGTTGGCAGCGGGGTTTACAGAGCCGCAGAAGGGGTTTACAGCGTAGAAGCCCTCGCCTTTGAGAGTACCGATGTATTTACCGAAAAGTGTCAAAACAAGCGCTTCTTGGGGCTTAAGCACGCGCAGACCGCAGAGCGGAATCCAACCGATGCAGAAAACTGCCATCGAGATACCAAACAGCACCCAACCGCCGATGCTTCCCGTCTCGCCCAACGTGCCGCCGATAACAACGCCAACAATGGCTACAAGCAGAACCAATACATTGATAATCAAAACGGGCATACCTTTTTTTACATTTTTCAAAACTTTTTCTTGCATAATAACCTCCAAATGTTATTTGATATTATTATGATATCATATTTATTTCAGTTTGTCAAGGCTTTTTTTGAAAAAAGGCGTTCATCCGTTGGTTGTATGCAAAAAACGGGCGACCGATCGTCGCCCGTTCTCTTACATAAGCCTATTTTGTTAAGCAAAGAAATCATCTATTTTGCAGCCGATGGTGTCGGCAATATTGGGGAGAAGCGTTATATCGGGATAACATTCCTCGCGCTCCCATTTGGAAATGGCTTGCGAGGTCATTCCAAATATATCTGCCAACTCTTGTTGCGTAATACTATTTTGATAACGGTATGACTTTAATTTTTGAGAAATAATAATTTTGCGCATTTACAAATTCCCCTTTCAAATCAACTCACTCTTCGAAGGTCTTTATCCTTTTTGATACGACTGTTGTTCTAAATGCGGTTGGATTGCAACCGTAGGTTTCTTCAAATTTTCGACTAAAATGCTGTACCGTTTTAAAGCCGCATCGTAGTGCAACATCCTTAATGGGTAAATTGGTAAAATTCAAAAACTTGTGCGCTACCACTATTCGATGATGCCAAACATATTCGATTGGTGTCATTCCCAATTCTGTTTTAAACAATTGCGTTAAGGATGAACGACTCAACGAAGCCGCCTTCATAACATCCTCAAGGGTGATTGCGTTATGGTAATTGTTTTCGATGGAGATAACCGCTTTTTTAAGATGCGGATTTTGGATTTTGTTAGCATGCCCTGCGGAATCGTTTTGTTTGATCAATCCGTATGTTCTTTCCAAAAGCAACATCATCTCCATAAAATAGGATCTGCTCCTGCAAGACCAATACCAATCCGGCTGCTCCCGCAATTGATTTTCTAATAAAGAAAACAACCGCTTGAAATTGTTTAAATCGTCATCAAAAACCGGAAATACACATCTGGCGGTATCGGTAAACGGTTTTAACAAAAAGAAATCATGTACTTGGGCAAGCTCTGCATAATTTCCGCTATGCACTCTCGAAAAGGTCATATTCACATTTAGAAAAGTCGGGCTGAAATAAACAGAATCGCATTTTAATCCGCGCTTTTTGAGCAATTTGGGAGACTCTGATTCATCAAAGCAGACAAAGCAAGGCGCGGCTGCCTCAAAGGACAACCCTCCGACCTCAAAACGAGCCATGCCCTCGTATATGATCATCAAAACAAAGCACGTGTCTTTTATATTCAAATCTTTTAAGGTATCGTTTTTTACACATTGTACCGGAGCAATCCTCCCGGTGTTATACTTGAGGCCAAAGGTTTGCGGATTCATCTTATTACCTCCAAATGATCACAGCGCTTTCTATGTAAACATTGTAGTATACTTTCTCTTTTTTGTCAATGCAGATGATGCAAAAAAACATTTACAGATAACAACACTTTATTTTCAGATAACTGTTTCTTTCGACGTGTCATCACTGTCGAGGACACTCTCCCCCACAAGGGGAAACAAGCGTTTTGTAGGGATGATTATTATAAACAACGGTGGGCGACCATTGGTCGCCCGTGCGGATACGATAGCCCTTATAAACGTTAAACAAAAAACTCATCCACCGTGCAACCGATGGCATCGGCAAGAACGGGGAGAAGTGCTATGTCGGGACAACATTCATCTCTCTCCCATTTGGAAATGGCTTGCGGGCTAATTCCAAGCATATCTGCAAGTTGCCGCTGCGTGATGCGCCTATCGTAACGATAGGACTTTAATTTTTCTGAAATAATAAATTTCCTCATTTGTACTCTCCCCTCAACTTTAGTTAACAGAGTCATTTGTAAAAAAGGTGAAGGCGATTTCGCCTATGTGGCACGCTGATTCTTTACAGTAATCGTATTCAACGCTTTTGATGTTTCCGTGTTCGTCCTCGTAAATTTTAAGACCGCGAACAAATTTCTTTGGTGGATTTCTCTCAAGCATTTGCGTCAGGTGCAAATACCATTTGTTTACGTTTTCGAGGTCGGTGCTCCCATTCAGATCTGTTTTGTAAAATTCCTGAATGCTGACTGTTCGTTTTCGCTCAACCCCCTCGAGCAAACAGTCAAAATATTTTTGATAGTCTTTCATTTTTCTCTCCTCTTTACAATTTCGATTTTATTATAGCAAAAAAACGGAGCAACATTAAAAAACGGGATAATTGGTTGCAAAATGGGATAAAAAGCATTTACGCTCTCCAATTATCCCAAAATA
This sequence comes from Eubacteriales bacterium, assembly GCA_045658925.1. GTDB lineage: Bacteria > Bacillota > Clostridia > Oscillospirales > CAG-272 > UMGS1865. Next base: position 13,860 of record JAZOVV010000065.1, read on the forward strand.
GCGACCAAATATCCCAAATTTTGCGTATTCCTTTGGTTTGTGCTATATTTTACACAGACTGCTCTATCAGATTTTATTTGACTTTATAGATATCCTATGCTATAATTATGATAGACAACATTCAATGCGTTAACAAACCGCTTGTAAGGAGGATACATATGCTGACCATTGCCGTTTGTGATGACAATCCGCAATTTGCACATCAATTAACAACAAAGCTGAGACGGCTGTGCGCACTTCAGCTGCCTGACCGAATCGATTGCCGCATTACGCCAACCTTTGGCTCGGGCGAGGACGTGCTGCGTTATGCGCAGGAGCATCCTATCAAAATTTTGTTTTTGGATATTGATATGCCACAGATGAACGGCTTTTGTCTTGCGGCAGAGCTGAAAAAGGTATCGCCCGACACTATCATTATTTTTGTATCCGCTTACGAGGATTTTGTATATAGCTCTTTTGAATATGCGCCGTTTCGCTTTTTGAGAAAATCGCACTTGGAGGAGGAATTGCCGATCACCTTTGAAAAAGTAATTGAAAAATGTATTTTTGACAATGAAACCATGATTTTTGAAACAACCGAGGGCGAAATGATACTGAAGCTTCAGGATATTATGTATTTTGAGGGAGAGAAAAATTATTATACAATAAAAACGTTCTCGGACAAAACATACCGCTGCAGAGGCACAATGTCGTCGGTAGAGGAACGAATATCCAAATATGATTTCTTCAGAGTACATTCCGCATTTATTGTAAATGAGGAACATATACAAAGCATCCACAACGAAGGATATTTAAAAATGAAAAATGGCGTTGTCATCAATATCAGCAGACGAAAAATGCAGACATTCAGAGAATCTTATATGCAATTTACACGAAGGAGGTTTGCGAAGTAATGGTTGTTTGGGATTTTTTGTTTGAGCTTTGCACATCTCTGTTTGACAGTGTTCTTTATATATACTTTATTCTGCGCTATAACGGTGCATCTTTTCGGACAAGCAAGCTAACGGTTCCCGCAATTCTGTTGCTGTTTGGTGTAACTGTGCTTGGCGACCATCTTCTCCCGGGATTTTCAACCTTGATATCCATTACCCTATTCTTAATAGCAACCTCTTTTTCGTTGTGGGTCTCCAAAAAGAATAAGCTACGTGCCATTATCGCATCCTGCATTTATGAAATCTCTTTCATTCTTTTAAGCAGTCTGCTCTATATGGGAATGTCAATGTTCCTCAATGATTTTGACCAATTAATGCAGGGCTCCTCGGGCTTGGGACGGTATATCTATGTGCTGTTGCACAAAATTGCACTGTTTACAACCCTGCACCTTGTGCTACGCATCTTCCGCGCCGAAAATTTGAAAAACATTTGGAACGGCGTTTTGGCGTTTGTCTTTTCGCTGACGACAATGTTAGGTCTTTGGGCAACGATGTATATGGTGGCAACACCCGACGGCGACGTTTTCAAAACACAGATACTGATTATCGTTCTTTCTTTTATTTTGGTCAATGTACTTTTGTATATTTTGCTCCACCAAATTCAGCGATTGGAAAAAACCAAATATGAGTTGAAGCTGCTTGAGGAAAAGATGTCGTTTGAAGAAACGCGCTACAACGATGCTTCGGCTATTTGGAATAACGTAAGAAAAGTACAGCACGATATGAAGCAGCATCTTGTTGTAATGGCGGGCTTTTTGGAGCAGGAAGAGCCGAAAAAATGTCAGGAATATATCAACTCTCTGTTGCCCGAGGTCGATCAAATCGGAAAGCTTGTCAGGTCAAACAATGCGGTTTTGGATTATTTGATAAACTCAAAGCTATGTGCTCTTAAGGATACCAGCATTGTTATTTCCGGCTCGATTGGCGATCTCTCCGACATTCGCGACGTTGACCTCGCCTGCCTGATCGGAAACATTTTGGATAATGCGATTGAAGCATTGTCTAACGTTAGTGAAAAGCGAATCGAGCTTTTGTTCTCTGTACAAAACGACAACCGTGTGATCATATGTAAAAACACGATCAATGAATCCGTCCTGAAAAACAACAGAGAGTTGAAATCCACCAAAGCATCCGGTAATTCCCACGGTTGGGGACATCAAATTGTTGCCAAAATCGTGTCAGACTATCACGGCATGGTTGACTACTTTGAAGAATTTGGAATGTTTGGCGTGCAGATCATTCTCCCGAACAACAAAAAGGTAGATGACCTTGGTATATAATAAAAAACACCCCGCGCGCGGAAATATCCGCGCGAGGGGTGTTCTTTTATGAATTGCAAATTATGCGTTCCAGTTTTTGATGTTGTACCAGTTGATGCCATCGAAGATAGGAGCAAGCTCTGCAGCATCCTTGGAAGAGTTGTTGAGGTATACGGGAATTTGACCGATGTTCGCTTTTGCGTGAACGGTCTTGCCGCCCTCAATTTCTTCACCGGTGAGAAGGTCTGTCCACTTGCCCTCGGGCAGGTAAACGTCGCGCTCAAAGGTGTTCTCGGAAAGGATGGGAGCTACGAGCAAGCCCTCGCCGAGGATGAATTCATCCTCGATGTTGTATACGTTTGCATCGCTTTGGTAGTTGAGAACGAGGTGGCGTACAGGGGGCATACCGGTGTCGCAAGCGATCTTGGAATACTTTTGCATATAGGGGATGAGCTCGGTGTGCAGACGGGTGTAATTGCGGTAGATCTGCTGTGCATCCTCGGTCATCTCGTAAGCGTGACGAACGTCACCGTGTGTTTGCATTTGGGTCAAGAAGGTGGTGAACTCGAGACCGCGTACGAATACAGCGGATTCCTTCTCCTTGCCGATCTTGTGATAATCGGTGCGATAGTAAGCGTAACCGGACATATCGAAGGACATGTAAGGAAGGCCGGACAAACCGCAGTTAACGGTTGCAAAGAGTTGGTCGTCGAGTTTTACATAGTCGCGGGATTGGTCACCCGACCACATGTAGGGGTTACGTTGAGAACCGATGCCACCGCCGCGTACAAAGACCATAAAGCCATCCTTAAGGCCCTTCTTTGCCTTGAGCTCTACCATCTTCTTATAGAATGCGGAAATGAAGTATACGGGGTATGCGTGGTGCTCTGTGCCGGGAGCGATGAGTTCGGGCTTCTTCCACTTATAGTGGGTCTTGGTGATACCGATTTGCTTTTCGCCTTCGGGCATAACCTCGCAGAAGTCAATCTTAACGCCGTCCATACCCATCTCGATCATCTCGCCCCAAATCTTGCCAAAGTACCAGTCGGTAGCTTCTTCGTTGGTGATATCGAGGTAATCGGCGGTCTTGATGTCGGCGGAGCCGCGAACAACGTCGGGGTTGTCACCGGTGCCGAGGATCCACGGGATACCTGTGGTATTCTCGCGAACGGTAACGGTGCCGTCTGCGTTAGTAACCTCTACGTCAGCGTGAACACGATATTCATCCTTGTAGCCAATGTTGGTATCGTAAATGCCGCCTACGCGAATGTAAACCATTGCGCGCATACCGTGAGCGTGCAACCACTCGATGGACTTGCGCAAATCTTCTTTGTTTGCGCGGCTTTCGTCGGTATCGTTAAAGCACTCTGCCCACTCGCGTGCTTCCATGCTTGCGGCTTCAGGCTTCATATCTGCGTTGATGTAGTTCGTCATAATGGTCTTGCAGCTGCTACCACCGGGGTTGCCCTTGGGACCACTGTTCATGACATCGCCTGCATCGTTCTTAACATACTTGCGTACGAAAGAGCCGTCTTCTTTCTTTGCAAAGTAGATCTTTTCTGCTGCACGTGCTGCTGCATCGAGAGCGGTAAGAGATACGTACTCACCGTTTACTTGAGCGTAAAGCTCTTGCCAGTTTTCAACGTCCTCAATGGTTGCCCACTTGTAGTCTTTTTCAAACCAGCGGAAATCGGGGGTATAACGGCAAAGGTGCATACCCTGCATCCAAGGAGTGGGCATATATGCGTGACCTGCCAGCTCGGTGTAGCCTTGCAGAACGTCTGCCATGCTGCCCGTGGGATAGAAATAGCAGTCGAGCTCGCTCTCACGAACGGAATAGAACCATTCGCTCTCTACCGCCTTGCCGAAGTCAACGTTTGCAGCCTCGTTGCGGTTGAAGAACATACCGCCGCCGCGAGTAGTCAGGAAGGTAGGAATAACAACGTAGGTCGTGCTCGAGTTGTTCCAACCGTCGCAGGTGCGGAGCTCAAATGCGCTGCCTCTCTTGTTGATTGCATCGAGACGCTCACCGCCACCGTAGATTGCTTCACCGGCTTCGAGAGTACCCTTAACAACAGTTCTCTTGCCTACGTAAGCGATGTCGGTCAATTCGGTGATAACCTTGCCCTCGGGGGTAACGAATTGCAGAGAGAATTCTTTGCCCAGGGAGAGAATTGCTTGGGTTCCCTTCTTCTCTGTCAAGGTTACTGTGTTTTTATTTGCAACGATTGTGAGCTTTTGTGCCTTGCTACCCAGTTGTTCGTTCATAAATTGAGCGAGCATTTGGCAAGCGCCCATATCGTCAAATTTGCCGTTCTTACTGCTTTGCAGTCTCCAACCGTGAATGCCTTCAAAGGTCAAACGGAAAGAAATGCCATTGGCGTTTACAAACTTTAACGCCTTTGCGGATGCGTTTACATCCTTTACAGCCGCGCCGCGACTAACCTTAATATCGGTTTTGCAGGGAGCTTTTTTCATAATTGCAGTTTCCTTTTTGCTTGATGAATTTCCTCTCTTAAGAGGATGCGCACGGGGTTATATCCGTTGTCGTCATTGTACCATAATTTTGCGTTTTTGTCAATCGTTTATTGGTATTTTGTTGCTTTTGAGGCAACTTTTTTCACACTTGTGATCAAAAAAAAGCAACCCCGCTTTCCCGAAGGCTCACTAATTTCGATGCAGAAGACGTGATCGGCCTATCGTCGCCGTACAAACGTACGGCAGAGAGACCGAGCGCGTCTAAAAAGCCACATATAATTGGAAGAAACCCACCGAATTCCTTCGGTGGGTTTCAACCTTATGTTAATTTGCTTCGAGTTTAATCGAGCTTGTGCTACCCTTTCACGTGGCTTTTGTTCTGCGCGAAAGAAGGAAGCCCAAATTAGTTTGCGATACCGGAGTGCTCGATACCCTGTACCAGGAAGTTCTGGCAGAAGGCATAAAGAATAACCAGAGGCGCAATGGTCATAAGACCGGTAGTGTTACGAATAGCTGTGTCGTAAAGCTTTTGACCTTCAGGCAAAGCGTTCTTCAAGGAAGGCGGAATATCAAGAACGATATCAACCAACATTTGTTGGTTAGAAAGTCCGCTCATATCGATAATCTTGCCAACGTAGAAGTCATCGGTCCACTGCCAGCAGAATGCAAACAGGAATACGGTTACCATCATGGGGATGGAAAGCGGCAGAATGATTTGGATGAAGGTGCGGAAAGTGCCGCAACCGTCCATATATGCCGATTCTTCAAGCTCATCCGGAATTCCGCGGAAGAACTGACGGAGCAAGAAGATATACAAACCGTTCTTAAATGCCAAACCTGTGAAAGAAAGCAGTATCAAGGGCAGATAAGTTCCCGAAATGTTGACACCTGTTTGTTTGAATTCCATAGCAACGTCATCGCCAAATTGGTCTACACCAATAATAATCTCCTCGGGGAGAATATTCAAATTGGAGAAGAAGTTGGCAACGCCTTCACCCAGCTGTGTGATGTTCCAATCGCCGATTTGGATACCGCCGCCTGTAAGCAAGCGAACAATGCCCAAAATATCGAAGTTACGGAACTCCAAGAACATCGCGTGCTGCAACGTTTGGTGAGGAATGATCATAGTGACCATAACCAACACGAAGATGAGATTACGGCCGCGGAATTTGAACTTTGCAAATCCGTATCCGATCAAGCTGCAAATCAACATTTGGATAACTGCGGTTGAGAAAGAAAGAACAAACGTGTTACCCAATGCGCTGAAATAACCCAATTCCAAAACGATGGCTTCGTAAATATCAAAGGAGATATTCTTGGGAATCATCAAAACGGTCGGGTCAAGGAAATCAGCAGGAGCCATGATAGAGCCGGTAATCTTACTGATGAAGGGAAAAAGAACGATATAGGAGATACCTACCATCAGTACCATACGGAAGATGGAGATAGCAACCTTTTGCAGGAAGTAGAAGGAGAGGAACTTCGCTTTCAATCTTTCAATAAGCGGTGTGCGATCAAAATCAACGCGGATTTTATTCTTTGTTTCGCGTTTGATCACGGGCTTCTTTTCAGTGTTTTGTGCGTTCATTGTTTTCTCCTCCTTTCTTAATCGTTCTTACGTTGATAGAATACGAAACCGGACATAATTGCCGCAATCAATGCAACAACCAAACCAACGATAGCAAAGTAGATCCACGACATTGCCGTACTAATGGAAGATGCTCTGTTACCGTAGTTGGCACCGGTACCGTCACTGTATACCGTTTGTACGTATACCATAACGGCATTACTTTCGGTAGTAAAGGAGTCGATAATGGTATAAATTCCGTTTACCAAAATCATCGGGCTGATCATAGGCAAGGTGATCTTCCAGAAGGTCTCCCATGAGGTTGCGCCGTCTATCTTACAAGACTCGTAAATAGCAGGAGAGATAGACTGCAGAGCCGCCAAGAAGATAAGCATCTGTACACCGGAACGGTTAACGATATCAAAGATGTTGTTAACCATATCGGTAACGATTTTAACCAAGTCGGTACCAACCTTCATATTGGCAAAGAGTAGTGCCAAGTCGTCGGCGGAGACCAAGGTTTCGGTTGCTTTACCGGAACCGTCGTCGATACCCTCGCCACTCTCCATCTGATCACCCAAAACGTCCATAGCCGAAATAACTTCCATAATACCCGTGGAAAGAACAACGGGAATAAAGAAGATAGAACGGAATACGGCTCTACCAACCATTTTTTGGTTGAGCATAATTGCCATAAAGAGCGAGAAGATCAAAATAGCGGGAATATCAAGCGCCAAGCTTCCAAGTCCTGTTAAAAGGACTTGGGTAAACTTGGGGTCAACCTGGAGTGCCTCGATGTAGTTTTGGAAACCAACCCACTCGATTTTATAAGCACCGCCGGAGAGGAACTTGGTGTGAGAAAAACTGATTTGAATGGATTGCCATACCATGGGCAAATAGATGAGGGCAAAACCGATCAAGAACGGCAGTACGAAAAACCAACCGGCACGCGCCTTGCGGCGATCAAGGGAGGCAATCTTTTTACGGCGCTTAGGGGCGCTCAATTTTACATCATTTGTCATAAAGCATTACCTCCTCTCAATCGTGGTACTCAATTACAATGTAACCGCCGCTGGGAATGGTGTACAGTGTGGGTTCATCACCGTCAACAAGCGGATTTTCGTAAACAACACGAACTGCATAGCTGTTGTAGTTAAGAATGATGCTCTTATAAGCTGTCTTCTCAAACGTATTCGCGTCACGGTCACCGTAGGTTACAACAACAATACGGTTGTTGTTGGTAGCAACGGATTGCTCTTCTTCTTCCTCAACCTCTTCGGAGCCTTGAATTTGAGCAAAGATGTACTCCTCGGTAATGGTAGCAATCGGGCAAGCCTTGAGCAGCTCGTTCTTAAGCTTTGCAAGTTGTGTGGGAATGTCTGCATCCTTAACTTCTTTCTTAAGAGTCTCTGCATGAGTCTTATACAGTTGCGTATAAGTGCCGTTTTCTGCAAAGCCTTCTTCGAAATAGGTGTTGATGGTTTGTGTAATAGGTCTCATAAAGTAGAGATCGCTTTCGGAATTCAGATAGTCGCGACCTGTGCCTGCCTCTGTATGACGCTTGCAACCGGAAACGATTTCATCAATGTATTGCTCTACTTTTTCAATACGGTTTTCACAGTCGGCAACCAACAAAGCTCTGAGCTCTTCGTTGTTGTTGTAAACGTCTGTGGTTTTGATCAAGTTGAGGGCAGCTTCCATTTCAGCGATAATACCGCCGCTTCCGTCAACGCCTTCTACTCTTTGTTGAATGTCCTTCAAATCTACGCTGCTTTGTGCCAAGAAGTTGGCAACGTCACGCAGTTCCTCAAATTGAGTGGTGACTTGGGAGAGAGCGATTTCAAACATATCCTTCGACTCACTGTTAAAGGACATTACAATAAACGAAGGAATCAAACCAACACCGGTACCTGCAACAACCTGACCTTCAATTTTGGACTTGAAGTTCAAAAGTGTACTGGGATTCTTTGCCGCGCCATCCAAAATGTCGGCGATAGGATCACCGTTAGCATCTGTTGTAACAGCACATCTGAGGGCGATTTCCGCATTGATTGCGTTAACCTTATCGCGCATATCCTTCATGGTCAGCTCTGCATTGTAAAGCAGATTCCATGCATCGGAAACAGCAACAGCATCGCTGGTGTTCAGGTTGGATTGAATCTTATCCTGTTCATCGATAGCATCCTCGAGACGGTTCTCGATATCTGCTTCGAGTTCATCCAAATCCAAAACGCGATCGCCAACCAGGAACTCATGGTTGATGATAGCCTTGGTTTGAACGTCCTTAAGAACGGTGTTCAGTTGGTTGTAATACTTTGCAACGTCTTCAAGCCAAATGTCGTAACGAATGGAATAGTATTCCATCAAGAACGCATCTTCTTTCAATTCAGTGGTGTTCTGATAAGAAAGGATGAAATACAAGCCTGCACCGTTTTCGATAGCGCGCAGAATTGCGTAGTTGACGTCACCCTCTTCATTAAGAGGAGCACCTGCAAACTGAACGTAACCGTGCAAAACAGAACCGATAAACGGAACGGTAGCACAAGAGGTCAGGTAGCGGCTGGAGTCAAGCTCTACATTCAAAATGTGGTCAACATAAGCCCACGTGTAAGCGTTACCGCCATCGGTCATCAAGCTGTAGCCTGACTTATGGATGTCGGAAAGAGCTTGCTGGGTGAAATCCTTGCCCTGCTCACGGTCATAAGGATCATCCTCGTCAAAGTCAGAGTTCAAGGTGTTACCCAGAGACGCCACCGACATGGATGCCAGCTTATAATCTTCGTAGTTGGAAAGCAGCTTTTCGTAGAACCTGCTGTAACGCGAGGGAGAGATTGCCAGCTTGTAGAAGCCAACGAAGCTTTGAATGGATGCATCGTAGTAACGGTAAGAGGTATAACGGTTATCCAACGTTTTAACGGCATCCTTCTTGAGGTTCAAGCCATCAAACCAACCGTCGCCTTGTGCATACGCAAAATCGAAATCAGGATACAAGCCGAGGTGAGAACCGTCGGTTTTGGTGTTGACCTCGTCGGCTTTTGCAATCAAATCCTTGAAGCCGTTTGCTCCGCCAACGTTCTTTTCCCACTTCAGCTTATAGGGCATGGTGGAGTACATACCGCCGTTTGCAAAGCCCGTAAGCTTAAAGTTGATGTTCTTAACGTTCAAACCACTCAATTCCGAGTACATCGTCCAAACGTTTTCAAAGGTCGTCAGGGGGGTCATTACCCATACGGGGATAGTTGCGATGGTCTCTTGGGTATCAAGTGCACCAAACGATTCAATATAGAGCGGAATGTCCTCTTTTATTTCTGCCTCGGTAATGGCATCGGAGAGTTGACCTGTTCTAATCAAATAGTCACGGTAAGCCTCTGCCATACCCAACCAGGAGGTGGTATAATACTTTGTTGTTTGCTTTTCGGCAGCAAGCTTATCATCGGTCAGCATTACATAATGGATAGTAAAGCTACCGGTATACTTTCTATCCGATTTAATACCAACGCTTTCTGCGCTATCGGCAACAGAACCGGAAAGGCTGTATGTATCGCTTGCTTTGGGATTGAAATACGGGTAAATTGTGCTGTAATTGTGCAATGCACCGCCGTGATACAGCTGGAATCTTGTAAAGGAATCTGCTTCATCAACAAATGCTGCAAAACCGCGTTGATATGCTTCGATTTCAATATCCTCTGCCGTCAAGAAAATATTTCTTTCTTCAAGAGCTTTGATAAGGTCATCCTCTGTGGTAACCGTGCAAGAAATACGCTCGGTAGCATAGATGGGTTGGCCTGCGTCATCCTTTTCGCCGGTTTGATAGCTGTACTTATAGAACATTTCGCTGGCAACAACGCCGTAAGCGGGATAGCGGACAGCCTTGTGGAACTTCAAACCGATGAGTTGGTGGTATGCATAGTCTTCGCCGTAAACATAACCCAACAATTTTTCGGTGGAAGTGCCGAGCTCTGCGTGATCAAACAATGCACCGGAACCGTCCGGGAAGAACGTGTAATTTTCCAGAGTTTGCTTTGTAACAGTGCCATTCAAGCCTTCAACCTCATAGGAAACGCCCGCATTCTTATAGTTTGCAGCGCCCATATAAGGAAGAACCGTCAGATTTTGCAGTGTGTAGGTTGCAGCATCATAGCGCAAACCGTTACAAGGCAGACGAACAGTCAGTCCGTTTTCGGCATCCAAGTAATACTCCAATGCCATCTTAAATACGGGATACTTTTCATCCTTCGCTACATAACCGGTTGCTTCATGGTCAGCATCCAGTTGTTCAAAGGTATAGTCGGGACAGTAGGTCTTGATCCACATCTCACGTCTGAGAGTATCGTTTGCGTTGGACATTTTATCGGACCACGACCACAAAACAGGATAAACCTCGTTGCCGTTTTCGTCCAGATAGGTCTCGCCCAAAACGGGATATTTGTTAATGTACTCTCTCGCCATAAGCGGAGGCATCGTGTTGGGGTTGAACTCAAGCCAAGCATTCAAGAACCATTGAACAGCCTTACCGCTTTCCTCTTTTTCCAGAGGTCCGCCTGCAGCGGCAGCTTTTCTGATGTTGTCCATGATGTTTGCTTGGAAGCTGTCATCGAGAATCAACTTGGGAATCAGCTTTCTGCCATCCTCACGACCAATGATGTATTCAACACGTACACCGCCCTTAATCAGGTCAACGGTGATTTGGTCATTCAATGCAGCGTCGGTATAACTGTAAAGCTGCTTGGAAGTACCGGTGGGATCGGAGAATGCTACAATAATTTGAGAAAGCAACTCTTGCTTGGTTGTTTTGGAACCCTTAGAGGATGCTACGTCATAGGGGTTTGTAAAGAGGATGTTTTCCGTAGGAATGGTATTGCCCTGCGCATCCTTTACAGGATTGCCCTGTGCATCGGTTTCAACCTCTACCCAAGCAACTTCGCCGCTGATCTTATCTACCCACAGCTGATAGCTGCCAACGGTACGCATAAGCTCCATGGTAGCGAGCTTTTCTTCGGGACTGTTGTAAACCTTGGTAACGTAATCACCAATCAAAGTGGTCTCGGATTCCGTTTCGGTTTTTGTGCTCTCTTCAGCTGCAAATACCTGCACGGTGAACAGTGCGGAAAAAGCACCAAGCACCATAACGATGGCCAGAAGCATGGAAAGTATTCTTTTTGTAATATTCATTTTTCTACCTCCTATCCATCGTTACGCTCGGTACTGAATTTCTACAACGATATTCGTTACAAGGCTTACAAGCTTCGACAACAGCATGCCGAACAAAAGAACCAAGAATACGATAAACGCCATAGCAACAACCGTACCAATAATTGTAATCAAGTTTTTGAAGAGCGGATAATCATGCGTAACCATTGTTCCAAAGAACAAAAGCATAATCGTCCAAACAAATGCGATACCGATCAAGAGATCGATAATCTGCTTTTCGCTCAAGCTTACCCAGTTGGAGCCCAACGTTGCGGGAACGATAAACAGGATAAGCGGCAGGAGCGAATAAGAAGATGCAATAAAGATATCCTTAAAGCTTCCTTCACCCTCGAACAAGGTGGTCAAGCACCAGTTTGCAAGTACAAACAGGAAGAAAGGAACCAAAACCGAGATTGCCTGCGACCACAGTGTGGAGGTGGCGCCGGTGGGATTGACAACGTATCCCTGACCAATACCTTGATAGAAGAAGGAGAGGATTGTCAAGCCGATAAACACGAGAGATGCGCGAACGGAACCGCGGTTTTCGTGCTTCAAATCGTAGAAGCCGTCAAACGGATGGAAGATTACGTAGAAGCCGTAAATAACTTCTTCCCAGAACTTCTTTCTTTCGCGTCCGTCGGTTGCAACACGCTTGTTAACCTTAGCTGCCCAACCAAGGAATTTGGTAAGCAGAACGATCAGGACGATGATCAAACCTACAACAGGCAACAGCCAAACAGACATCCAATCCTTACGAACCATCTTATAAGATTCGGACCAGTTGGTGGTATCGTATGCCTTTTCGTAGTATTCAAGAGCTTCTGCGTAGTCGGCGCTGCGGTAAAGTGCATTACCGATACCAACGTATGCTGCGTCAAAGTTGGAGTTTCTTTGCAGAACCTTCTCCCAACATTCAATAGCAAAGTCGTAGTCCAGAGAGTTTTCTGCCGCGATTGCTTGAATCAGCAAGTCGCCATACTCTGTGCGGTTATAAACGATCAAGCTGTTGGAACCGGAGTCAAGAATGAGCATCTTAGTTCCTTGGTAAGCGATTGCACATACGTTGGAAATACTACCCAACATGGTACCCGTGTCACCAAAAGCGAACAACAGGTTGCCGTTAAAGTCGTAGGTGTAGATCTTTTCACGCTTGGTATCAACAATGGACCAAGTCTTTTCGGGGCCGGTTGCAACGTCTACAATGGTAGAAACGCCGCCACTGGTTTTGAAGTTGATTTCACCTGCCGGAGGCCAGAAGCCGTTACGTCTCATGATCTCGTCACCCGAGGGGTTGAGCATCTTAACGGGAGCGTACTTACCGGTACGGTCCTTGCCGGTGATAGCATTTGCAACGGACTTCTCTTCGATACCCGAGGTGGTAACGTAGATAAAGCCTTCGTCACTGATTGCGATGTTATTATAAATAACGGAAGTTTTTGTTGCGGTCAGCTTTCTTTGTGCATCGGTTTGGAAGGATCTCCAAAGAATTTCCCACGCAGAAATGGTAACTGCCTGTGCACCGATGAAGCCTACGAAAGCACCCTCGGAGTTCATAACGATAATACCTTGGTTCGTAGAGGAAGAAACAACGTAAATTCTGCCGTATTGGTCAATCGCCATTGCAATCGGCTTATAGGCTGCGTTGTCGCTGAGCAGTTGGCTTTCAGGCGGGTCAATGATCTGCTTAAAGCCCAACGTCTTTTTGTCAAACTCTACCAAACGGTTGTTACCGGTGTCACATACCCAAATGGAATCGTCGGTAACGAATACACCTTGAGGAGCCACCAATTTATCATTGTTACCTGCTCCGTTGTAGAAGGTGGTGATGTAGCCTTGAAACTGGAAATAACGGTTCAGAATCGCGATTTGGTTGTTATCGGTGTCGGCAATGTAAATGTTGCCTTCCTTATCCGTAATCATATCCTTCGGATTCTTGAGGTCCATCGGCAGATTCATATCTGTATAAACCAATGCTTCATCTGCAGAGTAAGCATCAGGAGAATACAGAGCGAAACCGCTAATAGAATATGTGTAGGTTTGGTATGCAGAAGAAGCTGCAACACCAACGGTCATTGCGGATACGATCATTGTGAGAGACAATATCAGCAATATTACAGATGTAAACTTTTTCATATTGTCCTCCTTTAGTCTTTCATACCGCTAGAGCCCATCGTTTCAATGATATTCGACTGCGAAATAACGAATACCGTGATAGGCACCATCATCATCAGTACCGAGGATGCAGAAGATGCACCGGAACGCTTAATACCGCCGGCCATAATTTGACCGATTGCATAGTTGATGGATTTGAGCTGCTCGGAATAAATGTAAATAGACGAGCCTTGGTTCCAAAGTCCTTGGAACGAGAAGATGATCAAGGTCAGCCACGCGGGCTTAACCATAGGCATTGCGATTGTCCAATAGGTGCGAATTTCGCTCGCGCCGTCAAGACGTGCACTCTCCAGTACCGTATCGGGAACGGTGGAGTCCATATGCTGCTTCATCAGGTACAGACCCAAGGTTGCACCCCATGCGGGAATGATGATAGCCAAATAACTGTCTACCAAGTGCAAAGCGGTCATAATCATGAAGCTGGTAATACCGCCGACGGTGGAGGAGAACATCAGGGACGAACGAATGGTTTTGAACACAAACTTGCCACCGGGGAATTTGATCTTCGCCAATGCGTATGCACACATCGATGCAATAAACAAGTGTCCAAAAGTACCCATAACCGTAGTGAATACCGTGTTGAAGATGTAACGGGAGAAAGGAACCCAAGAGTCATTCATCAAGGTAAACAGGTCGGTAAAGTTTTTGAGTGTAGGCTGTCTTACGAAGAATCGCGGAGGATACATCCACAATTCATCCAAAGGCTTAAATGCCTGAGAGATTGCGTACACCATAGGAAGGAACATAAATACGCCCAATATCGTCAATACAACGGTAATACCGGCGTCGCCGCCCGCAGAACGGGATAATACAACTCTATGTCGTCTTGTTCTTAATTTTGCCATATTACGTACCTACCTTTGAGAGAGCCTTGGAAACGACCTTGTTTGCAAAAATTTGAATTGCAAAGAGCACGGTTGCAATCGCGGATGCGTAACCGATTTCGTAACGCGATCCGCCGTAGTCGTCCAGATGGTGGGTGATGGTGTGTGCTGCATAGTCAACCGACGGGAAGCCGCAAAGTGCGCTTACAACGCCGCCAAAGCCGAAGGAGCCTGTGATTGCCATAATTGCACCGAACATCAGCTGAGGCTTCATGCTGGGCAACGTAATGTACCAAAGCTCTTGCCAACGGTTCTTAATGCCGTCAACTGCTCCTGCCTCATACAGGGAGCGGTCAACGCCCTGCAAACCTGCAATAAAGGAAAGGAAGGATGTACCCAAAGAGGTCCACAGAGAAACTACGATACAAAGAGGCATGATGTAGTCTGCATCTTTAAACCACGCAATCGGGTCTTGAATGATACCGACCTCAATCAGGGTTGCGTTAACCCAACCGTAGGTGTCGGCGTCAAACAACGTACCCCAAATCATATACACACCACCGGAAATGGAGGGTGCATAGAAAATGAGCGTGATGATTGCACGAATGCGGGGAGGAAGCTCGTTAATGAACCAAGCTACCAAAAAGGACATAATGTAGGACGTAGGACCTACGATTGCCGCAAAGATCAAGGTGTTCTTGCAGGCGATAAGGAAAATATCGTCTGCAAAGAACAGGTTGATGTAGTTTTCAAGCCAAACGAAGTTAGGCCACTGCAGCATGTTAAAGTCGGTAAAACCTACAACAAAGGAAAGGATAACGGGACAAAGGGTGAACAGTGAAAAGATTACAACGTAAGGAAGAATCATAACGTAAGCAATCCAGTTGCGCTTCATCTCTCTACGGGTGTATTCCCAATAGGAAATGTCTTTTCTGGCAACGGCTCTTTGCTCTGCTTTTTGTTTTGCCATTTTCATTTATCCTCCTTTATTAAGATTTTGTGAGAGAGGTGCGGTAAGAAGCACACGCTTCTGCGGTATCCAACAATGCTTCCGAAATGAAGTAGAGCAACTTCAGTTCGCTCAAATCAGCAATCTCATATCCGCCGCTGCCATCCTTGGCTACGGGCAGAGTCTGCTTGTTAACGTTTACAAAGTAGGTAGGAACGGTTGCCTTCTTGCCACTAACCTTGGTAATTTCCTCGGTAGCACCGTCGTGCTTGGACAAGTATTCAGCCTTAAAGAGCTCGGATGCGATCTTCAAGGTTTCTACGTTTTGGTTAACAATACCGTACATTGCTTGATCGTAAAGCTCGCTTTCTCTGCTAATCAAGCCTCTATCCTCAAGCACGCCAAGTGCTTCGCGGATTTGGTTGGATCTCTTTTCTGCAAGCGTGCTGCCAAGCTCAACGGTTTCAAGGTTGAACTCTTGACGCTTACGGGTAATTTCTGCGTTAATGGTGTTAACGTAACGCAACAATTCGGTGGTAGGATCCTTGTCATCGTTGTACGCTGCCAAGAATGCGAAAGAGGTGTGACGTCCTACGTAGTAGAAGCCGGGGTAGTTTTCGATAGCCAAGAGGTTATCAAACTGCTTTTCTACTTCTATCAATTCGTCGGATGTCCAAGGCATGCTCTTAAGAGCTTCTCTGTTAGCAGTTGCGTGCTTTGCAGATTCACCCATAATAGCAACCATTTCGTTTGCGTAGGTAGCCTGTGCCTCAGCACCGGTGTACCACTTCATATATTCCCAAGCATCCTCTTCGTGCTTTGCACCGCTAACCATAACGATTGCAGAAGAGCCTGCAAGGATGTGGTTATCGATTGTGCCGTCAGCGCGCTTTGTGCCGGGAACGGGAACGAACGTCCAGCAACCGTCAAGCTCGGTAGCGAATACCTTGAGCTGGTTGTAAAGACCGGTATAACCCGAAATCAGGATAGGCATTTCACCGGTTCTGAAACGGTTAGCACCACTGTAATCGTAGGGGAAGGAATATTGTGTAAACATGTTACACATCTTGTTGAACGCCGAAAGTGCAACCTCGGAGTCAAGGTTAATTCTCATACCTTCATCTGCCCAAATGCTTCCGCCACTTTGGTAGAGGAAGGGGAAATAGTCCGCGCCAACACCGATTTCCATGTTGTTGTGTAGAAGCTTGGACTGTGCAGTATAAAGGTCATCCCATGTTTGGGGAATCTCAATGCCGATTTCATTCAGAATGTCCAAGCGCAAGAACATCATGGAGAAGGACTGCGACTCGGGCAAGCCATAGTAGTGCCACTCGTTATCGGCATCCGGAACACCGAATACGAGCATTGCAGACTCATTAAACTGTGCCTTGATTCTTTCCCATTCTTCGGGGGTTTCCCGCTCTTCAATTTCCATCAAGGCACCACGAATTGCATAGTTGATAACCGTATCGTCACCAAGTCCGTGGTAAACATCGGGGCCCATGCCCGCAAGAATGGAAGGAAGAAGCGTACCGCCGTTAACCAGCTTCAGGTTTACGGCAATCTTGTTCTTTTGGGTAAATCCGTTAACGGTCATGTTACGAACAACGTTTGCTTGGTCACGGCCGGAAGGAAGCCATACAACAACAACGGAATTGTCCTTATCGTAGTCTTCGGCAGTACCCATGCTGTTGTAGTCACGGAAGAAGGTCCAGAAGAAGCTCTTGACTTCGTGGAAGAATGCTTGGAGGAAGTTAGGAGTTGCCTTGGGTGCTTCAGCACTTGCAGGCTGAATCATAAAGTAGTCAATTTGCAACGGTTGTGTTTTAACGTCGCCAAGGAAAGTACCGATACCGCCGGAGTATGCTTTGAAGTTACTCAAGCCAGAAGCAACGCCTTCACCGCCGCGAACAACCATCTTACCGATCAAGTCAACGAGCTTGTCGCAAGTACCGGTGTAGGTAGAAGATACGCCTGCGCCCTCACGCAGGAACTTGGAGAGGTTAGCGATTGCCTCTTTCTCTGCAAACAGAGTGTCCAACGTATCAGGGAGCATACGGTAGAAGTTATAGTCACGGTAAGCGTCAGGTGTAGGACCTGTGTATTGAACAATGCTCAAGTATGCATCGTTCAAAGCCTCCAAAATACGCTCGATCTCGCGTACGGTGTCACTCATTGTACCGAACGTAACCTTGAGGTTGATGGTATAAACAACACCTGCCTCAAAATAGAGTTGATAGGTGTCATTCGCGTCCAATCTGCCTACGGAGGTCAGCTTGGTTACCTGCCAATCAGAGCTGTAGTCATAACGCAGGCCGGAAGCCTCGGAGAAAGGCAGACCGTTGTAATAGCCTGCGGTGTTACCCTTGTCTGCTTTGTAAGCCTCTACATCGTTGCCATAGTTGGTAGTAACGGTGAGCGCACGGCTGGTAAACATACCGTCCAGGTAGCTTTGCTTAAATCTCGTGTAAATATCGTACCAACCGGAGGATCCTACGGAGAAACTGTATTCTACCCACTGACCGGGAGTTGCCCACTTTTCACCACCGACGGTGTTGAGAAGCTGAACACTGGGATCAACGGGAGACGTAAGAGCAGATGCACGGTCCTCAACGGGATATACAACGTTAGAGGAGGTTCTGGAGGGGTTCTCTGCCTCAAGCTTGATAATGTCTTGACCTTGATTGCTACCAACGATTGCTTCTACCTTTTGGCGGTAAACCTCATAGGTATCAGCAGCCTTGTAGGGCAACAGGGTGAGGGTAGAAAGTGCCATGGGCTCGTTAACGCTTTCGAGCGTCATAGAGAACTTGCCATTCAAAACAAATCCGAAATACTCGCTGTCATAGGTGGTTGTTTGACCTTCGACAGTAAGATCGTAGGAGTGCGTATAACCGTCGCTATCGCTGATAACGTAGCGTCTCCATTCGGGCGCCTGCAGCTGCGTGGGACGAATCTCGTTGTTGTTGAAGTCAACCGGGAAGAAACGGAGTCCGTAATCGCCGATAAACTTGCTGAGCGAGGGAGTGATGTATGCGGGTTGATAGAAAACAACGTAGGAGTTGTCTTCCGCAACAACGTATTCCGGCTTATCGGACGAACCGCCTTGAGCTGTATATCCTGCAGCCTCTGCAGCCGCAACGATATCGGAAAGGCTCTCTCCCTTGGAAAGCGTATACTTCGCAGACATAGCGATCAAGGTTCCGCCAACATCGGTGGAGCTGCCCTGTGCGAACATACCCCATACCTTGGAGAAGGACAGAACGTATGCCTCGGAGAATACGGGCTTACCGTTGATGAAGAATTCACGCTCGATAGGCGTAGATCTTGCCACAACGGGGAAATAATCCAAACCAAGGCTGAACAGCGTCTTGTCGCTGACATTGTATGTTGACAAGTCAATATCCCAAGTAATAGCACCTCTGCCGGGTGTGTAAACCGCACTTACGCCAGCGTAATCCGTGGTGACGTAAGCCAGGTCGGAGATATTGTAGTTTGCCGCCTTAGCCGCCTCAAGAGTATTGTAGGTTTTGACGATATGACGATAGTCATCCTCGTCTACCTCAAAAAGGGTATCCTTTGCTATACCGGCAGCCTCGGCATCCGCCTCGGACTTATAAATTTTGCCATCTGAGACTCTCATTAGCCATACACCGTCGGTCATGGTAATAATGATGTCGTCGTTGACAAACTGCCAGTTGTCAGTTAGCAAAAGCGAGATCTCCTCTTGAGCCTGCTTGGCGCTTGCATAATACAAGTTCTGATACTCGGCGTAGGAGATCAGATCCAAGGTTTCCTTGTAGTCTGCAATCGTCTTGTCCGTGAGGTTGTTGTGCTTAACGGTTTCATCTGCAGCAACAACAGTCACAGCTCCGCTCACAAGAAGCAGCAATGCCAAAGCTAAACAAAGCAGTCTTGTGAAAGTTTTGTTTCTCATTTGCGTTTCCTCCTGCAAAAAATTAACACTTGTTGCCCATAATTGTTTTCGTTTGCTCCCGCGTCGGTGCTCGCAAATCACTTTCGCGGTCGGGCGCCGCCGCCTGTACGCACGCGCGGATAGCGGCTCCGCGCAAAACGATTCGGCAAACGGGTCAAACAAACTCCACCAATCGGGCAATTTTGGGCAGAGTTTTCCCAAATATATATAATATAATAACACAACGCGAAAGAATTGTCAAGAAAAACTATTTCGAAGAGAACCTTCCAAACCCTCTTCCGGGGGCGCAAATTCACGGGTAAGACAAAGCGTCTTTTCAAAAAGTTTACAAATAAAAACCGCGTTTTTTGAGCAAATATCGTCATATTTGCGCTTTGTAAATTAAATTTACCCATTTTTCGCCTTTCGAGCCTGCAAAGCGGCGGTTTTTGTGCATATTTTTGTCTATTTTGACACCGACATTTTTCAAATTTCCAGATCAGTAAATTGCTTTTACCTATTTTGAACGATTCAAAATTTTATCTCTAAAAAGGAAATTTCTTGCGTTTTTGTGAGAGTTGCACAATTTTGGGCGTTTATTTTCTACATACAAGAAGTTGGAAAGAGTTTTCAAAAATCAATTGACCGGTGGCCGATTTTAAACCTTGATTCTCTAAAATCCAACACTCCCGACCAAAAAGGATAAAAAAAGAGCACTCTCGAAAGAATGCTCTTGCTTGGCTTTTATTTCAAAAATCCATTAACGATATGCTCTTCAGCCTCTGCCTCGGTAAGTCCCAAGGTCATCAGCTTGATGAGCTGTTCACCGGCGATTTTACCGATAGCAGCCTCGTGAATAAGCGATGCATCCACGTGGTTGGCTTCGATTTGTGGCAGAGCAATTACCTGTGCGTCATCCATAATGATGGCATCGCACTCTGTATGCCCCGAACAACGGTTATTTCCGTTGACGTGTGACAAAAAACTCTGACGACTCTTATCTTTTGCTACCGAACGGGAGATGACGTGCGTTGCACTTCCCTCTCCGTTGAGGTCAACCGTAAAGTTTGTTTCGGCAAATTGCGTACCGTGTGTCATAATCTTCTCACGTACGATCAAGGTTGCGCCCTCCTCGAGGGTTGCGGTGGTATCACGACGGGTGGAATCCACACCCTTAATTTGGGCGGTTTCCATCTCCATGTAGCTGTTTTTGCCGAGAACGGCTACGGTTGTGGGGTTCATAACACGCTTGCCGGTGCCGTCTCCCTGACCGTAGTGCTTTTCGACGTATTTGACACGTGCGCCCTCTTCCAAATAGAAGGCGTGAATGCCGCTGTGCTCGCTTTCTTCACTACCGCTGTTGTGAATTCCGCATCCCGCAACGATGGTAACGTCACAGTCTGCACCGATGTGGAAGTCGTTATATACCAACTCCTTGAGTCCCGATTGTGCAAGCAAAACAGGAATGTGCAAACTCTCGTTTTTTGTGCCGGGCTTGACGTAAATATCAATGCCCTGTTTATCGTTTTTTGCAACAATGGTGATGTTTTCGGAGTCGTTTTTGCCATACAGGTTGCCGTTAATGCGCAACGAATAAGCACCTTGGGGTACGTCGTGCAGATCTGCCACCTCAGAAAGCAGCTTTTTTTGAATAGCGTCCATCATTATTTGCGCACCTCCTCAAAAAATCTGCATCCCACCTGAGCGTTCAAAAGCTCGGGCAAAATCTCGTTTTTGGTGCCGTAAGCAGCCACACGTCCGTCGGCAATTACGATAATTTTATCGGCAATGTCGAGAATGCGCTCTTGGTGCGAGATAATGACGATGGTACCCTTGGTTTTTTCATACATGGTGCGAAAAACCTGTATCAAATTGTTAAAGCTCCAAAGGTCAATTCCCGCTTCAGGCTCGTCAAAAACAGAGAGCTTTGTGCCGCGCGCGTTGATCATTGCGATCTCAATTCTCTTGAGCTCGCCGCCCGAAAGAGAACCGTCTACCTCGCGGTTTACGTAATCCTTGGCGCAAAGACCTACCTCGGAGAGATAAGAGCACGCCTCGGCTACCGAAATGTTCTTCCCCGATGCGATGGAAATGAGTTCCTTGACGGTAATTCCCTTGAAGCGAACGGGTTGTTGGAAAGCGAAGCTGATGCCGCTCTTTGCTCTTTCGGTAATCGAAAGATTGGTGATGTCAACACCGTCCAGAAGAATCTGACCCGATGTGGGGGTATAGATACCCGCGATCAGCTTTGCCATGGTGGATTTTCCGCTTCCGTTAGGACCGGTTACCGCCACAAAGCGATCGTCAATTTTGAGACTTACGTCGCGCAGGATGACTTTGCCCTCCGGCGTTTGGTAAGATACGTTTTTGAATTCTAACATTTATGTTTCCTTTTCTTTGTTTCAATGATTTAATTTATCATATTATTTTATCTTTTTTTATAAGAAATTGCAATACGCAGAACACATTTTGAATGTTAACTTTTTGTGAACACAGAAAGAAAAAGGGCGTTTTCGTGCTATAATTGAGTGAAAACGGCCCTTTTTATTGCTTTTTATTGCATATTTTAGAACGAGAATTAGAATTATTCTATATTTTGTTCTTTCAAAGCACGCAAGGAAATTTCTCCGGTGTGCAGGCGCACAAGCTCTTTTTTTTCGTTTCTGACAAGAAGAGCACCGTCTTCGTCAATGGATTCGGCAACGCCTTCGTGCGTGCTTTCGGCATCAATCCAAGCCACCCGATGGCCCAAAACCATGGAATTTGCGCGGTAATCGTCAAGCCATTCTCGGTTGCTCGGGTTTTGCAAATAAAGGGCAATTTGTGGGTAAATTTCGGCTATGAGCACCGCAGAATCGATTTGGGCATTGAGTGAGCCCGCAATGCCTTCAAGTTCTTTCGGAAAATCGGCAGTATCAAGGTTGATTCCTATGCCCACAATCACGTGTGTGCTCTCCCCGGCACTGACTGCCTCGGTAAGGATGCCGCAAATTTTCTTTCCATTATAATAGAGGTCATTGACCCACTTGATGTCGGTTTGAATCCCCGCAAGCGTGCGGATGGCGCGCATAACGGCAACCGATGCCGCCGAAGTGATTGCCACTACATCGCAAAGAGGCGTGTTCAAGGTGTGTAGGATGCTAAAATAAGCTCCCGTTTGTGCAGGGGAATAAAAATTACGTCCCATACGTCCGCGGCCTGCCGTTTGGGTGTTTGCCACAAGAATCGCATCGCCGTGGAAGCCGTCAACAGCCATTCTCTTGGCCTCGGTATTGGTGGAGTCGATTTCATCGAATACGCGCACCGTTACACCGTTAAACTGCACTCCAAGAGCGTCAATTAGTGCGTTTTTGCACACACGTGGTGCGTTTTCGTGCATTTTTGGCATATTTTCACCCCTTTTCTTTTGTTTAAAAATCTATTTGTAAAGGACATTTTTGAATGGAAATTTCTGTTTTGTTTGAGGATGCGCATATCATAGTTGTAGAAAAGCCGCCATTCCTCGTTTGCGAATCAACAACGAAAAAGGACGGTCTTGCCGACTTTCTCGCAGAGCAAACGGGCGGATATATCGGCACGGTTCACCGACTTGACCGCGGTGTTGGCGGTGTAATGGTATATGCCAAAACACCTGCGGCAGCGGCAAAGCTTTCGGCAGCCGTACAGTCGCGCGAGCTGCGCAAAGAATATCTCGCGGTGGTGCGCGGTGCTCCTGTGCCCAAGCGTGGCGAAATGAGGGACTTACTCTTTCACGACAGACGCCAGAACAAGACCTTTGTGGTCGAGCGTCAACGTGCGGGCGTAAAAGAGGCTCTTTTGGAGTATGACACAATAGAGCATCTGACAACGGCGCGCGGTGAGGAATGTTCGCTCGTGCACGTGCTCTTGCACACGGGCAGAACGCATCAAATACGCGTACAGTTCGCTTCACGCGGTCACACCTTGTTGGGAGACGGCAAATACGGCGCACGGGGAGATAACAGACAAATTGCGCTTTTTGCACAACGTCTTGCGTTTTTGCACCCCGTAACGCGAAAAAAGATGGAATTTGAAATAGAATGGGAATCTCTTGGTGAGATTCTTTGTCAAAAGTAACATTTGGGTTGTCGAGCAAAAGCTCGGCAACCCATTTTGTTTCTGTTAGAAATTTTAGTAACCCCGTCAGCAAGTTTTTGATGAAACTTTTTGAAAAAAGTTTCCGAGGTCAAGGGCGCGTAGCCCTTGTCGTCGCCCGCAGGCGGCGAAACCAATCTCGGCGTTTCTTTTCGTGCGTTGGCGAAGCCAATGCGGCGGAGTAAAACGTAGCCTAAACCTCTTTCTTTGCGCCTTCTATTTGCAAAGAAAAGGTGGCTACGGATTTTTCGTAAACAAACGCGCAAACACGCGTTCCAACTTCTCCAGCTCTTCCGCCTTCATCGGCGGTGTTCCCTCAAGTGGGAACGGGATGTTCATCGTATGGTATTTTTCAAGACATAGATTCTTAAACGGCAAAAGCTCCACTTTCTTGATGCACGTATAGCCTTTTATCAATTCCGCCAAGCGAAGAACATCCGCCTCGGTATCATTGAGATTGGGAACCACCACGTGGCGAATCCATACGTCCTTTTCCATCTCTTCGAGGCGGTCAAGGAACGTCATCGTTGCCTTGAGACTCCCGCCCGTGTGGCGTTTGTAGTCCTCTTCGGTGGTCATTTTGATATCCAAGAGGAATAGGTCGGCAACTTCGAGCAAACGCTCGGTGGCGGGGGTTACAGGGGCCCCGCAGGTATCGATGGCTACGTGCAAGCCCTCTTTTTTGAGGATGCTTGCCACCTCGGTGACAAACTCAGCTTGGAGCAAGGGCTCGCCGCCCGAAAAGGTCACTCCGCCGTTTTTGATGAAGGAATAAAAGCGCAAGAGTCGCCCTGCAAGCTCTTCTGCATCGGTGAGCTGCTTTTCTTGCCGCTCCCACGTATCGGGATTATGGCAGTAGATGCAGCGCAGAGGACACCCCGACAGAAAGACGACCGAGCGCACACCGGGCCCATCGACCGTGCCGAGGGATTGCAGGCTGTGTACGTAACCCTTCATCGCTTACACCGATTCGTGGAAAGTGCGGCTGATAACCTCTTTTTGTTGCTCGAGCGAGAGCTTGTGGAAGTTAACGGCATAACCCGAAACACGAATGGTAAGGTTGGGGTAAAGCTCGGGATTTTCCATAGCGTCAATCAACTTTTGACGGTTGAGAACGTTAACGTTGATGTGGTGCGCGTTGCGGTTGAAGTAGCCGCCAAGAATATCAACCAAATTGTTGATGCGCTCCTCAAAGGTCTTGCCGAGTGCCTCGGGAACGATGGAGAAGGTATTGGAAATACCGTCGCGGCAAGAATCGTAGGAAAGCTTTGCAACCGAGGAAAGAGATGCCAAAGCACCACAGGTCTCGCGGTTGTGCATCGGGTTTGCACCGGGAGCAAAGGGCTCACCTGCACGACGACCGTCGGGGGTTGCACCCGTCTTTTTGCCGTAAACAACGTTACTGGTAATAGTAAGAACCGAAAGCGTGTGAACTGCGTTACGGTATGTGGGAGTTTTGCGCAGAGCCGCGATAAATTTATCAAGCAGCTCCTCGGCAATCGAGTCTACACGTCCGTCGTCGTTGCCGAACTTGGGGAAATCTCCCTCTACCTCAAAATCACTGATAAGTCCGCGCTCGTCGTGAATGGGACGAACCTTGGCAAACTTAATGGCGGAAAGGCTATCGGCAATAACCGAAAGTCCTGCGGCACCAAATGCCATCAGACGCTCTACGTCGGTATCGTGGAGCGCAAGCTGGGTTCTTTCATAAGCGTATTTATCGTGCATATAGTGAATAACGTTCATCGTATTCACATATTCGTTTGCCAACCAATTCATATAGAAATCAAGGCGTTGGCGTACCTTATCGTAGTCCAAAACCTCGTCATCCATAACGGGCATTTCGGGACCGATTTGCATATCGTATTTTTCTTCGCGACCGCCGTTGAGAGCCATCAAAAGAATTTTGGGCAGGTTGCAACGGGCACCGAAGAACTGCATCTGTTTGCCAACCTTCATTGCACTTACGCAACAAGCAATGGCATAATCATCACCGTAGCGAGGACGCATCAGGTCGTCGCTCTCATACTGAATGGAGTCGGTGTCGATAGAAACGCGTGCGCAGTAGCGCTTAAAAGGCTCGGGCAGCTTGTTCGACCAGAGCACCGTGAGGTTGGGCTCGGGAGCAGAACCAAGATTGTAGAGCGTGTGCAGGAAGCGGTAAGCGTTCTTGGTAACAAGCGGTCTGCCATCTTCGCCAACACCGCCTACGGCTTCGGTAATCCACATCGGGTCGCCGCCAAAGAGTTCGTTGTATTCGGGAGTACGCAGGTGACGGACCATACGCAGCTTCATAACGAATTGGTCGATCAGCTCCTGTGCACCCTCTTCGGTCAAGGTGCCGTTTTGCAGGTCTCTTTCCATATAGATGTCAAGGAAAGTGCCTACGCGACCGAGGGACATTGCCGCACCGTTTTGCTCTTTGTTAGCAGCAAGGTAGCCAAAGTAAACCCATTGAACCGCCTCTTGCGCATTTTGCGCAGGGTGAGAGATGTCACAGCCGTAAAGAGCCGCCATTTCCTTGAGCTTGCCAAGGAAGAGGATTTGCTTGTAAAGCTCTTCCGAAAGACGCATAGTCTCTTCGGTCATTCCTTTTTTGCCAAGCTCTTGCTTATCTTTTTTCTTTTCTTCAATCAAAAAATCAATGCCGTAGAGCGCGATACGGCGATAGTCGCCAATGATACGTCCGCGACCGTAAGCATCGGGCAGACCTGTAAGGATGCCCGTATGGCGCATTGCGCGCATAGTGTCGGTATAAACGCGGAAAACGCCATCATTATGCGTGGTGCGGAATTCAAAGGCTTTTTCGATACTGTCGGAAAGCTGTGTGCCGTAAGCCTTGCAGGCACTTCTTGCCATACGAATACCGCCAAAGGGGTTGACAGAACGAACCAAGGGAGCGCCTGTTTGCAAGCCAACGATGAGCTCATCATCCTTATCCAGATAAGCGGCAGGATATGTGGTAAGAGAGGTAACGGTCTCGGTATCGATACCGATAACACCACCCTTGTCTCTTTCCTCTTTCAGCTTTGCATCCAACTTTGCCATCAGGCGACGCGTGCGCTCGGTGGGAGCGGACAGGAACGTTTCGTCGCCCTCATAAGGTGTATAGTTCTTTTGAATAAAATCTCTTACGTCAATACGGTCGCACCAATCTCCAAGATTGAAGCCTACCCATGCTTTTGCAAATTTTGCCATTGTTTATACCTCACTTTCTCGCTGTATGTCTGTTCCGCGGACAACAAAAGGACAGTTTTGTTGCGTGCAAAACTGCCCAGACGGTCGGCATACAAATTCCCGGCTCCACGTGGTTTTTCTCCACTTTTTCCGTCAGTCACGCGGGAACGTTATTCTCTGCCTTATATTATATCATTACTTCCCTATTTTGTCAATGAATTTTGTCGAAATTTTATTGTTATTTTTTATACAATTTTCTTTTCTTTCTACAAGATGTTGTGTTTTGCCAAAAAAGATGGAACAATATATATTATTTTGCGAGATTTTTGAAGAACATAAAAAGAGGCGGGAGAAAACTCCCGCCGTACTCTTCGTTTTATTTTACAAAACCTCTTCCATAACAACCTTTAAGGGCTTCATACCGAGCTTTTCGTAAAAGCGTATTGCCCCCTCATTCAGGCACCAAACGTTGAGGGTGATTGCAACGCATCCCTCTTTCTTTGCTTCAGCAAGAACGTGCTCGTAGAGCGCCGTACCGATGTGCTGTCCGCGCTCGGTGGCATCTACGCACAAGTCGTCGATGTAAACGGTTTTGCGGTCGCAAAGAGAGGGATTTCCCTTTGTTTCTTGATAGATACAGAACGCGTAGCCGAGCACTTTTTCGTCCTCGTTTACCGCCACAAAAATGGGAGTGTTGTCGTCAGCTATGATGTCGCAGAGCTCGTCGTCATTGTATTTTTTGTTGCCCAAGCGAAAGATGTCGGGGCGCCCCTCGGCGTGGATGCGGTGCACTTGATAAAGTAGCGCGTTAATACCCGCGACGTCACGCTCGTTGGCTTTTCTGATGTTCATTGTTTCTGTCTCCTTTCAAAAGGATTTACCCAAAAACCTCTGCCGCGGCGACGATGCGGAGCTTTTCCTCGTCTACGCGGTCGCGCCCGTAGGCATCGAAGAAGCGGTCTCTGTATGCATCGGTATGCAAGTTGAAGGAAAGCGTCCACGCGCCCCAAAAGAGGTCGACGTGTCTGTCTCCCACACCGCCGTTACCAACGTCGATAAAGGAAGTAAACGCCCAACCGTTATACATCACATTCGGCAGGCAATAATCGCCGTGGAGCAGTGTGTTTTTCTCAAGCAGGTGTCCGTTTTTTTCAAGAACGTCCCACGCTTCCTCGGCTGATGCATATCCCCAATTATCGGGGAACAGCGAGGCATCGTAGTTCCCTTCTTTGTAGTTCTGCGCGGCACGCGCGAGATATTCGGCGGTGTGATCAGGCACGGGACAGCCATCGGTCGGGCAGGCGTGGAGCAAGCGCAAACGCTCTGCAAGCGTGTCGCAAAGGCGCTCGGGATTGCTCGTGTAAAGTTCGTGGGTAAGGTCTTCTCCGCGCACGGCAGCCGTTAAGAACCAATCCTTGCCGCACTCGCAAAAATAGTCGAGCACCTCGGTGCCCATTCCACGCAAGTGGAAAAAACGAGTCATTTCTGCCTCGCGAGACAGCGTTCCCGCTGCAGCGGATTTGAGATAAAGTCCACCTTCTCTTTCGATATAAAGCACGCGCGCTTCGGGAGAACAGCTGCTATCCCAAACGGGTGCCCCCCGAAGGAGCGGTAAAAGCCGCTCGGGAATGTCGTTTGGAAGTGTTGTAAGTCTTGTTTTTTTCATACTGTTGTTAAAATATTGAGTGTGAGGGGATGCCGACATGGGGCATCCCCGCGTTTGTTATCATTCTTTCGCTTTGATGATGTTAATGGGTTTGATGTTGTGAATTGTCCAAACAGGAGCAAGCGCAGAAGCCATTGTCAGCAAGACAACAAGAACAAGGTCGATGACAACCAACTCCGGAATAAACTCAATGATATCGAATTGACGAATTTCCAAATCCATATGCGTACGCATAGAGTTGAGCAGAATTGCATTTGCCGCTGAAGTGGCTCCCCAAATGCCAAAGCCGGAAAGCCCAATGATAAATCCGCCAACCACCAACGGCTGTGCCAAAAAGATGCGTGCGATTTGACTTGTTTTTCCGCCGAGCGATTTGATAATACCAACTTGATATTTGTGCCTTTGAATGACGTTTGAGCCAAACGCACAGAGGTAAATGACACAGATGGCAAGCAGAAATGCCTCGAACAAACGGAACAGATCCGAAAAGGTAATAATGAGACGGTTGAGTCTTACTGCCGTATTGTTTTCAACGTTTCTAACAACAAAATTACGTTCCTTTGCAACAGAATTTAATACGGTTGCCGCGTGCACGTCATCAAAATAGAGTGCATAGGGAGAGGTCATCATCGGTCGAAGCGCCAAAAAATCTGCCTCGTTAAAAAAAATGCCTGTCTCGGTCGTTACCAAATCCTTTATGCAAAGCTTGTATGTGCCAATTTTTTCGCCACCACGCGCGCCAAAGGTTATTTTTACATCCGTCGGAAGAAAATACTCGATGGTTTCTTCCGTATATTGAACCGGTGAGATGCTATTAAAGAAGTCAAGGGAAACAATCATTTCACCGGGGTTGACATCCATGTTAAATTTGGATGCCTCGAAAAGACGCGTCCACGCGCCGGCAGATTTCTTGCCAAAAGAAAATTGCATGGAGGCAGGAAGTCCAATTTCCAAAAAATCCACAGAAGTGCTCATGTCGGCAATATAATCCTTCGAAAGTGTATAGCTGATACCGTATACAAGCTGTACCTGCTCTGCAAATGCCAAAAACGCATCCGACTCGCGGAATTCGGATTTTTCACTAGACGTGCCGTGCTTCATCAAATAAAAGAAGCGATCTTTTACGTCCTTATATTTTTCATTGTATCCCGTATCAATAATGGCATCAATAACGCCATATTTAAAATCTTCGGGAGAACGGTAAACACCGATGATGGACTCATAATTTTTATATCGGGGATTTGCGTAAATGATAGAGTCAGCCACATAGTCGGTAATGATAATGCCGCGATTGGGGCAATCCAAGCTACCCGCTAAAACGCGAGACTC
This sequence comes from Eubacteriales bacterium, assembly GCA_045658925.1. Classification (GTDB taxonomy): domain Bacteria; phylum Bacillota; class Clostridia; order Oscillospirales; family CAG-272; genus UMGS1865. Next base: position 43,432 of record JAZOVV010000065.1, read on the forward strand.
AATATCGTTGCCAAAAACGTGCTTCAAAAATTCAATATCACATTGCAAAACACCATAGGTTTCTTGGATGTAAAATTTGGATATGTTGCTAAAGGTCTCAAACGTCTGCTTTGCACCTGTTTTATCCCCCACACTCGGAGCAATCATAAGGGCGTGGTCATAAAGAATATGCATGCGGTCGCCGTACTCGGTCTCACGAAAAGCCGCCAAATCCTTTTCGTTTACGTGAATCAACTGATCGGCACTTAACAGACCGTTGCCAAAAGTAGACGCCTTTTGATAAGCCATAACGGGGAAATCGTGCTTGATCATTTTATGGGAAAGAGACGAGTTGATATCGTAGTTTAAAAAAGATTGGAATACCGCAAAGCAGGATACGATCAGCGTTGCCGTAATAGCGGCTACCAAAAAGCGCCGATATTTGCCGCGCATCATTGTTCGCATAAGGGAAAACGTCTTTTTCCAAGACATTCCCGAATTGCGACGCGAATAGGGGCGGCCACGAAATTCCAGTTTGCCAACCCCGTGGAAGCCGTCATCGTTTTGCACGACCTTTTTCACGTCTCCCGCGCGAATGCCCTCTACCATATCGTCGATTTGTGCAGAGGAAAGCGTTTTGTTATATGGCAGAGTGAGAGTACCCTCTTCATCAATATCAAAAGTATTGGAATATCCGTCACGGCGGACATCATCGCGTATGATTTGACCGTCGCGGAGCTCCAAAATGCGGTCGGCATAGTTCTCGGCATCGGGAACGTTGTGAGATACGATAATAACCAGCTTGGTTCTGGAAAACTCCTTGAGCAAATTTAAAATTTGACGGGAATTTTCGGCATCAAGGTTACCTGTGGGTTCATCGCACAAAATGACCTCGGGATTTTTTGCAATGGCACGCGCCATAGCAACGCGTTGCTTTTGTCCGCCCGAGAGCTCGCGCGGATAACGGGAAGCGTATTGCTCCATGCCCACCTTTTGCAAGGAAGATTGGATTTTGTCACCGTAATCCGCATTTTCCAAATCAAACACCAACGCGACGTTTTCCTCTACCGTCAGCTCTTCAAGAAGGTGAAAATCCTGGAACACAAACCCGATATGGCGGCAACGGTAATCGTAAAAATCGTATTTTGTAAACTTGGAGATTTGCTCGTTTTCAAAAAAGATCTCGCCACCTTCAAACTCGTCAAGTCCACCAAGCAAATTGAGCAGCGTGGATTTGCCGCTACCGCTCTTACCAAGCACAAACACCATGCCGCTATCGGGCAAGGTGAAAGAAATGTGGTCAAGAGCCACACAGTCGGTTCGGTTTTTGCTTTTGTAGATTTTGGTTAGGTTCTCTACTTTGATCATTGGTATTTTTTCCTACCTTTCTTCGGGGTTCTACATAGAAATGATCAAATGTCTGCTCTCAAAAAGATTTGGCACGACGGGGAATCAGCTCGCATTTGCCGTTTTGGGGAGTGATGGAGATATGGTCGGACTCTTGACGGACGTCGGCGCCGACGATCTCCAACGTATAGGGCATACCCTTGTAATTGTATTCGATGGCGTTTTCTGCTACGCGCAGACAGTTTGCGCGGCTTGCCCAAAAGCGAAGAATGGGGGCTGTGACAGAAATGCGGTCGGGCAAAAAGACCACCTCGCCGCCCTGCCACAGAGCCGCCAAGGCATCCTCACCGCGGCGTTCGACTGTGAAAGCCGAGGCATCACCGTCGATTTGAATACCGCTCTTGTAATTTTCTCCGTCGTTCCAAAAGAGCGCGTCGACAAGGGGTAAATTTTCATACACCGCATCAAACGTGGTGCATTTTTCACTTATGTAGTGCTCGGGAACGCGGTCATCAAACAGATGCCACGAGCGAATAAAGATGCTCCGCTCGAAGCGGAAAAGATTGGCGGAAAAGCTTTGGCAATCGTACCAAACAGATTGTGCGTCACTTCCCGCGTCCCAGTTGTCAAGGGCGACAACTGACGTGGCAGGCGTGCTCGCGTAAGTCTTTTTGAACCACGCACCGGCATCACACATCTTCATCACCTGAACGTCTTTTTGTTGTGTCAGCTTTTCGAGCTGCATACGGAGCTGGGGCAAGAATTCGGTATAGCCAAAGCTGTTCTCCTGACCGAGTTGCGTCCAAGAGAAGCCGAGGTCTTCGTTCCCGTAATATGTTCTAAAGAACCAATCCACGTTTTCGGGAGCTGCACCAACCGAACCGACGGGCTCCATTGTGAAGCATCCGCGATGCAAGCGCGCATCCCACGCGTGGGTGAGGTACTTTTTGTTGTCGTAGTTGTGAATGGGGCAAGGGCCGAGCAGACGGAAAACGGGAACGCTGACCTGCTCTTCCCCACTTTGTGCAGGGGTAAAGATATTCTTTTTAGACGGATAATAAGCTTGGTTGAAATATCCGCCGTGGAGTGTATAAGCATCGGTATTGGTTTGGTCGCGGCAGATGGCAAGCGCGTCAATATCGTAATGCTCCCAAAGATAGCGCACGGTGTGCGTATCGAGCAGCCAACTCGCCACCGTGCGAGGATAATAGCCGTAGACCTCTTTGAATTTTCGCATCGCCTCGTCGATGAGCATTTCGCGTTCGCGAGGAGTGTACGCCATCGAAAATCCCGGCACGATATGCCAATCCCAACGCCAGCCTCGCTCGCTTTTGTAAGGGAGACCGCAAGCGGACGTTAAGGGCTCGACGATCTCGTACCAAATGCCAAGCTCGGTGCGTTCGGTTCCCTTCTCGCGGAACAATTCCGCGTAGCGCGGATCGCAAAGGACGTCATATTGCAAAAGGAAGGTATTTTCAAAGCCAAATTCATTGACCATTTCGAGTTCAGCGCGCGTAGCGTTAAAGAGGATGTTTTCACTATCCTCCATACGTTCATCAATCTGCCGCGCAAAGTTCATAATGCTTGCAATTTTCATAGTGGCGTCTCCTTTGGTTTTTTTGAAAGGACGCGGGGAAACCTTCTTGCTAAGAAGGGTTTCCCCGCACCCCTTCCAAGAAATCTCAAAACAGAATAAAAATGTATTTTTAAGGTCGCCGATAGACGATTGATTTATTGTTTTAATGTATGTGTTTATTTGTGATGAACGTTATTTGGACTTTGTATATCTACACTTTGGATAATTTGAACAACCATAGAATTCACCATTCTTTCCGTTGCGCAAAACCAATTTTCCGCCACACCATTTGCATTTTTGCTCGTTTTGTTCGGAGGCTGCGGTTTGTGCCGAACCTTCTATTTTGTCGGATTTACCAACATTACATCTCTCACACAAGGTTCTCAAATTATCAGGCGTGCTTTTTCCACCTTTGGCAATGGGAATAATATGGTCAACGTGAAGTCTAACACCTTGTCGAGCAGAAGCACCGCAAAGCACACAAGTGAAATTATCGCGGTTCATTATATCGTATCTCAATGAATCACTTACCTCGCCGCGCTCAACAGCAGACAATTTTTTGTATGTATCCCTGTCCAAATGAGAGCGCGATACGCTTTCGTAACAGGCAAATATATCGTCAAAATTGAAAACATCTTCTTTGCGCAAATTAACTCTACCTTGTGGCGAAGAATAGGACATTCTAACATGATACAAACAATCGACAACCGGCTTTAATTTTGTCTCATTGAAGACCTTTTCCTCATGCCTATAATACACGCTCAGGGGCATTTTAAGAGAATCAAAATCAATCGGGAATTCCTTGCGGAATAATTCATTGGCTTTTTGCTGATATTCTGCAAATTTTTCTCTGTTTTCCCTCACCTGTGCAAGACATTTCGCGCAACTCTCCATATTTTCACGAATATCCGCTGCCATTAAAAACGCAGGGTCAATTCTATTGAAATTCGTTTTATTATCATAAAACTTGTTAATTTCAAAAGAAGCTTTCACCTTGTGAAAACAGGTGGATTCATTGAGGATTTTCAAAGCAGCTATTTTTCTGCTCATTGTTTTTACAGCAACAATTCGCTGTTGGTTTTGGTATTCATATAACAAAGTCAGAGCTACAGCTATCAAAATTATCAGAAAAGCAATTATTAACCACATACCAAATTCTTCTTTCTTAATGTTTTAAGGAGGACAACAATGGTCGCCCATACAAGGTTCAATCCCCTTTTATTGTTCGCCTTGCGGCGTGGGTTGCGTTTTTTGAAAATTGATTTTGTTGATTTTCATCTCGCTGTAAAGCATTTTGGCAAGATAATGGACGTTTGCCGATGCCACTCCTTTGGAGTTACCAAGCACAACAACACCCATTTTGCGACGGCGGTTGATAATGGCAGACGAGCGGAAGGTTCCCACACCCCCAACGTGCCACAGCTGATTGGACTTTGTGTAAGTGTGCCAACCAATGCAGGTGGCAATATTCCTTTTGGGAGATACCGATTCCCGACAGAGTTGATGCGCACCGATAATATAGGGCGCATCGCCCTCAATTTGCAGGGCAATATACGCAAGCATATCCTGTATGTTGCTGACCAATCCCCCACCTGCAATATAGGGGTTGTCTTTTTCCCATTTCCAAAAACCAATGGCACGCTCGCCAAGCATTGCGGGCGGCATGCGCAGGTGTTCGGGGGCGGTGATGACGGTATTCTTCATTTGCAGCTCGTTTTGAACAAACCGCTCAAAAAGCTCCCCAAAAGGTTCCCCCGTCACACGTTCTGCCACAACGGCAAGAATTGCATAGGGAAAATCGGAATAGGAATACCCGCGCGGTTTTCTGTTTTTGCGCCGACCGAGGCACTTTACCACCGTTTGCGAGGTGCATCCTCTGTAAATGTTGCGCCGCGCGTAACCGCTTTGCAATAAGGCGGGAACCGTTATCTCTACGGGTGTTAGATGCCCGTATCCCGCGGTGTGTGTGAGTAATTGATATACGGTTGGATATTTGCCTTTGGGAAGATTGAGATAGGCGGATACCTCGGTGTGCAAATCCAACAATCCCTCTTCTGCCAAGTGCAAAATCAAATGCGCGGTCATTGTTTTGCTAATAGAACCGACGTCATACGAAAGCGCGGCAGGCTCTTTCCCGTTACTAAAAACAAACCACTTGCCGCCACGATAAAAGCCGACGGTAAGGGATTGCTGTTTGGAAAGAGAAAGATATTTTTGAATACACCGAGTAACCTTTGGTCGCAAGGCATCCAAACTCAAAAAATCAATCACTGCAAAGGTTCTCCTTTTATGTCAATACAATTTCAATGCCAACAACGCCGTATTTGCCCTGCTTTTCGATGGAATAGTATTGCTCCATATCGGCAGGGGTGGCGGTGTCAATATCCTCGGTGGTGTAGCCGCATTGCAACAGAGGCAGCGATGCGTATAACTCGTTGAAATCATCAAAAACGTGCAACTTTACAACCTTTGCGCGCAAGGTTTCGCCATTGGCGTTATTGGTAAAAACGATTTCGTCACCCACTTGGATGGCTTGTCTCTTTTCGTCGTACAGACGAAGCTCTATCGTTTTTTGCCCGCTCTTTATCTTTTCATAAGGCTGGGGGTGTAAATTCATAGAGTGGGTGGCGGATTGCTGAATAGACATTTTGTCAAATCCTTTCGATGTGTTAGCTTGTAGGGTTGTAAAATGCACTTTTGAGGGTTGCTCAAAAATCACATTTGTAGGTAAAGGTCACTAATATTTCCGTAAATTTATTTTGACTTCGTATATCTACATTTTGGATAATTCGAGCAACCATAAAAATCGCCTCTTTTTCCACGTCTTAAAACCAATGGAGCCCCACAGTAAGCACAGACATTTTCATAAGCTCCGCGTTTTGCGTTTGCATTTATCGTGCTATGCGTTACCTTATTTGATTTCAAGGAATTGCAGTTGTGACAGAGCGTTTGCAAATTTTGAAAATTGGATTTTCCACCTTTGGATATGGGATAAATATGGTCTATCTCAAGATTGCGGGTTGACCCACAGTGACGGCAACGATTTCCGTCGCGGTTATATACGGCAAAACGAACCCTATTTGTCACTTTTCCTCTTTCAACACGACAAATCGATTGCCACACATCATCGTTTGTATAGAAAACCCCGTCTTTTTGTGACAGTTTTTTAATTACTTGCTTAATCTCACTTGAGTTAAAGAAATCGGATTTGGTGGCTCTGTAGGCTCCGTTAATATTGGTTAAATCGATAATCACTTGTATTGTCAAGTCGGTTACAGGTTTGAGTTTTGCGCCATTAAACAACTTTTTTTCTTTTGCCTTTCTTGTTTTTTCAAAAAACGAAAAAAATTCCACATCATATTTGTCAAATTCTTGTATGTCGTCAACTTCCTTTGAATAGTCGGCAAAAACT
>JAZOVV010000066.1:0-1849 GCA_045658925.1 Eubacteriales bacterium
AACATCTATGGGAGGTGCTTTAAGTGGACGAAAGAAAAACGGCTCTCGTTTTCAAGGCCTTTTGCGACGAAAACCGTATCCGCATTCTAACGATGTTGCGTAGCGGTGAGAAGTGCGCCTGCAAACTGCTTGAAGAACTCAATGTTACGCAACCTACTCTGTCCCACCATATGAAGATACTTTGTGACTCTGGCATTGTAGTCGGTCGCAAAGAAGGCAAATGGATGCACTATTCCATTTCTGCATCGGGAGCAAAGGTTGCAGCGGAACTATTAAACGAACTAACTTCCCCGTTTTGCAACCGCGAAAACAAGTCGTGCTGCGAAAGGTAATGCGAACCCCATCTTTTCCGCACGGCTTCTTTTATCACCTATATATAGATACATTTGAATATGTTTATCTTTGAAAGGAGATTTCTATGTACATCTCGAAAATCGCTTGGGATTTCTTCCAGACGGAAATCCTCGGTATGCATTGGCTTAATAGGCTCATTGGAGCAATTCTGAACGCTTGCGGTTTGGATACCGCAACCAAAATCGGCGGCAGCGTTCAATTCTTTATTTACGATACCATCAAAATCATGGTGCTGCTCTGCGTTCTAATTCTAATGATTTCCTATATTCAATCGTTTTTTCCGCCGGAGAGAACAAAGAAGATACTTGGGCGTTTCCACGGCATTGGTGCAAATATCATTGCCGCCTTGCTTGGCACGGTAACGCCGTTTTGCTCCTGCTCCTCTATTCCACTGTTCATCGGTTTTACAAGTGCAGGGCTTCCTCTTGGTGTAACATTCTCGTTTCTTATTTCTTCTCCTATGGTCGATCTTGGCAGTCTTGTTCTGCTGATGAGCATTTTCGGTTGGAAGGTCGCTCTCTTGTATGTGATACTCGGACTTTTAATCGCTGTTGTCGGCGGTACGCTTATAGAGAAGTTACACCTTGAAAGTCAAGTTGAAGAATACATCCGCCGCGGTCGCTCGCTTGATATTCCGGGGAACGAACTGAACTTCAAAGACCGTTTGAATTTTGCGTGGGAACAGGTTGTATCCACCGCCAAAAAAGTATTTCCGTACGTTCTTGTCGGTGTTGGTGTCGGTGCGATTATCCATAACTGGATTCCCGAAAACGTCATTGTTAATATACTTGGCAACAGTAACCCCTTTGGTGTTATCCTCGCTACCGTAGCCGGTGTGCCGATGTATGCAGATATTTTCGGCACGATTCCGATTGCCGAAGCTCTGCTTTCCAAAGGTGCGTTGCTCGGTGTTGTGCTATCGTTTATGATGGGTGTTACCACGCTCTCCCTGCCGTCAATGATTATGCTCCGCAAGGCAGTCAAACCCAAGCTACTTATCATCTTTGTGGCTATTTGTACGGTCGGAATTATCTTTGTCGGTTATTTCTTTAACCTTATTCAACCACTGATTTTATAACATATTTGGAGGTAATATTATGGCATTATTCAATTTTGGAAAGCAAAAAGAAGAAAAGAAGGTTCCTGCATGTGCTTGTAGTTGCCAATCAAGCGCTGCCGCAGAAATTGCAAGTGGCTGCTGCGGTGAAACGATTAGCGGCATATGCTGTATCAAGGTTTTGGGTGCTGGTTGTGCATCCTGCCATCAGCAATACGAAAATGCAAAATCAGCCGTACGGAATATCGGGCTCGATATCGAGGTCGAGTACATCACCGATATGGCAAAAATTATGGAGTACGGTGTTATGAGTATGCCTGCGCTCGTTGTAAACGAAAAAGTTGTTTCAACAGGCAAAGTGATGAAGTCTACCGAGGTGGAAAAACTCCTACAAAATTTGCACTTTTGATATGAAGTAAACGAAACAAAAAGCAGGTC
>JAZOVV010000067.1:0-63699 GCA_045658925.1 Eubacteriales bacterium
TTCAAACAAGAGACCTCGTAGAGTAAGACTCGATAGATACTAAAAGCTTTTGCATTTTAAAGTTTCTTTGGTGAAAGCTATAAGGCTTAAATTCTCAATAAGAAAACCCAAAACACAAAACAGAGAACTGAGAAAGTAAAAAAGCCCCCTACTCTTCCCTTTTTGCTTCAAAAAAATTTTGATGGTAATCTTGCTTTAGATATTGCATTTTGACAAAAATCGTGCTATAATAAATAATGTAGTTTATTGAAATCTTTTTGGAGGGATTATACCATGGCTATCAAAATGAGAGTGCTTTACAATTCTGCAAAGCCGAAGATTAAAAACATCGCAAATGACATCAAAGCGCACTACGAACTCGGTGTGAATGCCGTTGACGTTATTCCGCCCGCATATTCTTGTGACAAAGAAAGAATCGTTATCATGATTCTTACTGCTAAGGGTGCTCACCTTGACGATTCCCTGCGCCTGTTCTGCCAAGAACTCACCAAAGTTCGCGCACAGAACATTGCTTTGATGATTGATGGTAATGAAGCTGCTGCAAACGTTGTAAAAGAAATCATCGCAAACGTTGCACAAAACAATGCAGTTTATGATGAAGTTCTTTACATCAAGGGCGGACTCCCCATCATCGGCGGCTCTCTCAAGCCCGAGGAGCGCACCGCTATTATCGAGTGGGTTGACCGCGTAATCGCAAATTTGAAATAAAATCAAAAGAAGATGCTTCACAGGAAGCATCTTCTTTTTTGTTTAATCGTAAAGTTTTGCCCAACGGCGTTTTCTTATCAGTTGATAAACACCGATCAAAGCTAAAACACCGAGGATAACACCGCAACCGATATAAATACCGTTGCCAATGCTGCTTTTTGCCTTGAGTTCTTCCCACAGAACGTTTTGCATTGCCAAACCCTCCGGTGAAAGATTCAAGTAGGCTTTTGAAGGGTCATGCGGTTGGCCATACAAAATAGACATAGCATCCTCATGCACTTCTGACATTGCTTCTTGATATTCGGGATCCTCGATGACAGTCGTTACGGGCGATGCGTAATAGGTATAGAGTGCATTCGCTATAGCGATATCGTGCGAGCACATAAAATTGATATAATGGTGAGCCAAATCTTGATGCTGCGCATTCTTGGGGATACACATAGCGTCAATATAGCTATTGGTTCCCTCTTTGGGATAGAAGAAAGCAAGGTCTTCATTATCTTCGTACATGGAGAGATAGTCACCCGCATAATATGCGGCGATTGCAGCAGAACCGCTTTGCATCTTGTTAAAGATCTCATCCATAACGTATCCCTGAACAATCTTCTTTTGCTCAAGGAGCTCGTCCAGCGCCAATCTCCACAGTTCCTCGTTCTCGTCGTTAACATCAAGACCGAGCTTGTACTGTGCGGTTCCGAAAGCATCGCGGCTATTGTTAAATTGCAGAATATCCCCTTTATACTGTTCATCCCACATCAAATCCCAACTGCCGATTTGCTCATCGTTTTCATCAACGATGGAAGTGTTATAAATGACACCGATCATACCGTAAAAATACGGAATTGAATAGGTCTGTTCGGAGTTGCATTCATAGTAAACGTGCTCCCCCTTAAAATCCTCATCGATATACGCATAGTTCGGTATTTTTTCAAGATCAAGAGGTGCAAGCAGATCTTCCTTGATCATACGTTCAATCATATAATCGGAAGGAATGATAACATCGTATTTGGTAGAACCACTACTTACCTTTGCATACATACTCTCGTTGCTTGCAAAGGTGGAATAGTTGACTTTAACCGTTTTGCCAAGGACTTCCTTGCAGTACTTTTCAAATTCTGCGTTTACATCTACGCTTTCATCGGATCCGTCAGAGATATATTCTCCCCAGTTGTAAACGTAAAGAGTGGTAACTGTATCTTCCTGTTCCTCGCAAGAAGTAAATACGCCCGAACAGATAGAAACCAGCAGACAAAGCAGAAGCAGTCGCGAAATGTGTTTTTTCATCATCTTACGCCTCCCTTCAAAGCTTTGCGTGCCTTTTTCAGCGCACGACGCTCACCCATGGAACCTGCTACGTTAACAGCAATGAGAAGGAACAGTATAGCAAGGATCATAAGGGTACACAGTGCATACATACTGAATTTAACTTCGTGTGCAGTTTGCGTGTAGATGTAAAGCGGAAGTGTTTTGAAGTCGGGAGAGCTTACAAAGTGACTGATAACGAAGTCATCAAGAGAGAGCGTGAAGCTCATCATCAAGCCGGAAACGATACCGGGCATAATAGACGGCAATTCTACGCGGAAAAAGGTTTGCATAGGTGTGCAGCCAAGATCGAGTGCCGCCTCGGTCAAATTCTTGTCCATTTGGCGGAACTTTGGAAGCACCTGCAGAATCACGTACGGCAGGTTGAACGTGGTGTGTGCAATCAGCATCGTCCAAAAGCCGAGGGTGTTCCCTATTTTAATTGCTGTACCAACACCAACGAACAAAAGCATCATCGAAACACCCGTTACGATATCGGGGTTCATCATGGGGATGTTCGCAACCGATTCAAGTGTTTGGCGGTAATAGCGGTTCTTGGCGCGCGAAATACCAAATGCTGCGAGTGTGCCGATGGTAGTGGCAATAACAGACGAGCTGACAGCCAAAATAAGCGAGTTTTTCAAAGCATCCAACGCTTCGTTGTCGGCAAAGAGCTCCTCATACCAATACAGCGTAAAGGTGCTGAAATAGCTCAGGTTACCCGATTCGTTAAAGGAAAACAAAATAACGACGAGTATTGGCGCATATAGGATCAAAAAAACCAGCGCTATATAGAACTTAGAGAGAAATTTCATATGATAATATCCTCCCCTTTGTCCGAAAACTTATTCATAATGGCAAGAGAGAGCAGGATCAATACCATCATAACAAGAGAGATAGCCGCGCCTGTGTGGTAAGTAACGGCGTTTTGGAATTGACGCTCGATGGTGTCACCCAAAAGGTCGAATACACCGCCGCCCAATTTTTGGGAAATGTAGAAGGTGCTGATAGACGGTACAAACACCATTGTAACACCCGAAATAACACCGGGCATTGTCAAAGGAAGGATAACACGCCAAAGTGTTTTGCGGTTATTACAACCAAGGTCGGCCGCTGCCTCAAGGTAACGCACATCAAGCTTGTTCATCGAGGTAAAGATTGGCAGAACCATATAAGGCAAAAAGTCGTAAATCATACCTAAAATAACCGCGCCCTCGGTGCCGATAAAGGTCAGCTTTTCAAAACCGAGCTTGGTCAAAAAGCCGCTAACAAGACCGCCGTTATCAAGCAGTGCCATTAAAGAGTATGTACGAATCAAAAGACTGATCCACATAGGAAGCATCAAAAGAACCGTCAAAATATTGCGTGCTCTCTCGGACATTCTCGACATACAGTATGCCAAAGGATATCCAATTAACAGGCAAATAACGGTTGCAATGAGCGCAAAGCCCAAAGACATAATAAAGGTATGCGAATAGGAAGAAAGCGAGAGAATGTTCTCGAACGTGAACTTCCCTTCTTGGTTCGTAAACGCAAAATACAGCACCACGAGCAAAGGGCCGATAATGAAGATCGAAGCCCAAAAAACATACGGCGTGGTTGCTATATGTTCAAAAAAGGATTTCTTTTTCATTCTTCGTCTATTTCCTCCGTGGCGTCAGAAAGCTTATCCAGCTCGTCGCTGAAAGAAGAATAGTCGCCGAACATACCCGAAAATTCGGATTTTTTCATAATGTGGAAGGCATCGGGATCGATAGAAAGACCGATGGTCTCACCTTCTGCCACAAAGTCGGTGGTTTGAATCATCCACTTGAAGCCTTCAACGTCTACGATAATCTCATAGTGTACACCTTTAAACGTAACACCGGTTACAAGACCTTGGAGCATTCCCTTTTCCTTTGGAACCACGTCAACGTCCTCGGGACGGATAACAACGTCAACAGGCTCGTTGGCATCAAAGCCACCGTCAACACAGTCAAAGGTGTGGCCTGCAAGCTTTACGCGGTAATCCGCAAGCATAACGCCGTCAACAATGTTGGATTCACCGATAAAGTCTGCAACAAATGCATTGATGGGCTCGTTGTAGATATCGGTGGGTGTACCGATTTGTTGAATCTTTCCGTGTGCCATAACCACAACGGTATCAGACATAGAAAGAGCTTCTTCTTGGTCGTGCGTTACGTAAATAAAGGTAATGCCGGTTTGATGTTGAATGTTCTTCAATTCATTCTGCATATCCTTACGGAGTTTGAGGTCAAGTGCAGCCAAAGGCTCGTCCAAAAGAAGCACCTTGGGTTGATTGACAAGCGCACGCGCAATAGCTACACGCTGCTGTTGTCCACCTGACAAGGTGTTTACCTTACGACGTTCAAAACCGCGCAGATTTACAAGAGCCAACATTTCTTTTACTTTGGTTTTAATTTGCTCATCAGGACATTTCTGAATACGCAAACCGAAGGCAATGTTGTCAAATACGTTTAAGTGAGGAAAAAGCGCATATCGTTGAAATACGGTATTGACCTGTCTTTGATAAGGCGGGATATCGTTGATACGCTTGCCGTCAAAGAATACGTCGCCTTCATCGGGCGTTTCAAAACCGCCGATGATGCGAAGTGTGGTCGTTTTGCCGCATCCAGAGGGACCTAACAAAGTGATAAACTCTTTGTTATGAATCTCCAAGTTGATGTGATCGAGAACGGTTTCTCCGTCAAAAGACTTGGAAATACCGTTCAGCCGGATTAGCACGTTTTTGTTCATTCCGCATAAATACTCCTTTATGAAAAAAATACTCATGGAACAAAACGGACACCTCTGTCCGCTGCCGGAACGCATCTTAAATGGCTGAAAAAAATAAGGTACGCAAACCCGGCACTCTGACCATAAACTTATAAATAATATTGTAACAGATATTCGACAAAATTGCAATACCTTTACAAAAATAATTCAAAATATTTCATTATTCACACGTGTTTTAGTCTACACGGCATCTGTTTTCTCCTGCATAAAAGGCAAGAATGTTCTCTTTGATTTCTCCAAGCAGACGAACACGGGTTTCATACCCTCCCCAAGCCATGTGTGGCGTGAGAAGAACGTTAGGCAAATGCTTGATTTTGTTAAACGGATGGTCGAAATCAAACGGCTCTTTTGAGTAAACGTCAACGCCCAAACCGCCAATGCGTTCTTCTAAAATCGCATCGGCAAGTGCCGTCTCGTCGGCAACTGCTCCGCGTGCTACGTTAATAATAACCGCATCTTTTTTGAGCATTGCGATATGTTCTTTATCGAGCAGATTTCTTGTTGTGTCATTTAACGGTACGTGCAAAGATAAAATATCGGATTTTTGACAAACGGTATCAAAATCAACGCATTCCACTCCTTCAACAGGTGTACGTTTGTAGACCAAAATACGGCATCCCATTGCCTCGGCAACGCGAGCAACTTGTTTTCCGATATTTCCGTAGCCTACAATGCCCCAGGTTTTGCCCGTAATTTCGTGATAAACGGGTACAAGACAGTTTGCGAGTCCTTTTTTGGTGTATTCCCCACCACGAACAAAGTCGGTGTATTCACCAAGATGTGTGTACAGAGAAAGTGCCATAGAAAGCGTTAGTTGGGCTACACTTTGCGTGGAATATCCCACTACGTTACACACTCCAATTCCTGCTTTGCGGCAATAATCAAGGTCAACGTTATCAAACCCGGTTGCGGCAAGGCAAATCAACTTCAGTTTTGGTGCTTTTGGCAAATTGGTTGCGTTTAGCTTAAGTTTGTTAATAACAGCAACGTCAGCACCGTTTATATGCTCTTCAAATTCGGTCTCGCTTGTGGTGGGATAAACGACCACTTCACCGATTTCTTCAAAGCTTTCATAGGTCAAATCATCACCAATGGTTGCGGCATCCAAAAAAACAATCTTCATGGTTTGTTCCTCCGTGTAATCTTAACTATTATTATACATAAAAAACGAGGATTCGTCAATAAAAATACTACATTTTATATTTATTTGTAAAAAAAGACTTGAAAAAAAGCGCAATATCATATATAATATTATTGAGATGAGTTTTTTCAAAACAAGGAGGATGTTTTTATGAATTCCGAAAAACAGATCCCCGTCCTGACGGATGAGGTCGCGGATGCACGCACTGTTCTCAAAGAGGTTTACGAGGCCTTGAGTGAGAAGGGCTACAATCCCATAGGACAAATTGTGGGATACCTGCTTTCCGAAGACCCCACCTATATTACCAACACCAACAATGCACGCGCGCTGATTCGCAAAATTGATCGCGACGAATTGATGCGCGAATTGGTAAAATGCTATCTTGAGTTGGATTGAGTATGCCCTCGGTCAAATATATCTCTCTTCAAACAGAACAATCAAGTAAGATTTCCGAGGCGAACATTCTTTGCCTCGGAAATTTTGACGGAGTTCACTTAGCCCATCGCACGCTTTTGCGCGAAGCTAAACAATTACAGGCTCAAAAAATGCCAAACGCGCGCGTTGGCGTATTTTGTTTTGAAAAACTCTCAACCGATTTTCTATCTGCAAATCCCCCAAAACATCTTACAACACTTGAACAAAAGCTGAAGTGCTTTGCCGACGAAGGAATGGATTTTGCATTTGTTGCCGATTTTGCTGCGCTGCAAGAGCTCTCCCCCGAAGCATTTGTTAAAGACATTCTCATAGGTCAATGCGCTTGCGAGGCGGTTGTATGCGGTTATAATTACCGTTTTGGCAAAGGCGGTGCGGGAACGTATCAGCTTCTTGAAAAGTTCTTCCCTGCAGACTTTATAATTGCCGTTCCCGCAGTTTATGCGGACGGAGAAACCGTTAGCTCGACACGTATTCGCGAGCTTTTAAAGGCGGGAAGAATCAAAGAAGCCAACGCGCTTTTGACAATTCCTTTTTCGATTATCGCTCCCGTGGAGCACGGAAAAGGTCTTGGCCGTCATCTCGGCGCTCCTACTTTTAACCAAACTCCGTCAAGCGAAGCATTGATCCCTGCACGCGGTGTTTATTTGACGCGTTGTTCTGTTGATAATAAAGACTATTACGGATTGACAAATATCGGTACACATCCTACAGTTGACGCAAATGCCAAGCTCAATTTGGAAACGCACTTGTTAGATTTTGAGGGAGACCTCTATCAAAAAGTGCTATGCGTTAAATTTTTAGATTACATTCGCCCCGAACTTTGCTTTGAGAGTAAAGAGGCTCTGCAACAACAAATACAGCAAGACATCAAAGCCGTAAAAGAACGGATTTAATCACATAAGAAAGGAGAAGAAAAAAATGCACAAAAATGCCACCTTACGCATCGTTTGTTTATTGATATCTCTTCTCCTTTTGTTATGCGCACTTCCCTTTTCCTCGTCCGCCGCAGACATTACACCGCCCTCTATGGAGGAAGCCACCGCGGTTTATTTAAAGCATTTGGAAAGCAACCTTATTGTAACTTCTAAAAGTGAAAAATTCGTAGTCGGTGCAGGTTCAACCGTTAAGATTATGTCGGGGATTTTACTTTGTGAAAAGTTGAGTGACCGCCTGCAAGAATCTGTTATTATTACAGAAGAACTCTATACCGAGATTCCCCAAAATCACGGGCGCAGCCTTAAGTTAGCCATTGGCGAATCGGTAACCGTGGAACAACTCCTCTGGGCTGCTGTTTGTGGCAGTTACAATGATGCTTATTACGTTCTTGCAGCAATAGCATCGGGCTCGGTTGAAAATTTCAAAGCGGATATGAATGCACGCGCCGCCGCAATGGGGCTTTCTAATACCGCTTTTGAAGATGTTACGGGTATTATTGACGGCTCACGAACAACCGCTGAAGAAGTGGCTGAAATTGCTCTCGTTGCCTATCAAAATCCCTATTATATGGCAATTTGCAATACTGTTTCTTTTGAGTACACCTCTTCCAACAAATACCAAACCGTTTACAATAACAACAAATTGGTGTGCCAATATCAAGACCAAAAATACTACAACAAAAAGTGCATTGGTATGAATGCGGGCAGTACCACACGTGACGGTAACTGCGTTGTGACAGTTGCAAAACAAAATGACCAAACATACGTTTGTATAGTAATGGGCGGCAAAGAAGATAATACAACCGAATTTGGTTATACCATAGCCAACCGTGTGGTAAATTGGGTATTTAGCTCATACACTTATATGCAAATTCTAACCCCCGACACCAAAATCTGTACGCTTGACGTTACTGTTTCGGATAGTGCATCCACAGTTGACGTTATCGTAAAAGACTCTTTGCGCGCTTATCTACCCAAGGGGCTTGAAATTGGAAAAGATATTGTTTACAGTATTCGTTTGACCGAAACCGAGCTCGAAGCCCCTGTTGAGAATGATCAATTCGTTGGGTATGTTGCTGTCTTGTATGAAGGTCGCGTGCTTGGTACTGCTCCGTTATATACTGCCGGCGAGGCTTCGCGAAGCTCTATCGGTAGCGGTCTTGGGGCCATTCGTTCTTGGTTGGAAAACCGTGCGGTCATTGCAGGAATCGTTTTCTTTGTTGTCGGTACTACGGCTTACATCATTGTGGAATATATCTTACAACGCCGTCGTCACAATCGTTGGGATCGCTATTTTAGCAACAAGGTGGAGCTTCCCGACTATATGAGAACACCTTCAAGAAAAAAGAAAGATGGTAAATAAGCAGGAGGTCATTATGTTACCGGAATATATGCTGACTTACCCAACTGTTTTTGCGGTTGGTAACAATTATAACATCTTTGTCCCGTTTGATGCCGAAGTTATCATGTGGGTGAAGGTTGCCGACAAAATCTACTATGACGATTGCAACGGTATTCTACGTTCCAACACCAACATGCATAAGGTTGAGTTACCAATGAAGGCTCTTGACGAAGCGTGTGAATACACAGTCGTTTACAAAAAAATGATTGAGCGTAAGCCTTACTTCCCTACCAGCGAGCCTGAACGCGAACTGACAGTCACATTTAAGCCTGTTCCCGCCGAGGGCGATATTAACATCTATCACGTTGCCGATGCGCACAATCTTGTAAACGAACCGGTTGCGGCAGGACAATTTTTTGGAGACAAGCTTGATTTGCTTGTTCTCAACGGCGATATTCCCAATCACAGCGGTGACGTTAAAAATTTTAATGCCATTTGCCAAATTGCATCAGGCATTACAAAAGGTCACTGTCCTGTTGTTTTTGCACGTGGAAATCACGACACCCGCGGGATTCATGCCGAAGATATGCCTAATTACATCCCTACAATGAACGCTAAAACCTATTACAGCTTTCGTGTTGGATGCGTGTGGGGACTTTTGCTTGATTGCGGCGAGGATAAAAGAGATACAGACTTTGAATACGGTGGAACTATCTGTTTTCATCCGTTCAGACTTCGTGAAACCGAGTATATTAAGCAAATCATTGAAAACGCTGAGCGTGAATATGCCGCAGACGGTGTTGCGCACAAATTGGTAATTTCCCACATTCCCTTTACATATGTTGACAGATTTCCCTTTGATATCGAAGAAGAGCTCTATGCCGAATGGACACGCTTGATGCGTGATGATATCAAGCCTGATCTGCTTCTTTACGGGCATCATCATTGCACCGCAATTGTAAAACCGGGAGACGAATTTGATAGCCACGGACAGCCTTGCACGGCAATTATCGGTTCCAAACCTATCATTAACAAGGAAAGTGGAAACGGTTTTGTAGGCTGTGCTATAACCCTAATGAAAAACGGTCAAAAACGTATTGTTTTCAACGATGATAAGGGTGTTATTTACACAAATGAAGTAATTGATTAAGAAAAACTGCAAAAAGCGAGATATTGTTATGACCGAAACGACACGCGAAATATTTGAAAAATATCAAGTAAGAAAGAATAAAAAGCAAAAAAGCGCCTTTATCGAATATGTAAATCACCTTGCAGACGAATGGGGATATTCAGCTCGCATTGAAAAAGGAACATTTGGTGCACGAAACATTGTTGTCGGCGATCCTGCAAAAGCAAAGGTCGTCTACACCGCGCACTACGACACCTGTCCCGTTCTTCCCTTCCCGAATTTCATTACTCCCAAGTGCATAGCCCTCTATCTTCTTTATCAGGTGGGCATCATATTTGGGATTTTCGCTGCGGTTGCTATCTGCATCGGCGTTTTGGCGTTTCTTGCCGAAGCCTTGAATCTCGGTACAGATTTTACTTTCTGGATAACAGAGCTTGCCTATTTTGGATTGCTCTTTCTTCTGATTGCAGGACCTGCCAACAAGCATACGGCAAACGACAATACATCGGGAGTTACGCTTTTGATTGATATTATGCACGACCTTCCCAACGAAGAACGCGATGCAGTAGCGTTTGTATTCTTTGATTTGGAAGAGATGGGGCTTTTTGGCTCTATGTCCTTTGCGCGCAAGCACAAAAAGGAAATGAAGGACAAGCTGCTCCTCAATTTCGACTGTGTTTCTGACGGTGAAAACATATTATTTGCTCTCCGCAAAGGGGCTAAAAAGCATCAAAACGCTATTAAAACCGCTTTTGAAGCGAAGGACAGTTTTAAGATAGACGTAGCCACCAAGGGCGTGTTTTACCCATCCGACCAAATGCAATT
The DNA here is from genome assembly GCA_045658925.1 of Eubacteriales bacterium. Taxonomy (GTDB): domain Bacteria; phylum Bacillota; class Clostridia; order Oscillospirales; family CAG-272; genus UMGS1865. The sequence continues at coordinate 10,614 of JAZOVV010000067.1, forward strand.
CCCATGCGGTGTTGGCGTTGCATCACTACGCTCTACCAAGGGCGGACTTCTTTATATGAACCGTATTCACACGCGCCGAGATGTCATCTATCGCAAAGAAAACATTGCATTTTTGAAAAAGGGTTCTCTTGAATTACCTAAATTGATCTAAAATAAAAATCCGATACGGAAATATCGTATCGGATTTTTATTTTTATAGAGTCTTTTCAAGATTAGCACGAATTGCCTTGATAAATTCGATCGAATTGACAGCTTTTGTTTTCGTTCCCTCGATTACAAGACCAACCAGATCCTTTGTCATAATGCCTTGATTGAGGGTTTCCATGCAAGCTTCTTCCAATTTGTCAGCAAAGTTGACAAGCTCGGGGAGGTCGTCAAGCTCACCTCTTTTACGGAGAGCGCCCGTCCAAGCATAAATGGTTGCCATGGGGTTTGTAGAGGTATCCTCTCCCTTGAGATAGCGGTAATAGTGACGTGTAACGGTGCCGTGTGCCGCCTCATATTCATATTTTCCGTCGGGAGATACAAGAACGGAGGTCATCATTGCGAGCGAGCCGAATGCGGTAGAGACCATATCACTCATTACATCGCCATCATAGTTCTTGCAAGCCCAAATAAAACCACCTTCGCTACGAATGACACGCGCTACTGCATCGTCGATGAGCGTGTAGAAATACTCGATGCCTGCCGCCTCAAACGCTTCCTTGTAATCGTTATCGTAGATTTCTTGGAAGATGAGCTTGAAGGTCTGGTCATATTGTTTGGAAATGGTATCTTTGGTTGAGAACCAAAGGTCTTGCTTTGTATTCAGCGCATATTGGAAGCAGGAATGTGCAAAAGAACGAATAGAGTCATCTTTGTTATAGCTTCCCTGCAAAACACCTGCACATTCAAAGTCGTAAACGGTTTGGCGGAAGGTCTCGTTTCCATCTTTATCGGTAAAAACGAGTTCTGCCTTGCCCTCGGTGGGAACGCGATACTCTGTTGCCTTGTAGATATCTCCATAAGCATGACGTGCAATGGTAATGGGCTTTTTCCAGTTGCGAACCGCAGGACGAATAGAATCAATCAAAATGGGAGCGCGGAAAACCGTTCCGTCAAGGATTGCGCGAATGGTACCGTTTGGACTCTTCCACATTTCGGAGAGGTTGTATTCCTCTACGCGTTGCTTATTGGGGGTGATGGTAGCACACTTAACGGCAACACCGTATTTTTGAGTTGCATAAGCGGAATCAAAAGTTACTTGGTCTTTGGTTCTCTCACGTTCCGGCAAACCGAGGTCGTAATATTCGGTTTTAAGGTCGATGAAAGGCAGAAGAAGCTCATCCTTAATCATCTTCCAAAGGATTCGCGTCATTTCATCGCCGTCCATCTCAACCAATGGCGTTTTCATTAGAATTTTTTTCATTTTGATATATCTCCTTTTCTTATTGGAGCTGTTCTTTGGTGTAAGCGAGCAGGCTACCTGCCTTAAGGATTGCCTTTTGGCGCTCGGTAAAAGCGCATGCAAGCGGAATTTCAGCGCCTGTTGTTTCATTTTTGAGTGTCATTTTGCCGTTGTCCATACCCGACCAAACGTTCTCAATAGAAAGCATATCACCTTGCGATACTTTATCGTAATCATCGGCATTTGCAAAGGTAAGGGGCATAATACCCGCGTTAATGAGGTTTGCAACGTGAATACGCGCAAAGCTCTTGGTAATCACTACGCGAACGCCCAAATAGAGCGGAACGAGAGCCGCATGCTCGCGCGAGGAGCCTTGACCGTAGTTTGCACCGCCGACAATAATGCTCTTCCCTGCCGCCTTTGCACGCTCGGGGAAGGTCTTATCGCACACACCGAAGCAGAACTGTGAAAGATACGGAATATTAGAACGATAAGGCAAAATCTTTGCGCCTGCAGGCATAATGTGGTCGGTTGTAATGTTATCCTCAACCTTGAGTACAAGCTCCGCGCGAATGGAATCTTCTTGCGGATAGCTCTCGGGGAACTTTTTGATGTTGGGACCGCGCAGAATTTCGAGAGAAGCTGCGTCATCGGGGGTGGCGGGTGCTATAATGGCACTGTCATCAATGCGGAATGCATCGGGCATTTTGACCTCGGGCATTTCACCCAAAAGAATCGGGTCAGTAATTTCACCTGTCAGGGCTGCTGCAACTGCCGTTTCGGGAGAAACGAGATATACCTTTGCATCGGCGGTACCGCTTCTGCCTTCAAAGTTACGGTTAAATGTACGCAGGCTCACACCGCCGGAGTTGGGCGAAAATCCCATACCGATGCAAGGACCGCAAGCACACTCCAAAAGGCGCGCGCCGCTTGCAAGAATATCGGTTAAGGCACCGCAGTCGGCAAGCATTGCAAGCACTTGCTTGGAGCCGGGAGAAATGGAAAGGCTAACGTCGGGCTTGATGGTTCTGCCCTTGAGAAGTGCCGCTACCTTGAGCATATCAAGAAGCGAGGAATTGGTGCAAGAACCGATGCAAACCTGATTGACCTTTGTTCCTTTCAGTGTATCAACAGAAACGACGTTATCGGGCATATGTGGGCAAGCAATCAAAGGCTTGAGCGAAGAGAGGTCAATATCAATAATGCGGTCATAAACGGCATCTGCATCGCTCTCAAGCGCTACATAGTCTGCTTCTCTGCCCTCTGCCTTAAGAAACGCACGTGTAATTTCATCGGACGGGAAAATCGAGGTGGTAGCGCCAAGCTCTGTTCCCATATTGGTAATGGTGGCTCTTTCGGGCACAGACAGAGTCTTGATGCCCTCTCCGCCCCATTCAATGATGTAGCCGACACCGCCTTTGACGGAAAGGATACGCAAAATCTCAAGGCTTACGTCCTTTGCCGTAACAAACGGACGTAACTTGCCCATAAGATTGACCTTAATCATTTTGGGCATAGTGATGTAGTATGCACCGCCGCCCATCGCAACGGCTACGTCAAGTCCACCTGCACCAAAGGCAAGCATACCAATGCCTCCGCCCGTGGGTGTATGACTATCGGAACCAATCAAGGTTTTGCCGGGGATACCGAATCTTTCGAGATGTACTTGATGGCAAATACCGTTACCCGGACGGGAGAAATAAATGCCGTGCTTTTTCGCTATTGACTGAATGAATTGATGGTCATCGGCATTTTCAAAGCCGGACTGCAGTGTATTGTGGTCAATATATGCAACGCTTCGCTCAGTGCGAACACGGTCGATACCCATTGATTCAAATTCAAGATAAGCCATCGTGCCCGTTGCATCCTGCGTGAGCGTTTGGTCTATGCGAAGCGCAACCTCGCTGCCGGGAGTCATATCACCCGAAAGCAGATGCGCTTTGATGATTTTTTGTGCTATGGTAAGTCCCATTTAGTATTACCTCATTTGTTCAGAATGTGCTGTGCCGCATTGGAGATGTGCTCCGTGGTGCATTTCTCTGCCAGTGTAGCATTTTTTGCTGCAATAGCTTCAAAAATGGCGTGATGTTCACTCAACGACTGTTGTGCGCGAGCCTTATCCTCAACCGATGCGCGACGGTACTTTTGTACCTTTTTGTGAAGTGGCAAAAGCGTATCATTGAGTACCGCACTACCGCAGTAGCGGTAAATGAGTTGGTGGAATCGGCTATCCATTATTTTGATGTGTTCGGGGTCTTGCTTTGTAACGTAGAACTCTTGCAATTCAAGAGCTTCTTTGAGCTCCAAAAGCTGCTCTGCTGTCATATTTTCGGCAGCAAAGGCGGATGCCAATCCTTCAATTCGCAAACGAATGGCAAAAATATCCTCCAAATCCTGTTCCGTTACACCGAGAATAAGGATTCCTTTGGGGGTGATTTCAATAATGTGTTCCTGTTCAAGACGGTGCAAAGCCTCACGAACGGGAGTGCGGCTTACGCCAAGGTCGGTGACGAGCTTCAGCTCTGTCAAAACCGCACCGCGTTGATATTTGCCGATAAGAATATCATTCTCAAGGCGTTCAAACACCTGTTCGGCAAGAGATATTGTTTTATGTTCTAACATGATGAAAATCCTCCTTACAGTCTGCGGAAGCGTCCGCCGGAAAGCTCTTCAATTTTCTCTTCAATCTCACCGGTCGAAAGCGTGGTTTGTCTTCCATCCTCATATTCCGCGTCGATCCATTCCTTAACGGCAATAACGAGCGGATCCTTTTTATCGATGGCTTCGCTTGCAGAGAGACGGTAGTTTTCGTTGATCCAATATGCAATGCCCGCAAGTCCCGAAGCTTTGCCAAGAAGAACGGTGGCACTGCGGTTAAGAATCTTCTTTGTGTCAAAAATATTGTAGATTTCTTCATCCTTGAGAAGTCCGTCAGCATGGATGCCCGCGCGAGTAACGTTGAAGTTTTTACCTACAAACGGCGTCATAGGCGGGATTTCATAGCCCATTTCTTTGCTGAAGTATTCGGCGATTTCGGTAATAGCGGTAGGATCCATACCGTCAAACGAGCCGCGCAAGGATGCATATTCAAATACCATAGCCTCAAGCGGAATATTACCGGTTCTCTCGCCAATACCAAGGAGCGAGCAGTTAACGCCCGAGGCGCCGTAGAGCCACGCAGTAGTCGCGTTAGAAACCGCCTTATAGAAGTCGTTGTGTCCGTGCCACTCAAGCATTTCGCTGGGAACCTCGGAATAGTGCTGTAAGCCGTAAACGATGCCGGGAACGCTACGCGGAATAGCAACCTCGGGATAAGGGATACCGTATCCCATCGTATCACAAGCACGAATGCGCACGGGAATGCCTGCCTGCTTGGAGAGCTTCATCAATTCATTGACAAACGGAACGACAAAACCGTAGAAATCGGCACGGGTGATATCTTCCAGGTGACATCTGGGCATAACGCCCGCCTCAAATGCATCACAAACAGTTTTTAAGTAATATTCCATACATTCCTTACGTGTCATCTTCATCTTTTTAAAGATGTGATAGTCACTGCAGGAAACAAGAATGCCTGTTTCGCGAATGCCAAGGTCTTTTACAAGCTTAAAGTCCTCGCGGCTTGCGCGAATCCAAGTGGTGATTTCGGGAAATCTCAAGCCGAGCTCTTGACACTTTTGGAGTGCTTCTCTATCTTTTTGGCTGTATACAAAGAATTCTGTTTGACGAATGATACCGTAAGGACCGCTCAAGCGAGACATCAGTTTGAACAAATCAACGATTTGTTTGATTGTATAAGGCTCGACAGACTGTTGACCGTCACGAAAAGAGGTATCCGTGATCCAAATATCTTGCGGCATACCAATCGGCACACGACGGTGGTTAAACGGGATACGCGGTACGTCTGTATAGGGGTAAACCTCACGGTAAAGGTTCGGCTCTTTTACATCCTGGAGCGAATATTTATAGGTGCTTTGCTCCAACAAATTTGTTTTTGACGAAATTTCTAACATGTCTTTTCTCTCCTTTCGCATCTATTGTATACAATTATACAACAATTCTTTGTATTTGTCAATACATTATATGAAAGAAGTTTTTGTAAATTATCACAAAAGCCCCACCGCTGTGTTTGCGATAGGGCTTAAAATGGTTATTCTTCAGGGGGAGGCTCCGGCAAAGGTGCGCCGTCACCGTCCCAAATTGGTAAGTCTTGATGCGATATAGGTTCTATGGGTGCACGCTTTTCAAAATCGAAAACTGCACGTCCGTTTTCCAACTTAAGGGCGGCATCAAAGGTTTTCTTGGTTTTGGCAGAAACAAAGCCTTGAATAATTGCCGTATGCCCTGTTTCGACGAGCATTTTTAGATTCGATACCGAAATGGCACGTCCGCAAATGCTGGTGTTGACCAAGAACTTGCAACCTTCTTTGTATCCCGTACAACCGTAAAAGCTGCGGAAGCGTTTGACTTCTTTACCACACAAAGGACAGGTTGCAACAACGTCACCGAAAAATCCAGTTTCGGAATCGAGCGAGAGATTGGTTTCTTCCTTTTTAGAGAATACTTCTGCAATCTCGCTCTCGGCAAGCTTAACGCTTTCTTCAATCTCCATCGTTCCTCGGTAAACCTTTTTGAGTGCTTGTCCGAGCTGAGAGGTCTTGTACTTATCCATATTGATTTTCATTTGCGTGAGGGATTCAATCAGGAATTCTCCCCCGGGAAGAATGGTGTAAGTATCCTTTTTGAGGTCAATATAACCGCTCTTACGCGCATTATCAATAATACCCGTGCGTGTTGCCTCGGTACCAAGTTCAAGACCCTCAAAAATCGCCTTGTAATCCTCGTTATCATCGGTCGTTTCGGTTGCAACTTCCCCATCGGCTGCTTCTTTTGCGGCTTTTTTATCCTCTTTAAATGGATTTTTGAGGTAGTTATTCAGGGTTTCAACCGTATAATGCTTGGGCGGAGTCGTTTCTTTTTCGACGGGCTTGAAATCGATGTTGACAACGTCTCCTTTGTTCAATGCGGGCAGAACCTTGTCTTTTTGCGTATAATCATCGTACTTGGTCCAGCCTTTTTCAAGCATAACCATTCCCTTAAGGGTAAAGCGCTCAAGCGTACCAACGTCAATGGTGATTTCGGTTCTTGAAACAAGACAATCTTCCGCACAGAATACCGCCACAAAACGACGGAATACGGTGGAATATACCTGCATTTCCTTTTCGGTCAGTTGCGTTTTGTTTGGAATCTTATACGTGGGAGTCAATGCGGAGTGCGACTCAATCTTGCTATCATCAAAAATGCTCTTTTGGTCCTTGAAGCGTACGGGATAACCGAGCTTTGCACATCCCGCAAGAATTTGACGAATCTTATCCTTTTCTGCTGTTGCAAGGTATTCGGAGTTCGTACGCGGATAGGTCAAATATCCCTTTTCGTAGAGTCCCTGTACAATGTCAAGGCTCTCTTGCATTGACATTTTATATTTTTTGCTCAGTGCATTTTGCAGTTTGGAAAGCGAATAGAGCTTGCCCGCAAAGAGCGTTTCTTTCTTGTTTTTGACCTCACTTACTACCGCGCCCGTTTGGTTATAGGTACGGCAAAGCTCTGCAGCTTTGGGCAGTTGGTCAAACTCGAATTTGTTTTTGGAAAGCAATTCAACAACTTCACCGTTTGTAGGTTCTTTGCTCAAAAGAGCATAATATTTACCGGGTACAAAATTGCGAATTGCCATATCTCTATCGTAAATTGCCTTAACAATCGGCACGATAACGCGGCCAACACGAAGTAAAGTGCCGGTTTTTAAGGTAGCGTAACGTGTCAAATTCACGCCGTAGAGCCAATCGATATAGGTGCGTGCAAAACCTTCTGCCGCAAGGCGGTCGTATTCGCTTTCTTCTTTCATTTCGCCAAGCGCTTTTTGCACGGTTTGCGGTGTTTGGTCGGGTAACCAAAGGCGCTTACACTTCTTCCCTTGTGCCCCGGCATTGTTCATACAAAGACGGACAATAATTTCACCCTCGCGGTCTGCGTCTCCTGCGTTGACAATGGTGTCAACGTCGGGGCGGTTGCAAAGCGCGCGGATAATCTCAAATTGACGTCGCACACCGGGGTCAATCTTTTTATCGGTTCCGTGTCGTAATTCAAACTTGAACTCTTTGGGAAAACACGGCAGATTTGCCATTGTCCATCTGCCGGAATCATCCGGAGACGGTGAATAGGTTTCGATATCACAAAGAGAAAACAGGTGGCCGAATGCCCACGTGATAATATAGTTTTCTCCTTCCAGATATCCTTGCCTTTTTTGCATCGGTCCGATTCCTGCGGCAATGTTGCGCCCAAGGCTTGGCTTTTCTGCAATGATTAAAATCATTTGCTTAACTCCTTTTGTGGGTTTTTACATCAAATATGCCGCAGTCTCGCCATAATCGGCGCAAAACTGCGGCACCTTTTATTATGGAATTAAATGTACTTGCGAATGGTATCGTTAACCTCTTCCGCAGGCATAGAAACGGTCATTGTTACGTTAACCTCAACCTTTTCAAGCAGAGAATCCAACTTAGCAAGCAGGTCTTCAAAAGCAACCATATCGCGCTTGCAGATGCGAAGTGTACCGTCTACAAACAAATCGGTTACATCGTGATTGCTTGCAAGCATACCTGCGATGAAGCCGTAAAGTGCGGATGCATCATTGATGAGGTATTCCTCAGAGTTTACAAGTCTTACAGCGGGCTTTATATCAAATCTCAACTGAGCACCTTTTTCAATGCAAACAACGTCACCCTTGGTAACAGCAAGTGCACTGTTTACCATATCGATGAGAACTTTTGTTTTGCCGGTGCCCTTAACGCCGATGATTAATTTCAACATATTTTCAACCTCCAAAAATCAGCCGAGATGACGTTTCATCTCCTTGGTTTCATTATACCAAACTTTGGAAACAAAGTCAAGGGCTTTTTTGATTTTCAACGAATTTTTTTATTAGTTTTGCAAACGTTCCTCGAGTTCCTTTTTCATTTCCTCATAACCGGGTTTACCAAGGAGCGCAAACATATTCTTCTTGTAGGATTCAACACCTGGTTGATCAAAGGGATTCACACCGAGCATATATCCCGATACAGCGCAAGCAAGCTCGAAGAAATAAATCAGCTCGCCAAGCGTGAATGCATTGCGTGCATCCAACTCCAAAAGAAGGTTGGGAACGCCACCGTCGACGTGTGCGAGGATTGTGCCCTGCATTGCTTTTCTTTTAACCTCATTCAAATCCATACCGGAAAGGAAATTAAGGCCGTCGATGTTTGCGGGGTCATTCGGAATTGCGAATGTATCATTGGTATCTGCAACATCAATAACGGTTTCGAACATAGAACGTGTGCCGTCTTGAATGAACTGTCCAAGAGAGTGCAAATCGGTAGAGAAAACAACGGATGCCGGGAAAATACCCTTTTGGTCTTTGCCTTCACTCTCTCCGTAGAGCTGCTTCCACCATTCGCTGAACATAGCCGAGAAGGGCTCGTAGCTTGCCATTACCTCAACGTTTTTACCCTTGCGATAAAGAATGTTGCGAATGGCTGCATAACGGTAGCAATCGTTCTTGGCAATGTCCACATTCACGTATGTATGGCTTGCGGAGGCCGCACCCTCCATCAATGCGTCAATGTCAATACCTGCAACGGCAATAGGAAGAAGACCTACCGCTGTCAGTACCGAGAAACGTCCGCCTACGTCATCCGGAACGACGAATGTTTCGTATCCTGCATCGGTAGAAAACTGCTTGAGCGTGCCACGTGCACGGTCAGTGGTTACAAAAATGCGCTCGCGTGCACCATCTTTGCCGTATTTTTCTTCCAAAAGTGTACGGAAAACGCGGAAAGCAACTGCGGGCTCGGTGGTGGTACCCGACTTAGAAATAACGTTAACACAAACGTCGCGACCTTCGCAAAGCGCAAGAACCTCATTGAGAGCGGTTGCGCTGATGGAATTGCCCGCAAAATAGATGTCGGGAGTCTTCTTATTCAAATTATTGTACAAAGGAGACTTCAAAAACTCAATAACGGCACGTGCGCCGAGATAAGAACCGCCAATACCGATAACAACAAGCACGTCACAGTTCTTTTGAATCTTTTGCGCGGCAACCTTAATGCGCGCGAATTCTTCTTTATCATAGTTGTCGGGCAAATCTACCCAACCCAAAAAAGCATTGCCTGCACCGCTCTTATCGCGAAGCGTTTTTGCGGCAGCGGTTACTTCCGCTTGGATATTCTCGTATTCGGAAGCCCCAATAAAGGAAGATACATACTTATCGTTTAATTTGATTGCCATTGTTCTAACCGTCCTTTAAACAAATTTCAATTATTGTTATTATACACTATTTGCTTTGCGAATACAAGCCCTTTTTTCAAAAAAAGAGACTGATTTTTTGCTTTCTTATACCGTTTTTAAAACTTTTTTAAATGAGTAATGATTTTGCGAATACTTGACAGAGAATTTCAAAAAAGCCGATGCGCTTTATCTCGTTTTCTATACAAATATCCACAGAGCCAATCTCTTTTTCTCCGCACCGAAAACTGACTGTACCAATCTTCTCACCTGCAGGAGTGGGAGCAATTACATTTTCCACAAGTGCGATATTTTTCTCGATTTTAGAGAGGTCTTCGCGTCTGACAACACAAGAGAATGCAGGATAAGAGCCAACAATTTCCTGCTTTGCACTGCCCTTCACTCTAATCGGTGCGGATATTCCAGCGTCTTCTTGAAAAAGTGCAAAATTGGCAAAGCCCCAATCAAGGAGTGTGGTCGCTGCGGCGTTGCGGATATCGCGCGATTCTGCACCCATAATGACGCAAACAAGGGATAATCCGTCACGCTCGGCAGTTGCGCTGACGCAAAAGCCCGCTTTAGAAGTCGAGCCTGTTTTGAGTCCCGTACAGCCTTTATAAAAGCGCACGAGACGGTTGGTATTGGTCAAGCCAAAAGTTCCGTCACGGATGGTGTCCATCCAAATAGAGCTGTATTGCAGGATGAGCGGATGCTTGACAAGTGCACAAGACATCAAAGCAATATCTTTGGCACTTGTCAGGTGATGCTCGGCGGTATCGTCAAGACCGGTAACGTTCTCAAATTTTGTTGCGCTCATACCGAGTTCTGCGGCTTTGGCATTCATTTTCATAACAAATGCATCGGTGCTACCGCTAACGTATTCGGCAAGTGCTACGGCGGCATCGTTTGCCGAGGCAATAACTACGCTTTTGAGCAAATCCTCAACACGCATTTGCTCGCCCTCTTCCAAAAAGACCTGTGAGCCCCCCATAGAGGCGGCATTGGCGGAAATCGATACGGTATCATCAACGCGGATAGTTCCTGCATCAATGGCTTCCATGACCAACAAAAGTGTCATTACCTTTGTGACAGATGCAGGCGGTAAGGCTTCCTCGGCGTTTTGCGCATACAAAACCGTTCCCGTTGTTGCTTCCATCAAAATAGCACTTTTACAGTTCAAATTGAGTGAACCATCCGTAACACCAAGCGTATTTTCAGGTGGAGCGGGAGCATTTTCTTCCCCGTACACTTCAAGACAGATGGGAAGCAGCATAATGGCAGCTATAATAATTGCCACCAATTTGTAAAAAAACTTTTTCATATAAACCTCCATTCCGCCGCTATGCGGCAACACAACATAGTGGTGAAATTCCCGTGTCGCTTGCGACGAAAATGGGCTGGGCCCCATTTTATGGAATTTTGCGCGTGAAAGAGATGGATTTTGGCTTTTTGATTGCGAAACTTTCACGCTAATCACCTCAACTCATTGTATGTATGTGCGAGTTTGAATATGAAAAGCCGCCACGCAATTTGCATAGCGGCTGTTTTTTATTTGGTTGAAAATTGATAAATCGTAGTATAATCGTACTTTTCGCCGGGATTCAAGACGGTATCGTTGAAGTTTGTATGGTTGATTGCGTCGGGCATTTTTTGCGTTTCAAGGCAGAATGCAGCCTGCACACTTGCAGGACACCCACCCTTGAGCGGTGCTTCAATCTCCCACATAAAGTTACCCGTGTAGAACTGCACACAAGGCTGATTGGTATAGACCTGCATTAAACGACCGCTATTGGGCTCGTAAGCCTCTATACGCAAAACAGGAGTCTTCGTCTCGCCACCTGCAAAGCAGAGGCAGTGGTCAAAGCCACCTGCAAGCTTCATGTCGGGATGTTCAAGGTCGAAATCTTCTCCAATGGTTTTGGGCTCGCGAAAATCAAACGGCGTTCCCGCAACAGAGCGAATTTCCCCTGTAGGAATGAGGTTCTTATCGGTAGGAATATATTTGTCCGCATCCATTTGCAGAACGTGGTCAAAGACCTTACCCGAAGAGAATCCGCCGAGATTGAAGTATGCATGATTCGTAAGGTTGACAACCGTCTTTTTATCGGTTGTTGCCTCATAATGAATGGCAAGCGCATTGGAACGCAACAACGTATAGGTAACCGTTACGTTGAGCGTACCGGGATAATTCTCATCACCGTCGGGAGAAACAAGCGTGAGAATAAGGCGAGGCTCTTCCCCGTCCTCGGCTTTCACATTCCAAATCTTATGTGAAAAGCCGACTTTGCCGCCATGCAAGGAGTTACCGTTATTGTTCTTGTAAATTTGATATTCGTTGCCACCAAGGCGGAATTTGCCTTTTGCAATGCGGTTACAAACGCGACCGACAAGTGCGCCGAGATATCCGGGTGCCAAAACGTAATAGCGCAAGGAATCGTATCCTGCTACCACGTCGGTCATACGACCGAGTCTGTCGGGAACCGAGATTTCCATGATTGCACCGCCGAACTCACAGATGCGCACGCTCATGCCTGCATCATTTTTGAGCAGATAGCTGTAGACGTCGCAACCGTCATCCATTGTTCCAAAATAATGCTTTGTAATCATTCTTTATTCTCCGTCGTAGCCGTTGGGGTTCTTCTTCATCCAGTTTGCAAGGTCGCGACACATATCCTCGAGGTTGTTTTCGGCTTTCCAACCAAGAACCTCGTATGCCTTGGTGGGGTCTGCGTAGCAAGTACCGATATCACCGGTGCGGCGAGGTGCAATTTTGTATGCAACCTTAAGGCCCGTTGCTTTTTCATAAGCTTTAACGATATCAAGCACCGAGTAACCCGTGCCCGTACCGACGTTGAAATACTCTACTTCGTTAACCTTGATTGCTCGCTCAAGCGCCTTAAGATGCGCTTTTGCAAGGTCTACAACGTGAATATAGTCGCGCACGCCTGTGCCATCGTGTGTGGGATAGTCATTGCCGAATACCGAAAGATAAGGCAGCTGTCCTGCGGCAACCTTTGCCACGTAAGGCAAAAGATTGTTCGGGATACCCTTGGGATTTTCGCCGATAAGACCGCTCTTGTGGGCGCCAATGGGATTGAAATAACGAAGGATGGAGATACTCCAAGAGTTATCGGAAATCCAAAAATCTTTAAGAATCTTTTCAATCATCAATTTGGTTTGACCGTAAGGATTGGTAGCACTCAAATCGAAGTCCTCGCGAATCGGCACGCTCTTGGGAGCACCGTAAACGGTTGCGGACGAGGAGAAAACAATGCGCTTTGCATCATACTTTGCCAAGAGTTCGAGCAAATTCAAGGTGCTGAGCAGATTGTTGTAGTAGTAAAGACCGGGCATTTGCACAGACTCACCGACTGCCTTAAGACCTGCAAAGTGAATAGCGGAATCGATATCGGGATTTTCTTGGAACACCTTCTCAAGGGCATCCTTATCACACATATCAACCTCATAGACCTTAAAATCCTTGCCTGTAATCTGCTTTACACGCTCAATGGATTTGGGAGAGCTATTGCAATAATTATCTACAATAATAATTTCGTAGCCTGCATTCAAAAATTCTACTGCGGTGTGAGAGCCGATAAAACCGGCACCGCCTGTAATCAAAATAGACATTTGTTGTGTTCCTTTCGATAAGTATCAGTCCCAAAGGCGTTCGGGATATTCGCCTGCATCAATCAGGGCACGAAGAGCGTTCTTCACGCGTTCCTTATCCTCGGGATATGTAACACCTTGCCATACGGACGTTGTGGGGTATACCTTTACGTCGCAAACACCGCTCTTTTGCTGTGCATCAACGGCAGAAGGCAGATAGTATTCCGCTTTGAGGGGATTGGAGCCGATATTGTCAAGGAATTCAGCCAATCCTTCATCGAGTTTTTCAAAAAATTCGGGAGTAAATCCCCAGCAGTTCATCGAAACAATGGTATCAAACGGAATGTCAACCCAAGTTTCGTTGTCATCATCGAGATATGCGGCGCAGTTCTCTTTTTTCATAATCTTTGTGCGCTCGGTAACGCTCTTGAGAATTCCGTCCTCACCGACCTCGCACTGACCGCGCGAAACGGTACCGTTCTCGGTCAGAGTGTTGCCAAGAGCAAAGCCGACCATGCAGTTATGTGCCTTGCCACCCTCGCAGCTTGCGGTTTTAAGGTGACGGCCAAGCTGCATAAAGGTATCTCTGCCATAAAAGTCATCGGCATTAATAACACCAAAGTTTTCTTTCACAATGTCCTTAACGCAGTAAATGGCGTGAGCGGTACCCAAAGGCTTGGTGCGTCCCTCGGGAGCAGAATAACCCGCAGGCAACGTATCCATCTTTTGGAAAGCGTAAGCAACCTCGATTTTTTGTGCAATGCGGTTGCCGATAGTCTCACGGAAAAGCTCAAGGTTCTCCTCTTTGATGATGAAAACAACCTTGTCAAAGCCCGCTTTGATTGCGTCGTAAATAGAAAAATCGATGATAAAATTGCCGGCATCGTTCATTGGATCGAGCTGCTTAAGACCGCCGTAGCGAGAGCCCATTCCTGCCGCCAGAATAACAAGAGTCATTGCCGTTATCCTCCCTAGTGAATAGTATTATCATCATTATACACCAACTCGCGCGCGCGGTCAAGAGGATTTAAAAAAATTGAATAGAATTTCTCCAAAATCAAATGCAAATTTCTTTTCTCATCCTATTGACAAATCCTTAACATTGTGTTATAATTGTCTCATATGATACAAAAGGCGGTGCTTTATGATTTTGACAAAAAAAGAAAGCGAAAAAATTTTCCGCTCTCCCATTTTCTTGGGGGTTGACCCAATCAGCGCATCGGTACTGTTCGAAAAGCAAGGTTGCTGTGCCGTTGATTTTGAAGACGGTGACGTCATTCTTTCTCAAAACGAACCCTCCCACAAAGCAGGTATTTTCCTTTTTGGTGAGGCGGTAGCCACAACTGCTGACGACTCCAAAAACGCGCTTTTGCGTTTTTTTGAAGCGGGTGATTTTTTCGGCATTGCCAATCTCTTTACCAACGAAAATTACGTCAGCTCCATTCGTGCAAAAAAGAAATGTCGCGTGTTCTTCTTCACCGAAGAAGCTATCCGCGAGTTGCTCGAAACCGACAAAACGTTTTTGTATAATTATCTCGGCTTTTTATCGGGCAGAATCTGCTATCTCAATCGCAAAATTCGTTATTTGACAGCTGGTTCAGCCGAGCGCAGACTTGCCTTGTATCTCTCTTCCATTGGGAAAGATACCATTGAGCTTGATGCTTCCCTTTCTTCTCTTTCGGAGCTGTTGGATATCGGCCGTGCCTCTCTCTACCGCGCATTTGACACACTGATAGCCGACGGATACATTGAAAAGAACGGACGCACCATTCGACTTCTCGCGCCCGATGCAATGATTCAGGATTATCAATAAAATAAATAAAACACAACAGAAAGGAATTTAACATTATGAAAACACGTTTACTCTCTATCTGCCTTGTTGCCGCTCTTCTTTTTTCGATGAGCTCCTGTTTTCTCTTTGAAAAGAAAGACAATGACAACACCCCTCCCGATGCTACTCCCACCATCAACATTTACACCCTGAACGGCACAACCGGCTTTGGTATGGCAAAGCTGATGAATGATGCAAAAGCCAACAAAACCACCGAAAAATACAATTTTTCCGTTCAAACAGATGCTTCTACGGTAACATCTGCACTCCTAAACGGTAGTGCCGACATTGCGGCTCTCCCCACCAATGCAGCGGCAAACATCTATAACAAGTCTGAGGGCGGTGTTGTTGTTCTCGCGGTCAATACACTTGGTTGTCTCTACTTGTTAACCAATCAAAATGCAACCGTTACCTCTTTTGAGGATCTTCGCGGCAAGACCGTTTACGTCCCCGCACAAAATCCGACATTTATCTTTACCTATCTCTGCAAGCAAAACGGATTGAACGTTGGCACAGATATCACGATTGACTCCACAACCTACGCACAACCCGCAGCCCTGAAGGATGCCGTTGCCGCAGGTGCGGTTGATATCGCTGTTCTCCCCGAACCGATGGTAACCATTGCTGTCAACGCTGCAAAAAGTGCAAATAACGGAACCGTCATCACCAATGCAATGGATTTGACCGTTGAATGGAACAAGGTCTCTCCCGAAGGTTCTTTGGTGCAAGGCTGTGTAGTTGTTCGCCGTGCATTCCTTGAACAATATCCCGAGGCAATTGAAAACTTCCTCAAAGAGTACAAGGCTTCTATCGAGTATCTTTCCATTGATGTCGACAGTGCCGCACAAATGATCGTTGATAACGGCATCTTTACAAACGCAGGCGTTGCCAAAAAAGCACTTCCCAACTGTAACGTATGCTTCCTTGACGGTGCTACGATGAAATCCGCTATGGAAACTTATCTTGGCATTCTCAAAGGCATTGCACCCGCATCAATCGGCGGAAAACTTCCTGCTGATAACTTCTACTACGCAAAATAATCAACCGAACATAAATGAAAACACTAAAAAAAATAGGCCGTGCCCTTTTGGTTGCGGCCTTTTGGTTGGGTGTGTGGGCACTTGCCGCCCACAATTTTGGAAAACCCTTGCTTTTCCCCTCTCCTCTGTCGGTACTCGAAACATTGGGGAAACTTTTGGTAACAAAAGAGTTTTATCTAATAACGGCAAAATCAATCGGTAGCATTCTGTTTGGAACAATCAGTGCCATTCTTTGCGCCTGCATCTTGGTAATCGTAACCGCTCGCATTCGCTTTGTGCGTGAGCTGATACACCCTATTATGGCAGTTGTAAAGGCAACCCCCGTAGCATCCTTTATTATTTTGATGCTCCTGTTCTTGGGACCTGTTAAAATACCGGCTTTTATTACCTTTCTCATCGTTCTCCCTATTGTGTGGGCAAACCTTGACGAAGGCATTCGAAATATTGACACACAACTCTTGGAAGTGGCAAAAATGTACCGCTTTTCGCTCTCTAAACGCTTGCAAGTGTTGATTTTCCCATCTGTTAAGCCCTATTTTCTTTCTGCGTGTAAAACGTCCATAGGTCTTGCTTGGAAAGCAGGCGTTGCCGCCGAAATCATTGCTATGCCACAAGGCACAATCGGTACGATGATTGGTGAAGCAAAACTCTACATTATGAGTGCCGAGATGTTTGCTTGGACCTTGACTGTGGTTCTTTTGAGTCTTGCTATTGAGTTTGGCGTATCTTATCTCTTTGCTAAACTTAGCGGCACAAAAAAGCAAAAGGAGGTAACTTGATATGCTAAAAATAACCGATATGACCTTTGCTTTTGATAAAAAGACGATTTTCAACGACTTTTCGATGGAACTGAACAAAGGAGAAATTCTTGCCGTTATGGGACCTTCGGGATGCGGTAAAACCACCTTGTTAGCTCTTGTTGCGGGTATTCTCAAACCGCAACAAGGCAAAATTGACAATTCCTTTGAAAAAATCTCCTACGTCTTTCAAGAGCCGCGTCTCTTCCCTTGGTTGACTGTAAAAGAAAATTTGCTTGCCGTCTTGGACAAAAGAGATAAGAGCGCCGAAGAAACGGTGATGAAATGTCTTTCACTTGTTGACCTTGCGGATGACTGTAACAAGTACCCCGACGAGCTTTCGGGAGGTATGAAAAGTCGTGTCTCTCTTGCACGCGCACTTGCTTTTAGAGGTGATCTTTTTCTCTTTGATGAGCCTTTTGCAGCTCTTGACGAAGGCTTAAGAAAAACACTTTCTGTCAAAATCAAGGATTATCTTCGCCAAAGCGGCGCTTCTGCTATCTTTATCACGCACAACCGAGAGGATGCAGAACAGATTGCCGATCGCATCCTCGCATTTCCCTTATCGCAAGCCCAATAATGCACTTACGGTTACAAATTCATATCCCTGAGAAAGCAAAGCAGGAATGATTTTTTCAAGCGCTTCCGGGGTTTTGCTGTTATGCCCGATGAAATCGTGCATTAAAATGATATCTCCCGGTTGCACTCTGTCAAGCACCGCCCGCGTAACGTCGGCGGTGCTTTTGTTTTCCCAATCTCGCGTGTCAAGGCTCCATAAAACAAGGATATAGTCATCATCTAAAAGACAACGTTCAAGGCTTGGCGTCAAAGCGCCTTGCGGTGTGCGCAAAAGGTGTGGACGGTATTCGCAAAGTTCTTCTAAAGCATCCTCACATTTGCCAATCTCATCCATAATAGCGTGCTCGTTCAGTCCCGCAAGATGCGGATGCGTAAAAGTATGATTGCCTACCTCGTGTCCTGCTTCAATGACTGTGCGCGCCGCATCTGGATAGTTGAGAACGTTCTGCCCAACCATAAAAAAGGTGGCGGGAACATTATATTTTGCGAGAATTTCCAAGATGCGCGGTGTGAGTGTAGGATGCGGTCCGTCATCAAACGTGAGTGCTATTTGTTTCTTTTCGCTTTCTACCGAGCGATAAACCTTTAACTCCGCCGCAGGATAAAGCAATAGAAGGCGAAAGAGAAAAAGCAAGCTCAAAACAGCACTTATCAAACGCTTTTGAACTCTCATCCGGCTTCCACTCCCGTCAACTCGTCAAGTGTACCAAATCGGTACCCTTGTTTTCTCGCTTCGCGGATAACATCGGCAAGAACCTGTACGTTAGTTTCGGACGTGGGATGCAAAAGCATAATTTCCCCATTGTGAAGATTCTCCAATATAATTTTCCTTGCTTTTTCGGGTGTCATTTGCCTGTTATTATCCCAATCGGGATATGCAAAACTCCAAAAAACAGTTTTATAGCCGTTTTGTGATATGCAAGCAAGGTTTTCACGACTGAAAACGCCTTCGGGCGGTCGATAATATTTAGACATAATACCGCCGATACGCTCGGAATAAAGCGTTTCAAGGGCTTGCAATTCCGCCAGAACCTCATCGTTTTGCCATGTTGACATATCTTTATGACGCGCAGTATGGTTGCAAACCGTATGCCCTTCATCCGCCATTCTTTTTACAACATCGGGATTCTTCACAATCAAATTTTGCAGGATAAAGAATGCGGCGGGGACGTTTTCATCACGCAATATATCAAGCGTTTTTTCAACGTTTCCGTTCTCGTAACCCGCATCAAAGGTTAAGTAAATAACCTTATCTGCATCGTTTGCGTCCGTATGGCGGTTATCGACATAATACGCATCGTATTCTTTTATAAACTCAAGTCTTTTGTCAAGAGACGGTTGAATATGATCTTTTGCGTGCTTGCAATACCACTGATGACGCAGGGCTTGCGCCTGCACGGACAAAGCAAAAGCACTGATAAGAATTGCAAAAAGCACAAAAAACAACACCGTTTTCTTCATAGAACGGCCTCCTTTTTATCAATTTGATAAAAGTTTGTGCCGTTTGCCAAAAAGAAAACGGTGTAATTTTATGAAATAAAAGAATTTTGTGAAAATTATTTTGTTCTGACGGTTGCCCATTCGCTGATGGAAATTTCTCCCGTGGGAGTAACACGCAAGACCACCTTCATCGGAACCATGGCATCGCTGCCAACGTCGCGGCGCAAGGAGCCGTCATTTTCATAAAGCTTGTAGCAAAGATAATAGGTAACGGTGCGTTCCCCGTTTGAGGATTTGTCTTCGCTTGCATAGCGTATCTCTGCTTCGTAAATCATTTGTTGCGAAAACGCAACCTGCTTTTGGTGGTTTTTATAATAAATTTCGTTAAAGCAGTTGTTATAAGCATCCACGTCCGCGTGCATCATAATCTGCAAAAAGTCACGCAAATATAGGGCTTCAAGCGGAAAATCCTCTAAATTGTCGGTTGTACGGCCAATGCCGTCCGGATCCTCGCAAAAGAAAATAACGTCGGGGCGCTTTTGTAAATAATCGTCATATTCAAAAATATCGCCTTGGTGAGTGGGATAAAAATAACTGTCGGGCAACGAAAACGCATTGTTTTTCTCTTGTAAAGCCTTTACGATCAAAAGCACCGACACCAATATGACAACAACGCTTATGGTAACAATCAATGCAATCAATAGCTTTTTTCGCATCTTTTTGTTTTGCTCTGTCATGTTTTCAAGCAGTTTATTTTTCGTTTCATTTGGTTGCGCGTTCATTTTCTCACTCTCCTTCCGCAAGGGGTTTAACACAAGATATTATAGCATAAATGCGGCAAGTTGTCAATTAAAAACAGAAAATGTATGCCTCAAAAAACATTTTTTATATAATATTTTTTAATTTTTATAGTGTAACTTATTGCACTTTGTGCGATTTTGTGATATAATAAAATATGATTTTTTCAGAAAGGACATTTAACAAATGAAATACCTTGT
This sequence comes from Eubacteriales bacterium, assembly GCA_045658925.1. GTDB lineage: Bacteria > Bacillota > Clostridia > Oscillospirales > CAG-272 > UMGS1865. The sequence goes on from JAZOVV010000067.1 coordinate 30,611, forward strand.
ACTGATTCCCGACGGTATGGCGGATGTAAAAATAGAACAGCTTACAAACAAAACCCCTATGCAAGCTGCAAACAAGCCCACAATGGATGCACTTGCTAAAAAATCGCTTGTCGGCACAGTTTCTAACGTGCCTACGGGTATGGTTCCCGAAAGCGACACGGCAAATATGGCAATTCTTTCGTTTGATCCCAAGATCTATTCCAAAGGTCGCTCTCCCTTGGAAGCGATGAGCATGGGACTTGAAATGCAACCCGATGAAACTGCTTACCGCTGCAACGTGGTTACCTTGAGCGAGGATGGCAATTATGATGACAAAATCATTCTCGACCACAGCGCAGATGAAATCACGACCGCCGAAGCGGATGAGCTTATCAAAGCCTTGGAAGCCGAGCTCGGCAATGACAACCGTCACTTCTATACCGGTGTAAGCTACCGTCATTGCCTGCTTTGGAAGAATGGCGATGACAAATATCCCTTTATGCGCCCCCACGACATTCTTGGCAAACAGATTAAGGAGTATCTCCCCAAAGCCGAAAACGGCGGTGCTGAATTCTATGATTTGATGCGCAAAAGCTATGATATTCTCAATCACCACCCCGTCAACGAGGCAAGACGCGCGCGCGGTCTTAAGCCTGCAAACTCAGCGTGGCTTTGGAGCCCCGGCAAAAAGCCGCAGCTTCCCAACTTCAAAGAAAAATGGGGACTTGACGCCGCCGTTATCTCTGCGGTTGACTTGATTAAAGGCATTGGTATTTGCGCGGGTATGAAATCCATCGACGTAGAAGGCGCCACCGGCAACGTGCACACCAACTACCAAGGAAAAGCCGAGGCCGCTATTCAGGCATTCTCGGACGGTTACGATTACGTTTACATTCACGTAGAAGCCCCCGATGAATGCGGACACAGAGCAGAAACCGATAACAAGGTGCTCTCCATTGAAAAAATCGATGCTCTAATCTTGGCACCTGTTCTTTCTTATCTTGAGGGATGCGGCGAGAATTATCGCATTATGGTTCTTCCCGACCATCCCACTCCTATCTTTATGCGTACACACACATCGGAGCCTGTTCCCTTCTTCATTTATGACTCCCAAAAGGATGTTGAAGGCGTATCCTCTTTTGATGAGGATAACGCTACTGCTACGGGCTATTACGTTGCTGACGGCTACCGCCTGATGGAACTTTTGACGAAATAATTTGCGAAAGGATTTTTGCAATGAATAACGAGTTGGAACAGCAATCTGCTCCCAAAAAGAAAGAAGAAACCGGCGGTTTCCTGTTTGATGCCTTGGAAATGTTCGCATGGTCTTTGGCAATTCTGCTTTTACTGTTTACCTTTGTGTTGCGTCTTTGCCGTGTGGAAGGTGCTTCTATGGAAAACACCCTCTTTAATGGCGAAAATTTGCTACTTTACAGCTTGGCATACGAACCGGAACAAGATGATATTGTCGTCTTTCATCTCACAGGTGAGGAAGGCAACCTTGAAAAAATGCTTGTCAAGCGCGTGATTGCCACCGGCGGTCAAACAGTTGAAATTGACTTTAAAAACAACACCATCGTTGTTGACGGTGTGCCCTATGCCGACGAGCATGCGGTGCTTAAAAACAGCGCCGATGCGATTGTAGACCGCTATCTTGGCAATCGCCCCAACTGGAAATACAATACCGAAACCGACAGTATGACGGTAACTGTGCCGGAAGGACATCTGTTTGTGCTTGGCGACAACCGCAACTTCTCGCGCGATAGCCGCGATGCAAGCATTATGTTTGTTGACGAGCGTTGCGTTTTGGGCAAGGTTATTTTGCGCGTTGCTCCCTTTACTGTATTTTCTTGATTTTTCATTTTAAATTTTAACGGAAAGCGAGGTGCATTCCATGCCTTCGGAACAAATACAATGGTTTCCCGGTCATATGGCCAAAACGCGCCGTATGATCTCCGAAAACCTCAAAAACGTGGATATTATTATCGAAATCCTTGATGCACGCATTCCCTTTTCTTCGCGCAATCCCGAAATCAAACGCTTAACCGAGGGAAAGCCCACTCTGGTTCTTTTAAACAAGGCTTCCCTTGCAGACCCTAATCAAAACGCACTTTGGATGAAGCGTTATACGAACGAGAACACGAAGTGCATTTTGACCGACTGTGTTACAGGTGAAGGTCTAAACAAAATGGAAGGTGCCATTAAGGAAATTCTTGCCGATAAGCTTCGTCGCTACGAAGAAAAAGGCATGATGGGCCGTCGCGTGCGTGCTATGGTTTTGGGTGTGCCCAACGTAGGCAAATCTTCCCTCATCAATCGAATTTGCGGCAACAAAAAAGCAAAGGTTGAAGATCGCCCCGGCGTTACCGTTGACAAGCAATGGGTTCCCACCAAAATCGGTGTTGACCTTCTCGATATGCCCGGCATACTTTGGCCCAAATTTGAGGAGCGCCGCGTTGGCGAAAACCTAGCACTGACGGGCGCAATCAAGGATTCCATCCTCGACATTGAAGCTCTTGCAACCGTTCTTTGCAAAAGACTGCGCTTGCTTTACCCCGATATGCTCAGCACAAGATATAAGCTTGGCGATATGGCACAATATGAAGAACTTTCGGATTACGACCTGTTTTTAACAATTGGTAAAAAACGCGGTTTCCTTATCAGTGGCGGCGAAATCAATACCGAACGCACCGCTATTATGCTGCTTGACGAATTCCGCGCCTGCAAGCTCGGTCGCATCACCCTCGACCGTTACTCTAAGGAGGAGCTTCATGCTTGATTATACGATAGAAAATCAACTGCACAACGAAGGCTTCTCTGTCGTTTGCGGTATTGACGAGGCAGGCCGCGGTCCTCTTTGCGGACCGGTATTTGCGGCGGCTTGTATTCTGCCCGACGGGCTTGTGCTTGAAGGCTTGAATGACTCCAAAAAGCTCACTCCCAAAAAGCGCGATAAGCTCTTTGACCTCATTTGCGAAAATGCAATCGCTTATTGCATAGCATCCGCAAGCGTTGAAGAGATTGACGAGCTCAATATTCTTGAAGCAGACCTTTTGGCAATGCGTCGCGCTATCGACGGTCTTTCCGTCAAGGCGGATTTTGCTTTGATTGACGGCAATATTGCAAGAGGATTCCAAATTCCCGCACGCGCTGTCATTGGCGGTGACGCAAAAAGCCCGAGCATTGCGGCGGCTTCTATTCTTGCCAAGGTTGCACGTGACCGTGATTGCATTGAGCTTGATGCACAGTATCCGCAATACGGCATTGCAAAGCACAAGGGCTACGGCACTAAGCAACATATGGATGCTCTGCGTGCTTACGGGCCTTCCTCCATTCACCGCAAACAATTTATTCGCTTTTTAGATAAAGATGCAAACAAGTGAAAACACAAAACAAATAGGAGATTTTGGCGAGCGAATGGCTGTGCGCTATTTGCGCCTGCACGGATATACTGTTAGGGAGCGTAATTGGCGTTCCGGACATATGGAAATCGACATCATTGCCACCAATTTCTCGACCATCGCTTTTGTCGAGGTCAAAACACGAACCTACACAAAAGAAACGCTCAAAACGGCTCCGCCGCCCGGCAATGCCGTAAAGTGCGAAAAACAACGCCTGACGCGCCGTGCCGCAAAGGATTACCTTTGGCAAAACCCTACCAAAAAGCATCCTAGAATGGACGTTGTTGAGGTATGGCTTGTACGCGATGAGATGACCGAGAAAACAAAGGTTGTCAAAATCAATCACATCAAAGCTGCATATTAAGGAGCGCTTATGAATCTTTCCCTTTTTGATTTGCACGCTGACACCGCGTGGGCGATGTATCAAACTCAACAACCGCTGGGGAGTAATTCCCTTGCCATCTCCCTTGATAAAGCGCAAAAATATGAGCGTTACGTTCAAGTAATGGCACTTTGGACGACCCCCGATTTGAGCGATGAAGAAGGCTATTTACGTCTTTTGAAAATGGTCAAAAATCTCAAAAAAGATTCATCCGTTGCAAACGGTGAGGTCGAGCTTGTTTCAACATGCCCATCTCGCACATCCAAAAAAACGTCTTTGATTCTTTCGGTTGAAGATGCGCGTATACTGAACGGTCACATCGAGCGTGTGGCAGAACTCGCAGACTTAGGCGTTAGGAGTGTCATTCCGCTTTGGAGCGGTGAAACCTGCATTGGCGGCTCACATAATACAAACGTCGGGCTGACCGACTTTGGCAAACGCGCCGCAACGGAAATGCTCGCATACAATATGTTGCTTGATATTTCACACGCTTCAGTTGAATCAAGCAAGGACATTTTCGAACTTTCTGCCCTCTATAACAAACCTGTTATTGCGTCGCACTCCAATGCACACGCAATCTGTCCTGTGAGCCGCAATCTTTACGATTGGCAAATTGATGCCATTCTTTCCTCAGGTGGCATTATCGGGCTCAATCTTTACCGCAATTTCTTAATTGAGAACGGAGATGCAACGCTTGACAGTATCCGCGCTCACATCGAACATTTCCTTTCCCGCGGAGTGGGAGAGGCACTCTGCCTCGGTTGTGATATGGACGGTGCAGATTTACTAGTGGATATTCCCGACCTGTCCTATCTCGACCGCCTTGCCGAACATCTTTCGGTGCACGGGTACTCGCAAGCCTTGATAGATGCACTCTTTTTTGAGAATGCCTATCGCTTTGCACAAAAGCATTTTTAATTCGTTTATTTCAATTTCCATCCATAAATAGGAGACACAACTATGTTGTACAAAAGCACAAGAAGTCAGGCGGCGGCTACACATAGCGCCGCACAAATCATCAAACAAGGTCTCGCCGAGGACGGCGGCTTGTTTGTCCCTCAAGAAATCCCTGCGCTCTCTATGGCGGAAATCGAGGCTCTTTGCCACGATTCCTACCCCGTAAGAGCCGCAAAAATTCTTGCCAAATTCCTCTCCGACTATACCTATGAGGAGCTCCTCTGTGACTGCGAAGCGGCTTATAGCGAGTCCTCGTTTGTAGGCGGTGCGGCACCGCTTGTCAATTTGAGTGATAATAAAGAAATTCTGGAGCTGTGGCACGGCCCTACGGCAGCTTTTAAGGATATGGCTCTGCAAATTATGCCCCGTTTGCTTTCCCGTGCCTTGACGAAAACAGGCGAAGAACGCACAGCGCTCATTCTCGTTGCCACATCGGGTGACACGGGTAAAGCCGCGCTTGAAGGCTACAAGGATATCGACCGCATCAAGATTATGGTCTTTTACCCCGTTGACGGTGTTAGCCGCGTGCAAAAGCTGCAAATGGCAACACAAACCGGTGACAACTTAAACGTTTGTGCGATTGAAGGCAACTTTGATGATGCACAAACCGGTGTAAAGGTGATTTTCGGCGACGCCGAAATGGCACAAAAGCTGAATGAAAACGGCTACTTCTTCTCTTCCGCCAACTCCATCAACTGGGGACGTCTTGCTCCGCAAATCGTTTACTACGTATCTGCTTACTGCGACCTGCTCAATGCAGGCAAATGCTGTGCGGGTGACCCCTTTAACGTTTGCGTTCCCACAGGCAACTTTGGCAACATTTTTGCCGCCTACATTGCAAAACTCATGGGACTGCCTATCAACAAATTGATTTGCGCTTCCAATGCCAATAATATTCTTACCGACTTCTTGCGCACCGGCACTTATGACCGCAACCGCGCTTTCTATTTGACGATGTCTCCCTCGATGGATATTCTTATTTCCAGCAACCTGGAGCGTCTGCTCTACTTCACCGCAGGTAGCGAGAAGACCGCCGCGTATATGAAGCGGTTGAACACAACCGGTGCATACACGGTTGACGCTGACGTTTTTGCAAAAATCCGCGAAAACTTTGTAGGATACTTTGCAGACGAACAAACAACTGCCGAAACCATTCGCGATTGTTGGGAAAAGTACGGCTACCTTTCCGATACGCACACCGCAGTTGCGATTTCCGCAGCGGAGCAGTATATTGCCGAGAGCGGTGACACGCTCCCGATGGTAATCGACTCCACGGCAAGCCCTTATAAATTTGCCAACAACGTCTACCGCGCAGTTACGGCACAAGAGCCCGAATCTGACCTTGCCGCGCTCGATGCACTTTCCGAAACTACCAAAACGGAAATTCCCTATCCTTTGGCAAGATTGGCACAAAGAAAAGTCCGTTTTGAAAAGGTAGTCAACAAAGCGGATATGGCGGCGGCTGTTCTCGAATATTTGAACATCCAATAAAAAAGAACGGCATCGCAATGCAATGCCGCCCCTTGCGGGATTTTAGAATTCCTTGGGTTTAAAGGTTGCGCAGAGCGTGTCCCCCGAGGTGGATGCGTTGTGAGGTCCTACGGCAATCTCGTTTGCCGTGCAGTGAGTATCGCAATCGTGATAGTAGCAATTTTGTACGTTGCACTTGATACCTTTGATGTGCTTACTGCAACAATCCTCGTGCTTCTTCATTTCCATTTTTCTTTCCCCCTTGCGGTTTTCTGCAAAAGACTATGTGCTTTCGCTATATTTAGTCTTTCCGCACCGCTACACTTTTATACGGTTTGAAAGGAGGTTCATTTGTGGCACTATTCGTTATAGCCGACCTGCATCTATCGTCAGACGGCACAAAATCAATGGAAAAATTCGGCTCCAGATGGGCCGACTATATGCAAAGACTTCAAAAGAATTGGACTGCGGTTGTTCGCCCCGAAGATACAGTTATCATTCCCGGTGACATTTCTTGGAGTCTCAAGCTTGAAGATTCTTTGGAGGATTTTCGCTTTTTGAATTCTCTGCCCGGCAAAAAGCTCATTGGCAAAGGCAACCACGATTTTTGGTGGTCGACTGCGAGCAAAATGAAAGCATTTTTTGCCGAAAACGAATTTGACACTATCGATATTCTTTACAATAACGCCTATGATATGGGTGACTGCATCGTTTGCGGAGCACGCGGTTGGTTTGTAGAAGAATCGCAGCAGCACACCGTTGGAACGGTCGATTACAGTCGCATCGTTAACCGCGAAGTCATTCGCTTGCGCATGAGCCTTGACGAAGCCATCAGGTTGCGCGGCGAGTGCGATAAACCAATTCTTCTATTCTTCCACTTCCCACCCGTTTGGTGCGATTTTATTTGCCGCGAAATTGTTGACGTGTTGCAGGAATACAACATTAAAACCTGCTACCACGGACACATTCACGGTATGTACGGAGTTCCTAGAAAAATGCACTTTGAAGGCATTGATTTCGTTATGTGCGCCGCTGACCATCTGCTTTTTACTCCGTTGCCTGTTTTTATATAATAAAAATGAAGTTTTAACCCTGTTTTTTTGCAAAATCTATTGACAAAATGCAAAAAAAATTATAAAATATTATCTGTATGTAATAAAATTTACCATAAACCTTTGGAGGACATTTTAAAATGAGTTTGATCAAATCCACAAAAGCCGAAAAGAGCACCTACAAGTTGGAGTTCTCGGTAGATAAGGCTACCTTTGATAAGGCTGTATCCAATGTTTACCGCAAGCAAGTCGGTAAAATTGCTGTTCCCGGCTTCCGTAAAGGCAAGGCTCCCCGTTCCGTAATCGAAAAGATGTACGGCAAGGGATTCTTCTACGAAGACGCTATCAACGAGGTTCTTCCCGATGCTTTTGACGAAGCATTGAAGGAATCTAAGCTTGACATGGTTGGACAGCCCGAGTTCGATATCGTTTCTATCGATGATAACGGTGTTGTTATGTCTGCTGTTGTTGCTGTTAAGCCCAACGTAAAGATTGCTGATTACCTCGGCATCGAGGCTGAAAAGACCGTTGCTGAAGTTACCGACGAAGAAATCGAAAACGAAATCAACCGTGTTCGCGAGCGCAACTCCCGTGAAATCGAAGTTACCGACGCTGCAGCAGTTATGGGCGACGTTTGCCACATCAACTACGAAGGCTTTGTTGACGGCGTTGCATTTGAAGGCGGCAAGGGCGAGGACTATCCCCTTAAGCTCGGTTCCGGCAACTTCATCCCCGGTTTTGAAGAAGAGATTGTTGGTCACAAGGTTGGCGAAGATTTCGACGTAAACGTTACCTTCCCCACCGAGTACCACGCAAAAGAGCTTGCAGGCAAGCCCGCAGTATTCAAGACCACCATTCTCAAGATCAAGCACATCGAACTTCCCGAGTTGGATGACGATTTTGCAAAAGACGTTTCCGAATTTGATACAATGGATGAATATCGTGCTGACGTAAAGGCAAAAATTGCTAAGAGACATGAAACAGAGGCAGATAACCGTTTCGAGTCCGCTATTCTCGACATCCTGATTGAGAAGCTTGAGGCTGATATTCCCGAGGCTATGTTCGTAGCTGAAACCGAAAACTTTGTTCGTGACTACGACAACCGTCTGCGCATGCAAGGCCTTGATCTCAAGACCTACTTCCAATACACCGGCATGACTCTTGATCAGCTCCGTGAGTCCCTCAGACCTCAGGCTGAAAAGCAGGTTAAGCTCCGTCTCGCTCTTGAGAAGATCGCGAAGACCGAAAAACTCAAGGCTACCAAGACCGAGATCAACGCAGAGTACAAGCGCATTGCCGAAGAGTACCAAATGGAAGTGGAAAAGGTTCGCGAGCTGATTCCGGAAGATTCTATCGCTGAGGATATGAAGGTTAAAAAGGCGATGGATCTGGTTAAAGAGAACGCGATTATTAAGTAAGAACTCTTCATTCTATTTGAACCGGAAGTCGCATCTGCTATTTCCGGTTCATTATTTCATTTGAAAAGAGGTATTTGATTATGTTCGATCCCAAACTTTACACACAGAATGCTCTTGTTCCTATGGTTGTAGAACAAACCAACCGCGGTGAGCGTTCCTATGATATTTTTTCCCGTTTGCTCAACGACCGTGTAATTTTCCTCTCCGACGAGGTCAATGACACCACCGCTTCCCTCGTGGTTGCGCAAATGCTCTTCCTTGAAGCACAAGACCCCGATAAGGATATTTCCTTTTATATTAACTCCCCCGGTGGAAGTGTTAGCGCAGGTATGGCAATTTACGACACAATGAACTTTATTAAGTGTGACGTTTCTACCATCTGCATCGGTATGGCGGCAAGCATGGGCGCGTTCCTGCTTTCCGCAGGTACCAAGGGCAAGCGTTTTGCGCTCCCCCACAGCGAAATTATGATTCACCAACCCTTGGGCGGTGCAAGAGGTCAAGCAACCGATATTGAAATTCAAGCAAAGCAGATTCTTCGCATTAAGGCTATCTTGAATGAAATTCTTGCAAAGAACACCGGCAATCCTTTGGAAATCATTGAAAAGGACACCGACCGCGATAACTATATGACCGCCCAGGAAGCTCTTGATTACGGTCTGATTGACAAGATTCTTACCCACCGCCCCTGACGATTATTTGAAAGGATTTTCGCATTTTTATGGCAAACAAAAACAATGCAAACGGCAATAACTTGCGTCACTGTTCTTTCTGCGGCAGAAACGAGCATCAGGTGAGCTTTCTCATCCCCTCGCAATCGGGCGCATACATTTGCGACCTTTGCGTAGAGCAATGCAGTGATCTCATCCAAGAGATCGACCGCAACGTGCCCGGACTGAATGATGGAAAAATGTCTCTTGCCGAGCTTCCTCGCCCGATGCAAATCAAGGAAGAACTTGACAAGTACGTTATCGGTCAAGATGAGGCAAAGGTTGCCCTTTCGGTTGCCGTTTACAACCACTATAAGCGCATCCTAACGATGCAGGCAAAAAAGCCGAAGAAAAAGAGCAAGAAAAATGATGTTGCCGAACCCGATACCAACGAGGATGAGGTTGAACTCCAAAAGAGCAACGTGCTCCTAATGGGTCCTACGGGTGTTGGTAAGACTTATCTTGCTCAAACCCTTGCAAAAACGCTTAAGGTTCCCTTCGCCATTGCCGATGCAACCACACTTACAGAAGCAGGTTACGTTGGTGAGGACGTTGAAAACATCCTTTTGCGCCTCATTCAAGCGGCAGATTTTGATATTGAGCTTGCAGAGCGCGGCATCATTTACATTGACGAGATCGATAAGATCTCCCGTAAGAGCGAAAATCGCTCTATCACCCGCGACGTTTCCGGCGAGGGCGTACAACAAGCACTCCTCAAAATTTTGGAGGGTACTGTTTCCAACGTTCCCCCGCAGGGCGGCCGTAAGCATCCCAACCAAGAGTTTATTCAAATCGACACCAAGAACATCCTCTTCATCTGCGGTGGTGCGTTTGACGGACTTGAAGAGATCATTCAAAAGAGAAAAGGCAGCCAAACCATTGGCTTTAGCGGTGAAATCAAGACCAAATCCGAGCGTAAGGATAGCGGCATCTACCGCGACGTTGTTGCACACGATATCGTGAAATACGGTCTTATTCCCGAGTTGGTCGGCCGTATTCCCGTGATGGTTGCTCTAAACGATTTGGATAAGGACGCGCTTGTTCGTATTTTGACAGAACCTCGCAGCTCCCTTACCAAGCAGTATGAAAAGCTGTTTGAAATGGACGGCGTAAAGCTCACCTTTACTCCCGAAGCTTTGGATGCAGTTGCTTCCCTTGCACTTGAAAGAAACACCGGTGCACGCGGTCTTCGTTCCATCTTGGAAAAAGCAATGACCGATATTATGTATGAGGTTCCCTCTCGTGATGATATTTTGAGCGTTGAGATTACCCCCGAATGCATTCGCGGTACGGGCAAACCAATTTATCATTTGATCAAAGAATAAACAAAAAAGCAGTCTCGTATGAGACTGCTTTTGATTTTGGCGTTTTTAGCTGTTACAACCGCATCTACCGTGATGGTCGTGGCGATCGCGATCATAGGGTTGTGGTACAGGAACATTCTGTCCGCAAAATTCGCTCGTCGGGAAAGGCATAGAGCGGAATACGCGGCAAGGATCGTCCTCTTCAACGAGAACGCACTCTTTTTCGGGAATACAGTATTCGGTTGCTTGAATCAGATACTGTGCCGAGCGTACAATGCGGATAACCGAGAAGATACCGAGAGAAACGGTGAGATAACGCTCTCCACCTCTTCCCTCTCTTCCACCGATGCCATCAAACGAAAGAGGCGCTTCGAGGCAAGCGTGTACAGGCTTGGGAATGTCAGCCTCGCAGCAGCAACAGCAGCAGGTGCATTCGCTAACGCGCTCTACAATGCGTGTTCCAAGAAGAACAGGAGAGACCACCTCAACGATTGCCGTAGGCTCGTTTTCTTCGTCGCTTTCCTTGGGAGTGCAACCGCAGAAGTTCTCACCCACGCCGTGGCTCTTGAAAACGCTGACGTTGCTCTCGCCACCGTAAAGGATAACGCGCTTTTCGAGTACAGCAATGCCTTCAATCTCTTGCGAGCGCCCCGCACAAACGCAAGCCTCAAATACAAGTTTTACGTAAAAACGAATGTTAACCGAGTAAAATCCGCGGTTAAAGCGAACAGGCTCGATATCGATACACGTCCAAACGATCTTTGCACTCTTGGCGCGAATCGTGCTTGTGTGCTCCAAAACTTCATTTCCAAAATCCGAAAGATAAACGCGTGCATTTTCAAAGCAATCGCGGTCGCGGCAGGAATCCAAAACGCGACTGGTGTCAATGCATACGGTCTCGCGTGCAGGGGTACCGCCGGGCACACAAGAAAATTTATTTTCTGCCATAGCCAAATCTCCTTTAAGATAATTTCAGAGAACTACTCTCTTTGCTAATATTCTATGCAGAGCTCCGTGATTTGACACCGATTTTTTCCAAAATTCGACCTGTTGATTCTGTTTTTTAAAAAAGAAATTGCTCGATTTCCTATTGCAAATCAAAGCAAAATCGGTTATAATATAAGTAACGAAAACAAGGCAGGTTTTGATATGTTCAAAAAGATTTTGATATTTATTTTGGTAGCCGCTATGCTTTCTTTTACGTCCTGCGCAATCGTTGACGTAATTGACCACGGGAATTCGGAAGAGACTACCCAACCGCAAAAAGAATACACCCCTTGGGGTTGTTGGTATTCCGCCGAAACGTTAGGTGCTATCGAGTTCATTGAAGGCAGCAACGTGGCAAAGCTCTATTTGTTGACTGCCGGATACTACGAATACAACACAGTCAAGGAAGTTGTATACTCCTATGATGGAGATGCAACCTTTACAGTCGCTTACGACGATGCAACCTTAATTTTTACGTTTAACAAATACGCCAACACGCTAAAGAGCACAAACGTTATTTACACGCATGCCAATTACGCTCCCACAAAACACCCCGTATATTCCTATCCGGATTATCCGAATATGGATATAGACACTTACATTTCGGTTGGCGATATCGACTATTCTGCCCTCGCAATTCCTGTTTTAGACGGTACTCGATTTGAAATCGCAAAAGCCTTTTACGGCTCCCAAGATAAGATTCCCGCAACCGAAGGAATCGAGCGCGCAGCCGAGAGCGGTGATTACGTAAACGTTGATTACTGTGGCTATTTAGACGGTGTTGCTTTCGATGGTGGAAAAGACGAGAATGTTCGCTTGTTCATTTCGGATTATAAAAACGGATATATTCCCGGTTTTACTGACGGTATTATTGGCCATACAGTTGGCGAAACGTTCGATGTAAACGTAACCTTTCCCGATGACTATGGCGCTACGAATCTTGCAGGCAAAGCAGTTGTATTTACAATGACGCTCAATAGCATTTATAATTTGTCACTGACAGACGAACAGGTTACAGGATACGAAGGCAATGAGTTCCAAACGTATGCCGCTTGGTTTGAAGATATGAAGCCTGATGTAATAAGCTCTTTGTTTGTAAATACTCTTCTCACGGCTACCACCCCCAAGGAAGCAACCATACCGCAAGAAACCTATCTCTATTATTACCAACAAGAGGTTGACCAACTGCGCTCTCTCGCTTACTCCCAAAACATCAACTATGAGCTTTTGTTGTATTATTTCCAAACAAGTGAAGCGGCTATTTTCCAAGAAGCGGTAAATACTGCCGTTTACAATATGGGAATTTATCTATTAGCCCAAAAGAACGATCTTTCTTGGAGTCAAGAAGAATTTGACACAGAATACGAAAGATTTGTTGACGAGTATTTGAAGAAAAACGAAGAGGCTACCCGTGAGGAAGCCTGCAAAAATGCAGACCAATATGCAGCACAGATAAAAGATGCTCTCACCAGAGAAAAAGTACTGGGTTGGGTATTTGACCAAATCTTCCCCACCGTTCAAGAATAATAAGATGGCGGAAATTTTCACGTTTGTGGAGATTTCCGCCGTTTTTTGGATATTCTTGCATCTTTTTGCGATAAAGAACAGTTGACAAATGAGAAAAAATACTGTATAATAAATAGGCACACCAAATGGGGGTGCAATGGTTTCGACGGGGATTCTGAAATACGATAAGCGTGGCGAGCCGGGTAATCTCGTAAACTGCCTAAACTTTTAAAAATAAACGACAACAATACTGTTGCTATGGCTGCCTAATCTTTACGCTTTAGCGTAAAGATGGCAGTGCCGTGACCTGCGGGTCACCCGTTCCTCCGATGAGTACCACGGCTTCGGACTGAGCGTCATTTGAGTGGTGCACGTGCATCGGCTGTTCGCACTTGAACCGATCATGCAAAAAAGGGCTACCTGATGGCAGAGCGTGTCTGTTCGCGCCGCCTGACGGGAAATTCAAATAACAGACTGTCCACGAAGAAAGTTGTGTGGATGGGTTTTCGGACAGGGGTTCGATTCCCCTCATCTCCACCAAAAAGAAGAAGGCGCATCTAAAGATGCGCCTTCTTCTTTTTGGTTTGTGGTATAATATCGAACCCCTGCTCGTTTTCTTTGAAAACGAGCATAACGCGCTACTGTGTGCTTAAAATTCTGCTGCATCTGAGGCGCGTTTGAGTTCTGATTCTCCTCTTCTTTATAGCTTGTGGTATAGTCTCAAACCCCTGACCTCTTTTTCTCCCTTATGCCTTTGGGAGCATCACGGGAAGCGAAACGATTTTGAGTAAACCGTTCTTTGCAGTTAATACCACATAATAATACTTATCGGCACGATACTGATATCTGTATCCTCTTGCAGACATATCTATGTTTTCAATAATCGGCTTTGCGGTACTATCAAAGTTCAAAGAATCGCTCTCATATATGGATTTTCCACGTCGGTCGCAGAACGAAATATGTGAAGTCTTGTTTGCAAATTCAAAATAGAGTACCGCAAGCCCGTTGGATTCCTTTTCCCAATAGGTACTCATACAAGGCGCGGATATCGGCAGAACAGTCTTCTTTTCAGCCCCGACTACCCAAAGGAAATAGTCGACACCCGTTTCGATATCAGCCGCAAAGGAAAAGCTTGCAACCTGACCGGACACGCTCTTGGTAACCGCCAAAGCTTTATCGGAAGGAGTGATTTGCTCGTGCTCGGTGAAATAGATTTGAACCTCATCGTCCCCACAATCAACCGCAAAATCGAATTGGTAACCCGTAGCACTCGTTTGGTTCATTTGTACGGTTGAAAAATGATACGTGGAATACGGATTTTGCGTTTCTTCACCATCAATAAAAGTAACTAAGCTTTGCGGCGGTATTTCGTAACTAATCTTTCTTCCGTCAATTACGATATCGACAGACTTGGAAACTCTGCTATTGGTATTTAGAACAACAACGATGATTGCCCCATCGTTACGGGTATATGCCAAAACCGAGAGCTCTTTGCTGTTGGTAGTAGCTTTCACCGCATAACAATCCACACCGCCAACCGCATACAAGAATTTGGAAACATGTGCCATTGCATAGTATGCAGAGGACTTGGAATAGCGATAGGTCGTAATACCGTCCTTTGTTTGAGAGTCCAGTGAAATGACACCAAAGCAAGTGCCGTGGTCAGCGGGACAAGGCTGACCGTTGCTATCAAGCACCAAATTCCAATAGAGCACCCCACCGCAACCATTCCAACTATTCCCTGCGTTATCCGTCTGTACAGCACAAGGGGCGAGGACGATGTTTTGACAAGCCCAACTGAGATTGTTGGCAAAATCGTAGGAAACTTCGCTTTCGGTAATTTCTGTAATGATAGATGCCTTGCCGTATTCTTGAGTTACCTTTTGAATACCGCTCTTCATACCAAAATTGTTGTCAGAATTCCAATAAGCGTCTCCATCGTAACCGTGGAAACCAACGGTATTGGAATACTTCCCTGCAGTCTCTGCATATTCACCGTAAAGGGTATCCAAATAGGCATCGGCACTTGCCGCATAGGAAGAACCGTAATTATAATCCCAGCTGACAATGTCAACGTTAAGATTCAGTGCCTCAAGCTTGGCACCGAGATAAGATGTAATAATGGCTGCTTCTTCGCCATTCATATTCATTGTTGGATAACTGAGTTCCCCAACACTTGGTTCATTTACAAGGGTTAAAGAGTGGATCAGAATGCCCTCTTTTTGATATTCGGTAACAAACTTGAGCAGATAATCTGCATACACCTCGTACATATCGCTTCTAAGTCCACCGCCAAATAGGCTTTGATTGCCCTTCATCCAAGCGGGAGCCGACCAAGGGCTTGCCATAAAGGTAACGCTTGGATTGATTTTGACGATTTCTTTGGCAACTGCAATAATATCGGCATCGTGGTCGAGATTGAAGTTTGCAAGTGCAATGTCGGTTTGACCGATGGGCATATCGTCACAAGTAAAATAGGTATTGCCCGGGATGTAATCACTTGCCCCTACGGGGATACGTACAACAGAAAAATTGGCGCCTTCGCGCGAAAAAAGCGCATTGAGAATCTCGCCTCGGGTGTTTTCATCTGTTTGCATTAAAAGATGTGCGCTTGCGTGCGTCAGCGAAGCACCGTAGCCCATATAGGACTGATATTTTTGAGAAGCGTCAACGTAAACCGTTTGGCGGTTGGCATCCTCTCCCTCAAAAGCGGTTATCGGTGCGGAATCCTTTTGTTGTAAAAGGCTTGATTTTGTACCTGTGGTTTCATATACTTGTGCAAAACCGATTGGTATAATAGGTGTCATTTGGCTATCCTCCCTCGGCGTTGTTTGCTGTGTATCTTGCGCAGTTGTATTTGAGGTCAAATCTTTGTTATTTTGATTTGAACAAGCAGCAAGACTCATTGAAAAAAGCAAGATAAGAGCCAAAAGTAAGGACGTTGATTTTTTGAAAAAATGCATTTTCCCTCACAAATCGTTATAGCAGATAATGCTTGAATAGTTGATGCTTTATTATACCATTTTTTTGGCTGTATGTCAATCATTTATCCTTATAAAACGAAAAGCCTCTCATCTTTTTTTAGAATGAGAGGCTTTTCATTAACGGTGCAGCGTATCGGTTTCAATAGCGCGCACAAAGGCAGTGGCATTATAGATTTTATAGTCACCAACGCGAGAGCCATTGTCAATTTCAAGCGTTCTGTTTTCAAAATAACCGAGTAGCTTTTTGGGAACAGGATTGACAATCAGAATTTTCACGTGCTTCGAGTCGTAATCAAATTTCTTTACGGTTGTATAACTAAAGAGTGTTACCCCACGCAAACGCAAAGCGTGGAAGAAACGCAACTCACCGCAAGGATGGATTGCCATTGGAAGCGTTCTTTTGGTACAGCCTACCAGCTTGCAAGAATAGGTCTTTTCGCCAACCTTAATTTGAAAGCTTTCCCCCTCGCAAACTCGAAATGCGGAAAGATACGGACTCTTGATTTCTGTAATATCAATTTCCTTTTCTTCGCACGCTTTTTTGATTGCTTCAACGCACTTTTTACGAATCGAGAAAATTCGAAAATAGTTGAAAGAAACCACAAACAGAACAAGCAGCAGGATAAGAACAATGAGCAAGGGACTCAGAAAGAGTCCGATGGCTCGAAAGATTAGCGGAACATACATCGATGCAAAATTCCATATGGAAAGTAAAGCAATAGGAGCAAACACATAGATGGGAATGAGATAAATAAAGCGTGCTGTTTTGCTATTCTTTTTCTCGTGTTTTTCCCATCTTGCATTGTGCTGCCAAAGTGAGAGCGCCGAAAGATTTGCCAAAAGGCAAATAACAAGCTGCATCGGTATCAGTATTGCAAGAACAAGTACCGTGTTTAAAACTCCCGTCTGCAACCATATCAATTCCGTCAAAAACGGATGCGTAAAAGCTGTGGGAAGCAATAGATACGCTAAAGTTAGGACGGCACATTCCACCCAAAAACTCCAATCCCGAAACAGGAATGCAATATGTGCCAAAAAAGACTTTTTGGGGCGGTTCTCCACAAAATGGCTATAAAGTGGCACAGAATAGATGGATTTGAGACGCATAAAGGAGTAAGAATAGAAAAACAAAGTTGCCATACACACATAGGAATAGCTTTTGTAAAGTTCGGCATCCTCCGCATCTACAAAACCGTACAAAACTTGCGGCAAGAAGAAAAGTCCTGCTAAAAGTCCTATATGCCAAAGAATATAAGAAAGAAACGACGTTTTCTTTTTCATAATATCTCCTTAAAGAAATATAACTATCTTTCCTTTAGTATACCACTCCGAGCACTTTTTGTCAATCAACCCCTGGTTGAAGTGAAACGGTTCTTTCTTTTATCAAAGATCAAACTGGGGATGCTCAAGCAAGAGATTGATAAAGAATCCACCAAGAACAGAGCGCGCTTGGAAGCCGATTTGACGTGCCGTAACGGTATCGTACCAGTCTGTCATAGGAACGCGGTCTTGAGAGTCGCGTGTCATATTAGTCATCGATTTATAAACAGCTTTTGTATATTCGGGTACGTCTGCCATAACGGTTGTCCACGCCATCCAGTCAAGCTTGGTGTAGTTTGCACGAGAGTCGAGCGGAACACCGTACTCGTTCATCTTTTCGGCATAAACCGCGATTTCTTCGCGTGCAACGTCCTCACCAAAGAGGTCAAGGGAGAGCAAACGATCCCAAACCATATTATACTTCATGCTCCAGGTATCGTCGCGGTCAAAGGTCAGGCGCCAACCTCTGGCGTTCTGCTTCTTTGCCTCCGCTTTCCAGCGTGCCGCCATATCTTTGGCAATGGCGGTGTACTTCTCTTCTCCGAACAGTTGACCGAAAGCGCCAAGTGCTACAATGGCTTTGATGCTGAGGTTACAGTTTTGCGCAAGGTGACCCGCAAAGTCGTCTGTGCAAAGCTGATTTTCGGGGTTGTAGCCGTATTCTACAAGGTAATCTGCCCAAGATTGCAAGATTTCCTTGTTCTCTTCTGCCAAGGTGCGGTCACCGTCAGCGCGGGTTGCAGCGGCTACTGTAAGAATAGCATTGCCGCATTCCTCAACCGGCATTTGGTATTTGAGTGCGTTACCACCGTAAACCTGACCGTTGCAAAGCGGATACTGTCCGCAATCGTGAGGTGCGAAGGGATAAGGCCATTCTCCACCCTTTGCATAATCCAAAATCGGACGCATCATGCCGCGCACGAGCTCGGGATTATAAATGAGGTAAAGCGGAATGGAAGGATAGGTGACGTCAAGTGTTGCCATACATCCGTTGGAGAAGTTCTCTTTGGAGAAGAACATCAGTTCCCCATCAATTTTGCAAAGCTTGTGTGCCGCAATAGTTTGACGGTAAGCAAGAGCACCGAGCTTTGCATATTCAGGAGTGATCTTTTCCATTTTGGAAATGAGATCTGCATCGAAGTTTGCACAAGCCTCGCGCAAATCATTTGCCTCCTCAACTGCCACCTTGAGCATACTTTCAAAATCGCCGTAAACGGTTTTGTAATATGCATCGATATCTCTGTGGAAGTACTGAATCGACTTGATATCGTCGTAAGCGAGCACGAACACGTCGGAAAGTTTCTCTGACGTTGCGCACAGAAGTGGAACTGTATAAAAGCTGACGGGTTGTGTCAGGTCGGCATCGGCTTTCCAAGGACGAACCGTAAAGTTGGAAATACGGTTATTCAAAACACCAAGACTTGCATTGGGGTGAACGAGGTGCAAGTATCCCCAGTCGATGCGCACGTTATCGCCCGAGCGGTTGAGAGGCTTTTGCTCGTGGTTACCCATCCAAACGTGACCGTCCTTTTGGAAGCAGTCAATCTCCTTAACGCACTGTCCGTCACCACAAAGGTAGGATGCAGCATCGAAATAAACGCTGAAGGTGTGCCCTTCCTCGCGCGGCGTAATATCATAGAAGATATAGGAAACGGGGCGCGAGAACACCTCGGGTCTGTCAAGAAGTAAAGGCGTCAGGAACGTTACGCGAAGCTCGCAAGCGGGGTGCGAGAAGGTATAGACCGTAGACGTGGGATTGACGGTAACGTCTGTTTGCTCAAGCGCTTTTCCTTCGGGAAAATAACGGTCTGTAACGGCGGTCTTGCCCATAAAACGGTACTTTTCGCCATCGATGGTGATAAAGCCGAACATTGATTGGAGTACACCCGTCCAATGGCGAGTATGGTCGTCTGTCAGCTTGTCGGTAAAGCTCCAAATGCTAAAATAAGGGTCATTTGCCACAAGCGGAATCGCTGTTGGACGAAAATTCATTTGCTTCATAGTCTTTCTCCTCTTCTCTTTGTGATAGAAAATGGAATAGATGCGCAAAATGGGCACGCTATCGGGAATGAAATTCACAGATGGACGTGCCCATTGTTGGATTTTTCTAATTAAACGGAGTGAATGCCATTTGCCTTGTCGGCGTGCTCGGCATCAATGCCGTATTTCTTTGCCTTACGGTATTCAAAGAACTTCTTAGATACCTCAGGGAACAATGCGTAGGAGAGAACGTCCTCATCCTGCTCGAGATACTGTGCAACTTCGCTACGGAGTTGGTCAAGCTCGGGCTTGAGTGCATCTGCGGGACGGTAGTCGATGGGCTTTTCATCGCCAATGATTTTCTTTACAAAGGCGGGATCGATGGCTACGGGAGTTTTACCGTATTCACCACGAACAATGCCCTTGAATTCCTTGGTAACAGTCTTGTATCTTTCGCCCATAATAACGTTAAATACAGCCTGTGTACCAACGATTTGGGAAGAAGGAGTTACCAAAGGAGGATAACCTACGTCTGCGCGAACGCGCGGAACTTCTTCAAGAACTTCGGTCAGCTTATCGGACTTGCCTGCCTGTGCGAGCTGGCTCATCAGGTTGGAAAGCATACCGCCGGGAACCTGATATACGAGCGCGTTAACGTCAACCTTGAGCGCCTTGGGATTGAGCAGACCGCTTGCAAGATACTTCTCGCGCAGAGGTGTAAAGTGCTTGGTGATTTTATCGAGATCAGTCAGTTGAATGCCTGTATCGTAAGGAGTGCCTGCAAGTGCTGCAACCAATGCCTCTGTGGGAGGTTGAGAGGTACCAAGCGCCATAGGCGAGATAGCGGTATCGATTACGTCAACGCCTGCTTCAACTGCCTTCATCAGGGTCATAGAAGCCAAACCTGCGGTGTAGTGGGTGTGGAGCTGTACGGGAACCTTAACAGACTCTTTGATGGTCTTTACAAGGTCGTAAGCATCGTAAGGCTTCAGAAGACCTGCCATATCCTTAATACAAATGGAGTCAGCGCCCATTTCCTCGAGCTGCTTTGCATACTTAGAGTAGTACTCCATCGTATAAACGGGGCCTGTGGTGTAAGAGAAAGCGGCTTGAACGTGTCCGCCTTCTTTGCGGGTTGCATTTATAGCGGTTTTGAGATTGCGAGGATCATTGAGAGCATCGAAAATACGAATGATATCAATGCCGTTTGCAAGAGATTTTTGTACGAAATACTCTACTACGTCGTCGGAATAGTGACGGTAGCCGAGAATGTTCTGTCCACGGAAGAGCATTTGGAGCTTGGTGTTCTTAACCTTGTCGCGAATAGCGCGCAGTCTTTCCCAAGGATCTTCATTAAGAAAACGCATGCAAGCATCAAAGGTTGCACCGCCCCACGCTTCAAGAGAGTGGTAGCCTACTTTATCCATCTGCTCAAGAATGGGAAGCATCTCGGCAGTGGTCATACGAGTTGCAATCAGCGACTGATGGGAGTCGCGAAGCACTGTTTCTGTAATTTTTACTTTAGCCATTGTATTACTCCTATCAGATTTTAATTAGCCGAAGCAAGCGAGAAGAACGCCTGCGGCTACGGCAGAACCGATAACGCCTGCCACGTTGGGACCCATTGCATGCATCAAAAGGAAGTTAGAGGGATCAGCCTTCTGCCCTTCTACTTGTGCTACACGTGCAGCCATAGGTACTGCGGATACACCTGCAGAACCGATAAGGGGATTGATAGTACCACCGGAAAGCTTATTCATTACCTTTGCAGTAATCAAACCGCCAACGGTAGAAATTGCAAATGCGGTAAGACCAAGAGCAATGATCATAAGAGTTTCGGGTGCCAAAAAGCTCTCAGCAGTAGCAGTAGCGCCAACAGAAATGCCAAGGCATACGGTAACTGCGTTCATTAAACCGTTTTGCACTGTTTTGGAAAGACGCTCGGTAACACCACAAACATTGAGAATATTACCAAACATCAAGCAACCGATCAAGGAAAGAGCCGAAGGAACGATCATACCAACAACAACGGTTACCATTACGGGGAAAATCATCTTTTCCAATTTAGAAACGGGGCGAAGTGCAGTCATTTTGATCTTTCTTTCTTCTTCCGTGGTCAAAAGACGCATAATGGGAGGTTGGATCATCGGAATGAGCGCCATGTAAGAATAGGCCGCAACGGCGATAGCACCGAGAAGTGCGGGAGCCAAGGTTTTTGTAACGTAGATAGCCGTAGGACCATCTGCACCACCAATGATACCGATGGATGCAGCTTCGGCCGTCGTAAAGCCCAAGAAAATAGCACCAGAAAAGGCAACGAAAACACCGAACTGTGCGCCTGCGCCGATAAGCAAGCTCTTGGGGTTAGAAATCAAGGGAGTAAAATCGGTCATAGCACCAATACCGATAAAGATCAAGCAAGGATATAGACCGGTTTTAACACCAATGTAAAGGATGTCGAGCAACTCACCCTTATTCAGAATGTGGAGATAATCGATCATGCCACTCGTCATATACCATTCAGAGTGGAAAAGATCAACGCCGGGAATATTGGTCAGCAACATTCCTACTGCAATAGGCAAAAGCAACAACGGTTCGAATCCGCGGCCAATCGCCAAGTAGATCAACACGCCCGCGATGGCAATCATAATCAGAGTCTTTACTGCTCCTACCCAACCATCAGCAAAGAGTTGCGCTACGCCCGTATCACCAAGGAATGTTTGAACGCTTTGAAGCAAATCCATAAGGCTGTTTCCTTTCTGTAAAATTCAAAAATAGAATGTTCAAAAAGGATTAGTTCATAGTAACGAGAACAGCGTCGGTTGCAACAGAAGCGCCTTGGGTTGCCTCTACGGATGCTACAACACCGTCTGCAGGAGCCATAATATCGTTTTCCATCTTCATAGCTTCGAGAACGCAGAGAACGTCGCCCTTCTTAACAGCGTCGCCGGGTTTAACGTTTACTTTGATGAGAGTGCCGGGCATGGGAGCCTTAACAGCGGTAGCGCCAGCCTTGCCTGCGGGAGCGGGAGCTGCTGCGGGAGTGGGAGCTGCTGCAGGTGCAGGAGCTGCTACGGGAGCAGGAGCTGCTACAGGAGCGGGTGCTGCTACAGGAGCAGCTACGGGTGCTACGTAAGGAACGGCTGCGCCATTAACTTCCTCTACTACTACATCATAAATTACGCCATTAACAGTTACACGATAGTTTTTCATAATATTTTACCTTTAACCTTTCAAAATTTAAGTTTCATTTTAATTTGTTGTTTGTAGTTTTGTTTGATTGGGAGATTATCTTCTGTATCCGCGCTTGCGTTCTACGCGCTTGAAGGATACAACGCGGAATGCACCGGTCTCACCGGCCTCCGCCCTTGCGGCAGTGATTGCCGCGGTAATAGCCGCTACGATTGCTCCGTCATCTTCGGCAGCTGCAAGTGCTGCGGCAATAGCCGCTGCAATGGCTGCGTCATCTTGTTTGGGAGCGGGTGCGGGAGCTGTCTTTTTGGGACGAGGCTCTTTTTCTTTCTTTTCACCCTTGTGCAGTACAGAGTGCATGATCTCGATCATAGCCCACAAAATTGCGAGAACCGCAAAAATGGTAACCATGCCCATAAGTGTGACCGTGCCAGCAGTTGATGCGCGTTCACCCCAATTGAGTTCTTCACCCGGTATTGTCAGGAACATAGGTTGATACGTCATTTTGTTACCTCCCTATCAAAGAGGAAGATTGCAGTGCTTGCGAGCGGGTGCTCCTGCGTTTTTCATCATCAGCATATAAACTGCTGCACAGATGCGTTGACGAAGCTCATTTGCTTTTACTACGTCATCGATGCTACCGTCGGCAGCGGCTGCCTCGGGAGATGCACATTCTTTGGTCCACTTCTCAACGAGGTCCGCACGAGTGACTTCCTCGGTGATCTTGTCGTTCCAAAGGAATGCAACGGCAGAAGCGGGTGCCATAACACTGATTTCTGCTGTGGGAACTGCATAAACCATATCGGCACCGAGAGCCTTGGAGCCCATGAGTGTGAATGCTGCGCCGTATGCTTTGCCGCAAACAACACCGATTTTTGCAGTGTCAGCAGTGGCATAAGCCATAGCGAGCTTGCCGAGTTGAGCGGCAAGAGGTGCGCCCTCTGCCTCAGCACCGGTTGCAACACCAATGCTATCAACAAGTGTGATAACGGGAATGGAGAAGCTATCGCAGAAGCTGATGAGCTTTGCAGCCTTCTTTGCACCTTCGCAGGTGATAACACCGCCATTTACTGCTGCGTCGTTTGCAACAACACCGCAGGTAACACCGGCAAAGCAAGCGATTCCTGTAATCATTTCGGTTGCATACGCTTCGCCAAGAGCTACAAAGGTGTTTGCATCGGCGAGAGTTTCCACGAGTTCTTTGCCGCTCTGACCTTCAACTGCTACTGTGCGGTTGATGTCATCGGTAATATCCTCGATGGCAACTCCTTCTTCGCAGTTGGAAGGAAGCATAGAAACAAGCTTAACTGCTTTTGCTACTGCATCTTCCTCATTCTCTGCGTTGATGGATGCAAGACCGTTTTGTGCGGTGTAATCGGTAGTACCGATTTCCTTGCCTGCAAGGAAAGGAGCATTTACGTAAAGCTCGGATTTGTCCTTAATCGTAATAACAACGTCGAACATTGCCGCAACGGTTGCCGCCATACCTGCGCAAACGCCATTGATGATGGCAATTTGCGGAATGATGCCGGATGCATCACTTACAACCTTGAGCAGTTTGCCGTAAGCCGAGAGAACAGATGCACCGTCTGCAACGGTAGCACCTACGCTATCGAACACACCCACAACGGGAGCTCCGTTCTTGAGTGCCATATTATAAAGCATTGCAATTTTTTCTGCTTGAAGTGCGTCGATTGCGCCCTTCTTGCGGTCACTGTCTTGAGCAAACGCGTAAACCAACTTGCCGTTTACAGCGCCGTAGCCGCAAACAACACCGGTCAAGTCGTCGCCTCTCTTCATATATGCGCCGGTCTCAACAAAGGTACCTGCATCAAAAAGAGCCGCGATCTTTGCGTTACCGATCGTCGTGCCTTTCTCCATAAAGACAATCCTCCAAATAAGTAATATTTTTATTGGAAACAGGTGGCATTTTCAAAAAATTCCCATCCTACCCCATTCTAACGAAATTATATCACAAAACAAGTCGAAAGTCAATGATACTTCCCTTTTTAATTGTGAATAATATGTTAAGTTTATCTTCAATTAAAACATTAAAATCTTTCATTGGAATGTTTTTATCTCTGCGTCCTTTTTGTGTATCTCAAAATACGTTTTTTAGATTTTTTCTTGCAAAAAGGTTGTCGCTATGTTATAATAGGTGCACAGAAATCCAAATGATATTTTTTGCAACTTTGGGAGGCAATGATTGAATAAAAAAGATTTCAAAACTTGTATGCAACAAGGGCGCGGCAGATGTGTTCTCGCGCTAAAATCGGAACAGAATATTGAAAAATACAAGGACATCGTTTTGTGGGGTTGCTTGCACAATTTGAGCTATGATACACAATGCGAAGGCGTACGTGCAGAGTATGTCTACAACCTCACTACATTCTTTGACGACGAGGCGTATTTTGTTGCTCCCATAATAGAAAAGTTCACTTCTCTTCCCAACCACGAAGATTATTTATTCCAGCATTTTAGCACGTTGCTATCTCTGTTTGCAAAAAGCGGAAATGAAGATGCCCTTCTCGCGCTGCAACAAAAGTATGAGCAGCTCTATACCACGCTTTTGAATAAACATTCTTTTCATGCTTATGACTTTGAGCGCGATAATTTTCAGCATTTTTGTATAATGATTCTTCCCTCGAACAGTGACGATGCCAATTATAAAACCGTGCGAGATTTAGGACGTTTGTTCAAAGAAAATCCGCATTACGATTGCGATTCATTTGATTGGCTCTGTTTTAGCTTGGAAAAGCAGTTGGGAAAACGAAATTTTTATCAAATGCTCAAACGCGATTCCAAAAACTGTGACTATGCAAAGTTCTTTTATGAAAGTTATTTGCAAATCGCAAAAAAGCGCGAGGAAAACAAAAAGAGACCTGCGAGCAAGCCGCAAGCACCCAGTGTGGAAGCTATCAGAGAAGAAATTTCCACAACGGGAAGATTAGCGCCCTACACTAAGATTCGCTTTTCCAGACATGCAGATGCCGAGGCACGCAAACAGCTTGCCGAGATAGTGCTGGCAGAAACAAATCTTGATCAAAAAGCAGAGTTGCTTTCCGCCTTTTTCAATAGCGAATTTCCTATTTCTCACGAAAGCCTTATAGCATACACGCACTCCACAGACGAAAGATTGTGCCCGGTCGCCCTTGGCGTGTTGAGAAATTGTCAAAGCAAGGTTGTACACGATTATGCTCTTTTGCTGATGGAAGAAGAGCAACACAAACCGTACGCTCTCGAAATGCTGCTACATAATTATACCCCCACTGATAAAGGCTTGTTATTAGATGCATTTTATGCTCTTGACGTAAGCTATGAGGAAGAATCAGGTTGGCATCACATCGGTTATAAAATCCTTGACCTTTTTGAGAGTGGCAAAAAGCTCCCCAAAGAGTTTTTGCTCTATGTCTACAACACCACTCTTTGCTCTTGTTGCAGATATCGAGCAGTCAAAACACTTGCAAAACACCGTTGGCTCACCAAAGACATCATAGAAGAATGCCGATATGATAGCAACGGCAAAATTACCGGCTACATCAATCGCTATTATCTGCAGAAATAACAAAAAAGAACACCGCTATGTGTAGAGCGGTGTTCTTTTTCTGTCTTCTCTGTTATTTAGTCAATGCTAACGTAAGAGCATACAGCGTAGTGATCGGAGTAGTAATATCCGCAAGTGTTATCGTCGGGAACGAGATAAGACTCGCCAGGATCGGTCTTCATATTGGTGAAAACATAATCGATTTGATCAACCGCAGGTTCGTATCTGCCAAAGCCGTGGAAGGTTCCGCCAATGTTTTCGGTGGCGTTTACAGTTCCGAGACGTCCCTTTGTGGCAAGAATGGTCTTGACAACCGAGGAATCGGGTGTAGCGTTGAAGTCACCCGTGAGAACGTACGGAAACGGCGACTCGCAGATATCCTTGAGGAGAAGCGCTGTTTCAACGATTTGTGCGTGGGTTTCGTAGAGATGATCCAAATGCACATTGTAAAAGCTGAAAGGCTTATAGCAAGTGCGGTCGATCAGCTCGGCGCAAAGGAACACGCGCGGACAATCGCTCTGCCCCATTCCGTGCAGGCGGCTGCCGGGAAGGTTTTCTTCCAAAGAAAGCCAACGCTCGCGGAACGTATGCAAGAGAAAACGGTTCTTTTTGAAAGCAATCGGTGTTCCCTCCCAAGAATAATCATCCTTGCGTCCGTGGCCGAGAATAATATATTCGGGGAAAGTCTCGGAGAGAAAATCCTGCATTTCTTCGCAGACTTCTTGAAAGCCGATGATATCGGGATTTTCACGGCGAATCACCTCTGCGATTTTGGGCTTGCGGTTGCGGAACCAGTTATCACCGTCAACGGGCGTACTGATGCGCATATTGAAGGTCATTACTTTAATGGGTGTAGACATATTTCATATACCTCCTATTGTAAGAATGAGACTCCACAAGGGAGTCTCATTCATTTTTGATAAAATCTTAAATTATTCTGCAGTTTCTTCAGCGGGAGCTTCTTCAGCTACTGCTTCTTCTGCATACTCTTCGGGCATAGCCTCTGCTGCCTCTGCTGCCTCTTCGAGAAGAGCGCGGATGGAAAGGCTAACCTTCTTCTTTTCGTCGTCGATCTCGGTGATGCGAGCGTCAACTACTTGGCCGATTTCAAGCAGATCTGCGGGCTTTGCAATTCTTTGCATAGCGATTTGAGAAATGTGAATGAGACCGTCAACGTCGTCAACGATTTCTGCAAATGCGCCGAAAGGCATCATGTTAACAATCTTAACAGATGCGATATCGCCAACTGCATATTGAGACTTGAAGATGTTCCAAGGGTTGCTCTCTTCGGTCTTGTAGCCGAGGGAGATTCTCTTCTTTTCGGGGTCAAAGCTCTTTACGAATACGTCGAGCTCGTCGCCAACGGAAACAACTTCTGCAGGGTTCTTAATGCGCTTCCAGGACAGCTCGGTAAGGTGAACCATACCGTCAACGCCGCCGAGGTCAACGAATGCACCAAAGCTGGTCAGGCTCTTAACGGTACCGTGGTAAGCCTTGCCTACTTCGATGTTAGCCCAGAAATCAGCCTCTTGTGCACGACGCTCTTCGCGTTGAACAAGGCGGATGGAGCCGATTGCCTTTTTGGGAGCCTTGATTTCGATAACCTTGAAGGAAACGGTTTGACCTACGATAGAAGCGAGGTCGCCATCCTTCGGAACACCGGTTTGGGATGCGGGAACGAAGATGCGGTTAGCATTGTGAATGATAACAACGCCGCCACGAACAGCTTCGGTTACCTTGCCCTCGAGAACGGTCTTGTTCTCGCAAGCATCTACTACGTTTTGCCAATTCTTATCGGCATCTGCTCTCTTCTTGGAGAGTTCTGCAACGCCTTCGATGTCGCTGACACGAATGACGAAGCCTTCGACTTGGTCGCCGTTTTTGAAGTTCTCAGTCAGCTTAAAAGTGGGATCGTCAGTGATCTGTTCCGCTTTTATGTAGCCGGTTACGCCCGCACTGAGGTCCAACTGAAGCTCAGCATCGGAAACGTGAGTAACTGTTCCGGTAACGACATCTCCTGTATTTAAAGTTAAGCATTGCGATTCGAGCATTTCTTCGAAATTTTCTTTGATTTCGCTCATGGTTTTATATACCTCCTGTATTTCCTCGCTTGGTGTCGATGCACCTGCGACGATTCCAACGTGATGCGATGTGGTAAAGCATTCGGTATCCAATTCGGATGCCGTCCCGATCCACACCGTGTTGCCGCATTTCTCTCGGCAAATTTGATAAAGCTTTGCGGTGTTGGCACTCTCTCTGCCGCCCACCACTACGATGCCATCGCACCGTGCTGCAAGTTCCTCGGCGCGGCTCTGCCGCTCTTCGGTCACACTGCATATTGTACCAAAAATTTTGGCATTTGTATATAGTTTTTTAATAATCTTTTCAGTTTTGTTCCATTTGCACAAAATTTGCGTTGTTTGAGCCGCTAAAATGGGGATTTTGCCGTCGTTTTTTTGCTCTTTTCGACGCAAAAGCATCTCTTCGATTCCCTCGGGAGAGTTAGATACGTATTTTTCGCCCTTGACACGACTCATCACGCCCTTGACCTCCGGGTGATTTTCGTCCCCCAAAAAGAGGAAAATTTCCGAGTTTTGGTCACACTCTTCGGCAATTCGATGAATCTTTTTAACAAACGGACAAGTACAATCAAAAAGTGTAAAATGAGGATTGCCGGCGGCGATTTTTTGTAAAGCCTTTTCGGTGTTTTCAAGAATTCCGTGAGCGCGAATAATCAGCACAAACGGATGCTCTTGGGATGCTTCCTCTGCCCTTTTTTGAGCTTCCACATCATCCATAGCAACAATGCCTCTCTCCCTTAGAGATTGCACATATGCCTCGTTGTGAACAAGAGGTCCAAGAGTAGCAACCGTAGCATTTGGATGAGCCTCGCAAATTGCCTTTTGGAGTGTTTGAACCGCTCTTTGAACACCAAAGCAAAAGCCTGCGTGCGGAGCGATCTCAACGATTCGACCGCTCATCATACTTCGGTCTTTTCCTTAATCAATTTGATAATTGCAGCGGTGCACTCATTGGGCGTCATCCAAGAATTGTCAAGCAAAACGGCATCCTTGGCGGCAACTGCGGGAGCAACTGCACGGGTGCTGTCGTTGCGGTCACGCTCTTTCATATCGGCCAGAACTTCCTCATAGGTAACCTCAATTCCCTTTGCTACCAATTCGTCACGGCGGCGCATAGCGCGGCACTCATCAGAAGCAGTTAAAAAAATCTTAACGTTGGCATTCGGCAAAATAACCGTTCCAATGTCGCGCCCATCCATAATGACGCTATTCTCGCGCGCGATTTTGCGTTGTGTTTCCAAAAGGAAGGTTCGCACTGCGGGAATTGCCGATACGGCGGATGCGTACATAGACATTTCGGGGGTACGGATGCGATCGCCGAGATCTTCACCGTTGAGGCAAACGATCTGACGTCCGTTTTCGTATTTGAGATCAACCGAAATTTCGGGCAAAAGCGCGGCAACACCTTCGGGATCCTTGGGATCAACGTTGCGCGAGCGTACAAAGTAACCGATTGTGCGGTAAAGTGCGCCTGTATCTACATATATAATGCCCAACTCGCGGGCAACGGCCTTTGCAACCGTTGATTTGCCTGCCCCACTGGGACCGTCGATAGCGATTTGAATCATACTGCTTTTTCCTCGTTTAAAAGAATTTTATCCCCACGCAGCGGATGTGCCCGCAACGGTGGCGGTGGAAAATGCGATTTGCAGATTGAAGCCGCCCGTATAGGCGTCAACATCCAAAACCTCGCCTGCGAAGTACAAGCCTTCCACAAGCTTGGATTGCATTGTTTTGGGGTCTATCTCCTTAACGCTGACACCACCGCGCGTAACAATAGCCTCCTCGATGGGGCGGAACCCAACAAGCTTTACGCGAACCCCCTTAAGGATGCGCACCATTTTTTCGCGCTCCTCGCGCGTAATAGAATTGACCTTTTTGCGCGGATCAATACCGCACAAACCGATATAAGGAACTATCATCTTTTGCGGCAAGAGATCGTCAAGTGCATTGATAAGATCGCGATTTTGATATTTGGAAAAATCCGAAAGGATGCGAGCATCCAAAGTCTTTTCGTCAAGAGCCGGTTTGAGGTCGATAACGGCCTCATATTTTCCCGGAGCGATGTCGGATAGATGCGCCGATGCGGAAAGCACCAAGGGTCCGGTAAGCCCGTAGTGTGTAAAAAGCATTTCGCCAAAATCCTCATAGACAGTTTTGCCCGATTGTGTCAATTTTATGGAAAGCGACACGTTTTTGAGCGAAAGACCTTGTAATGAAGCGCAAAGCTTTCCCTCTGCCACAACGGGAACCAGCGAGGGATGCAACGGGGTGACTATATGCCCTGCCTCAGTAGCAAAGCGGTATCCGTCACCGTCGGAGCCCGTCATCGAATAGGATTTTCCACCTGTGCATACGATAACGGCATCGAATGCTTCTTCGCCGTCTCCGTAACGCAGACCCGCGATACGACCGTCCTCGATGATAAGTCCGCGCACGCGGCGGTGAACGATCTCAACTCCCGCTTCGCGGCAACGCTTCTCCATAGCCGAAACAATATCGGCAGCGCGGTCGGAAATTGGGAAAACACGCTTGCCTCGCTCGGTTTTCAATGGGACACCTGCTGACTCAAAAAAAGTCATTGTGTCCGCCGTGGAAAAACGCGAAAGAGATGCATATAAAAATCTTGGATTGGTGGGCACGTTGGAAAGAAACTCGTTATTATCACAGTTATTGGTAACGTTGCAGCGCCCCTTGCCTGTGATGCGGAGCTTTTTACCAACGCGGTCGTTGCGTTCAAAGAGTGTAACTGCCGCACCTGCTTCAGCAGCTGTAATAGCAGCCATCATTCCGGCAGCTCCCGCGCCGATAACGGCTATGCGACGTGCGTCAGTTTCCTTTTTTGTCATAGACGTCATAGCGGTCCCAAATCTCTTCCAAAATGCGCAACCGTTCGCTGACCTCGGCCTCGCGCTTACGCGCAACCGCTACCACAAGTGCATTGATAATGCTCAAGGGTGCTACCAAGGAATCCATAAAGGATGCCATATCGCTATAAGCGATAAGAAGCTGATCCGCTTCGGCTGCGATGGGAGAAAATTTACTGTCGGTAAGAGCGATTACATCCGCTCCCTTTCCCTTTGCATATTCCACAGCCTTGATAATACGGCTGGAATAACGCGGGAAGCTGATAGCGATCATCACGTCGCCCTCTCCGATTTGCATAATTTGCTCGAACATTTCACTGCCCGAGGTAGTTTGCACCAAGCGAACATTGTCAAAAATCATGCGCAAGCTATAATTGAGAAAGCCCGCAAGCGTTGAAGAAGAACGCACACCCATGATGTAAATGTTCTTTGCTTCTACGATATTTTGCACTGCGGCAGAAAAAGACTCGTTATCGATTTCGGCAGCGGTTTGTCTGATCTTATCGATATCGGAAGCGAGCACCTTTTCCAGCACGTCGTGCTCACCAATCAAGCTATTGGTGATTTCCATACGTTGGAAAGAGGTTAATCGGCTGCGAATCAGCTTTTTGAGTGCTCGCTGCAGCTCAGGATAGCCCTCGTAACCAAGCTCGTTTGCAAAGCGCACAACTGTGGATTCGGAAACGCCAACAATCGCACCAAGCTTGGAAGCTGTGTAATAGGCGGCTTTATCGTAATGTTCTAATATATATGTCGCAATCAGTTTTTGACCCTTGGAAAAAGAAGGCATTCCTTCTTTTATGTTTTTGAGCAAATCCACGTTGTTCACAGTTGTTTACGCCCCTTTCTTCAAATATTGCGATATCTTAATAATTATACCGCAAAAAGGGAAAAATGTCAACCAAAAAACCAAAAATCCCGAAAATATTTTTTCGATTTTTGTCTATATTTTTTTCTTTTCATTCATTGACAAGCGAGTGATATTGTGGTATAATATCCTCGTAAAACAAGGCCTCTTCTTCCGCAGCTGTCTGCGCGCAAAAGAGGGAACTCAAATTAAAGGAGTACGGATTTATGAAAAAGATCTACACGGGCAAAACCAAGGACGTTTATGCACTTGACAACGGCAACGTTATGCTGAAATTCAAGGACGATTGCACCGGCAAAGACGGCGTATTTGATCCCGGCGAAAACACCGTTGGGCTGACCATTGACGGCATCGGCAAGGCAAACCTGCAAACCTCGGTTTACTACTTTGAACTTTGCAAAAAAGCCGGCGTTAAAACCCACTACGTAGGCGCTGACGTTGAAAACGCTACCATGGAAGTTCTCCCTGCCACCGTTTTCGGTCACGGACTTGAGGTTATCTGCCGTTTGGTTGCAACCGGTAGCTTTATTCGTAGATACGGTGAATATATTGAAAACGGCACCCGCCTTGAGGGTGGATACGTTGAATGCACCTTCAAAAACGACGAAAAGGGCGACCCGCTCGTAACTGCTGAAGGTCTTGCCGCTCTTGGCATTATGGATATGAAGATGTTTGAGAGCATGAAGGAACAAACCCTTAAGATCACCAAAATTGTTGCAGACGACCTCAAAACCATCGGTCTTGACCTGTGGGATATCAAGTTTGAGTTTGGCTACAACAACGGCGAGGTTATCCTCATTGACGAAATTGCTTCCGGCAATATGCGTGTTTACAAGGGTGATACAATCGTTGATCCCGTTGAGCTTACAAAGCTCATTTTGAACAGATAAAATCATAACCACCCGTCAAACGGGTGGTATGCACAAGGGCTAAAAGCCCAATACTCCCGGCCAGCGGCTCAAGCCGCTTGCTTTCGTATACTCAAGCCTATTGCCTTTGCCACTTTTGCCGCCCTTGAAAGGGCGTTTGTATTACTTAACTACCCTTAAAAGGGTCTTCATATTCTTTAACGCTTAACTTATCGAGC
>JAZOVV010000068.1:0-7908 GCA_045658925.1 Eubacteriales bacterium
GTCTATTCGCAAACTAACAACTTACATTTAGAATGATTTTGTGCGAGTGCTTTTTGGGAGGGGTGCGGGGAGACCTTTTTCGCGAAAAAGGTCTCCCCGCATTTCTTATAAAAAGATTAGTAAATCTCAGCGTGTACTTCAAAGTAGCTTTGAGGATGAGCGCAGGTGGGGCATACGTCGGGGGCATTGGTGCCAACAACGATGTGACCGCAGTTACGGCATTCCCAAACCTTAACTTCGCTCTTCTTAAATACTTCAGCGGTCTCTACGTTACGGAGCAGAGCGCGATATCTTTCCTCGTGATGCTTTTCAATAGCAGCAACCATACGGAATTTAGCAGCGAGTTCCGGGAAGCCTTCTTCTTCAGCGGTCTTTGCAAAGCCGTCGTACATATCGGTCCACTCATAGTTTTCGCCTTCAGCAGCAGCACCGAGGTTTTGAGCGGTGTCACCAAGACCATTGAGTTCCTTGAACCACATCTTTGCGTGCTCTTTTTCATTGTCAGCAGTCTTGAGGAACAGAGCAGCGATTTGCTCATAGCCTTCTTTCTTTGCAACGGATGCAAAGTAGGTGTACTTGTTTCTTGCTTGGGACTCGCCTGCAAAAGCAGCTTCAAGGTTCTTTTCGGTTTGTGTGCCGGAGTATTTGTTAGCCTTGGGGGATTCTTCAGCAATCAGCTCAAGCTTATTGCCTTTCAAACCGCACTTGGGGCAAACGGGTTCAACACCGTCAGCTACATCAAAAACCTCACCGCAAATCAAGCATCTGTACTTTTTCATTGTTTTGTTCTCCTTTAAATTATGATGTTTTTAGATTTTTTAAGATTGTAAAACTTGTTGGCATTCTCTGCAACGTCCGTAAAAATTGACTTCTTGGATCTCAACTTCAAAGTCGTGGTCGGGGGAGAGAGCCAGCCTTGCGTTGGTTCGCAAATCGATGATTTTTGCACACCGTTTGCAAACAAAGTGGTAATGACCGTCGATATTCGCGTCGTAATGCGCCACCTCGTCGGGAAAGAAGAGTTTGACGATTCTTCCTTCCTCTGCAAGAACAGTCAAATTACGGAACACGGTTGCACGTCCAATACCGGGCTGCTCGTTTTGCAGATATTCGTAAACCTCTTCTGCCGTGGGGTGATACAATCGCATCAGAGCCTCATAGACGATCTCGCGTTGCTTTGTCGAACGTCTTTTCATTTGCTTTGCTCCTTATTGAGATTTGGTATCGATAAGAGTATAGCATATCAAAAAGTGTTTGTCAATAGTTTTTTGCAAAAAAAACAAAAAAATTTTGGAAAAAGAGTAAAAATCCCATTTACAAAAAAAGCTTACCATGTTATAATGTATATAACAACCGATTTTTTGGGGGAAATGAGGAAGAAGTGTAGCATGCAGACCGATGCAAAGCTTTGTGGCTTGATTGACGACCTTATTCAATACAGTATCAAAAACGGGCTCGCAGAGGAGAGCGATCGCGTCTTTTTGTGCAACCGCTTGTGCCGCGAATTCGGCATTCTTGATTTTCTTCCCGAGCAAAACAGAGAGGAAAACGAGGATTTAGAGCGCATTCTCACAGCGCTGTGTAATATAGCAATCGAAAAGGGAATTATTCCCGCAGATAGTATTACCGAGAGTGATTTGTTTGATGCACACCTAATGGGCATTCTTACACCGCGCCCGAGCGAGGTGCAAAATAAATTCCAAGCGCTCTATGAACAGTCCCCTCAAAAAGCAACCGATTATTACTATCATATTTCCCGCACATCGGATTATATTCGCACCTATCGTACCAAAAAAGATATTCAATGGACTTATAGCGGAAAGTATGGTGAAATGGACATCACCGTTAACCTTTCCAAGCCCGAAAAAGACCCCCGCGCTATTGCCGCCGCAAAGATGGCTACTGCGAGCGGATATCCCAAATGCGCCCTCTGTCGAGAGAACGAGGGCTTTGCGGGGAGCTTGACACAAGCCGCCCGAGAAAATTTGCGACTCATTCCCATCACGCTCGCAGGTGAAGAGTGGTTCTTACAGTATTCTCCCTACGTTTATTATAACGAGCATTGCATCGCACTTTCCAAAGAGCATAAACCAATGCGCATTGACCGTTCCACCTTTGTCAAGCAAATGGATTTTGTGGAACAATTCCCGCATTATATGCTTGGCGCGAATGCCGACCTTCCCATTGTGGGCGGTTCGATTCTTTCGCACGACCACATGCAGGGTGGAAGATACACCTTTGCAATGGAACGGGCGCCCATCGAGAAAGAATTGCATTTTGACGGCTTTGACAACGTAGCAGCAGGGATTGTATATTGGCCGATGTCGGTCATCCGTTTGCGTTCCGCAAACAGAGAAAGTCTGATTGAACTTTCCGACCGCATCCTGTGCGTTTGGCGCACGTATGGCGACCCGAAAGCAGGCATTTTTGCCGAAACCGATGGGGAACCGCACAACACAATCACCCCCATTTCGCGCCGCCGCGGAACAGATTATGAAGTTGACCTTGTTTTGCGCAATAATTTGACCACCGAAGAGCATCCGCTCGGCATTTTCCATCCCCACGCGGACAAGCATAATATCAAAAAAGAAAACATTGGACTTATTGAGGTTATGGGACTTGCCGTTCTGCCCGCACGCTTGTGCGAGGAAATGGACGTTTTGGCAATGTATCTTGCCGAAGGCAAGGACATCACACTTGATGAACGTACCGCAAAGCACGCCGCTTGGGTAGAGACCTTTGCATCTAATTATCAAATCTCCTACGAAAACGTGGGCGAGGTTCTTCAAATAGAGATCGGTCGCACGTTTGAAGCCGTTTTGGAGGATGCCGGTGTTTATAAATGCACCGAAGAGGGAAGAGACGCCTTCCTTCGCTTTGTAAAAACTGTAAAATAAGAAAAATACATATAAGAAGAGGAACGACAGATGAAAAAGAATTTGAGAAGTATGATCGAATCCTGGCAGGAGAGCCCGGCACAGATTTTGGTGGATATGAACCAATACGATCTGATTGAAAGCACCGGAATGAAGCCTGACCTCGCACACAAAAAGAGCGCACACATGAGTGCGTCTTGGAGACCTCGCGAGCTTGATCGTGTTGTTATCCCCATGGGTGGCTCCGACCTTTCGGGCGTGCGCTATCTGACCTTTTCGGTTTGTGCTGCCGCAGCAGCAGGTGCATCCTTCCGTCTGGTGTTCAGTAACAGCCAAACAGGCGAGAACGTAGGCGGATACGAAACCACCGTTACGGTTGCAAAGGACGGTTGGAACGACTATCGCTTGGAAATTCCTTTCCTGCACGGCACAGGCAAGTGCAGCGGTTGGAACGACATTGGCAGCATCGTTCTCGAGGCTTTGAACGTACCCACTGAGGGACGCTCTCCCGTTCTCTATATTGATAGTTTTTACGTTTACGAGAAGGATATCGCTCCCGTATATGCAAGAATGCCCGAACTCAAGGGTGCGGCTGTATTCTCCAAAACGGGTAATTTCTCCATCGTTGACCGCAAGCGCATCCCCAACTCCATCGACGACTCCGAGGCAAAGCCCTTTGAAGAGGACGGTATTCTTTGGTTGCCTATGGCTCCCGTTGCCGCAGGCATCGCGTTCTCTTGCGTGGCTGATAACCGAGCACTTACCCTCAACTTCACCTATCGCCGCAAGAAGTATGCTTTCTCGGCAGACTCTAACCGCGTAACCGTTGACGGTGCCCCGAGCGAGCTTGGTTTCTTTCCGCGTGTTCGTGGCGGAATGCTTTTCTTCCCCGCAGACTATGTTCGCGAATTCTTCCGTTGGAGACAGATGTTTGTTGACGGTATGGGACTTATTATCCTTTCCAATCGCAAAAACATCTTCCAAAGTAGTCGCGACAGTGCCATCATTTGGCAGCTTGTTGCCGCTACCACCTTCTGGCGTCCCGAGGCAGACCGTGTTCTGGGCGACTTGCGCCGCCGCTTTAGCGCATCCCGCGGCAGACTTTTGTTCTCTCACGACGAACTGATGCAACTTCGCCGCCGCGCAAAAGAAGAGCCCGAACTTGCCGCATACCTCAAAGACCTCAAAAAACGCTATGATGCAACCCTGAACGATGAACCCATCGCGGCTGCAACATCCCGTACGGCTCAACAGCTGACCAATGAATTGAACGGCGCTGCTGAAAAAATCTTTGCTTGGTCCACCCTTTACCGTGTAACGGGTAATAAAAAATACTGCGAGCGCGCCGCTCTCGAGTGTGAAGCGCTTGCCCGTTTCAGTGATTGGAACTCCGGTTTGATGTCCTCTGTCGGCACCGTTTCCTTTGCAGTGGCTATCTGCTACGATTGGTGTCACCACGTTTGGAGCGAGGGCAGAAAGGCAATCATCGAGCGCACAATGCTGCGCAACGGTATGAGAGTCGGTCTTGAGTGCTACGACGGTAAGAGACGTATGTGGATTGATGGCGGAACAGCTTCTGCTGTTGTCAACGTAGGTATGCTTGCTATGGCACTTGCATTGGCTGACATTTACCCCGAAACCGCCCTCAAGCTCGTTGACCGCATTCTTCGCAACGTTGAGTCTTGCTTCGCTTCCTATGCGCCTGACGGCGGATACAGCGAAGGCGCAGGTGCTTGGGAAAAGAGCTCTCGCGCACTCGCAATGCTGATTGCAATGCTCCAAAAGGCTTGCGGCAACGATTACGGATTCGCATCCGCTCCCGGCTTCTCTGCAACGGGATATTTCGGTATCGCTACCGAGACCGAGAACGGTATGTGGAACTTCCACAATAGCGCGGCAGTGCCCACCGAAAACTCCGCACTGTATTGGTTTGGCCAACAATACAGCAACTCCACCTACTCGGTTGTACGCCATCAACAAATCGCAAACGGCACAAAGTGTGTAACACCTCTCGATATTCTTTTCTATACCCCCGTAGACGAATCCTTCCTGCCCACACTTCCGCAGGATACCGTTTACCGCAAGGCAGGTCTTGCCATTATGCGTTCGGGTTGGGGTAAGGAAGATGCTTTCGTAGGTCTGCACGGCGGTGCAAACGACGAAGTAAACGGTGACCTTGATGCGGGTAGCGTTATTTTGGATATGGCAGGTGTTCGTTTCTTTGCCGAGACCGGCGGAATGGAATCCTTGCCCATTATGATGCGCCGTCGTGCAGCAGGGCAGAACACCATTGTTGTAAATCCCGCAGCCGAGCCCGCACCCGATCAAGAACCTCACGCAAATGCAAAAATCGTTGAGATGAAGGGACGCGAGGACCGCATTTATGCCGTTGTCGATATGACTTCCACCAACAAGAGCATCCTGCGCGGCAAGCGCGGTGTTATGCTGACCGATAACCGCACGACCGTTGTTATCCAAGATGAGCTTGTTCTCACCGCTCCCGGTGAAATCCTCTGGACAGTTTACACACCTGCCGAGGTTGAAATTTTGGGCGGCGGAAAGGTTGCAAAGCTGACCGTAGAAGATAAGGCGCTCAAATGCCAAATCGGTGGCTTCGGCAAAGCTAAATTCGAGGCCGAAAAGGTAGAGAACTGTGATTTGACACGTCTGTATATCAAAGCAGAGGTCAAAGAGCGTCTGCGTCTCTCGGTTGCCGCAAAGGTAATTGGCGAGGGTGATGACTTTGATGCAAAGCTTTACGAGGTTGCTCCTATCAGCTCTTGGGATGATGTAGAGTAAGCTGAATAAAAAGCAAAAAAGGGCTGGGTCAGTCAGATGCAGAAGGTGTGATCGACCTATCGTCGCCGTACAATGGTACGGCAGAGAGGTCGAGCGCGACTAAAAAGCCACATAATAAGGAGAAACCCGTCGAAATTTTCGACGGGTTTCAACTTTATATGAAGATATGCTTAAAATTTTAGCACATTGAGGCTTTTTTATTCGAGTGGCGTTTGTTCTGCGCTGAATGAATCGGCCCTCTATTAGTATGTCGCCTTAATGGCAGCCTTGGTGCCCCAATAAATCATCTTGCCGGACTTGTCAATGGTCCAGTCGGTGTCTTCTTCTTCCTTATCTTCTTTCTCGGCGTATTCCTTTACTTTGTCCCAAGCAGCCGTTGCAGCATCTGCATCCTCAAAGTAAACAATGGTTACGTGTTCGCCCTTATCATCGATAATAGCGGTACCGGTAACAACGGTATCAACGTCCTTAATGCCGAGTCCTGTAAAAATAAGGGGCAGAACGGTGTCGTCTTTAGCGGCTTTGTAATCGTTTTCCTTCAAGGATTCGATTGCCTTTTCGGGATTGGCATTAGGGCCAAAGCAAGATGCCAACATAACAACGGAAAGGGTAAGTACAAGTGCGAGTGCGATCAGTTTGATTGTGTTTTTCATAAAAATGTCTCCTTTCATATCCGAGAATTTATTGGATACATCCATATTATATCAAAAAAACGCACCTTTGTCAATACAAAAATGCGTTTTTTGAGGAAAAATATTTAGACAATATCTTTTAATAGTAGAAATAGTTGGTTGCAATCTCCTTCATATTAGGAACTTTTGCATATACTTTTTCGTTCAATTTGATTTGTGTCATATAAGGTTCTGCGGTGTCGGTAAAGATTTCACCTGCAAAATCCGTGGCAAAGCTTGAGAACCAAACCTTGTTTGCTTCCAAATCAAAAGCATTGGCGGTGGGGGCGCACTTGAACAGAAGGTGGTAACCCGAGGGGGAAGAGATCATAATGACGTCACCATCCTTGACGTCGGCGCTCGAAAGTTCTTCAACGATTTTATCCAAATACATATAATCTTCACCCGAAGCCGAAAAATCCACACCTTTTTTCAAATAGTAGCCATCGGTATAAATTGCGGCTTGCAGGTCATCGCTTTCGGTGTTCATCTTTGCAACAAAAGCATCCTTTGTTGTGCCTTGCAGGTTTTGCAAAAGGTCGTTTGCGCGTTCTTTCAAGGCATCCAATTCATCCTCTGTCATAGGATTGGTAACGTAGGATTCACCGTTTTTATCAATTTTATAGGACGGCTTACCGTTTACCGTATCATAGGAGATATGGTTATAATAGCTGTCGGTATAATAAACGATATTTCCCTTGGAGTCCGTTTCATATTTTCCTTCGGAAATTTCATTCTTGAATTCGGTTACCTTGTAGAGAATTTGATTGTTTGCCGTGTTGTAATAAATGGTATCACCGTTTTTGTCGGTTTCGTAAACGTAGGTATAGTTGGCAAGGAAGATTTGATAGAAATGAACGTAGTTTTCGTTCATATATTCATTCTTCATATTGGGACCCATCGTAGAGAAGATATGGTCCTGCACAGCCTTGAATTTTGCTTTGATGGTGTAATATTCTTTGAGCATTTTGTAGTTGACACCGTATTCGGCAAGCACCGAGTTGAGCTTGGTTTTAGAACCTTCACCGTCGGTTTTAATCAGCTCATCCATCGTGTCCTCAATTTCCTTTTTGGCACTCTCGCTCAATTCCAACTCATATTTATCGAACAGATAAAGAGAAATGAGGTAGGTTTTGCAGTTTTCAAGCACGCTTTTGCGGTAGTAGGAATCGGATGTTTCCAAGGTCTTGCCGTCAAAGGTATCCTGAATATCCCAAAAGGCTTTTTGCGAAGGGGTGTGACCGCTCAAGGTGTAGCCGTAAGCGGAAAGCGTACCTTTCATTGCGGAGAGCATCAACTCATAAAGATTGACCGAGATAGAGTAGGTCTTGCCGTCAGCTTTTAGGGTGAGCATTGGTTTTCCGCTACTGGCGGAAGAGCAGTACGAGAGGGGAAGAATCACGATTACGCACAAAAGAACAAAAGCGGTAACACACAAAAGAATTTTTTTTGTGTTTTTGCGATTTTTTTTGTCTTGGACGTTTTTGGTTTCGGGGTTTGATGTGGCAACATCTTTATGTTTCATAGGTTTAAAAATCCTTTCAAAACAAGATCTTATACAT
>JAZOVV010000069.1:0-6506 GCA_045658925.1 Eubacteriales bacterium
AAAGTAGGGGCGAAGAGATTGCTTGCAATCTCGTGGCGGCTCGCCGCCTTCCATCAGGTCGTCCGCAATAACAGAAAAAGGCGGCAATTTTGCCGCCTTTTTCTGTTTATTTAAATCTCAAGGGAATCATTTTCTTTGCGATTTCCAGGTTGGTGCTAACCACTGTGCAACCGCTGCGAGCAAACGTCCAATTATTGGGGTTGTCCGACTCCTCGGAAAACCATTTGATTTGAAGCTCAACAAACTGCTTTGCCTGCTCCTCGGTAGCAAAGGTGATAAACGTGCAGGACTTGGAATAGTCGCCGTTTTCAATTAAGCTATACTCCCTAACAATCTCCACCGTAAAGTCGCCGCCGTCAAAGCGAATTTGAGAGTTCATAAGCGAGGTTGCGCGCGCGCATTCTTCCTCGGTGATGTAGCACATACCCTCGGTCAACCCCTCTGCCTTGAGTTTTTCAATGCATTTTTCTTCATTGAAGAAGAGGGAACAGCTTGCCAGCATCAATGCGGCAAGGATTATGAGTGTAACAACAGATAGCAGCTTTTTCATAATGATGTATCTCCTTGTTTTTGATACTTGTGTTATTTGATTTTATTGATTGTTATGCATTTCGGCGATCGCTGCAATATCCTCTGCGGTGAGGTAGCCGTTCTCAAACGCTTCGGTTAGGGTGTAGAACTTGTTATTGGGACACAAAGCAAGAATGCGGTTTCCGTCCTTATAATTGATAACGATGCCGACCACCTCTTCTTCCCATTCCACATCGCCGTAACCGTAACCGGCGGTGTCAAGCATTGCGACAATCGCGCCGCTTGCAAACTCGCCGTAATAGTGTCTTACGTGAACATACTGTGCATCAAGATTTTGTCTG
Source organism: Eubacteriales bacterium (assembly GCA_045658925.1). GTDB lineage: Bacteria > Bacillota > Clostridia > Oscillospirales > CAG-272 > UMGS1865. The sequence goes on from JAZOVV010000069.1 coordinate 873, forward strand.
TAATAGGTTTCAATCAAAGTGGCGTAATTGACGTGTGGCAAAAAGCCGTCGTAGGTCTTAAAATGAATGTACGTATCGCAATCGGGCATTCGGAAGGTAAATTCCCAATAAAGACCGCTGTTGTCTTGATAATCGGTGATCTCTTCACCATTGATGAAGAACAAAAAGCCAACGTCAGTTGCCATACTGATTTTTACGGATACCGTCTCACCTGTGTAGTAGGTGTGGTTCAATTCTTCGTAGAGCCACTCGGGGGCGTTTATCATAAGAAGGTGATGCTGCTTTACCCCCACCATATACGCGCAGATATCACACAACCCGTTATTTTCGCTGTCCAAATGCAGTTCTGCAACATCAAGAGACTCACAACCGCAGGTATACTCGTACCAATGTGTTTCTTCGCTTGAGTGCCACTTGCCCGTATGCTCGTGTTCTACGGCTTCAATCGTAATTTCTACGTTTCCGTAAGGCATAATAAATGCGAAAACTTGTTGACCGTCAACCTCTTTTGCCACGGGGACATCGGTGCCATTAATCGTCATTTTGAGGCTTTCGCCCTCGGGCGGAAGAGCGGAAATTTCAACGAGAGAGCCGCGCCAAGCAAAATTGGAGATGCCTGAAACAAGATATTCTCTTCCTTCGGTCACGGTCCACGAAAATTTGGTTTCCTCGTTGCCATACCCGTAGCCCTCACGCTCTTTCTCGCCGCAACGCAGACAGGTGTGAATGGTGGTTGTGAAAACGGTTCCCGGAACGGGATAGGTTGCAGACTCAAAATCGTGACCGTGGTAACAGACCTCGTATTTTGCGTGGTAAAAATGCGGAAATTCCATCACCGTTGTGTAAGTAGCCCCCGACTCTTTTGTGGTCGGCTCCCACATAATAGAGACAAAGTGTGGGGCTTCCACCTCGCGTTTGCCCTCGGAAAGCTCGCCAAGCTCCTCTGTGGAAAAGCCAAACAATCGCTCGTTTTCGGTGATGTAGGGGATTTTCTCTACGTCAAGGGATGCAAGCAGGGGGTATCTTGTCAAAAGAAGAAACACACCCCAAAGGTCACTGCCACTTTTGAACCCCTTAACTTTGAGCTCGTCCTTTTTGCGGAGAAAATCAACGATTTCGTCCGTGTAAGCATCGAACTCCTCACGCGAAAGATTCAAATAAAGAATGTTTTTCTCGGCATCAAAATAAGAGCCCTCGAGCTTTGGGGCGGGGAAATCTGCAACGCCGCGCGCGGCAAGATAATCTTCTCCGAAAAATGTGTCGCGAAGCATATCGTCTTCCCACTCCTTTGCGGGATGAAAAAGGCAATACGCCAAAATCAAACAAACGCCAATCAACAAAAGAATAAAGGCCAATTTTCTCATAGACGCGCTCCTTTCTCTTTGATTCGTTTTGTAAAAGTGCTTATTGAATACCCGTATGCCCGAATCCACCGGCTCCGCGCTCGGTTTCGTCCAGCGTTGCAACCTCAAGGAAATTTGCGGTTGCCACGGGCAAGAACATCATTTGGGCAATTCTGTCGCCGCGGTGAACCTCAAAGGGCTCGTCTCCGTGGTTGATTAAGCAAACGCCAATCTCGCCGCGGTAGTCGCTGTCAATCACTCCAATGCTGTTGGCAAGCGAGACGCCTTTCTTTACGCCAAGACCGCTACGTCCTGCAATAACCGCAACAAATTCACTCGATTCGGGGGAAATAGCAAGACCTGTGGGAATCAGTTTTCTTTCGCCAGGGGCGAGAACGATAACCTCGTCCTCTTCCAATGCGGCACGCAAATCGACCGCCGCCGAGCCACTCGTTGCATATTCCGGCACGGTCGCACCGCGCGTCAGTTTGATGTTTACGTTCAGTTTCATAGTGATACTCCTTAAAAATGAAGTGTTTTTGGAGGGAGGGGGGCTTTCTTGGAAAGAAACGCCCCCCTCCCTCCAAACCACCCACCCCCTCAAGAACTTTCACCACGGGACAGAGTGTGAACACCCCGTCCGTGGTGAAATCTTCTTTTTGGTGTGAGATGAAGAAGAAAGAGAGCGTGTAGCCGTTTTCTTCAAAAAGACTTTTTATGTATTACAAGTTAGCAATTCAAAACAACCGCCTTGCGCTAAAAAATCTGCGCGAAGCGCACAGACCGCCGATAATCCGCCGCGTGGGGTGGCTTATCGGCGGTCTGCGTTTGGTGAAGGTTCTGGGTGAGGAGGGGGTTCGGGGGAGGAGAGGACTCTTGCAAGAGTCCTCTTTTCCCCCGTATCGTTCCTTTTCAGAACCCCTTAATGAATAGCAGTTCCTTCCGGTACGGAATCGTCAACAAAGATGACCTTGCAGCCGCAAGCGTTGTTGGTAGCGGCGAGGAGCATACCTTGGGAGTTGACGTTGCAAATGCGGTTGGGCTTGAGGTTAGCAAAGACGATAATCTTGCGACCAACGAGCATTTCGGGGGTGTATTCCTCTTTGATAGAGGACATAATAACGCGCTCGCCGATGCCGTCGAAGAGGGTGAGCTTGAGGCAGGAGTGAGACTTGCGAACGGACTCAGCCTTGAGGACCTTGCAAACACGGAAGTCGAGCTTTGCAAAATCGTCGATGGTTACTTGCTCCTTAACGGGCTCAACGGGGTCGGCTTCGCGAACCTCGGGAGCGGCTTCCTCTGTGGGAGCGCACTCTTCGCAGGGGGTGTCAAGGGCGATTTCTTCCTCGGTTTGGGGATAGGAGAAATCCAAGAGACCAACGTACTTGTCAGCCTCGATAGCATAGAGGAACAGATAGAGACGGGGGCCTTTTTCCTTGTCGATAAGCAGCTTATAAACGTTGCGGAAGAAAGCACCTTGCAGACCCTTGAGCTCCTTGTCGGTCATCTCGGTGCCGTAAACGGTCTTGGGGATGGCATAAAGCTCGGTGTTGAGCTCGTCCAGTGTGTAGCCGCCCTTTGCAATGTAGGCGTGCAAGAGCTCAATGGTCTTCTTTTCGTTTTCGTCAAGCGAATTCCAAACCTCAAAATTACGGGTTGCGCGCAGGCGGTTGACTTGGTCGGGAGCGCATTGCTCAAGCCAGAATTTTGCGCGGTCAAGACGGTCGGCAAATTGCTCTGCGGTGTAGGGGGTGCCGATTTTTTCGAATACCGTCTCGAGCATAGGCACGTTAAAGTTAACGATAGAACCAAGCTGAACGAGGAGAGAGAAGGGAACGGTCTCGATTTCGCGGCCCTCTACCTTGCAGTTATACATAATGTCGGCGATGACGTCGGAAGCCTTGCCCTCGCGAACATCGGTCAGCATTTTGTCAAATTCAAAGTATTGACGGAGAATACCGTCATCAAAGCAGAAATCAAATGCCTTGGTGGGGTCTGTCTTGGAATAGAGCCAAAGAATAATTTCGGGTTGATAGAGCTTGAGCAGGGTTTCGGGGGTGAGGTTGAGACCCGAAGAAGAGGACATCTTACCGGTCATACCCTTAATACCGATGAACTCATAGCCTTGGAACATCGGGGGCTCGAAGCCAAAGATTTTTTTGGAAACGATTTTGGAGTTGCTGTAAGAACCTGTGGGAGCGGCGTGGTCTTTTCCGCCGGGCTCAAAGTCGACTGCTTCGTATCTCCAACGCATCGGCCAGTCAATCTTCCAACCGAGCTTGCAATCAAAATCGGTGAGGAAGTTGAAGTGACCGGAGTGACCGCAACGGCAGGTGTAATCCGCCTCGGTGCAATCCTCGGAGAGGTTGGTGATGGTGGTGAAGTCGGTATGGCACTTGGGGCAAAAGATGCTTACGGGGTAGTAAACAGCCTTTTCCGCGTCGTGCTCTGCCTTGAGCTCTTCTGCGCTCTTTGTGGTGTCCTTGGTCTTGAAGGAGTCGAGAATTTCAAAGATTTCTTCTCTCTTTTGCAGAGATTCGATAATATCCTTGGTGTATTTGCCCGAGCGGTACATATCTGCCTGATAGCGGCAGTCGAGCTCGATGCCAAATTGCTTCATAGCATTCAGGAACTCTTCCTCAAAGTGCTTTGCGTAGTTTTCGTGGCAGCCCCAAGGGTCGGGAATGTCAACGTAGGGGGAGCCGATATATTTGTCGTAGTCGCTGCCAACAACCGCTTGCACGTTTGCGGGAATTTTGCGGCAACGGTCGTATTCGTCCCAAGAGAAGAGGAGCTTTGCCTTTTTGCCGAGCTTCTCAAGGGCGCGAACAACCATCAAGGACGTAGCAACGTCACGGAAGTTACCAATGTGAACAGAGCCCGAGGGACTAATGCCCGCGGCGCAAACGTATTCTTCTTTTTCGGGGTTGCGCGCAATAATTCGTTGCGCAATTTCTTCTGACCAATGCATAATTGGGAACCTCATTTCTATAAAAAATAGATAAAAATTATATACAACATATTATTGTAACACAAAAAATTGTGCTTGTCAAGAAAATACGGCGTTTATCATGAAGTTTTTGTAACAAAAAGAAAAACGCAAACAGGTATTCTTTCGATTAGAACGACAGGGTGCCTTTTTTGTGAGAGAGTTCTTGAAAAAGGGGAGAGGTGTGGAGAGGGGGAAACTTTCTTTTAAGAATATTTCCCCCTCTCCGCAAGTCTTTTTTTGTCCACCCCCTTGCAATTCTCGTTTTTTTCGTGTATAATGGAAACAGAAAGAACGAAAGGCGGTGCTTTTTTGATGAAGCACGTAGAAATTTACACCGACGGTGCTTGCCGAGGCAATCCCGGTCGCGGCGGTTGGGGCGCGGTGCTCGTTTATCGTGGCATCGAGCGCGAGATGTCGGGCGGCGAGGCGATGACAACCAATAACCGTATGGAGCTCACCGCGGCAATCGAGGCACTCTCAGCGCTCAAGGAGCCCTGTCGGGTGACGCTCACGTCCGACTCCAAATATCTCGTCGACGCCATCGAGCAAGGCTGGGCGAGGTCTTGGAAGGCAAAGGGCTGGCGCAAAGCCGACAAATCTCCCGCGCTCAACCCCGACTTGTGGGAAAAACTTTTAAACCTTCTCGATACCCACGAGGTCGAGCTCGTATGGGTAAAAGGGCACGACGGTCACCCTTATAACGAGCGGTGCGACCGCTTGGCAACCGCGTTTGCCGATAGCTTTCCCGAGCCTGTCGACGACGAACCGCCGTTTGACGTAAACGGTTGATTTTGCACTACGTATATACGAAAAAAGGAGATAAAACGATGAGCAACAAAGTAAAAATCAAGGTCAGTCCCAAGCGTGTAGCAAGAGCGGAGCGCAAAAAAGCGAAGTTCATTCAAAAAGCAAGCGAAGAGCTGCGTTTGCGTATTCTCGCGGGCGAATTCCACAAAGCATACCTCGAAATCGAGCTTGGATGCGAACAGGAAAAATTCGAAAAGCTGCAGGCACGTCTTGCAGAACTGCAACCCAAGGTTGAGATTGTTGAAACCGTTGAGGAGACCGTGGTTGCCCCCAATGGAGAAATCGACAGCGAAGAACGCCCCGACGTTTTTGATACGATGTAAAAGTGATATAAAATAGCAAAAGTGTGCGAAGATTCCGTTTCTTCGCACGCTTTTTGTTTTAATGCCTTTAGGCAGTTGAGCGCGAAGCGCGAAACAGACAACCACCCGCTATGCGGGTGGGCAACAAAGGTTATACCAAAAAATCTCCTAATGTGGTACAATAAGATGC
>JAZOVV010000070.1:0-78847 GCA_045658925.1 Eubacteriales bacterium
CTCCACGCTGTTCGTTCTTCTTTATGCTGTGTGGGTAATTGGCCACACTTTCCAAACCTCTGTTACCAGAAGTGCACAGGCGGTACTGACCAACGATCCCAAACAACGCCCCCTCTTTACTGTTTTTAATACCATTGGCTCACTTGCGGGTATGGGTATTATGCAGGTGGTCGGCATGGTAATGGCGTGGGATTCTTTTGCAGGAGATTACAATGCAAAGTGGTATGCCATTATGACCCCCATCGGCATTATCATTTCGATTATTCTCACCATTCTTGCAATTATCGGTATTGCCGAGAAGGACAACGAAAAGTATTTCGGCATTGGCGGTCAGCAAGAAGCAATCAAAATTTCCGAGTACATCTCCATTGTTAAGGCGAACAAGCCCCTCCAACGTTTGATGGTAGCAGGCGGTGGATGTAAGCTCGCCCTTGCCATTGCACAAAATATGACCGTTTTGATTATGCTTTACGGCTGTATGATGGGCAACTACGATACCTTCAATATGGTATTTATGGCACTTGGTTACGTGTTTAGCGCACCCTTCTTTCTCTTTACTGTTCGCACCTCTCAAAAGCACGGTCAAAAGGCATCCTTGATGAAATACGTCAAGATTGCGCTTGCTTGCTATGTTGGCGTATTTGCACTTCTTCTTTTGTGGAAACAGGGCAATCCCGCCCTCAATCTCAGTCTTTTGGGTGAGAACGGACTTTCCATTAACCTCTACACCATTGCATTCATTCTCTGCTTTGGCATTGGTTATGGCGCATACTATTCGACTGCAGATATGCCCATCCCGATGGTTGCCGACTGTGCCGACTACGAAACCTATCGCTCGGGCAAGTTTATCCCCGGCATTATGGGAACTCTGTTCTCGCTCGTCGATAAACTCGTATCCTCTCTTGCAGCGGCGGTTGTATCGGTTGCATTGATGTGCATTGGTATTCACGACCTGCCCACAAAGGTTACCCCTTATGCAGATGGCATGAACTGGGTCGTTATCGTTCTGTTCTGCCTCATTCCGATGCTTGCTTGGGCACTGACTCTCATTGCAATGAAGGGCTATTCGCTTGACGGACAAAGAGTAAAGACCATTCAAGCTGTCAACGCGGCTCGTAAGGCGGCGGTTGCCAACGGAATGTCGATGGAAGAAGCAATGGCTACCATCACGGACGAAACCGTGGCAAAGACAGAACAAAATTGAGAAATTTTGAGAATATCAAAATAAATTTTGTTAACTGTTCAATAGAAAAAACAAAGACACACCGTTTGGAAAGTTTTCTTGCGGTGTGTCTTTGTTCGTTTGCAACCCACATATAACTTGCTTTCTATATCATACTTCCCTTTTTATGCTTTTTGAAAAAAGATATTTTCCATCAGCGGGCATTTTTTGGGCAATAATACGACATTTTTCAAGTTTTAGATACTAAAAATTGTTTATTTAGTATATTTTATTGATAAATAATAATAAAAAACTCTTTACAAAATAGCAAAATGGTGCTATAATGCTAATATCTAGTAAATCATTTTGAGGTAGTATTCGACAAAAACATTTATTTTTGGAGGGCAAAAAATGAAAAGATTTCTCAAAACGCTCGTTTTGATATCTTTAGCAGTTTTTCCTATGATGTCGATTGCACCCTGCAAAAACATCCAAGACGGCAACACTGATCAAGATGAGCAAATCAAAACCGCACCCACGGAACGGATAGATCCGTGGAAATCCCCACCAAACTCACTGACATTCTATTCCTCGAAAAAGATACGGCTCTTGGTGAGAGAGTAACGTATTTAAAAAATGAACAGTGACATCTATCGAGGTTGATGTTACTATTAAAAAAACCGAAACCCACGGCGCGAAATAAAAAAGTGCTGTAGAACTGAAACAAGAAAGTGAGAAATTATGAAAAAGTACAATCTAGTAGCGATTATTTTCTGTTTTGTTTTACTTGTTAACGCAGCTATCGCATGCGTTTGGTTCACTTCTGTTGCTAACGAGAATGAACCAATCACATCGGTGACAAATTTCGAGGAGCCTACTGTAACTCCCGAAATCCCCGGTGAACCAACGGCTGATTCTACTCTCACCGTAGAAGAAGGCGTCATCCTTGGATCTTCCCAAGAAGACAATGCTTTCACCGAGGGCAAGTACTACATAACCGGTGTTATTACCGAGGTTTACAATTCCACCCACGGTAATATGAAGATCACCGACGAGACCGGCAAAATCCTCACCATTTACGGTACTTGGAACGCAGACGGTACAACCCGTTATGACAAGCTGAATGTTAAACCCGTTGCAGGTGACACCGTTACCATTTACGGTGTCGTCGGCCAGTACAACGGCGTTCCGCAGCTTAAGAACGGTTGGATTGTTGCTCACACCCCTGCAGCTCCCGAAGAAACCACTTCCGAGCCCACAACAGAACCTGTGACAGATCCGACAGGCTCCAATCCTGTTGATCCCGATCAACCCGAGCCCCATGAGCATAGCTATAAAGCAGCTGTAACAGCTCCTACCTGTGAAGCAGCGGGTTACACAACTTACACCTGCTCTTGCGGTCACAGCTACACCGAGGACGGCGAAGCAGCTCTCGGTCACATTGATGCAAACACCGACCACAACTGTGATAGAAACTGCGGCAAGAACGATATGGGAACCCACGCAGACAGCTCGACCGACACCGACCACATTTGTGATTACGGCTGTGGCGTAGTTCTCGAAGCTTGCGAAGATACCGATAAGGACCACGCATGTGACAACGGCTGCGATAAGACCTTCGGTACTTGCGAAGATGCTGACAAAGATCACGCATGTGATTACGGTTGTGAACAAACCTTCGGCGAACACAAAGATACCAACAAGGACCATGCTTGCGACTACGGTTGTGACCAAACCCTCGGTACCTGCGAAGATACCGATAAAAACCACGCTTGCGACTACGGTTGCGGCAAGACCTTCGGCACTTGCGAAGATGCTGACAAAGATCACGCATGTGATTACGGTTGTGAACAAACCTTCGGTGAACACAAAGATACCGACAAGGATCACGATTGCGACTACGGTTGTGATAAGGCCTTCGGCACTTGTGAAGATGCTGACAAGGACCACGCTTGCGACTACGGTTGCGGCAAGACCTTCGGTACTTGCGAAGATACCGACACAGACCACATTTGTGATTACGGTTGTGAACAAACCTTCGGCGAACACAAAGATACCAACAAGGACCACGCTTGCGATTATGGATGTCAAGTAGCTATCGGCGAACACAAAGATACCGATAAGGACCACGATTGCGACTATGGTTGCGATAAGACCTTCGGCACTTGCGAAGATGCCGATACAGATCACGATTGCGACTATGGTTGCGACCAAACCTTCGGCACTTGCGAAGATACCGACACAGACCACGATTGCGACTACGGTTGCGATAAGGCTTTCGGCACTCACGCAGACAGCGCAGAAGATAACGATCACGTATGTGACTACGGTTGTGGTGTAACCCTCGAATCTTGTGTAGATACCGATAAGGATCACGCATGTGACAACGGTTGCGACCAAACCTTCGGCACTTGCGAAGATACCGACACAGATCACGATTGCGACTATGGTTGCGACCAAACCTTTGGCACTTGCGAAGATACCGACACAGACCACGATTGCGACTACGGTTGCGATAAGACCTTCGGCACTTGTGAAGATGCCGATACAGATCACGATTGCGACTATGGTTGCGACCAAACCTTCGGCACTTGCGAAGATACCGATACAGACCACGATTGCGACTATGGTTGTGACCAAACCTTCGGCATTTGCGAAGATACCGACACAGACCACGATTGCGACTACGGTTGCGATAAGGTCTTCGGTACTTGCGCAGACAGCTCGACCGACACCGACCACGTTTGTGATTACGGTTGCGGTGCAGCTCTCGAAGACTGCGTAGATACCGACAAGGATCACGCATGTGACAATGGTTGTGACGAGTACTTCGGCACTCATGCAGACAGCGAAACCGATAACGATCACGTATGCGACTACGGCTGTGGATTAGCGCTTAACACCTGCTCCGGCGGTACGGCAAGCTGCACTGCCAAGGCAAAGTGTATCGTTTGCGGTGAAGAATACGGTTCTCTTCTCGAGCACGTCGATGAAAACCTCGACCACAAGTGCGATAGCAACTGCGGTGAGAACAACATGGGCACGCACGCAGACAGCGACACCGATAACGATCACAAATGTGACTACGGCTGTAGCAATACACCCCTTAACGCCTGCTACGGCGGTACGGCAAGCTGCACCGCTAAGGCAGTTTGTATCGTTTGCGGTCAAGAATACGGTTCTCTCCTTGAGCACCTTGATGAAACCCTCGACCACAAGTGCGATAGAAACTGCGGCAAGAACGATATGGGCACGCACGCAGACAGCGAAATTGATAACGATCACAAATGTGACTACGGCTGTAACGAAACTATTGAGGAATGCTCCGGCGGCGTTGCAACCTGTCAAACACAAGCAACCTGCGAGGTTTGCGGTGAAAAATACGGCGACCTTGGAAACCACTCAATGTCCACAGATTGGACGGCCAAAGACGACAAGCACTTCCACAAGTGTACAGTAGACGGTTGCGACCACACCGAAGATGAAGCAAACTGCTCCGGCGGTACTGCAAACTGCACCGAGGCGGCTGAATGCGTAGTATGTGGCACTCCTTACGGCGATCCTAATGGTCACACCTACACACAAAAAATCGAAACCGCCGAATACCTCAAAGAAGAAGGCGCAAATTGTCAAGAGCACCACACCTACTACTTTGCTTGCAAGGATTGTGAGGCAAGCTCTGAAGGCTACACCAACGGAACCTTTAGCGGTTCCGCAACAGGCGGCCACGTTATGTCTGACGCTTGGACGACCGAAAACGGCAAGCACTTCCACAAGTGTACAGTAGACGGTTGTGACCATGTCGAGGATACCGCAAACTGCTCCGGTGGCGAAGCAACCTGCACCGAGGCAGCTGAATGCTCTGCGTGTGGGCAAAAATACGGCATCGCCCTCGGTCACGATTATACCGAAACAGAAGATAACATTGTTAAATATGCGGCGACCACTTGCCAAGAATTCACCACTTATTGGTACGATTGTACTCGTTGCGGTGATAGCGCAAAAGATGATCCGAATGCTACCGACAAGTGGTACACGACCAACGAGACAGGTTCTCACGTTATTTCCAACACTTGGACGACCGAAAACGAGCAGCACTTCCATGAGTGTACAGTAGACGGTTGTGACTACGTTCAAGATAAGGCTGACTGCTCCGGCGGTACTGCAAACTGCACCGAGGCGGCTGAATGCTCTGAGTGCGGCACTCCCCACGGCGATCCCACCGGTCACACCTACAGTAAGAAAATCGAAACCGCTGAATATCTCAAAGAAGAAGGCGAAAATTGTCAAGAACATCACACCTACTACTTTGCTTGTGAGGATTGCGGCGCAAGCTCCAAGGGTGACACCGACACCTTCTTTAGCGGTTCCGCAACAGGCGGTCACGTTATGTCCGATGCTTGGACAACCGAAAACAAACAGCACTTCCACAAGTGTACAGTAGACGGTTGTGACCATGTCGAGGATACCGCAAACTGCTCCGGTGGCGAAGCAACCTGCTTTGCGGCGGCTAAATGCTCTGCCTGCGGCAAAGAATACGCCCCTGCCCTCGTTCATGATTATACCAATACAGAAGACAACACAGTTAGATTCGCGGCAACCACCTGCCAAGAGTTCACCACCTATTGGTACGATTGCTCCCATTGCGGAAACAGCGCAAAGGACGATGTAAACGCAACTGACAAGTGGTACGAAAGCGACGAGGCAGGCAACCACGTCATGTCCGTCACTTGGACGACCGAAGACGGCAAGCACTTCCACAAGTGTACAGTAGACGGTTGCGACTACACCTCAACTCCCGAAAACTGCTCCGGCGGTGAGGCAACCTGCACCGAGGGAGCAAAATGCTCTGCATGCGGCAAGGAATACGAAACCGCTATCGGTCACGATTATACCAATACAGAAACCAACACGATTAGAACCACAGCAACCTATTGCAAAGAATTCAACACTTATTGGTACGATTGCTCTCGTTGCGGTGAAAGTGCAAAGGACGATGCAAACGCAACTGACAAGTGGTACACGAGTACCGAGGCAGGCAACCACATTATGTCCAACGCTTGGACGACCGAAAACGGACAACACTTCCACAAGTGTACAGTAGCCGGTTGTGACCACACCTCGGAGCCCGAAAACTGCTCCGGCGGCGAAGCAACCTGCACCGAGGCAGCTCAATGCTCTACTTGCGGCAAGGAATACGGTCCTGCTCCCAGCCACACCGCAGGCGCGGCAGCAACCTGCACCGCTCCTCAAATCTGTACCGTATGTAGCGTAGTACTCTCCCCTGCTCACGGTCACGCTTGGGTAGCACCCACCTGCTTGGCTCCCCAAACCTGCACAACATGTGGTGCAACCCAAGGCGAAATCGGTGAGCACAACTTCGACAGCGCCGGTGTTTGCGGCACTTGCGGTAAAGTAACCGTAACAATCACTTTCCAAAGCGGAAACAGCAACGGCAACGATGAAATCCTTCCCGCCATTTCCGGTTTTGCAGGCGATGCACTTCCCTCCATTCCCACTCCCACAAAGCCAAATTGCAGCTTTGGAGGTTGGTATACCGACGAGGCTTGCACGAATGCCTTTAGCGGAACCACCTTTAGCGCGTCTTTGACGCTTTATGCAAAGTGGACTTCCACTGTAAGCACAAGCAACGCGATTACTGTATTGAGCTACTACGCCAATGGTAGTAACATGAGTTGGGACTATGCTGCTCCTATTAAACTAGCCATTCAGGCCGCAAATTATCCCGACGTAGTCTGTGTGCAATTATCGGGTGAGAGATGGAGGACTTTCACTCCTGATGGTTACACCGCGTCTTCGTTTAATAATAAATCAGAGAACACCAGGAACCTCGTGATTTATTACAAGACCGACAAGTTCTCGGTAGTTGCCGGTAGTGGTAACACTTATTTTAACTACGTTGTTCTGAAAGACAAGAACGGTACTTCGTTCGCTGTCGTTAACGCCCTATTTGAAACCGTAACAGAAGAGACCAAACATAATGAACTATGGGGAAGAATCAACGGCTTTTGGAATGACACAAACCGCGGCCTTATGCCTGTAATTATAGCCGGTGCCTTTGGCAACAAAACGACTACCGATAGCATTGCTTACACCGGTCTGACCGGGGACTCCCGATTCGTTGATACTTCCAAGACTGCAAAGTCCATCACAGCTACAAACACTCCCCGCACCGGTGATTACGTCTTTGCTTCTTACCATATGCAATATTCGGTTGAAAGCTACAAGGTTTTAGACAAACAAAACACCAGCTGGCCGATTCTCGTCAGTGTAGCTATCCCCAAGGTTAGTTGTTCTCACCTCCTCGCAAAGACAGCAGCAGTTGATGTAACCTGCACGACCGCGGGCTGCAAGGAATATTACACCTGCACAAAATGCGGTAAGATTTTTGCCGACGCACAAGGTGTTGTTGAAACTACCGTAGCAGCTTGCACCATTCCTACTCCCGGACGACACACGGCAGGCACACCTGCAACCTGCACCACCCCGCAAACCTGTATCAGATGCGATTACGTATTCCAGGAGGCGCTCGGCCACAATATCATTATCGATAAAGCCGTTGCCGCTACCTGTACCACAACCGGTCTTACCGAAGGCCAACATTGCTCCAGATGCGACGGTGAAACCGTAACACAACAGGTTCTCGATGCTCTCGGCCACAATGCCGGAGCCGAGGCAACCTGCACCACCCCGCAAACCTGTACCAGATGTGGCCACGTACTCCAAGCCGCTCTCGGTCACGACATCGTCATCGACAAGGCAGTTGACGCTACCTGCGAAACAAGCGGTCTTACCCATGGCTATCATTGCTCCAGATGCGACGATGCAACCGTAGAACAACAAGTTACCGATGCTCTCGTCCACAAGGCCGGAGCAGCGGCAACCTGCACCACCCCGCAAACCTGTACCAGATGCGGCCACGTGCTCCAGCCTGCTCTCAATCACAACATCGTTATCGATGAGGCCGTTGCCGCTACCTGTACCACAACCGGTCTTACCGAAGGTTCTCATTGCACAAGATGCGATGACCTAACCGTAGAACAACAGGTTATCAAGGCTCTCGGCCACAACATCGTCATTGACGAGGCCGTTGCCGCTACCTGTACCACAACCGGTCTTACCCGAGGCTATCATTGCTCCAGATGCAATGATGAAACCGTAGAACAAGAAGTTATCGAGGCTCTCGGTCACAACATCGTCATTGACGAAGCCGTTGCCGCTACCTGCACCGCAACCGGTCTTACCCAAGGCTCTCATTGCTCCAGATGCGATGATGAAACCGTAGAACAAGAAGTTACCAATGCCCTTGATCACAACATCGTCATCGACGAGGCAGTTGCCGCTACCTGCACCGCAACCGGTCTTACCCAAGGCTCTCATTGCTCCAGATGCGACGGTGCAACCGTAGAACAACAAGTTACCAAAGCTCTCGGTCACAACTACGTCTGGGTAGTTGACGTTCAGCCCACCTTTGAAGCTGAAGGTGTTATGCATAAGGAATGTACAGTTTGCCACAGTACACGCAACGAAAACACTTCCGTAGATAAGCTTGCTTGCAGCCACGATCTTGCAAAGACAGAAGCAGTCGAGGCAACCTGCACAACTGCGGGCAACAAGGAGTATTACACTTGTTCTCTGTGTGAAAAGGTTTACTCCAATGCAGAGGGTACTCTTGAAACTACCCAAGAAGATTGCGTAATCGATGCTCTCGGCCACCAGGCCGGGGCATCGGCAACCTGCACCACTGCTCAAACCTGTATTAGATGCGACCACGAATTCCAAACCGCGCTCGGTCACAACGAATTGGGCACCGTTGCTCACGTTGACGCAACCTGTACCAAAAACGGTGTAACAGGCGGCAATTACTGTGATCGCTGCAACGACGGCAAGGCAGCGGCTGAAGCAATCATTGAAAAACTCGGTCATAACGCCGACGGCTCTATTCCTCACGTTGATGCGACCTGTACCCAACCCGGCGTAGTAGGCGGCACTTACTGTGACCGTTGTAACAGAGGTAAGGAAGCAGCCGAGAAGGTCATTTCCGCAAAGGGACACACCGCAGGCGCAACCGCAACCTGTACCAACGCTCAAACCTGTACCGTATGCGGTGCGGAAATCACCGCAGCTCTCGGTCACAACTACAACAGAACGATCACTCACATTGATGCAACCTGCACCGAAGACGGTGTAACAGGCGGCACTTACTGCAGCCGTTGTAACGATGGCAGAGCAGAAGCCGGAGTTGTCCTTGAAAAACTTGGTCATAACACCGATGGCTCTATTGCTCACGTTGATGCAACCTGCACCGAAAACGGTGTAACAGGCGGTATTTACTGTAACCGTTGCAACAACGGCAAGGCAACAGCCGAAACCATCATTATAAAACTCGGTCATAACGCCGAGGGCTTTGTAAAACACGTTGATCCAACCTGTATCGAAACCGGTGTAACAGGCGGCATTTACTGTGACCGTTGTAACAGAGGTAAGGACGCAGCGGAAGCAGCTATCCCCGCTACCGGCCACAACGATTTGGGCAACGTTAATCACGTTAATGCAACCTGCACCACATCCGGTATTGCCGGCGGTAAGTATTGTACCGTTTGTGATTACAACAAGGATGCAGCCGGAGCAGTTATCCCTGAAAAGGGCCACACCACAACCGAGGCTGCAACCTGTACCACCGCTCAAATCTGTACCGTATGTTATACACAACTCGCCGCCCCCCTCGGTCACACTTGGAAAAATGCAACCTGCACAGCTCCCCAGACTTGCTCTGTATGTCATGCAACCCAAGGTGAAGCTATCGATCACCAACTCAACAGTGCAGGCGTTTGCAGCATGTGCTCTCAAAGCTTTATGAGAACAGTCAAATTCCTTAATGGAAACATGAACACCGGCACTCAAATCGCCGAACCCGTTTCCGGTCTCGTTGGCGAAGAAATCCCCTTCCCCGCTCCCCAAATGAGCAACTACAAAATTGTTGGTTGGTATCTCGACGAGGCTTGCACGAAGCCCTTTAACGAAACCACCTTTAGCGAGAATTTGACACTTTATGCAAAGTGGGATTCCAACCCAACAGAGCAAACAACTGTATTGAGCTATTACGGCAATAATAGTAGCTGGACCAACGACGACGGTCCCGGTAAGCTTGCCATTAAAGACGCAAGTTCTCCCGACGTAATCTGCTTCCGAAAAATGGGATCGGGTTGGAAGACAATAACTGTTACGAATTACACCGCTTCTTCCCAAAACAAAAACACAGAGAAATTTATAACTTACTACAGAGCCGACAAGTTTACAGAAATCGACAGCGCGTATACCGGTGATTATAGTTATATTATTCTGCGACGCATAAGCAACGATACTCTGTTCGCTGTCGTTAACGTCCTATTTGAAAGCGGAACAGAAGAGACGAAACTTGCGAAGCTACAGGAAGGACTCAACAATATTTGGAATAAAAACGGTCTTATGCCTACGATTATCGTCGGCGACTTTGGTAGCGCTACGACGACCGATAGCGCCGCCTACAAGGGGCTGACCGAAAACTCCCAATTCGTTGATGCTTCCAAGGTTGCAAAGTCAATCACAGGGGCGAGCAATACCGACCCCGGTCATTACGCATTTGCTTCTTACCATATGCAATCTTCGGTTGAAAGCTACAAGGTTTTAACGGAGCGAAATGGCAAAGATCCGGTTCTTGTCACTGTAGCTCTTCCCAATGCTTGCGCACTCATAAAGACAGAAGCAACCGCTGCAACCTGTTTGGCTATGGGTAACAAGGAATACTACTACTGCTCTACTTGCGGAAAGATTTACCTTGATGCCATGGGTACTCGCGAAGTTACCGCGGCGGATTGCATGATTCCTGCTCTCGGCCACGATTGGACTGACGCAACCTGCACCTCTCCCAAGACCTGCTCCACCTGCGGTGTAACCGAAGGCGTAGCTCTCGACCACGTTTGGACAAATGCCTGCGATATCACATGTAACAACGATTGTGGTACCACCCGCATAGTCGAGCACGATTATGAATGGGTAATCGATACTCCTCCCACCGTCACAACCGAAGGTGTTAAGCACGAGGAATGTACGGTTTGCCACGTAAAACGCAGTGAATACACCCCCGTAGATAAGCTTGCTTGCTCCCATGCTCTCGTAAAGACAGCAGCAACCGCTGCAACCTGCACGACCACAGGTAACAAGGAATATTACACTTGTTCCATCTGTAGAAAGGTTTACTCCGATGCAGAGGGTACCCTTGAAACTACCGTAGAGGGTTGCAAAATCGCTGTTCTCGATCATACTTGGGTAAATGCAACCTGCAATACTCCCAAGACCTGCTCCGTTTGTACTACAACCGTAGGCGAGGCTCTCGGTCACTCTTGGGTAGAGGCAACCTGCACAGCCCCCAGAACTTGCTCCGTTTGCCATGCAACCCAAGGTGAACCTATCGCCCACAACATCAATGATGCAAGCATTTGTACCCTTTGCGGCGGATATTTCCTGAGAACAATTCATTTCAAGGGCGGAAAGCTGTCGTCCGGCACATACGCCTACGATAACACCCAAATCGCTGCCTCTATTTACGGTTTGGTCGGTGAGAAATTCTCCTACCCCGAAATCACTCTTCAATTAAAGGGTTACAACTTTGCCGGTTGGTGTACCGACTACGCTTGCACAAAGTCCTACACAGGAACCACCTTTAGCGAGGATATGACACTTTATGCAAAGTGGGTATCCAATGCAAATCAAATCGTCACTGTAATGAGCTTTAACGTTAAGGTTCACGGACTTTTTGAGAGTAGCCGAACCGACCTTGTTGTAGGTACCATTCGTGACGCTAATCCCGACGTATTTGGCGTGCAAGAGGATGATAGTCTCTGGGTGACCTCGTTGAGAAGCGAATTTAAGAACGAGTATACCATTGTTGAAAAAAGCTCAGGCTCAAATGAATCCTGCGCAGTCTTCTACCGCACAAGCATGTTTACCTGCCTTGAAAGCGGTACCAAGTGGCTCTCCAACACTCCCGACAAAGCATCCAAGTATTCCTACACCGAAGGTGGAAAGACTTACACCGAAAACTACAACCGTATTATGACTTACGTTGTACTGCAACGCAACGACGGTGCAAAGTTCCTTTACGTCAATACCCACCTCGACAATAACGGTGATAACTCTCATGAGGTAGCAGAAAAGATCAGAGAGGGAGAAGTTAAGAATATGATGAAAATCATTAACGGTATTACCTCTAGATTCCCTAACATCCCTGTAATTGTAAACGGTGACTTTAACGTTGTACCCGACACCAGACTCGCTTACAACGCAATGACAGGAACCTACGGCTATCTTGATTCTTCCAGAATTGCAAAGGAAGGCGGCCCCTCAACAACCTTTACCGAAAGCAAGGATGAAAACAGCGGAATCATTCTCGACTACATTTTCGTTTCTCCTGACCTGAAGAATATGGTTGAAACATATTACGTTTGCCCCGCAAAGAGAAACGGAAAATGGGTTTCCGACCACAACGCAATCGTTGCTAAGATTGCCATCCCCTAAACATAACCCAACAAAAAAGCAACGGGCGTCACCGCGCCCGTTGCAAAATGAAATCATTTTAACCATAGCATGCACAACAATTATATTCCAAAAGAATAACAAACAAAAAGCAAAGCCGCCGGCAAGAAGGCTTTTCCCTCCTTGCCGGCGGTTTTGCTTTTATAAAAGAATGTAAACAATCAGATACGCAAGTGCGAGGAGCCCAAGCACTGCAAGCATCGGCAAAAACATCATTTTAACGGCTGCTATATACGTTTGGACCTGTTCCTTAAACGTTGCGTTGGGGCGCGGTGCTCCCAATCGAGGTGCTTTTGGTTTTCTCAGATCCGACATATTGGCGATGGAAGATCCGTCATCGATGTATACCGGCTTTATTTTCTTTTCCTTGTTCTTTCCCATATCAGTTATCCTTTTGGAGCAGATGGCATGCCGCAAAATGTCCGGGCTCGTACTCCCTGTAAGAAGGGGTTACGTGCTTGCATTTTTCGGTTGCATGCGGGCATCTGGTATGGAAGCGGCATCCCTTGGGCGGGTTGGTGGGCGACGGAATGTCTCCCCCCAGCACGATGCGGTTCATCTTGATATCGGGATTGGGGTACGGAATCGCAGAGAACAACGCTTTTGTATAGGGATGGAGCGGATTTGCGAAAATATCCTGCTTGGAACCAAACTCGACCATAGAACCGAGATACATAACGCCAACCTTATCGGAAATAAACTTAACAACCGAGAGGTCGTGAGAAATGAACAGATAGGTCAAGTTCATGGATTTTTGCAGATCCTTGAGCAAATTGATGATTTGCGCCTGAATGGAAACGTCGAGTGCGGAAACCGGCTCGTCACAAATCACAAGCTTGGGCTTGACCGAGAGTGCACGTGCGATGCAGATTCTTTGGCGCTGACCGCCCGAAAATTCGTGAGGATATCTTTCGTAATAGTAATCACGCAATCCGCACTTTCTCATCAAATCCATAACGTATTCCTTCACCTCGTTATTGGGAACGATGTGGTGCACCTTTACGGGCTCGGAGAGGATCTCTCCAACCGTGGAACGTGGGGGCAAAGAGGAATATGGGTCTTGGAAGATGATCTGCATATCGGTGCGCAAATGACGCATTTGCGCATTGCTATACTTGGTAATGTCCTCACCGTTAAAAATGATACGGCCGCCGCTGGGCTGATGGAGCTTGAGAACGGTTCTTCCCATTGTGGTCTTACCGCATCCCGATTCGCCAACGATACCGAGTGTTTCGCCCGGCTTGAGCGTAAAGGATACGTCATCCACCGCAACAAGCTCTTTTTGAACCTGACCCAACAGATTTTTCTTTACGGGGAATCTCTTGCACAGATGTCTTACCTCAAGCAATGCCTCGGGGTCAAAGGGCTTTCCTATATCTGCTGCAATACGGGCGCTTTTTTCTTCGGCTTCTTTTGTAGCGATAGCCTCATCGTCATACAGAACGGTGTCTTCTGTTTTGCGTATTTCAGCCATTGTTCTCGCCCTCCTCTGTGTAAAGATGGCACGCTACAAAGTGCGTGGGGCTCAACTGAACCATACCCGGGTATTCGCCCGAGCACTTTTTGGTGCATTTTGAGCAACGCTCTTTAAAATAGCAGTGGTTCGGCATATTCACAGGGTTGGGAACATTGCCGGGAATGTTAAACAACTGATCGGAATCCGAATCCATCGTGGGCTTGGATTTTTGCAAACCAACGGTGTAAGGATGCTTGGGATTGTGGAAGATCTCGCGAACAGTTCCCTGCTCTATCGCGCGGCCTGCGTACATAACAACAACGTAGTCTGCCATTTCGGCAACAACGCCAAGGTCGTGGGTGATGAGCAGGATGGAGCCGTTGATCTTATCCTTCAAGCTTCTGAAAAGATCGAGGATCTGTGCTTGAATGGTTACGTCAAGCGCGGTTGTGGGCTCATCTGCAATGATCAATCTCGGGTTGCAAGCCAACGCCATTGCAATCATAACAGGCTGTCTCATACCGCCCGAAAGCTCGTGGGGGTAAGAATTATATACGTGCTCGGGATCGGCAATACCAACGAGAGTGAGCATCTTTAAGGATGCTTCCTTTGCCATCTCCTTGGTTGCACCGGGAACGTGGACAAAGGTAACCTCATCGAGCTGGTTGCCGATGGTGAATACGGGATTGAGCGAGGTCATCGGCTCTTGGAAGATCATCGCGATTTGACGGCCTCTGATGCGGTAAATCTCGTGTACGGGCATATTGGCAATGTCGTAAACCTTTTCTTCGGTTTCAAAGTAGGTATTGCCATCCGCATCCTCGAAAGCAATCGGGTCTCCGTTTTCGTCTCGCTTGTAGTCCTCGGAATTGAAGCGGATCTGCCCCGAAACGATTTGGCCCGCAGGGCCCTGAATGAGCTGCATAACAGACATACTCGTAACCGACTTTCCGCATCCCGATTCGCCAACGATACCTACGGTTGCATTTTTGGGTACGTTGAAGGATACACCGTTTACCGCCTTTACAACACCTTGGTCGGTGTAAAAGTAGGTGTGGAGATTCTCAATTTCGAGAATGTTGTTCTTATCCTTCATTTTAGTGACAAATTCGCTTTCATCGGCACGTCTGTGCTTATGCTTTTCCAACGCGCGGGTAATCTTGCGATTTTCCCTTGCGATTGCGCGAATTTCTTTGCCCGACAGATAGTGGCTATCCTTTTTGGTATTTGTCTTATCTGCCACGCCGTCACCTCCTTGCCTTGGGGTCAAGGGCATCTCTAAGTCCGTCGCCAACAAAGTTGAATCCAAGAACGGCAACAACGATGCAAATACCGGGAGGTGCCCAAATGTTGATGTAGTTTTCCAAAATGTTGAGATCGCTTGCGGCGTTAATCATCGTTCCCCAAGCTGCATAAGGCGGTTGAACGCCCATGTTCAAGAAGGACAGCGATGCTTCGTAAAGAATCATGCTACCAAGGCTGAGCGTCATAGAAACGATCAGCTGCGGCATAATGTTGGGAACGAGATGCTTGAAGATTTTACGTCCTGTGGAATATCCCATTGCCTCAGCGGCTACCATATATTCCTGCTCGCGCAGAGAGAGGATTTGACCTCTTACAAGGCGTGCCGTGCCGGGCCACGAGAACAGTGTCAGGAATGCCATCAGGAAGTAGATTCTGTATTGGGGATCGCCCATAAAGTCTTGAATAACGTTGGGGTTCTCCAACTCACCGAATGCGGTGAGCACGGTACCGAATACCAGCATGATGGGAAATCCGGGAATACACATCAGAATATCGCAGATACGCATGATCAAATTGTCGATCACGCCGCCGAAATAGCCTGCGATGCCTCCCATAATAACGCCAAAAAAGGTGATGATAAATACCGAGATGAAACCAATGATCAGCGAAATGCGGCCACCGTACATCAATCTTGTCAAAACGTCGTAGCCCGTTTCATCGGTTCCGAGAGGATGCTCTGCGCTCAAGGGAGCGAGGGCGTTCTCTTTTTCGGTCTTTTCGGTAATTTGATAAATGGTATGCGTCTTTCCGTCCTTTTCGTATTCAATCGTCTTAGAGGTGTACTCTACGATCGGGCTCTGGTCAACCTCGATTTCGCCCCACTTGTTGTAAACAACGGGGCCGAGGAAGCAGAACAGGAAGAGAGAGACCAACATAATAATGCCGATGACACTGAGCTTGGAACGGAAGAATCGACGAAGGACCATTTGCGTAGGCGACATCAGTCGCACGTTGCGGTCGAGCGGCTCGTCTGCTTCTTGCTCCTCAATCACAAGATTTTTCGTCTCATCAACAGCTTGCTTATTTTCAATATCTTTCATTACGTGTCCCCTCCTTTACTGCAATTTAACACGAGGGTCTACCACAGCATACATCAGGTCTGCCAAAAGCACACCGATGATGCTGAGCAACGCAAGGAACATATTATAACCCATAATAACGGGAACGTCACCTACGATCATTGCCTTGTACGCCGTATTACCGATGCCGGGCAGGTCAAAGATCTGTTCGGTGATGATTGCGCCCGAGAAGAGCGAGGGTAACAATCCCGCAAGGCTTGTAACAAGCGGAATCATGGTATTTCTAAATGCGTGCTTGTAAATAACAACACGCTCTTTTAAGCCTTTGGCTCTTGCCGTACGAATATAATCGGAGCTCAATACCTCAAGCATATTGGTACGGGTCATTCTCATTCTTCCGCCAATACTGAGTATTACTACGGTTGTGATCGGCAATATGAGATATTTGATGTATTCAAAAACGTAAGCAATTCCCGTTGCGGATTGCGTTGCATCGCCGAGACCGGATGACGGCAGCCATCCAAGTCCCGATGCAAAGATTCCCTTCAGAATTTGTCCAAAGAAGAACGACGGCAACGAAATACCGATCATAACGAGTACCGTAACAAGATAATCACGGAAGGAATACTGGTGGGTTGCGGCGGTGATACCGAGAGGGATAGCAATCATAAATTCAAATATTGTTGCCAGAGCGGCTACAATAAAGGAAACGAACATATCTCTCTTGATAACGTCAACAACGGGCATGCTTTGCGTAAAGCTCTCACCAAAATCGAGGGTGATAATACGCTTGAGCCACTCGCCGTAACTCATATCATACATCTTCATAATCGCTTCCTTGGTGGATTGATCTACGATCGCGCCGCCCGCGTTCATTTCGTTGATCTTATTTTCAGCGAAACTCGAGGGCATATTTTGAATGAGCACGAACAAGATCAATGACACACCAAGCAATATGAATACCGACAGAAGAAGTCTTTTCAATATGTATTTTAACATAAACTACTCCAAATTTTGTCAAGCGTGAAATCAGCTTGCAAATTCAATTTCCCAAATGCGGTCCAGGGGAGAGGTGTAGGGGTTAATCTCACCGGGGAGAGATTCGCTCTTGATGATGTTGGAATTGTATGCATAAAGCACGTCTCTTTGGTAAACAGGGAGCTCAATTGCAAGATCGAGAACGTATCCCATAGCCTCTTTGTAAAGTTCTGTACGAACTGCTTGATCCTCGGTCTCACGAGCCTCGTCAATAACTGCACTGAGGTCGTTGAGGATCTTGTTTTCTTCTACATAAGTCGAGGGAGATGCAAGAATTTCGCGGTAACCCCAAGCGAGAACGCTGGTTGCGGTGGAATTCTTGTGGTAAACCTGATACATATCAGGGTCAACGGTGCTACCCCATGCAGCTGCCCAAACCGCGAGCGAACCTGTGGTCAGCTTTGTGAGTGCTTGGGTATCCGGAACAACCTCGATATCCCATCCCATCTCGTTGAGCAGGTCTGCTGCCGCACGGAAGGTAAGATAAGTCGGGTGATCGGTCAGGTCTGCACCTGCAATGGTAAACTTGAGAGAAAGCTTGGAATCGCCCGCGGATACGCCTGCTTCGTTCATATAATATTGAATCTGTTCCATTGCGCTCTCTTTGCTATATTGAATAGAGGGATAATCGTGTCCGTTCAAACGGTCGTTGTTACCAAGCTCATCCTTCGGGTATGCCCAGCTTACGGTGGACATAGGCCAATAGATGTTCTCGGCAGTTCCTACGCTATAGTAGCTGAGAGCCAAGGAAGTATCCATTGCGCACATAATCGCCTTACGGATGTTGATGTTGGGAACCTTACCTGCGTTAATACCGATATAACCGTAACCGAGCTGGTCGGTGTTCAGCTTCTTAACGCCGTCAGCCGCCATTGCGTTGAGTTGGTTAATGTTGTATTGGGTGTATTGGGGAGAAATGTAGTGAACCGAGCCCTCTTTGAGTGCTGCGATTGCGTTGGATGTGCTAACAACACGGTAACGAATCTTCTCGATTTTGGGTTGACCCATCAAGAAGTTATCGTTTCTCTTGAAGTAAACTACGTTATCTGCAAAGAATGCGTCTTCCTTGGGGTTGTCGCTGTTGTTTCTATCGGTAGCCTTGTATGCGCCGGCACCCATAGGAACCTTAATGTTTCTGGTGGATTGGATTTCGTTTCTCATAAAGTCGAAGGACGCAAACTCAACACCAAAGTTGTTGTTTTCAATGTCAACTGTGTAGCCTTCTGCATAGTAGTGCTGAGGAGCTACTGCAAATGCAAAGTTCCAAATAGCCTTGGGGTCAACGCCGTTGATAGTGATTTCGAGAACGTCGTATTCGTCTGCGTTTGCGGGAGTGCCATCCTCGTTGTGCTCACGCGCAACGGTGTAGGTGGTGTCACCAATGGTTACGGAAGGAGTGTTTGTGGTATGACCAAGGGATTTGATACCCGAAATGTTTTGAACTGCAAGCTGACCGCCCACAGAGCTTTCACGAAGGATAACTTCCTTTGCCTGTGCGGTGTACTGTGTACGAAGCTCGGTTGCA
This sequence comes from Eubacteriales bacterium, assembly GCA_045658925.1. Classification (GTDB taxonomy): domain Bacteria; phylum Bacillota; class Clostridia; order Oscillospirales; family CAG-272; genus UMGS1865. The sequence goes on from JAZOVV010000070.1 coordinate 19,101, forward strand.
GTGCCCCAAGCGGTCAAAATTTCGCCAAGTGCGTTTTCTACCTTATGATTGTATACGTAGTTGATTGCGGAGGTCTTGTCGGTTACAACAGCAGTGTTGTATTGAGGAGTCAGTTTTTCAATCTTTGTTCTGTCCTCTTTACCGTTTTCGTCGGTTGCGTACTTAACTTCTACGTAACCTTCCAAGAACATAAAGCAGAATACTTCATCCTTAAACTGTTCGATGGATTTATAGGGCTCTTCAGTAAAGGAGTCCTTTGCGCCTGCGTAATCTCTTTCGAGCTCTTCCTTAAAGAGCTTCAAGGTCAGTTCATAGTCGGCAAGGAGCTGATCGTTGGTTACGGTGTTGGGAGTAGCCGAAACAGCCTTTTTATAACCGCTGGAAAGAGTGTGGTTCTTGATTGCGTTGACCATAGTGGTGTAATCCGCGCTGTAAGCACCTTGTGTGGGCGTTCTGCCAACCTGTTGATAGAGGTTGAGCAATTCCTTAATACGGTCGCCTGCTCTGCCTGCTGCCGCGCTGGAAAGTGCATCGTCTGCATTGTTGTTACCGGAACCGAGGGTTTGGGTTCTGTAGTTTTGCAGACCAACGATATCGGTGGAATACATGGTGGACGAGCCCGTGTATACGGGGTCGAGATAAACGTACATATTGAAGAGTACGTCTTCGATGGTCAAGGGATGACCGTCAGAGAATTGGATACCGTTTTTGATAACAAAGGTGTAAACCGTTGTATCGTCGCTATCGTTGTGAACGATAGACATATCCTTAACAACAACTGCTTCGTTATCGCCGTATGCAACGGTAACTTCACCGTTCTTATAACCGGTGGTAAGCATACCGATCTGCGTCATAGACACGATGGTGCCGTCATTGGCACTGGTCGAGAAGAAGGGGTTGAACAAGCCGTCAAGCTGCTCTGTCATAATAACGAATGCATCGGGTGCTTTTGCTCCCTGCTCCTTTTTGGGAAGAAGCAAGAGAACAGGAACAAGAATTGCAACTACAAGAACTGCTGCAATAATGGGAATGAGCTGCTTTTTGGTCAATTTTTTGCCTTTTTTAGTTTTTACAGAAGTGGGAACTACTTTGGCGGAAATGGTTGTCTCTTTAGAAACTGTCACTTCCACACCGTTCTCTTCCGTAACAGTTTCTTCGACAAAAGTTTCCTTGATGGTAACTTCCTCGGAAGCAACTTCTTCGGGAATGTTTTCTTCGTTGGGGATTTTGTTTTCTTCCATACCGTTTCTCCTAATTCATATTTTTATAGAACCTTTGGGGCTCTTTTGTTTTTCAATTTGTTTTATTCTGCGGTTTCTTCGGTCCAGGTGACATAAATCTTGATAACGAGCTCTGTTGTGATTCCCTTTTCGTAATCGACAAAATGCGTTCTGCCATCAAGATTTGCAGTGATTTGTTGGGTCATGGCTTCGTCTAAATAAGCCGCGGCAAAAACCTTGCCATCCACTTTGGGAAAATCGTTCATGCTAACCTTTCCCGTAGAGCTTACCTTGGGAATGTTGAGGGTAAGCTTTTGCTTGGAACCGATCTTTTCAAAAACGCCGGATTCATTTTGGGAATAAAATTCGTAAGTAAAGAAGGGTGCCCATGCAGCATACAGGGTCAACTCACCGTCGGTGAGCTCGGCAGGATCGATAACGTCCTTTTCAAAATCCCATTTGCCGCTGTAAGTATAGGCCTGTTCCCTTTTGGATTCGGACACCGGAACTCCAAAAACGTCGAGCGGGTTACCGTTTACGTCAACCACCGGTGTTCTTTCCTTGTACCAGCCAATTTGAAAATAGTTGTTTGTGCCGTCAATTTTACTGAGTTTGAATATGCCCTCACCGCGAACGGGATCGTCGGGCGCGAGGAGTGCTACTCCCGTTTTGCCTGCGGCGTTCGTCACAACGTCGTCTTTGTTGAAAACCTCAACAATGGTAACGTTTTGCGTGTTGTTGACGAATGCACCGCCCGCATCAAACCGAACCTTGACGGTATAACCCTCTTTTGCAAGAGAGTCGTAAATATTACCGTTTGCGCAAGCCGCGAGGCTCATAGCCAAAGCTATGAGCGCTACTGCGGCAAGGGTTTTTAAGATTTTGTTTTTCATTTTTTCTCCAAATATTCGCACTGTCATTCAGCATCAATGCCGTCTGTGCTTTCGTTTTTGGGATCATTTGTAGAGTCGTCAGTGTTTTCTTCTACCTTTTCGTTAGCCTCTTCACTGCTCTCTCTGTGGGTATTCTCAACCGATTCGTTCTGCAAGGTCGCCTTGCCCTTTTGGCTTTTGAAGTAGAGCACGCAGAACACGATCGCTGCCGCGAGAGATACTGCAAGAGCGGAAAGAACGACGATCATCCATACCACCTGCATATTGACCTTTTTGCCTGTATCGGTGCCAAGGTCCTCGGGCGTTGTTTCGGTATTGCCGCTTTGCTGATTTTTGATGTACTCAAGGTCGCTGATCTTTTGCTCAGCCTTGCGGAGCTTTTCAAAATTGGTTACAAGACCTCTTTGCGTATCCGAAGTAATCTTATCATACGCTGCTCTTGCCGCAAGGACAAGATCTTTGGTTGCCAACGTAATGTTATCGGGGAGCGCATTGATTGCTGCGATTGCCGCCAAGGTAGTCTTGTCTGCTGCTGCAGAACCGTCAACCGCCAAAGCAAAATACTTGCCGTAAATGAACGAATCGTAATGCAAGCCGTTTACAGGTCTTACCATAATAATAGTATTGTCTACACGGCCTACGTAATCGGTAAAGTTTGCACCGTAGTAAATAACGGAAGGTGCTTCGGTTGCGTTCCACATAAAGTAAGGAACGATGCCAAGACCTTGATAAATCAGTGTCTCGCCTGTGTAAGCATCCTGATACTGATATTCACCCGTTGCAGGGAGATTTTCTGCGCTGAGCCAATATTCGTAATCATACTCCTCTTCCAAAATGGGAGCATCGTAGCTTGCAAAGGATACCATCGTCAATTTTTCGCAACCGTAGAATGCCTTATGTCCAATGGAACGGAGCGTAGAAGGAAGTACGACCTGAACAACATCCGAGCCTGCAAATGCAAGCGCGGTGATTCTTACAGTACCTTCGGCAACCGTTACCAAGGTGCTCTCACCTGTGTAGGTAATCAGCTCCAAGCCATTGGGCACTACGCGATATAGCATACCGTCAATTACCTTAACGGTTTCGCTGAGGTCGTAGGTGGCTACGGGCTTTTCAAACTTTTCACCATTGAATTCTTCAAAGGTGGTGGAAGCAAAGCTCGAAAGCTTACACATTGCAAAGGGATTTTCGCCAATGTCGGTCAGTTTATCGCTCAGCTTTACCTCAAAGGGAGTTCTTACTTCCTTGAGGAATGCACCGTCACCGATGCGAACCGCACCCGACAGATCCATAGAGGTTACACCCGTATATGCAAATGCATAATTGCCAACCTCGCTGATGAATGCAGAACCGATAACGTTGCTAAGCGCGTCGCAGTAAGAGAATGCACCCTCACCGAGAACAACACCCTCTTTACCAAACGTAACTTCTGCCAATTTTTCGTTGTATACGAAAGCGTACTTGTCAATCTTTTCTACAGAGTTCAAAGAAACGCTTGTCAAATCAGCCTCGCAGAATGCGCTCTCGCCGATTTCCTTAACCAATTCAAGGTTGATGTTGGCAAGTTTAACGCAGAGGTTGAATGCTCTTGCGGGAATTGTATCGATGTTATTGCCGAGTGTTACCGTAGTCAACTCACGGCAGTACTCAAACGCACCTGTACCGAGAGATTCCAAAGAGGAAAGATCTACAACCGTCAAAGCAGGGGCGTAGTATCTGTACTTGTATTCTCTGTTGGCATCGATTGCAGGCTCGGTCATATTCTGATCAGCAAACTCATAAAGAACGTCACCGGAGAACGCCGAAGCACCAATAGACTTCACCTTGGAAAGGTCGATGTTCTTCAACTTAGGTGTGTTGTAGAATGCACTGTCACCGATAATAGCACCTTCGCCAAGGATGACTGTTTCAAGCTCAGCAGCGCCCATAAACGCGCTGTTGCCGATGACAACGTTGTTGCCAATGGTCAACGAGTGAAGAGGTGACGTGTAAATGTAGTAGTAAACGAGGAGTCCGTTTGCACCTTCATATCTACCGGGAATTTCGGTAAAGTTAGTTTCTCTGTCCAATCTGAACGCATCTGCACCGATCTTGACGTTGTTACCGATTGTAACGTTTGCCAAGAATTTGCACTCTCTAAATGCGCCGTCCCCAATAACCATTCCGTCGGGAACGTTCAGCTCTTTCACCTTGGTGTACGCGAACGCGTATGCACCGATGCGATCTATTTGATTTAAGGAAGGAACCTGTGTAATTGCGGTTCTGTAGAATGCGTAATCACCGATGAGCTCAAGTGTGCCAAGCTCGATTGTTGCAAGCTTTTCGCAATATGCAAAAGCATAATCGCCTACGTGTGTTACGCTCGGAATGATAACCGAGGTGATATTCGTACTTCCGGAGAAGGCATTGGAGCCCACAGAGGTGATATTGCTATCATCTACACGGAATTCGCCCTTGTAGCCGGGAGCTACAAGCAAAATCTCGGTTCCCGCTTTGTTTGTCAGGTATGTGCCCGAGGCTGCTACCTTAAACGTTGCATTGTTGGGGTCAACCTCAAACGTTTCGGCCTTAGCGTTGCTAAATGCATACTCGCTGATAACGGCAACGTCTTTACCGAGTTTAATGGTTTTAAGCGAGGTGCACTCGTTAAATGCTTGGGCAGGAATAACGGCTGCATTGATTGCAATTTCCGTGAGTGAGCTACAGAACTCAAACGCGTTTTGACCGAGCTTGATGATGGGAGCCTTGATGGTAACGGCTTTGAGCGCGGTATTGTTGCTGAAGGCGTAAGCACCCACAGACTGAACGTCGCTTCCGAGAACAACGCCCTCCAACTTGGTATTCAGGGCAAATGCACCATCCGCAATTGCAACAACCTTATCGAGGGAAATATTGCCGCGCAAAGCGCATCCCGCAAACGCATTTCTGTTGATAAACTTAACGTTCTCAATACCCTCTACAACCGTCAGGGACGTACATCCGTAGAATGCGCCAAAGTCGATTCTTTCCAAGGTGGAAGGCAAAACGACCTTGGTAAGTGCTGTCAAATTCGCAAAGGCATAGGAGCCAATCGTCTTAACGCCCTCGGGAATGATAACTTCTTCAATCGTGTTTTCTCCAATGAACCACTGCTTGGTGGTTGTAGGATCATCCTCGGAGATTTCATCACCCTCTCCCTTGGGAACGTAATCGAAGTTGGAGAATGCAAACTGACCGATGTCGGTAATGGCAAGCGACTTGGGAATTTCTACTCTGCCACCGTTACCGAAATAGTGTGTTAGAGAAGGACCCGTTGTGATATAAGGGTCTTTTACCTCAATGTTGATGGTTTGCGAATAATAGGTGCTCTTACCGTCCATTACAACGTTAACGGTAACAGATGCATAACCCTCTGCTTTTGCAGTGATTACCCATTCGCCGTTGACCTCTTCAACCTTTACAAGGTTTTCGTTACCCGATTCGGCAACCACCTTTGTAATGTTGGGATAGTATGCATCGAGTTTGTATCGGAGCGTTACGGATTCCGACGGGTACATCGATAGCGAGTAGGAGCGACTTGTAAACTTCATTTCATCGCCCGTGGCACCGATTTCTCTTTCATCGGTGGAAAGGAAATAATATGCTTTGTTGGTGTGATAACCTGTCAATACAAAGTCATCGGTTACGGGCTTATCGTATTTGACGTATCCCTCATCGCCCTCGCCAAGAACGGTCAGGTTCAAAAGAACCTGCTTGTTGGTTTTGGGATCCTTTGCGATGATAACGGCTTGGCCGGGAGCATCGGTTACTACCTTGTTGTTCACAATGTGAGCAACCTTGTTTTCATTGGTAACTTTGTACTCAAGAAGCTCGGTCCATTCGGTGCCGGGATATGCCATAGGTCTGAGCGTGTAGACCTGATTGGGGCTCAATGTCAGCGATTCTTCCTCGAAGTAGAAAGAATCGAAATCATCGGGAAGCGCGATTTCATAGGTTGCCGTATTGAGCGCATAGTCATAAGTTGCAACCGTAAAGCTATTTGCGTTGACCGCATTCTTCTTAATGTCGTCTACGTAATCGGTCAACTCGTAAACAACGTAAGATGTGGAGTTCTTCTCCGAATAGATAGGCGTCAGATACTGATCGAAGGTATCCAGTACGAATCCGTCCGAGGTGTTCTTAACGTAACCTACCTGAAGAGCCATTGCATAGTGGTTATCGTAAACCGCAATCTTGGCAAACAAACGTGTGCGGTCTGCGGTACGGTCATACTCGGTGTAGAACTCGCAGTCGGTAACTGCGGGTGCTTCAAAGTCGGTGGTCAACGGGAATTCAAAGGTGTTTTTGCGATTGGTGGAAATGCCGCCGTCACCGTAATCCAAATACGCCTGCAGCTTTACTGTGTAGGTCGTATTGTTCTTCAACTGTTGCTCGTATGCATCAAATTCAATCTTTACGTCAGCGGGATAGATGGTGCCGCCGTCGCCGTAAGATTTACGAACGTCGTTTTGTACCTTTTCGAATACAACCTCACCCGTTGTATCGTCGGTAACGGTAACCACGATTTTTGCACAGTTGCGGAGCAGACCTGCCCAAACGTTGCTGAGCTCGTGAATTGCTCCCTCTTGGTTGGAAAGAGAGATATACTTGCGGTCAGCCGCAATTTGTGTGGTGTTGGGGTTTTGAACGAAATAGAAGGAGCCGAGGTAGCTTACGTAGTCATCCTGAACGCTACCGATGGGGCGAGATGCATAAGCATCGGGAAGTGTCTTGTCAAGAAGGTCGATACCGTCGTCGAGCTCATCCTTGTTGGTTGCGTAATAGTCAAGGTCAAAAATGGGAGCCTTGGTCCAGTCACCGTAGAAAGCGAGGTAAGGAACGCTGAGGTCAACTACGTTTGCATCAGCAGCATCCAAAACGATAAAGCCTTCAACGTACATACCGTTCTCAAAGGAATCATCGAGGTATTTCTTGTCCTCGGCGCCGAGTGTAATCTTAACCGTAACGTTTGCGGTTTGACCTGCGCCAACCGTAATGTTCATGCCGTTTTGCGTTGCGCCGGAAAGAGATGTGATTTCAACCTTTGCACCGCTGAGTAGGTATCCCTGCTCGTCTACGGTGGTTTGACCTTGGTTGGTCTTGGTCTCACTGACGCCCTCGGTCATAACAACCGCAGAAACGTTGTAAGAGAGCGAGGTTGCTCCAAAGTTCTTAACGGCAAAGGTCAGCGTGTAAACGCCGGACTTGGTGGGATCGTCGCCAAGCTCGATCTTGGTCTTATCCATTTCCTTGCCGTTCTTAAAGGTCATAATGTAGGCATTGGTTTTTGCAATGTTATCGAGGTTTGCAAGACCTGCGCCCTGCTTTCTAACCGCATAAGGCAAGCCGTTGGTGTTATAAACGATATCCGCAGTGGACATCATCAACTGGTTAACAAATGCCGTTACCTTAACGGGATCGTTTGCAATCGCAGGGAAATTCTCAACCACGTATTGGCGGATGAGAGCCGTGACACCCGCAATGTTGGGGGATGCCATCGATGTACCCGATTGGTGGTCGTAGCTTTGACCGGGAATTGCGGAATAAATCATACCGCCGTGTGCGGTGATCTCGGGCTTAATGCCGAGGTCGGGGGTGGGGCCCCACGAGGAGAAGTCGGACATAAAAGGTCCGGACGTTTGCGATCTGCTGAACTTCAAAACACCCGTTCCGGCTGCTGCAAGCAGTTCACCGTCATCCTGGCTGATGGAGCATACGCCAAGCGTTGCATCGCCGACGTTCATTTTGATATCACCCGATACGTTGTTGTAAATGATGATACCCGCAGCGCCCTTTGCTTGCGCTACGCTTGCCTTTTCTTCAAAGGTGGTGGAACCGCGGCGAACGAGCACGATTTTGCCCGTAACGTCAAGACCGCTATAGTCTGCGGAACGTCCCGCACCGGGAATGGTGACGTATCCAATCTCCATCTCGTTGGCACCGGCAGGGAGAATATCATCGTAGAAATTCTTTTCCTCGCTTACACGGTCGGTCGATTCGATGAAGTAAATAATCTTACCGTTGTACAAAAGGTAGGGGGTTTTTTTGCCGCTGATAGATGCAACAGACATTGCACCCTCGTATGTGGAAGGAGAACCGACGGTCGCACTGTCGGGGTTAGAGGTAAGACCCAGGTTACCGTTCTTTTCGGAACCGTAGGTGGAGTTGAAGCTGTTGGATGCTGCAACAACCATACTAATGCCCGTTGCGCGGATGCGGTCGTAAACACCGCTGATTGCTTCCTTGTCCATCTCGCGGCTAAATCCGCAGCTGGTACCGATGGACATATTGATAACGTCAACGCCGAGAACAACACAGTCCTCAAGTGCGCTCAAGATCCAGGACGTACGTGCGGTAGATACAACATCCGAGAAGATCTTCATAATGGCAAGCTGTGCGTTGGGAGCAACACCGGTAATTTCGCTGTCCTTGCCCGCGATAACACCTGCTACGTGTGTTCCGTGCTCGCTCGCTTGAGGAGTCATGGGGTATACGTCGGGGTCATAGTCTGCGTAGTCAAACGCAAACGGAACCTTTTCGTTGAGATATACGTCAGATGCGGTCAGGCCGCTATGCAACTTGTTTGCCTTTGTATCCGAAATAAAGCTCTCTACGTCGGCAAAGGTCATACCGAGCTTGTTTCTGTCTGCTGTAAAGTTAGAAACCGAGAACGCGGTGTGATTGTAGTCAAGACCCGTATCGAGAACTGCGATAACCATACCTGTTCCATCATAGCCAAACGAGGAGCTGTTGAAGATACCCGTATTGTAAACGTTGACCTTGTTTTCTACAAGCTGCGTTTCGCAGGTGTTGTACTCGTCTCCGACGATTGCTTCGGCGCGGTCTCCCAGCGTCTTGCAAAGAGCCTCAAAGTCCCCTGCTTTAATCGTCACCTCAAATCCACCGAAGATCGCCTTGTAATCCGCGCCAACGGTGTAATCGATTTCTCTATTGTCAAAGTCTGAAAGGATCGTTTCCTTTTGTGCCAGAATCTTGTCAGCAACAAGATCTGCCTCTTGGGAGTAAGCATACTCGGTGAAGGAAAGCGATTTGTCGCCTGCCTCGTATGCATCCAGCAAGGAAGCCTCTTTTACTCGGATAATGACCGAGATATCGTCGGTATCCTTTACTGTGCTCGGGAGTTTGTACATTACCGAGCTGTTGATGTACTGATTCAGATTCTTGTTGATGTCTTTGTCGGTCAGCTTGATGATAGAATCGGTGATCTGCTGCGTCGTATCCTTGATGAGGATGCTTGCAACAGAGAACACCATGGTAACCACCAACAAGAGCACTGTTATCGAGCGCATCATGCTTGTCAATTTGTTTCGGTTTGTCGTCATTTTCTCTTTTTACCTTTCGTTTTCTTCTCGTTTAGAATAAATCAAATTGCTTTTTGCACAGATGTAATAATTATACCTCATTTTTGAAAAAATCGCAAGCCCTTTTTGCATATTTTTATATAAATTAATAAAAAATTTATATTTGTCTGCATAAAAATGCAATATAGGTATTGACTTTTTTCAAATAATATGCTATCATATAAGATGGATGTTTGTTGCCATTTTTGGCATGCGTTCAAAAACAAACAAATCAAGATGGAAAACAGGAGATTTCTTATGAAGAAAAACACTCGAATTGTCGCAACAGTTTTAGCTCTGATGATGCTGTTACTCTCAATGAGCACAGCAATGGTTGGTTGTAACAAAGACAACCCCGTTGAGCAAGAAACCACCGCAACCACAACCGACAACAACGGATCTGACAATACAAATCCCCCTACCCCTTCCGGTAAGAAAACCGAATACACGGTCAGCGTCAAGAGAAGCGGGGGCCGTCCTATGCCGGACCTCACCTTCTATGTTTTTGAAGGCGAAGATCTCGTTACATACGGCCAAACCGATGCAAACGGTATTGGAAAGGTCTCGCTCAAGCCTTCCAACAATTACACCGTTGAAATTCCCGCAACGTCGCTGAACGGCTACACCGTGGAAGAGAGATATTCCTTTGTGGGCACATCCGCAAATATCGTTCTTCAAACCTCTGTAATCGCTGATACCGACCTCACGGGTGTTAGATATCAGCTTGGAGACATTATTCGTGACTTCTCTTACCTGACAACCGACGGTGAGACCTTTACCCTTTCCGAGGTGCTCAAAACCAAGAAGGCTGTTCTCATCAACTTCTGGTATTCCACCTGCGGTCCTTGCGTAAATGAGTTCCCTCATTTGCAATCCGCTTACGAAAAGTACAAGGATGACATTGAGGTTATCGCACTGAACAACTATCCTACCGACAGTGAGGAAACCATCAAAAACTTCAAGGAAACTATGGGTCTGACCTTCCCCGTTGCAAAGGACTATACCAGACTTGGCTCTGCATTCAGCCTGCAAGGTTACCCCACATCGATTATGATTGACCGCTACGGCAGCATCTGTCTCATCGAAATTGGCGGCTTGACCAGTGAAAAACCCTTTGTTGCTGTTTTTGATCACTTCTCCTCCGACAACTATGAGCAAAAGCTTTTCACCTCTATCGATGAACTCACTCCTACCGAAATTCCTAACGTTGAAATGCCCTCCTCCGAGGAAATCGGCGCTGCTATCAACGGTGCAGGATTTACCGCTACCTACGAACCCGAAACCGGCACTGCGGATGCAGAATATTCTTGGCCCTTTGTGATTGGCGAAAAGAACGGTCAAAGCTGCATCTACCCCGCAAACTCCTACAAGGATAACTCCTACGCAATGCTCCACGCAACCGTAACGCTTCAAGCCGGTCAAGCATTAGCTGTTGATTACCTCCCCGATACCGAATACGGCTCCGACATTCTCTACGTGCTCGTAAATGATAAGGACATCCTTCAAATCACGGGATCCAATACTACCGGATGGAAGACCTGCTACCCTTACGTAGCCGTTGAGGATGGAACCTATAAAGTTTCTTTCATTTACGTGAAGGACGCTGACACCGACGTTGGCGAAGATCGCGTATATTTGGCAAACTTCCGTGCTGTTCAAATTGCTGATATGACAGGCACAACACACATCCCGCGTCAAGCGGCAACCAAGCCCAACGCAAACGGCTTGGGATACCAAAACTACGTAAACGTTGTTTATAATGCAGCTGACGGCTACTACCACGTAGGAACCGAAGACGGCCCCCTCCTCCTTGTTAATTTGATGGGTGGAACACAACTCAGCAGCGATATTTCTCTCAACGACCTCGGCTACAACGGCACGCTTATCGATGCACAAGGCAACATTTACGAGACTCTCGTAACCTATTGTAACTACGCAATTAACGGAAAAGCCTATGGATATAGCCCCGTTACCGAAGAACTCAAGGGACTTTTGGAAAGAGCCGCTGAAATCGTCGGCTTGGAACCCGGAAATCCCAACCAATGGCTCCAAGCGTGCATCTATTACGATGCATACGGTCCCAACGTAGAACATCTTGAAGACCCTGTTAAGGGCGTTGCATTCTTTGCAGCGTTCGATACCGTTCTTTCGACCGACACCGAAGAAAAGTTCAACACTGTCGTATATGACGGCCGCGTTATTATGCCCCGTGGATTGAAATACAAGTTCATCCCCGCAGTTTCCGGTGTATACGTTATCCGTTCTCAAAGTGCCGACAGAGTAGACGGTTGGGTATTTAACGATCAGTATGAAATCATTCATACCGCGGCTATCGTAGACCGTCCTTGGGATGGCAATCCCGTAGATATGATCAACGTATCGATGATCGTATACCTTGAAGCAGGCAAAACTTACTACATCGATATTGCTTACTATGACGTTTACGCTGCAGGAACGTTTACCTTTACCGTAAACTATCTTGCAGAAACCTACCAACACTTCCATCTTGCCTCCCCCGGTTATTTCACCTATATTGAAAGCACAACCGGTCAGATTAACCAAATGATCGCCGGCGGTATTGACGTTGCCCTTAGCGATGACGGATACTATCACGAACTCCTTGCAGACGGTTCTCTTGGTTCCATTGTTTATGCCGACTTTAAATACACCACCGGTTTGATCTCTCAATCCATTCAAAAAATGATTGAAATGGGCGGTTTTAACTTCTCTTATAACGAAAGCGACCAAATGGTAATAGCAATGCTCAATGAGTTTGGCGGCGACGTAGACGCTTGCCGCGAATACTACAAGACCCTCTGGGGAGAAAGCTACGCAGAATGGGAAGAAATTTACAAGCTTGAAGAAGTTTTTGCCGGAATCTACCACGGTGAAGGTGAAGATTACACCGAGAAAATGCAAACATACCTTGCAAAAATGCTCCCCGCCACCGATGATGCTCCCGAACTCGAAGGCTGTGTTGCAGTAGATGCAGAACTCGCCGAGCTTCTCCAAATGGTAATGGACAAATATTCCTTCCCCGATGTTAAAAATTCTTGGACTAAGCTTTGCTACTACTACAAAAACCTTGCAGCCTAATCACAAAATACACCGATTAGGAGATTTATTATGAAAAAATCATTGACGATTCTGCTCATTGCAGTATTATTGTTACCTTGTCTTTTAGCTAGCTGCACGCCTGCTATGGTCTTTGGTTCTCCGCTCTTGTTACCGCTTTTACTTCCGGATGAAGAGACCACCACAGCGAACTCCGAAACAACCGCTCCCGATGCCACCGAGACCTGCACACACGAAGCAACCGAATGGGTTATTACCGAAAATGCAACCTGCAGTAAGGCAGGCGCCAAATCCAAGCAATGTGTTTCCTGCCAAAAGGTTTTGGAAACCGCCACAATCGCAACCACGGCTCACACCGAAGAAATTATTGGTGGAAAAGCCGCTACGTGTAGCGAAAAAGGCTTAACAGCCGGCAAAAAATGCTCGGTTTGCAAAACCGTAATTTTGGAACAGCAAGAAATTGCCGCGCTTGATCACAACGAGGGCGACTGGATTATTGACAAGTGTGCCGAAATTGGCACAGCGGGCAGCAAACACAAGGAATGCACCCGTTGCAAGACCACAATACAAACCGAAACGATTCCCGCTATTTCGGAATCTCACGCCCACCAAGGAAAGGTGTGGATCGTTGTAACCCCTCCCACCTGCAAGGAAACAGGTATCCGCCATTTGATTTGCGATTGCGGCAAGCAAATGGACTCTGACGTTCTTGCTATGACTCCTCACACCGAGGAAGTCATTTTGGGCATCGCGGCAACCTGCACCGCATCGGGCAAAACCGATGGAAAGAAGTGCACCGTTTGCTCGTCCAATACTGTTTCTCAAGTTGTTATTCCTCCTCTCGGTCACTCCTTTAGTGACGGCACCTGCCAAGCCTGCGGTATCAGCGAGCCCTACGGCGTTTGGATCGTAGACGGTCTTGGAAATCCCGTTAGCGGCATTATTGTTAAGGTAATGCAAAACGGCGAACAAGTCAAAATGTATCCCTACAACGGTGAATTCCTTTCCATGAATTTGGAATCGGGCACCTACCAAATCGTTCTCGACCTTGCACAGTTGAGCGGAAGCTATACGTTTGACGAATCTCTTTGCACTCTTACCCCCGAAAAGCCCTCCACAACGATTCGACTCATACAAACCGTCACCGAAGAAACGGTTGTATACGTTGGCGATCCAATTGCTGCCGATTATACCGCTTATTACATCAAAGAAGGCGCAACAAAGGTAACTTTGACGCCTAATGACTATACGTTCTTCATTTTCCACCCTACCACCGCAGCAATCTACACTATTACGTATGAGAGCAACTCCAACTTGACTATCAGCTATCACGGCGGCTCTTTCTTTGTTCAAGGCAGCGACCTCAGCAAAGATTCTTCCGGATTTTCGGAATATAAAAACGGCCTTGCATTTAGCATTTACGCAAGCAATCTCGGTGGCGAATACGTATTTGCTGTAAAATCCACAACCGAAACCTCTTGCGTCCTCAAAATCAAGAATGAGGGCGATCCCGGATCAAGAATTGAAGATGCTCCTTGGACCCCTTACCTTGAGGATGTCGCAATGGTAGAAAAGCAGTTGAACACCACGGTCAGCGGCACTTATACTACTATCGATGTGACCGACCTTTCCCTGAAGGCTGTCTACAATACAGAGGATGGCTACTATCACCTCGGTTCTGTGAACGGTCCCATCATCTTTATTGATTTGACGTCGGATACACAGTTCATTAACAGCATTCAAACCATTTGCGGCTACCAAAGAATGGGATCGTATATTTATGACGTTAACGGAGAACTCGTAGAAAAGCGCGCCTACAACGAGCTCTTCTACCAATACGGTATGCCCACAAGCGCCGACGCAACGGTCGACTCCCCCATTCGCATCCCTCTCACCCTAAAGCTCGCCGAGGCAATTCAAAACTTTGGTGAGGAAAACGCTTGGTGGGATCCCACATCCTCCGGCAATATATTTACTCCTGCATTGCTCGGTGCACCTTACAATCAGGAATACGCATGGCTGCTCTTCTGCGGTTACTATGCATAATGAAAAAACTTTTGGAGATTGATTATGAGAAAAAACACATTTATGAAGTTTGTTGCAATTGTTTGCATTTTGGCTAGCGTATTGCTGATTGCTTGTGCTTGCAAGCAAGAGCCCCAAAACAATCAAGAAAGCAACACTACCGCATCAACGCAAACAACCGAACCCGAAAGCACCCCCACCGATCCCGTAACCGAACCTGTAACAGAGCCCGCATTTACCGGCGTTATTTACAAAGTAACCGTGGTAGATGAAAACAATGCTCCCCTTGCAAATGCAATGATTCAACTTTGCAAAGACGAACTGTGCGGAATGCCCGGTTTCACCGATGCCAACGGTGTTGCAACCTTTGAGTATGACGCCCCCGCCAACTACACCGTAAAGGTTACTCTTGCGGGTTACACCGGCGAAGCCGAATACACCTTCCCCGCAAACTCGACCGAGCTGACTGTTCAACTCACCGCAGGTGCGGCAGAGCCTCAATAAGCAAAACAATTTTTGAATTTACATCTATCCCCGACGGCTATGTCCGTCGGGGATAGATTTTTTGTATTTGACGCATAAATATTCGCAAAACCCAAAATTTCTCTTGATTTTATTGCCGTTTGATGTTATAATATAGAATGAGATATTATGTTGTAAACATTCATTACCAATCGAAAGGAAGATTTGTATGTCGAAGAAAGCTCTTCAATCCATACGCCTCATCTACGGCATTGTGCTTTCCCTTATGCTAATTGTTACGGGAATACTGTTAATGATTGCGTGTGTGAACATTTATAAAATTGGCAACCGCCCGTTTACGGTAACCAATATTTCCGCGGCGTTTGCAAAAATCGCAATTCCCGTTTGGATCACACTTGCCTTGAGTGTGATTGGATTGATCGGGATGCCGTTCCTCTCCACCGAGACCAACACGCCCAAAGCAATTCGTGATAAGAAGGTTACATTGGCGCGCCTGCAAAAGAAAGTGAATTTGGAAGCTTGCGACGAAAACACGCTCAAACTTATCAAAAAAGAGCAAAAAACGCATACCGTTCTTCGTTTTGCGGCAATTTCGGCAATTTGTGTTGCAGCCATTCCGGCAATCATTTATACCTTTAACCTCAACCATTTCAGCGCCGATTACAATGCAAGTGTCATTTCCGCTTGCTTGTGGATTCTGCCCTGTTCGTTTGTGGCTATGGGTATTGGGGTAGCATTTTTGTATCTTGAAAACGCCTCGGTTGAGCGTCAAATCAAACACGTAAAAACTGCGATTGCCCAAACCAAAACCACACTCCCCGCAGGCGGAGCAGAAGAACACCGTAGCCATGCAAAACTCATTACGGGTATTCGAATCGCACTGATCGTCATCGCGATTGCCCTCATTGTTGCGGGCATTTTGAACGGTGGAATGGCAGACGTGCTGTCGAAAGCCACGAATATCTGCACCGAGTGCATCGGTCTTGGTTAAGGAGGTTCGGTATGAAGAAAATTTGGAATTGGTTAAAGGAACATAAACCCTCCAAGCGCAAACTGATTCAGGTTTATGCCGCATTACTCTTTAACGCAAACCTCAAAGGCTTCCGCACGGGTGACATTTACACAGGCCCTTTGAAAAACGTTTGCACACCTGGTCTCAACTGCTACTCCTGCCCCGGCGCATCGGGTGCTTGCCCCCTCGGCGCACTCCAAAACTCGCTTGCATCCAGCAACAAAACCGCTCCCTACTATCTTTTTGGCATTATCGTTTTATACGGCATGCTCTTTGGCCGTTGGATTTGCGGATTCTTGTGCCCCTTTGGCTTGATTCAAGAGTTGTTACATAAGATTCCCACACCCAAAATCAAAAAGAGCAAAGTTACCCGCGTATTTTCCTTTTTGAAATACGTCATTTTGGTCTTTTTTGTCATTCTTCTCCCCATCGCTTACGCATTTAGAAACTTCCCTCTGCCGGGCTTTTGCAAATACATTTGCCCTGCAGGAACCTTGGAAGGCGCTATGGGATTGCTCTCTAACAAGGTAAACGAAAGCTATCTTCGTATGCTCGGCCCACTCTTCACTTGGAAATTCCTTTTGATGATCTCCATCCTTGTGGCGTGCGTGTTCCTCTTCCGCTTCTTCTGCCGTTTCCTCTGCCCCTTGGGCGCGCTTTACGGACTCTTTAACAAAATCTCGCTGGTTGGCGTAAAAGTAGACCGCGCAAGCTGCACCGATTGCGGACTTTGTGTTGGAAAATGCAAAATGGACATCAAGCACGTTGGCGATACCGAGTGTATTCAGTGCGGTGAATGTATTTCCGCCTGCCCGACCAAAGCCATTCAATGGAACGGCTCCAAATTCTTCCTCGCCCCCAACGTAATCGATACTGCTCCGGCCGCAAGCAAGGAAGAAAAGCTCGCACTTGAATCTCGCGCAAAGAAGATTCAAAAACGCAACACTGTCATCAAAATAACGGTTGGTGTGCTGATGGCGGCACTCCTTTGCACAACGCTTGTGTATTTCAACTTTATTGACGGTCGCGACGAGGGCGGTCTGTTGCCCAATCCCGAGGAAACGTACACCCCCAACCCGGGTCAAACCGATCCCGATGCTCCCCAAAAGCCCCCCGTGGGAACAGCAGTTGGCTACACCTGCCCCAACATTTCGCTCGATATTGTTGGAAGCAACGAAAAATTCGACGTGCAAAAGGAAACCGCCGATGGCCGCGTTGTTGTTCTCAACTTCTGGTTTACAACCTGCGGACCTTGCTTGGAAGAATTGCCTTATTTCTATCAAATGGCAACCGCTTATTCCGATAAGGTAAGCGTAGCGGCGGTTCACATTGAGCTGCCTAACGTAAACGTAACCGACTTTATTGCAAACGATTCGGGACACCCCGAATGGAACGACGGTACAATGTCTATCGCTTGGGATACAGGCTCGTACTGCACCAAGCTCTTTAAGATTCAAGCCTGCCCCGTTACCGTTGTCATCAACGCAGACGGCGTGATTACCGATAAATTTGTCGGTAGCCTTACACACGCAGAGCTGATTGCCGCTGTTGAAAAGGCACTCGGCGAATAAAATCCAACGATAAAGCAAAAGCAGAACAGACATATCGTTTGTTCTGCTTTTTTTATTTTATATTGACAAAAGTGTGAAATTATTGTATAATTTAATTGTGCAGGCACTGTTTGCATAATGATTACAGAAAGGACAAAAATGATGAAAAGCAAAGCAAAACTCTTTTTAGCCATTTCACTTTTAGTTTGTCTTCTCAGTTCCTTTGGAGCAAGTCTGTTCCAAACCAACTTCGGTGCTATCGAATACCACGACATGACCTTTGTTACCGAGAGCGGACACGAGCTTGACGCGCTCCTGCTCGTTCCCAAAACAGCTACCGAGGATAACAAAGCCCCTGCAATCGTCGTCAGCCACGGTTGGTATAACAACCGCGAAATGCAAGACCTTAACTACGTAGAATACGCGCGCCGCGGATACGTGGTGCTCGCCATTAGTATGTACGGTCACGGTGACTCCGAGGTTATCGAGTCCAACACCTGGTGGAATGACGAAAACAATGCAAACGGCCTTTACGACGGTGTAAAATACCTCGCGACTCTCCCCTTCGTCGACACAACCAAAATCGGTGTCACGGGTCACTCCAACGGTGCTCTTGCTTGCCGCGAGGCGGTTCTTCAGGATGCGGAAGGTCTCATCGCCGCCGCTCTGCTCGTTTCCAACGATGCGGTATATTACGACGATAACGGCAGCTTCTATAACCAATTCGGTGCACGTGATGCCGCAATCGTTGCTTGCCAATACGACGAATTCTTCCACCGCGTTGAGGGCAGTGCTCCCAGAGACTACATCAACCAAGTAACTGCGCAATCCTTCTTGCACTTTGGCGTTGACCCCGCAGGGCTTGATGCGCGCAGTGCAGGCGAATTCTACTCGCAAGAAATAGACGGTGAGAATGCCATTCGCGCCATCTACAACCCTGCAATTACACACCCGTGGGCGCATTTTTCCGGTGACGTAGTTGCATTTAGCGTAGATTTCTTTGACCGCGCACTCGGCGCTCCCACAACCCTTGCACACAACAATCAAATTTGGCAATATAAGGCAGCCTTTAATGCTCTCGGTGTTGTCGGCTTCTTTATGTTCATCGTATCCTTGACGGTTGCTCTGCTCGACACCCGTTATTTCGGCATTTTAAAGACCGTAGAAAAGGTTGAGCCTTGGCCTGCATTGGAAGGCGTTGCAGGCAAGAAAGCGCGCAGCAGAAGCTTCTGGGGCGCTGTATGGAGCATTCCCTTCTACTTCATCGGCTTTATCATTGGCTTTGTCGGTTCTATGATGATTGCTATATGGAATCAAGGCGGTTCCTTTGCCATCGGCGCGTGGTCGCTGCTTTGCGGTCTGTTCGCGCTTGGCACCGTTCGCAAGATCAGATCCTCCTCCCTCCTCGACCGTTGGGAAAGAGGCGAGAAGATTGGCAAATACAAAATGTGGCGAACCGTTGTTCTCGCACTTACGGTTGTTGCCTCGGCATTCTTGCTTGTATTCCTCTCCGATTACTTCTTCCTGACCGACTACAGACTTTGGTGCTTTGCAACTATTCGAGCATTTGAAGCCAAGCATCTTGTCAAGGTTCTTTGCTTCCTGCCCTTCTGGCTTATTTACTATATCGCAACCAGTGTATGCAACAACTGCTACACCTACACAAAGCGCGGCTCTGTTGTAGCGCAAATGTTTTGGGCATTCATCGGCCCTGCGGCAATGATTGCCATTCAGTATATCACATTCTTTACCACAGGCAAGATGGTGCTTGACCCAGTGACCGGTATTATGGGCATTTGGCTCTTCCCCATCGTCATCATTCTTCCTCTTTCCGTTCTTGTCAGCCATACCATCTACAAGAGAACGAAAAACCCCTACATTGGCGGTATCATTATGGCGACTGTGGCGTGCATTATGACCGTAACAAACACTTTGACCGGCTGATAATCCACAAAAACTTAGGCCGGAACCCATTCGGGGTGCCGGCTTTTTGATTGACGTTAAACGATTATTTTAATAATTTGCTCTTTTGTGTTGCCGCAAAGCTGACGTTGGTTAAAAATTTGATAACGTCGTCGGGTGCGTCGGGAAGGAGAACCGAAACCCAATGGAGCTTATTCATGTGGTAAGCGGGATAGACGCCATCCTCGGCCCCAAAGGAGCCGAACATTTCGGTGGGCAATTTGAGGTTTACAACGTCGACGGATTCGTCGCTCGCCTGCCCGAATTTGCGCCGCGACACTTGCATTACAAGCGCATACCACTTGCGCGTATCGGCGTGCCGAAGTGCCGTGGTGACGAAATCATCCTCAAACGGAAAATCGGGCACTGTACCGTATGCGCTTATGCAATAATTGATCAAGTCTTGTTTTGTCATTTCTTCGCCTTCTCCCACTCTTCTTTTGTTAAAAGCAAAGCGTGCCCTGTGCGGACTTCGCCAAGGCGCTTGACCTCGATGCCCTCAGTGGTGTGGTGATAGACAAAGCCGAGTTTTTCCATCACGCGGCGGCTTTTTGTGTTGCCCTCGTAATGACCGCACCAGATGCGCGTCATACCGAGTTCTTCAAAGGCATAGCGAAGAAGCTCACGCGAAGCTTCGGGAATGAGTCCTTGCCCCCAAAAAGGCTTGCCGATCCAATAACCGAGCTCGTATTCGTCCTCACGCTCGGCAAGATCTCTTCGGTGAAAGCCGATGCTTCCAATGGGCTTTCCGTCCGTTTTTCGACACACGGCATAGGTTTCGGGTGCAGAAAGCACCGTGCGAATGAGCTCGCGGCTATTCTCCACACTCGTGTTTGGCGGCCATCCCGCAGGGGGCCCGATCTCGGGATCTTTAGCATATTCGTATAAATCTGCGGCATCCTCTTCGCGCCAAGGGCGCAGAATGAGACGTTCTGTTTCAAATGTCATATTTTTTCTCCTTCAAAAAAGCATCTGCCTCGGCTCTGCTTTTGAAAATGATGACCTTTTTATCGCTGTATTTTTCAATTAACGCATAGACGGTAGGCAAATTCTTACTTGGAAAGTCCTTAATCTGCTGTTCAAATTCGGGATCAAGCTCGGTCTCGATCCACGGCATTTCACAGCGTTTTTTGCCAATGCGAGAGATAGCCCCCGCAAGGCAGACCTCGACGGGCAGGTCGAAGAGAAAGACCGTGTCGCATTCTGCCATACGGCGCTCTAACGTGCGGCTGTAATTGCCATCGATGATCCAAGCATCCTGAAAGAGGATTTCGCCAAGACGTGCATCGTATTCTTCTCTTGAAATGTGCGTTTTGTCGGGCTTGTGCCAAATGGCATCAAGGTGATAAAGCGGCAGTCCGGTTTTCTCTTTCAGCTTTACGGCAAAGGTGGTTTTACCACTCCCCGGGCAGCCAATAACAATGACTTTTTGCATCTTCTTCCCCCCCCCTACGAAATGTTATTTTTGAGAATTTCCATCACGTCTTATAATTTCGGCAAGAATTTCCTCATCAGCCGGGCAAAAATCGTAGTTGGGAATTTCGCTTGGTGTGATCCATTTGATATCGTTGTGTTCGAGCTTTTTGGGCTCTCCCTCGGCGATTGTTGCGTTGAAAAGTGTGAGATGTACTGTCAAATCGGGGTATTTATGCGTCACGTCCATAAAAACATCGCCAACCGACAAAAGCATGTCGATCTCCTCGCGACACTCGCGAATGAGGGCTTCTTCCTTTCTTTCGCCCGCCTCAACCTTGCCGCCGACAAACTCCCACAAAAGCCCCCTCGCCTTGTGCGCAGGACGTTGGCATATCATAAATCTGTCCCCTCTCCAAATCAGGGCAGCCACTACTTCGGTCATACAATATATCTCCTGTTCGTTTTTCTTTTTTCATTATAGCAAAATCCGCGTGCGTTGTCAAGATTTCGGGCATACTTCCCTCAGAGAACGAATATACTATTCTACAAAACGTTTTTGTGGGGGGATTATGAAAGAGAAATCGATTGGACCTTGGCAACTGATGGGCTTTGCCGTAACCTCGTTTGGCGGCACAATTCTACACTTTCTTTATGAATGGCTTGGGGATGCCGTATGGATAGCACCCCTCTCGGGCGTAAACGAATCCACTTGGGAACACATGAAGTTGCTCTTTTGGCCAATGTTTCTTTATGCCGTTTTTCAGAGTTTTTTCTTCAAAAACCGCGAAAATTATTGGTGTATTAAGCTAAAAGGCACTCTTTTTGGAATAATTCTAATTCCAATTCTATTTTATACCTATAACGGAGTGATTGGAAAGTCGCCGGACTGGATCAATATCGCCATTTTCTTTATTTGTGCCGCTGCGGCTTATATTTATGAAACGCGGCTATTCAAGAAGGAAAAAACAGATTGCAAGCATCCCAAAGTGGCTCTCGGTGCTCTCTGTGTCCTCGCCCTGCTTTTTGTTATCTTTACCTTTGCAACCCCCGAGATTGGAATTTTCAAAGACCCGTTGACGGGAAGCTACGGAATATAAAACAAGCCGATGCAGTTTGTTCTGCATCGGCTTTTGTTTGATTATTTGTCGAGATGTGCAAAGATTTCGCTCCATACACTCTCGTCTTGCTCGGTCATTCTATCCCAATCAAAGGATGCGACAAATTGAACTTTCTGTTCCTTTGTTGCGTTCTTCTTTTTTGCAAACTTGGCGCGTGCTTTGCCGAATTCTGCAAGCAATTTGACAGCATCGGTAGTGTAATTGGGGTTGTGTCCCTTGTTTTGCACAAACAGAAAACGCACGTTTTCCTTGTCCTTCAATCCCTCTTTGAGGATATCATAATGCACGCGGCGGCAGAGCTTGTCATCCTCGGAATAAATGAGAAGTGCCCGGGCGTTGGTGTTTTTCAACGATTCTACCGCGTTGTAGGGAAAGAATTTCGGGTTGGATTCCTTTTCCAAAGCAAGAACTGCTTTGCGGTATCCCTTCAGGGGGCCTGCAAAAAAGGTTTTCACCATTTCTTCAACAGAGACAAATCCGCAAAGTGCCACAACGTGCGAGATTTCGGGGTGCAAAGCCGCGATGTTCATGGTTGAAAACGCGCCCCAACTGTGTCCCATCACCGAAAGGTCAAGTCCCGCAAAGCGCGAATCTGCTTTGAGCGTTGTGATGCAATCATTGAGGTCGCAAAGCGATTGTGCGAGTCCGTTCGGGCTTTCGCCGCCTGATTCCATACACCCCGTGTGGTCATAGGCAAACACGCGGTAACCGTGCGCGCAAAGCTTTTCGATTTCTTTCATATAGGCTCTGTGACCGCCGCCGAATCCGTGGTCAAATACGATGAGCCTATCTTCGATGGGATTGTCATAGAAATAAAGATATCCCTGTAAAATATGCCCCATAGAGGATTTGAGGGCGTATGCTTCTTTTTGCAGACCTGCAAAATCATCGGAAGAGTAATAGAAAACGGTTTCTGTATCGTCGCACCGCGCGTGCATCATACCCTTGTATCCGTTTACAACTTGTTTTTCAAAAATCATCGTTTCTCTCCTGTTTTCGAATTACGTATCGACAGTTTGATTACCGACACTATAAGCATTCCAAATTGTTCTGTCACTATTATAACAAAACAGAAGGGCGTTGTCAATGCTTTCCTATTTCATCTTGACAAATTGCTTAAATTTTGGTATACTGATAACGACCCCGACAGATAGAGAAAAACGCTTAAAGCAAGGGGATTTTATATTGATGCGAGGTACGTATCTAATGAATCGTTACAGCGTAAAAGAAATTGCCGAAATGATAAATGAAAGATGCCAAAGTGCAATCCTTGGCAAAAAGCACGTCCTAGACCTTGCCATTATTTCTCTGCTTTGCGGAGGTCATATTTTAATCGACGACGTTCCTGGGACCGGCAAAACCGTTTTGGCAAAAACCTTTGCCAAGTCGCTTTCCCTTGATTTCAAACGGGTGCAGTGTGTTCCCGATATGTTGCCCTCCGATATTGTCGGCGTTAACTTTTTTGATATGAAGCAATCGGAATTCCGCTTTATCAAGGGTCCCGTTTTCACCAACATCTTGCTTGTAGACGAAATCAACCGCGCTATGCCCAAAACGCAGTCGGGTCTGCTCGAATGTATGGAAGAACATCAGGTAAGTGTTGACGGTACCACCTACCCCTTGGCGGAACCCTTTATGGTAATTGCTACACAAAACCCCGTTGAAACCAAAGGAACCTTTGAACTCCCCGAGGCACAGCTAGACCGTTTTTTGGTCAAAACCTCGATGGGATACCCCACGCACAAAGAAAACATCGATATTCTCGCACTAAAGTTGCAAAATGTGAACGATACTGCAAATAACACGGCTGCCGTTGATGTGGAATGCATCAACGAAGCAAGAAAAGAACTCGCATCCGTTTACGTTCACCGCGACCTTTTGGACTATGCCGCAACCATTTGCGAATGCACAAGAAGCGCAAAGGACGTTATCCTTGGCGCAAGTCCTCGCGCAATGATTGCTCTTGTGCGCGTGGCACAGGGATACGCTGCCATTGCAGGCAGAGACTACATATTGCCTGATGACATCAAGCGCGCAGCCGTTCCCGTTTTGGCACACCGCATCGTGTTCCAAAACAGCTTTTACCACCGTGGAGACCTCGGCAAAAATTTGATTGAGAGCATCCTTGATAGCGTTGCCGTTCCCAGCGAACAAATCAACTTCTCTCGCAAATAAGCCGATGATAGAATTTTTCATTCGTTTAGCGGGCTTTGTCGGTCAAATCCTGCGCTCACCGCAATTTTGGATCGCACTGTTGGCACTTGCCGCATGTTGGATTTTGATTTCCCTGTATCGGCAGGCAAAGCTACGTGCATTGGATCAAGTCGTTTACAAAAGACACTTCTCCACCGACGGCATTTTTGTGGGCGAAACGCTTGAATTGATCGAAACCATCCGCAATCCCGGTTGGTTCCCTCTGTTTCGGGTACGGGTTGAGTTCTTTATGCCGGGTGGCTTGACGGTTGACGGAATCGAGTGCAAAAAGCACACCAAGGTAACCAGTATTTTTTATATTCCACCCCATGCAACCATTCAAAAAACGCATACCGTAAGGGCTGATAAGCGTGAGCATTACCATATGTACACCGCATTTATTCGATACAGAAAAACAGAATACACCTTCGATTCTCCTATCGATTTTTACGCATACCCCAATCAATATGATGCAGACGCAAGCTTTGCCCCCGACATTTACCGCTCGGGAGATGCGATTGCTTCCAGAAAATACATTGAGGACCCCTTCTTCCTTTCCGGCATTCGGGCATACCGACCGGGAGACCCGATGCGCTCTATCAATTTTAAAGCATCGGCTCGCGGCTTTTCGGGCGGTATCAGACAACTGATGTCGAACGACTATGACAGCTCGCGCAATTACAACAGTATGATTGTATTGGATTTGACCTCTTATTCGGAGGCATTGATGGATGCCGACAAGCAAATCGAGCTTGAACTGCGATATGCCTGCTATCTGTTTTGCGAAGCCCTGCGAAACGGCGGCAACGTCGGCTTTGCAACCAACTGCGCGGTGGATAGCTCGCGCTATATCCACATCCCCTGCAACAGCGGAACGATGCATACCAAGTTGATTTTGGAGCAGTTTGCCGAAATTTCAACCAATGCCAAACGGGATTACTCCGTCAGCATTATTTTGCAATCCATTGTGCCCGACCTGCCTCGCGGCACCGACGTCTACATTATCACTCCCTTTGTGGATGATAAAATGGCAAGCCTTTTGCACTCCCTGCGTCGCACTGGTAGAACGGTAGAGGTCATTCTGCTTTCGGGAGGTATGCAAAAATGAAGTGGATAAAGAAATACGGATATGAGCTGCTGGCAAGCATCTTGGGTGCCGCTTTTGTAACGATGCTTTTGTATATCCTCATCGTAATGCCAGAGGACCTTATGGTACGCGGCACGGTCATGTTCGGCTTGTTCTTTGATGCAATCGCCATTTATTACACTCTGCGTAAGTTGTGGCGCACCAAGTGGAGACGTCGTGTAATGCCCTCGGTACAAAAGTTTTTTGAAAAAATCGCAAGGATGCTTAAAATCTTTCGCGAAAAGCTGGGCATTCCGGAGAAAAATCATCAAACGGTTCTCAAAGGAAGGGCAAAAATCTTTTTTGATACAAAAGATGAGGGCATCACAACCAAACGCGCAAAAAAGCCTTCCGCTTGGAAAAATTTGCAAACAGACAAAGAACGCTTAGGATATTTGTATAGACGTATGATTGATACCAATATCAACCAAGGCTTGCCTATATTCTCTTCCGAAACGCCAACCGAAATCAAAGGAAAGAAAGAATATCGCGACGTAGAAAATCAAATTTTCGATTTGTACGTTGAAAACCGATATAAAGAAGACGTAACCTTGGACCGCATCGTTTTGGATGATTTAAAGAAAGAGATAAAAAGTAAAAAGGATTAAACCCAACAGCCGCACCCTTGGTGCGGCTGTTTTAAGTAGAAAGGCGAAAAAAAGCAAGGATTTTCCGTGTGCGGAAAAAAATAAAACTTTTTTTCAAAAAGGGCTTGACAAAAGCAAGCAAATGCGGTATAATATCAAGGTACGAAAAAACGTATATGTGCCTTTAGCTCAGCCGGATAGAGTGTTTGGCTACGAACCAAAAGGTCGGGGGTTCGAGTCCCTCAAGGCACGCCAAACAAAAGAAGGATACCCAAACGGGTATCCTTCTTTTGTTTCGTTTTGTCTTTATGACGCAGAACCCCGCAAATTTCCGCTCGCGGAAATTTGTTATAACGTGCGCATCGTGTCTAAAGCATTCCTGTGCATTATACGCACGTTTGGGTTCTGAGTCCCTCAAGGCAGTTATCCCCTATGTTACACGTTTGGGTTCTGAGTCCCTCAAGGCAGTTATCCCTCCGTATAAACCATTGGTTGCATTTTGTTGACAAGCTTTTGAGGATATGATATACTGAAATCACACTTGAAAGGAAAGGGACAAATTATGAAGAAACTATACTTCAAAAAGCTGACTTCCATCATCCTATATACCCTCATTTGCATCGTCATATACCTCATTGGTTTTAGTCTCATCTCGTTGATTGCAAACTTTTTTAAGGTGCTCCTTATCAGACAAATTATTTCGTTTGGCATTCCCCTTGCCATCATCTTAATCAGAATTTACAACAAACGGCTCGAGAACCCCGACTTGCGCAGAGAATATTTGGCAACCGTAAACACGGAAAAGCTGAACCTCAAGGAAGAATGGCAATACATCATCAAATTCCCACACTTTTTGGCAGAGCTTTTTGCATTCTTTACGTTGGCATTCGTTTATTCACTCTTAACTGTTATCGGAGTTTCCGTTCCCTTTATCGTCAAAATATTGTCAATACTGCTCGCCTTTGTGATATTCGCGGGACTTTACTTTATTATCGATTTCTTTCATTGGATACTCGTACATAGAACTTGGAAGAAGGAATACTAAAATAAAACAAACAATTTCAGCCGCACTTATGAGTGCGGCTGTTTTGTTTTAGTCAAATTTTCCTGTTGCTCTTGCAAAAACCATACGTGTGTGGTATAATCGATGCAGAACAACAAGTGGGAGGCACCATTATGAAGCACACGGTTACCGTTTTGCCCCACAATTTCATATTTTCCGTCCCCCACGGTGCGAACCTTTTGGCGGTACTCACGCAGAACGGCTTTTTTATCCCCGCTGCCTGCGGCGGACGCGGAAGCTGTGGCAAATGTGCCGTCAAGTGCCGCGCGGCGGATTCAGAAGGATATCAAACGGTGCTCTCTTGCCACACGACCGTAAAGGGTGATTTGACCGTCCTTTTGGATGCCGACAGCGAGAGTGGGCTTTGGAAGGTCTCTTCCACCTCTTCTTGCGCGTCGCGCAAAGTGGGAATGATTCTCGATATTGGCACCACCACACTTGCCGCTTGCCTTGTTGACGCAGAAACGGGAGAGACCTTGGCAAAAGCATCTGCTCTCAATCCGCAGGGCGCGTTTGGCGCGGACGTCATTAGCCGTATCAGCGCGTTTGGCGAGGGCAAAGGTGAGGAACTGCGCACGGCAGTTGTGGCGGCAACTAACCGCATTATTGCCGAATTTTGCGCCACGGGTGCGAAAATTGACGAGGTTGTGGTTGCGGGCAACCCCACAATGCTTCACCTCTTTATCGGTGTTGACCCCACGAGCATCGGCTCATATCCATTTACTCCTGCATTCACAGAGACCAAGTGTTTTGTAGGCGCGGATATTGGAATTGACGCTCCGCGCGTGCGTTTGCTCCCATCTATCAGCGCGTATCTCGGCAGTGACGTAGGCGCGGGAATTTTGGCGTGCGAGATGGACAAAACCGATAAAACACAGCTCTTTATGGACCTTGGCACAAACGGTGAGGTCGTGCTTACGCACAAAGGAAAACTATTTGCGGCATCGACCGCAGCAGGCCCTGCGCTTGAGGGCGCGAATATGTCCTGCGGCATTGGCGGCGTTGCGGGGGCTATCGACCGCGTTTGGTGCGAGGACGGACATTTGCGTTTTACCACAGTTGAGGGCGCGCAGGCTCGCGGAATTTGCGGCAGCGGCTTTATCGATTTATTTGCACTTTTGCTTGACGAAGGCATCCTTGACGAAACGGGAGCCTTTTGCGAGGAATGTGATTCTCCCCTCTTCCACCACTTGGAGGACGATTGTTTTTATCTCACACCCGAGATTTATCTCTCGCAGGATGACGTTCGACAGTTCCAACTTGCCAAAGCAGCCATTGCGGCGGGCGTAGAGGCGCTTTTAGCGCATTGCAAGGTGAAAGCGATTGAAATAGAGCGCGTATTCTTGGCGGGCGGCTTGGGCTTTTATATGAGCCCTGCAAGGGCGGCACGCACGGGACTTATCTCCCCTGCTCTTCTCGCACACACACAAATTGTTGGCAACACCGCGCTTGCGGGAGCTAAACTTTGCCTCTTGAAAGAAGACAACCAAACTGCTCTCGATATCCTATCGCAAGAGACAGAAACGGTAGAACTTTCCTTCTCCCCTGTTTTTTCGCAAGCGTATATTGAGAATATGGGGTTTGATTTATAAAACAACATCAACCATCAAAAAAGAACGCAAGTGTTTGCTTGCGTTCTTTTTCTTTATTCTTTTTTCTTTTTCGGTTTGCGTTTACCAAAGAGCTTTTGCAAAAGCGGTGCTAAAAACGCAGGGGCGCGCCATACTATCATTTTCATCGCTATATATCCTTTCCCTACCGATTTTGGTACTACAATATATGCGACGTTCCCTTAAAATGTGCGCTTTGCTAAAAATTCTTATCCTTTGTTTAGCCTTCTTCGGCTTGCAGCAGTTTCATCGCGGAGCGGAATACGACCTTATCGTTTTCGTGTGTGAGCGAATTTTCAACCTCTTCGAGGGGAACCCACTCGACCTGCGCAATCTCGCCCTCGCGAGCTTTGATGTTCTTTTGCGTGGTGTGTGTCAGGAAATATACCACTTCCTTGGAGACACCCGGCATAGGATTGTAATGCACGGTTTCGCGGAATTTGCTATCGATGCGAATTTGCACCGCGGTCTCCTCAAACACCTCACGCACAGCCGTCATATACTCAGTCTCACCCGGCTCCATGTGTCCCTTGGGGAAAGAACGGTGACCGCCAAGCTTGTGCCGTATCATCAAAAGATATTGTTTTCCATCCTCTTCATCGCGGCGCACAACAAGCGCACCACAGGATTTTTCACGAAGCATATTCGGTCACTTCCTTCCTTTTCCACTTTGGGGTTTTACTACTTCATTTGATTATTGCTCGATTTGCTCCATAATGAAGGCCTCGAGAATATCGCCAACCTTGATATCGTTGAATTTTTCAAGACCGATACCGCACTCGTAGCCTGCAGCCACTTCACGTGCATCGTCCTTAAATCTCTTAAGCGAGGAAATCTTATCCTCAAAAATCACTACGCCGTCGCGGACAACACGAATCTGCGATTGACGGGTAACCTTACCATCCTGAATATAGGAACCTGCAATGGTGCCAACGTTGGGTACGTGAATGGTTTGGCGTACCTCGGCGTGGCCGAGCAGATTCTCGCGGAACTTGGGCGCGAGCATACCCTTCATAGCCGCCTCGATTTCTTCCAAACACTCGTAAATTACGCGATAGGTGCGTACGTCTACGTTCTGACGCTCTGCGGAGTCAAGCGCGGTCTTATCGGGACGAACGTTAAAGCCAACGATGATTGCGTTGGATGCTGCCGCAAAG
Organism: Eubacteriales bacterium; assembly: GCA_045658925.1. Taxonomy (GTDB): domain Bacteria; phylum Bacillota; class Clostridia; order Oscillospirales; family CAG-272; genus UMGS1865. The sequence continues at coordinate 48,970 of JAZOVV010000070.1, forward strand.
GTAACGTCACCTTCGGTGATACCACCCGCTGCCGCGTGAATAACGCGAACCTTAACTTCCTCGTTGGAAAGCTTGAGAAGCGATGCCTTAACCGCTTCAACAGAACCGTCAACGTCAGCCTTAACGATGATGTTGGGGTCCTTAACGCCCTCGGAGATTTGTGCAAACAAATCGTTGAGGTTGGCTCTTGCATTCGCCTTGAAGGTGTCTTCCTTTGCCTTGTCGCGACGTTGGTCTGCCAGCGTTCTTGCCATTCTTTCGTCCTCAACTGCTTGGAATTCATCACCTGCAGAGGGAACCTCGGAAAGACCTGTAATTTCTACAGGAACAGAGGGAGCCGCTGCCTTGAGGGTTCTGCCCATATGGTCGGTCATCGAACGAACGTGACCAACTGCCGTACCTGCGATAATGGTATCGCCGCTGCGGAGTGTGCCGTTTTGAACAAGAACGGTTGCAACAGGTCCGCGTCCGCGGTCGAGCTTCGCCTCGATGACGATACCCTTTGCACGACGGTCGGGATTTGCCTTGAGCTCCTTAACGTCGGCTACGAGCAATACACTCTCGAGAAGGTCATCAATACCTTGTCTGGTAAGAGCCGATACGGGGACACAAATGGTGTCTCCGCCCCATTCCTCGGGAACGAGGCCGTATTGGGTGAGCTCTTGCTTGATTTGGTCGGGGTTAGCAGTGGGTTTATCCATCTTGTTGATGGCGACTACGATGTCGATTTCTGCTGCTTTTGCGTGGTTGATTGCCTCAATGGTTTGGGGCATAATACCGTCGTCGGCAGCTACAACAAGAATTGCGATGTCGGTTGCCATTGCACCGCGTGCACGCATTGCGGTAAACGCTGCGTGTCCGGGGGTATCGAGGAAGGTAATATCGCGACCGCCCGCCTTAACGCGGTAAGCACCGATGTGCTGGGTAATACCGCCTGCCTCGCCGGCTGTTACGTTGGTGTTACGGATAGCATCGAGAATAGAGGTCTTACCGTGGTCAACGTGGCCCATAACGCAAACAACGGGTGCGCGTTCTTGGAGTTGCTCATCGGTGTCGACTGCGTCGTCAAACAGACGCTCTTCAATGCTGACAACTACCTCGGGGGTAGCTTCAATGCCGAACTCATCCGCTACAAGCGCAGCGGTATCAAAGTCGATAACTTGGTTGATGGTTGCCATCATACCCATCATAATCAGCTTCTTAACAACCTCACCTGCCGTTACGTGGAGCTTGGATGCGAGCTGACCGACTACGATCTCCTCGCCGATCTCAACAGAAGTGGGTTTGTAGTTAACGGGTTGTTGAACAACAGGAGCAGAACCCTTGCGTCCTTTGTCCTTTTTGCCGTTTTTGTTGCCCTTGCCAAATGCGTTTTGACCTTGCTGTGCAGCGTTGTTTTGCTTTTTGAGCTTTTGGTTGCCACCCGCGAGGTTTTGGTCGCGATCGGATACGAAGCTATCCAAACGCTCATCATACTTGGAAAGGTCTACGGTGGATGTGTGGGTATCGATTACACGAGGACCCTTTCTCGTGCCGTCGGGATTGATATTGGTGGATGCACCACGCACAATAGGCTGTGCCTTGAAGGTATCCTTGGGCGCGCTTTGTACGAAATCGCCCTTATCGCGGTCAAATCCACCGCGTCCGCCACGGTCGTTGTTCTTATTGAAGCTGCCGCGGTCCTTCTTTTGTCCGCCAAAATCAGTTCCACCTTGGGGACGGCCACCACCAAAACTCTCGGGACGCTTTGCACCGCCGAAAGCGGGCTGTTGACCTTGAGGCGCACGTTGCTGTTGGGTGGGAGCGGGACGCACTGCAGGTTGTGTGGGCATTTGCTTTACGGTAATGCCGGCTGCACTGTTTTGCTGCGGACGGAAGGGGTTGCCGGTGTAGGGTTGACGTGCCGCGGGACGTGCTGCGGGTGCGGCCTCTTTGGCGGGTGCGGCAGGAGCAGCGGGAGCACCCGTTGCCTGCTTTTCTTCTTTCTTTTCTTCCGCCTTCTTTTCTGCTACGTTCTGCGGACGTGCAGTGGGGGCTTCTTCTTTTGCCTTGGGAGCGGGTGCGGGCTCAGACTTGGGAGCCGCTTCCTTCTTCTCTGCAGGCTTTTCAATCTTTTCGGTCTTCTCAACCTTTTCGACCTTTTCAGCTTTTTTAGGTGCTTCGGCAGTCTCGGGCTTTTGAGCCTCCTCTGCTTTTTCGACCTTTTCTGCCTTTTCGGCCTTTTCTGCCTTTTCGGCCTTTTCAACCTTTTTGGGCTTGGAGGGAATATAGGTCACTCCATCCAAATAGCTACCAATATCGGTAATTTGGTTTGCTTGGGTCAGGGACTCAAACAAAATGTCGAATTCCAACGGTTCGAGTGCCTTTTGGGTAGTCTTTGCCTCAATTCCGTTTTGAGCAAGCAGCTCGACGAGATCCTTGCTCTTCATTCCCAAGTCTTTTGCAAACTTGGTAATCTTAAATTGTTGATTGATAGTAGAAGCCATATTTCCTCCTGATTCCTCGCTTGGCCGCAGCGCCATGCGAAATCATAAAATTTCGAGCTTGACCCCGCAGAGGTCAATTCTCGTGCTTATCGTTTTCTGTATTCTTTGGCAGCTTGGAAAGAACCAGCTGACAAAGATTTTGGTCGGTAACGGCCAGAGCCGCAAGCCTGCCGCTCTTCCCCACTGCCGAAGAAAGCGTATCACCGTCAAGCTCCAGTACGTAAAGCGGAACACCGTAAAAGGTGCAACGGTCAAAGAGACGCTTGGCAGAGTTGGGAGAGTTATCGGCGGCACTGAAAACAGCCAAGACCGATTTTTGCTTTTTGAGTGCCTCGCAGACCATCGGCACGCCGTAAATCAGCTTGCCCGCCTTGGCACAGAGCCCCAAGGAGAACAAGAGGGCGCGGTTTGCATCACTCTTCATCGTTTTCAAGTTCCTGTTCCATAGCATCGTAAACCTCATCCGAAATAACACATTCGAGGTCGCGATCGATCCTATGGCTCTTGCGTGCCTTCTTCAGGCACTTGACGTCACGGCAGATATAGGCGCCGCGTCCGGACTTTTTACCCTTGAAGTCGAGCGAAATGCCGCCTTCGGGGTCACGGACCACACGCAAAAGCTCCGCCTTGGGTTTATGTTCATTGCATCCCACGCAACGACGCATGGGAATCTTTTTTATCTTTTTTTCCATTTTGATTAGTCTTCGTAATCGCTGGACTTAATGTCGATCTTGCAACCGGTGAGACGTGCCGCAAGACGTGCATTTTGTCCTTCCTTACCGATAGCCAAGGAAAGTTGGTCGGGAGCAACACGAACACGGCAAGCTCTCTCGCCCGTCATTGTTACAGAGATAACTTCAGCGGGAGCGAGTGCGTTTGCAACGTAATCTTCAATTCTCTCGTCGTAGTGAACGATATCAATCTTCTCACCGCAAAGCTCATTGATAATGCTGTTCAAACGAACACCCTTGTTACCGATGCAAGCGCCTACGGGCTCAACGTCCTCGTCGCGGGAGTAAACGGAAATCTTGGTGCGGGAGCCTGCCTCACGGGCAACACCCTTAACGATGACGATACCGTCGGCGATTTCGGGAATTTCCAACTCAAACAGACGGCGAACCAAGCCTGCGTGTGCGCGAGAAAGCGTTACAACAGGGCCGCGAGCCTCTTTGTTGACTTCCATAACGAAAACCTTGATCTTGTCGCCTACCATAAATTCCTCACCGGGGATCTGCTCGGAACGGAGCAGAACGGCACGGCTGGTGTCGGTTTCGAGAAGAACGTTACCGGTCTCGCGGTCAACCTTGCTGACCGTTGCGGTAATGATTTCCTCGTGCTTGTTTTCATAAGCCTCTTGCATAGCAAGACGCTCACCCTCACGAATGCCCTGAATGATGACCGACTTTGCGGCAGCGGCACTCAGGCGACGGAAGTTCTTCGTCTTGACCTCGGTTTCAACAACCATGCCCAGCTTATATTTTTTGGCAATGCACTTTGCGTCAGTCAAAGAAATTTGTGTTTCGGGGTTTTCAACCACCTCAACAACCTCTTTTTGCTGATACACTCTGACGTCCTTTTTGTTGGGATCGATCAAAATACGAACGTTGGTATTGTTGCCATATTCCTTTTTGTACGCGGAAACAAGAGCAGCCTCGATTTTTTCAATCATATAAGCTGCGGGAACGCCTCTTTCCTTCTCCAACAAATCAAGGGCGGTAAAAAATTCAGTATTCATTGCTTTGCAATCCTTTCTCTATCTATATGCCGTTTGACGCTCGGGTCAATCAAATTGAAAACGCGTTTTCAGGGATGCGATGGAAGCACGGGGGAAAGCGATGGGCTCTTCCTTACCTTCCACTGCAAGCAGTACCTCGCCTGCATCGTTGAGTCCTGCAAGCTTGCCAAGATAGCTCTTGGCGCCGTTCATAGGAGCGTAGAGGCGAACCTCAACGTCCCAATCCGCGCAAGCCTCAATCTGCCAATCCTCTTTGAGCTCTCTCTCAATGCCGGGAGAGGAAACCTCAAGGTGATAAGCCTCGTCGATGGGGTCTGCCTCATCCAAAAGCGGATCGATGGCGCGATGCATTTTTTCGCAATCGTCAATGGTGATGCCTTCTTCGCTGTCAATGGTGATGCGCAGGTACATATCCGCGCCGACCTTAACGTACTCAACGTCCCAAAGGACGTATCCAAGCTCTTCGGCAAGCGGCTCGGCAATCAAGCGGACCGCGCCGACTACACCTTTTGCGTTCTTTTTCATTTTCTTATCCTCTTTTTAAAAAAATCCAAAAATTAAGAGCGGGTCTTGCGTGGCCCACTCTCCATACTCGTTATTCTACCGTGTGTAGTATATCACATTTTTGAGCCCTTTGCAACCCTTTTTGCAAAAAAATTCTACCTTTTATTAAATTTTTTTAATAAAACAAGGCAAAAACGTGTGCTCGCACGCTTTCTTTGTGCAATTTTGTCCTTGTTCGACACCGCTCGACAGAGAGTGGCATATTCTAATAACAAAAGCTCCACGCGCCAGAATATTCCACCCGAAAACTTTTTTGGATGGCGTTTAAGCCCCCGACTTTGTTGGAAACAATAGTATCAACAAAGCCCAACGAGGAGCAAACAAAAGAAAGGAAGCGTGACAATGAGTGTCAAACGCGGAGATATTTATTATGCAGACCTGAGCCCCGTGATAGGCTCGGAGCAAGGGGGATTGCGCCCCGTACTAATTGTGCAAAACGACATCGGCAACCGATACAGCCCCACCGTCATAGCGGCGGCGATTACTTCACGAATGAGCAAAGCAAAGCTCCCTACACACATCGATATTTATGCAGGCGAAGTCGGACTCACCAAGGATTCGGTCATTCTCTTGGAGCAGATACGTACGCTGGATAAACGACGCCTGAAAGAGAAGATGGGACACCTTGACGACGAGGTCATGAACCACGTCAACACGGCAATTGCCATCAGCTTTGGCCTCGGCACACCCGAAGAAGACCTCGCCGCACGCGCAATGATGCAACAAATCAGTTATACCCCTCACCCTGCCCCGACGATGCCTGCGGCAAGCGCAACGACCACCAACCAACCTGCCGCAGCGGTGAATGAGCAGCCAACGGTACAAGGTTAAACCTACAATTTTTATCCGTAAGCAGCAACACATCAAAGCCTTCTCCTCGAGGAGAAGGTGGCAGGCATTTGCCTGTCGGATGAGGTGTAGGACGCAATGCGTCCGTTTAGAAACGCGCGTTGTCGAACGCCATCTACGATGGCTACACCTCATCACCCGCGTTCCGCGGGAGCTTCCCCTCAAGGGGAAGCCTTTTGTGAATTGCGCCCATTAAATGGATAAGAGAACCCGCGCCCGTGCATCTTTTTGCACGGGCGCGGTTCTGTTTTTATTCGGCTTTGTACGGTTCCATATCTACGGTCTCTTTTTCGTAGAAGGGTACGTATTTGTCTTGATAGTAGTTTTCGTGAACGATAGTCGCATCACCGCTCGGCTCGCAAGTGATGATTGTGCATCCGCGTTGGTAGCCGCGCGTGTCGATGTCGCTATATGCCAAATAATCGATGCTATAACCATAAGAAAGCGTCACACCCTTGTATTCGAGCACAAAGTTGTTGAGGTGGTCGTGACCGAAGAAAAGCCCCTTGGTGCTTCCCTTTTCCAAAACCGTTTCAAAGAGCTGCTCGTCTGTGCGAGAGGAATATACGACCTCATCGGTCTCGCCGTCAAAGCCGCGAATATAGGTAACGTTCTCGGTATTTTGGCGATTATTCGCTACGTATTCGTCATACGCCGCCTTGACCTCGCGGAGCGGAATGTGCATAAACATCAAGCTCTTGGGCTCAAGAAGATCGGCATACGCAGTCTTTTGCTCGTCGGAAAGCGTAGCATATACGGCGGCATTTGCTGCTTTATGTGCTTCAATTTTACCTGCATACCAATCAATTTGATCCTGTTTTACATAGTCGTAATCCCACTTGATGCCAAGGGGGTCTTGGTCGGTGTAGGAGTGGGTATCAATCATATAAAAGCTCTCGGTAATGAGCCCTGCGCTATTCTTGACGTTGATAACGTGGTTGCCCTCGCCCGAAAGGTCGCCGTCGGGGATAAAGAGGCAATGCTTGAGCGACTCATCATCGTACATTTCACTTACCGTGGCACGATTATAGTAGTTATAAGCCTCGGAATCGTGGTTGCCGAAAACGATGGTCCAGGAAACCCCAAGGCGCTCCATCAAGCGCATAAACATACGGTGTGCTATGGCGTTGTTGATGGTTCCACTGATGTAAGGAACGGCAAAAGAAACGTCACCCGTAACAATAATGAGGTCGGGCTTTTCCTCTGTAACCATTGCCGCAATGGCATTGATGGTCATTTTATCTTCTTTGCGAGAAAGAAATCCGCCGCCAAGATGCACGTCGGTCAGCTGCATTACGCGGAATTCGCGGTCGGTGGTGAAATAGTATTCACCGCCATCAAGAACAGGCGTTAAAGGTTCATCAACCGTAACAGCCGAAAAAGTGTCGATGTATTTGTTCATTTGCTTTTCGCCAATTTGATTGACAACTGCGAAAACGCCGAAGATGAGTGCCAATGATGCCAAAACAATACCTGTGATAATCAATGCTTTTTTCATATTTATTTCCCTTTCAAACATCGTTTATATTCTTTTTTACAAGGTGCGTGTAAGAATGGCAACAATCAGTTCCCAATTGTTCACCGTGGTGATGATTGCCCAAACAAAAATCGGGATTAAAACAACATCGACAACTCGATAGAACCAAACGGTTGTGTGCAAAGAAAGTTTTTTAAAAATGAGGCAATATACTGCAAGTCCGATAAAATAGCCAACGGTATTCATAATCAAATCGGCGGTTGCAAAATTGCCAATGATGGTGAAAAGCTGCACGACCTCAACACAAAGAGACACGCCAAAGCAAATGCCAAGGTCTCGCCAAATGTTTTTCTTTTTGAATAAATGTTTCAAAAGAACCCCAAAGGGGGCAAACACTACGGCATTGGCGGGAAACTGCCAAAACTGATTGACAAAATCAAAGCGAATTTGAAACGGAATAAGGTCGTATAAAAACCGCTCCTTGACAGTCATGTTGCTCAACCACTGATAGTTGGGTATCACCATGTAAAAATCGTTGAATTTGAGCCACAGTGCCCAAAAAATCAACAAAATATAAATGCTTGTGGCAATGATAACCTCACGGCGGAGTGTACACTCGTTGCACGCCAACAGCGGATTGAGTTTCTCCTTTAGACTGTCAAAATATTCTTTTATTTTTTTCATTTGCATATCAACATTCTAATGTTCAGTAACTTACAGTTGCTTTTTGAGAATGGCAAAAATCAGTTCCCCGTTTTGCAATGTGGTGCCAAAAGCATATATGAACAGTACTAAAAAGACAAAATTAGCAACGCGACAAGTCCAAATGCAGGTCTTCATCGTGCGTTTTTTGAAGATCAAATAATAGATTCCAAGTCCTACAAAATAACCCAAACCGTTCATAATCAAGTCAACGGTGGCAAAACCGCCAAGTAGGGTAAACAGTTGGAACACTTCAATGCAAAGTGACAAACCAAGGCAAAGAGCAAAATCGCGCAGGACGTTCCGCTTTTTAAACAGATAGTTGAGCAGAACACCAAAAGGGGCAAAAACAAGGCTGTTAGCCACAAATTCGAGCCGCTGAAGGGTATGATTTTGACGCGTGTAAAACGGCACAATATCCCACAAAAAACGCTCACGCAAATTCAATTCCGAAAGATTTCTGTAATTGCGAGCAAGCATTTCCGCATTGCCAAATTTGAAGCACAGCCCCCAAAGAAGTATAAAAACATAAAAAGCGGTAGCAAAAATCACCTCGCGGCGAAGCGCGCGCCCATCGTATGTAAACAAACTCTCTCTATCTAATGTTTTGATTTTGAGCACCATTTGAGATTGTGCTTTTTGTTTTTTAAAATTCATATCCTTCATTCTCAACCGCCGGTTGATGTCTTCCTTTCTTCCGCTCAAGGAAACGTTCCATGTTTTCTCTTTTAGTATATCACAAAACGCCTATTTTGTCAACATGCACAGCGTATATCCACTCTTCGTGTCAAAAAAACTTGACAATACCGTAAAAATGTGGTATGATAAGGCTATGGGAGAGTTCCCATAAACGGCATCTCCCCTAACATGACAATGAAAGGAAATTGAAAACTATGTCTGTTCAGTTTGCAAAAGACGAAAAAGTCATTAAGTCATTTGACTATGCTACCGTTGGCTACAACAAAAGAAAAGGTCAGTACGACACCTTTAAAAGCCTGATTGTTACCAATAAGCGCGTAATTCACGAATCGGTAAACGATAAGCGCAACAACGAAATCATTCTTCGCCAAGAGATGCCCGTTGCCGATGCAAAATACGTAAAGACCACAATGGGCAAGACCTCGAACCCCGCATACCTGTTGCAGGCACTCCTGTTTGCCATTATCGCGGCAGCGGCAGTTTTTGTTTCCACCCTTGATTTTGCAGAGAAGTTCTACATTGCGTTCCTGGTTCTGGCTGCTCCCTTTGCAATTCTCACCTTTGTAAAATTGGCTGCTTATTTCTCCAGTTGCACCAAAGTGGTTAGTTTCTCCATTTTCACCGACCACGTTGTAACCCCCGTTATCTGCACCGCGGCAGTGGAAACCGAAAACAAGGAAACAGAAGGCAAGAAGAACACCAAGAAAGACCCCTCTCTTGAAATTCGCGTAAACGCAGACGTTGCACGCGAAATCGCAGACGGACTCGGTGCTGCCATTCTCGATGCTATCAACTACAAGGAAGAAGCTCCCGCTCAAGAAATTGAGGAAGCTATCCCCGCGTTTGCAACCGTAAAAACCGAAGAAACTCCCGTTGACGCTCCCGTAGCCGAAGAGGAAGAGATTGTTGAAGAGATATAATTCCATAACACCACAAAAAAGGAAGGACAAACGTCCTTCCTTTTTCTGCTTGGCGCCGATTTGTACGGGATTCTGAACCAAGCATCGATTGAAAATCAATCGATGCGCAAATTTGCTGCGCGAATTCGCCGCGAGCGCGCTTTGCGCGCACAAGATTTCTCAAGACCGGTACGTTTCACCAAACGAAAAGGAGCGTACAGGATTCTGAACCAAGCCTCGATTGTAAACAATCGAGGCGCGAATTTGCTATGCAAATTCGCCGCGAGCGCGCTTTGCGCGCACAAGATTTCTCAAGACCGATACGCTCCACCAAACGAATAAGGGGTGCCGTTCGGCACCCCTTATTCGTTTGGTGGAGCGTACGGGATTCGAACCCGTGGCCCCAACACTGCCAGTGTTGTGCGCTCCCAACTGCGCTAACGCCCCGCCTGTTTGACACAGTTATTTTATCACACTTTGGCGCAAATGTCAAGTGTTTTTTGTCGGCAACTAAAAATTCTTGTGTTACAGTATCTTTTGATACGCCAATCTTTCATCGCCGTTTTCAAGATAGATAATTCCGCAATACTGAAATCCGCGCTTTTGGAGTGCGCGTTGCATAGGCAAATTATCGCGATGTGTATCGATGCGCAAATTATGACATTGAGAGAAACACTCGTTTATACAATACCCAATGATGCCTCTCCCTTGCTCCGCCACGGCAATGCGGTGTATAACGCCATACGGTGCATCATTTAGCCACGAACCGTCATAAATTTTCGCATACGTCGGCTCGCCATCAAGCGAGAACATAAACGCAGCTACAATTTCGCCGTCCTCTTCGGCTACGTAGCCAACGCCTTTTTTCATATCCTCTCGTGCAGTGTTGATGTTGGGGGTTCCCTGATTCCATTGATTGGTATTTCCACTCTCTTTCATAAAAAGCTTTGCCCTCTCATAAATCTCGCCAATGCGAGATAGGTCTGCTTCTGTCGTTTTTCGAATCAACATAAATAACAACCTCTTCTTGTTTTGCTATTAGTATATCATAAAATTGATGGCATGTAAATGTATTTTATCTTTTTTTTGCAAAAATGCTTGTAATTTGGAAAAAAACGTGGTATAATAAAGTTGCCAAACCAACTGAATAAATTTTAGCAAGGGCTATTTTTGTCTTTTTTTAGGGATAACTATACCCTTTTATTGCCATACTCATATGGAATTTGTAAAAATGCAAACTCCTACTGGGTGTGGCGAAGATCAAATATGAGTTCTTGCTATTTTCAGTTGGTTTGGCGACTATCGGAGTTTGCGTTTTTGTGCGGTTACTTCGGTAGCCGCACTTTTTATTTTATTTTAGGAGGAATCAAACCATGATTGAAAGCTCAGTAAAAAAAGTATCCCCATATGATGAGGAGGCCACCATCAACTTAATGTCACGCTTTGCTTGGAAATTAACTCATACACAAGAGGTTAACACCAAGGATTCGCACTTAGAAACTCGTAATGGTGACCTTTATAGTGTGACAGAAACGCAAAACTATGTTAAACTAACCTTTGAGAGAGACACCAATATGCCTAACTATGAGAGAATTGCAGAATTGGAAAAAGAATATACTGCCCTCACATATTCAAAACCCGGGGCTCCCATCCTTCAAATACTTATAACCGTTGCACTCTTCTGTTTGTTTTTCCCTGTTGGAATTTACTACGGTTATAAAACTTACAAAAACACTAGTGCTCAAAACAAAGAGTGGGAAAAAGAGTTCAAAGAAAAAGAAGCCGCCATCTTTACAGAAGCTGCTTCTCTTATGAAATAATTGGACACCCCTATGCATTGTAAATTGCCTATGCCCTCTCTTATCACGCGTCTGCCGATGGCAAACGCGTGAATTTTATATACAAGAACAAAAACCACAAAAAATCAAAATCACAACCTAAAAATCTCTTGACTTTTCCCCATTCTTGCGGTATAATGATTACAATGTATAATTATGCCCTCTGTGAGGGCGACAAGTGAGGTTTTGTATTATGGCAAAGAATAATGAAAAAATGGTTGACCAAATCACGTCTATGGACGTTGATTTTGCTCAATGGTACACAGACGTAGTGAAAAAAGCCGAGCTCGCTGACTACTCCGGCGTTAAGGGCTGCATGATCTTCCGCCCCTACGGCTACGCCATTTGGGAGAACATTCAAAGAGATCTCGATGCACGCTTCAAGGCGCTCGGTCACGAGAACGTTTATATGCCTATGTTCATTCCCGAATCTCTTTTGCAAAAGGAAAAGGACCACGTTGAGGGCTTTGCTCCCGAATGTGCTGTCGTTACCATCGGCGGTCAAAATCAGCTCCCCGAGAGACTGATCGTTCGCCCCACATCCGAAACACTCTTCTGCGAACACTTCCGCAACATCATTCAATCCTATCGCGATCTGCCCAAGCTCTATAACCAATGGTGCAACGTTGTTCGTTGGGAAAAGACCACCCGTCCCTTCCTGCGTACCGCAGAGTTCCTCTGGCAAGAGGGTCACACTATGCACGAGACAGAGGAAGAAGCAAGACAGGAAACCTTGCAAATGCTCAAGGTTTATGAGGACTTTTATGCAGAGTCTCTCGCTATCCCCGCTTACACCGGCAGAAAAACCGAGAAGGAAAAGTTTGCAGGCGCTGAGGAGACCTACACCATTGAGCCTATGATGCACAACGGTGTTGCTCTGCAAGGCGGTACCACCCACTACTTTGGCGACGGATTTGCAAAGGCGTTTGACATTAAGTTCACCGCGCGTGACAACACGCTCAAATATCCCCACCAAACCTCTTGGGGCGTATCTACCCGTATGATTGGTGCTATCATTATGTCTCACGGCGACGACAACGGTCTCATTCTTCCCCCCAAGATCGCGCCCATTCAAGTGGTTATCGTTCCCGTTGCGCAACACAAGGAAGGCGTTCTTGAAAAGGCAGCCGAAATTAAGGCACAGCTTTCCAAGACCTTGCGTGTTAAGCTCGACGACAGCGACAACTCCACCGGTTGGAAGTTTGCGCAATACGAGATGAAGGGCGTTCCGCTCCGTCTCGAAATCGGCCCTCGCGACATCGAAAACAACTCTTGCGTTCTCGTTAGCCGCGTAACGCGCGAAAAGATGTTCGTTTCTCTTGACAACCTGCAAGAAGAGGTTGAAAAGGCACTCGCAAAGGTTCACGAAGAGCTTTACAACCGCGCTCTGGAAAACAGAACCAACCGCACCTACGAGGCACGCACCTATGAGGAATTCCTTGACACCGCAAAGAACAAGGAAGGCTACATTAAGGCGATGTGGTGTGGCGAAACCGAGTGCGAAGAGCAGCTCAAGGACGTCACCGGCGGCGTAAAATCCCGTTGCATCCCCTTTGTTGAGGATCACCTCGCAGACACCTGCGTTTGCTGCGGCAAGCCTGCAAAGCATATGGTTATTTGGGGTAGACAATACTAATTAAATAAAGATTAACAATACACCGCCGCGTGAAGCAGAACTGGCTACACGCGGCGGTTTTTATTTACATTCCCCTCGCAACCGACCCAACCAATGGTTGAAAAAATTCAAGAACAGGATGTTTGACTTCATTTGTTGGGTATGGTATAATAATATCACGGAAGGCGCCTCCGAAACAAAACCAAAGGAGTAAACAATATGAATCTCGGTAATAAAATTCGTGAACTGCGCAGGGCAAACAATCTCACACAAGAACAGTTAGCCGCTTCGCTGAACATTTCCGCGCAGGCGGTTTCAAAATGGGAGATGGGAGCATCCTATCCCGATATGACAATGATACCCACATTGGCGGCATTTTTTAAGGTATCTCTTGATGAACTTTTTGATTTTAACGTAAAGGATATTGACAAGGAGATAGAAGATATCCGACTGAAATCCAACAACTATTTCTGGGGTAATTTTGAAAAAGCCGAACAGATTTTACTTGACGGGCTGAAATTGTACCCTACGTCTATCTTACTGAAAACCGAATTGTTTGAGCTTTACACCTATAACACAGATAGAGGCGAAGAGCTTATCAACAAGGCATTTGAGCTTGGAAGTCATATCATTAGTGTTTCGCAAGATGTTTTTTGCACCTGCCGAACAAAAGCAAACCTCATTTTGATTTATCGTTACTTGGAGCGCGAAAAGGGTGAAGATCACTACGAGGATATTAAAAAAATCATCGAAACGCTTCCCTATATGTACCCCTATATGATACAGGACAAAATGCGACTTTCCGCAGCCTATATCAAAGGTGAAGAAGGTATGAAGGAAGCAAAGAGCCTTATGGATATTGAGTGGCAGGAGTTTTTCATAGCTTGCGACCAAGTGGGAGATCGCTATTTTGATATGGGTGACTATGAAAATGCGATAATTCATTTTCAAGAAAGCGTAGATGTGATCGAACGGTTTATGTACCCCAACAAAGAAGGCTACGATGCCTACCCCATTGGCGGCACACATGCAAATCACGCCATAACGCTTTTGAGTATTGCAGCCTGTATGCACCGATTGGGCAAAATCGAGGGCATTGACGAGTTGATTGCAAAAGCAAAGCATATTTATTTCGATGCTTATAACCACATCAAATTGTACGATTACAATAAAGATATGACCCACATGCTTGAGTATTTTACAAAGGAATACAATAAGAAAAAACTCAACGAATATAAGCCCCTTGATTTAAGCGAAATTGAAGAACGTATTGCCAAAAAGAACAGATAATCCAAAAAGGACAGAGATTCAAAATCTCTGTCCTTTATTTTTTACTTTGTAACAAGAGCAACGATATCTTGATGTATTTCCTCAACCGTGCGGTAAGCATCAACGATTTGAATGTTGTCGCGCTCGCGCAGCTGCTCGAATACGCGGTAGAATTGATTGCGTACCTGTGTGAGCTTTTCCTCGTTTTCGTAAATCTCTTGCGTTGCGCGGTTTCGATTGATGCGCGCCATACTCTGCTCGGGAGTGAGGTCAAGGAAGATGCAAACGTCGGGACGCATAATCTCGGGGCAATTCAAGTTCATATTGCTAACCCATTCGGGATCGGTTCCGCTGCCTTGATATGCCAAGGAAGAATAATAGTAACGGTCGCAAATAACGTCGAAACCGTCGGCAAGCATTTTTTGAATACCGTTGACGGGGTTGACGTTGTGATTGATGCGGTCAAAGACGAACATTGCCGCCATTTCGCATATCGTGCGCCGAGTTACACCCGATAAAGCATCGCGCAAAAGTCCACCGCTAACCGTTTCGGTAGGCTCTGCCGTGCAGTAAACGGCTCTGCCCTGCTCGCTCAAGTACTTTGCCAAGAGATTGATTTGCGTGGTCTTGCCTGCTCCGTCTATTCCTTCAAACACGATAAATCTTCCGCGTTCTTTCATTTTCTTTCTCCTTTAATTTTGCTTTGCCTTGAGTTCTGTAATCTCGGCGCGCAATTCTTCAATGGTTCGATTCATACGCGCAAATTCCTGCGCCACGGGGTCGGGAATGTGAATGTGGTCGAGCTGTTGGTTGCTGATCTTTACGCCGTCGCGGCGTACAACCTTTGCGGGAATACCGACTGCCGTGCAGTTTTCGGGTACCTCGTGCAAAACGACCGCGTTTGCGGCAATCTTGCTGTTATCCCCTACCTTGAGGGGCCCGAGTACCTTTGCACCCGCGCCAACCATAACGTTGTTGCCAAGTGTGGGGTGACGTTTGCCAACATCCTTACCCGTACCGCCAAGGGTAACGCCTTGGTAGAGCGTGCAGTTGTCGCCGATTTCGGTGGTCTCACCAATAACGACCCCCGAGCCGTGGTCGATAAAAAAGTTTTTGCCAATGGTAGCACCGGGGTGAATTTCGATGCCCGTGAGGTGGCGCGCAGTTTGGCTGACGGCACGTGCTGCAAAATAATGCTTATTCTTTTGCAGGTTATGCGCCAAACGGTGTGCCATAATGGCGTGAACGCCCGAATATAAAAGCAGAATTTCTGCCGTGCTTCGCGCAGCCGGGTCGCGTTCGCGAACCGCCTGTACGGTTTCTTGAAATTCCTTTTGCGTGCTATCAATGGCGCGTGCAACCGCGCGTTCTGCCGCACGAATTTCCTCGCCTACACGGCGAAATACGTTCTGCTTTTTCATAAAAATCTCCATTCTGCCGCCGTGCGGCAGCACAAAATAATGGTGAAATTCCCGTGTCGCTTGCGACAAAATGGGTTGGTCCCATTTTTAGGGGATTTTGCGCGTGAAAGAGGCGCATTTGGGATTTTGGCTTACAAAACTTTCACGCTAAGCCCTCTATGGATAAACTCTATTTATTATTATACACAATTCGAGGGAATTTGTAAATACCTTTTTGAAAAAAAGCTATGGGAGAGGCAGGTTTGCCTCTCCCATTTTTTAAATTGATTATTGCTTAACCCACTTTGCGTAGATGGTGAAGTCGTTGCAATAGGTGGTTGCCGTGAAAGGCATGGTGCATGCGTAATCCATATACCAACCTTCAAACTTGTAACCTGCCTTTTGGGGAGCGTTGGGAAGAACGATTTCTTCACCTACCAGGCCGCTAATCGTGCCAATCAAGAGGCCGTCGCCTGCATCGGTGTTGCCGTTCATCGTTTTGCCGCCCGTAAGAGTAATGGTAATCTCACCCGTGAACGCTTCGGGTAATTCCCAAACAACCTGATAGATGGATGCTTTGGTTTCGTACTTATCTCTTTGGTAGTAAACAGTCAAGATCTTGCCGTTGGAAATTTCAACAGAAGACGTATAACCAAGGTCGGAGAGGTTATCACTGGTTACTCTTGCATCGGTCGTCAAAACAACTTCACGCGTCCAAGTAAGACCGCCATCGTAGCTCAGACGAGCACGGATACCCAAAACGTCCTTGTCTCTTTCGGTATAAGAAACCGTACCGCCTGTGTTGGGATCGACGTAAATGCCGCGATAACCATAGGTCATAACCATAACGCCACTGCTGTGACGGAACATATGTGCGGGGCTTTCCTGTACGTTTGCAATCTTGCGCCATTCGCCAAACTTGTTGGCACCGGGCTGCAGCTCGCATTGGTAAAGTCCCTTGTCTGCACGCATAACAACAATGAGGACACCGTCGTCGTTATACAGACCGTAGGGCTCTTGGAAGTCCCAAGAATACTGTGTATCCGAATCGGCAATAACAATCGCATCGGACCAAATAAAGCCGTTTTCATCCATTTCACCGGTTGTGGTTCTAACAGCAATACCGGTTCCCCATCTCTTCAATACCTTGTCATATTTAAGGTATCCAACAGAGGTCAAGCCGCCATCGGGATTGACGATAAGACCGTGAGGGGTAAACATACCCTCGGGCATACTGTAAATCTCGCTCCAAGTCTTGCCGCCGTCCTCACTGACGATGTAGTTACCGCCCATCAGCTTGGTGTCAAGTGCTTCGGGAATACTGCTTGCCCACTCGGCATACTTGTCTCTATCCTGTCTGCGGAAATATTCCTTAGATGCGCAGAACCAAGAAACGATGATTTTACCGTTCCAATATACAACGCCCGCGTCGCGGTCGTCAAGAACGGTATCCTGCAGAAGCTGAGGCTCACTCCAGGTCTTGCCCTCGTCCTCGGAATACCAGCAAACAAGCTTACCCTCGATATCGATGTGCTCGTTACGCATACCGGAAGAAACCGCAATCAAACGCGTGCCGTCCAGCTTAGCGACCGAAGGCCAAGCAAAGTAGCCGTACGGTTCATTACCCTTGTAGCAAACAACGGTTTTGAGTGCGTTATCAATAACGTAAGTGTATTCGGGTTCGCCGAGTTCAAAGTTGTAGTAGTAAAGGTCAACGCTTCTGCCACCCCAAATGTAGAAGGTGGGGTTGAGAGATTCGTTGATATCCAAAACGATGTGATAGGTTTCGCCTGTGGAAAGAACTACGTGAGGCTTACCGCTCTTATCGTTTACAGGGATGGATTTGCCATTGGAATCGACAACAGATACGAACTTTGCACTGTTGGTAATTTGGAACTCCATATCTGTATTGCCGGCAGTATTGGACGAGCGTTTAACGTAAAGGTCGAAAGAAAGGCGACCGTATTTACCGACTGTGCGGAATGCAAGCGCGGTTTGGTCTACCGTGGGACCTGCTTGCTTAACGTAATGGTAGCCGTACTCGAAGTCGATGCCCTCGGGTGCCTCTTCAACGTATTGGAAGGTCGCATAAGATTGGCAAGAAACCAAAGATTCGAAGCGACGGCGCAAGAATTCATCGTAGTTATCCTTATCGTAGGTGGTAACGTAGAAGTGGGTTGAACCATTGTTGGTGCATACCTGAATGGCAACCTTTTCACCAACAAAGGTTTCGTAGTATTCCTTCTTCAAAACCACTGCGTTTTCTTGAATTTCGTAGAGCGCAGCATCGATTTTTCCGGTTGCATCCTCAAGCCAAACATCGGTTGCACCGTCAAAATCGGCATAAAAGCTTGCGCTTTCCTCAAAGGTGAGCGCCGCACCGTTGGCTACGGACATATTGTATGCATAGGTAACGTTATAAACCATACGAACCGAGAAGGTTTGTCCTGCGGCATCGGTAGCATTGTAGTACATCAAATAGCTACCCTCGCAATTTTCAAAGCGCATAGATCTTTCACCAACGGTGAAGGAGAGAGCATTGCCAAAGCAATCGGCAATGGTGATGCACTTGGTAAAGTTATTGGAATCGACAGCCTTTTGATAGTTGAGTTGAACTTGGTCGCCTTCAACTGCTTTTCCGTCAACGGTAACGTTAACGTAGTTGGCATAAACCCAAACCGCTACCGTTGCCTCTTTAATGCCCCATTTGCAGGTAATCGTATATTTGCCGGATTTGGAAAAATCGAGTTTACCGCTTACGTCAAATACGATTCCTACGGGAAGCTCCAATGCCGTGGCAATATCCGCATGTAATTCCTCTTCGGTAACGTCAGCTCCCACCGCGTAGCGCAAGGTAGGAACCGAAGCCTCGGGCGGTTGCTCGGGCGTGATAGGTTGTTGGGGAGTGGTTGTTTCGGGTTTGTTTGTTTGGGGTGTATTTCCATTTGCTTGACCGGATGCACTATTTTCCCGACGAATGATTATCCATACGAGGGGAGATAAAAGCAAACAAATGGCAAGAAGGAAGGCTAAGCACGCAGACAAGCGCGCCTTGCCGGAAGGATTGTTTCCGCTCATTTTTGTGTGTTCCTTTCAAAACAAAGATCCAATATCAAAGGCAGAGCAAGCATGCAGTTTTTTTGCTCTCCTTTTTAAAAGCATTTCAAAAACAAACGCCGGTAAAAGTTCAAATTGTATTCTGACACTTTTACCGGCGCTGCTCTATGCCCTAGGGCACAGATTTATTGAATTGAGTTCAATTAAGCGTTTTGATCGTTGTTTTCAACTGCCTCTTCAGCAACAGCCTCTTCTACAGGTTCTTCTGCTGCAACAGCCTCTTCAACAACTTCCTCAGTTGCAACCTCTTCTACGATTGCTTCTTCTACGGGAGCCTCTTCGACTACAGCTTCTTCAGCCTCGGGAGCAGCTACGGGAATAGCGGCAACCATCATCTTGATGATACCCTCGTTAACCAGCTCTTCGGTGGTCTTGAAAGGCATTCTGTAATCAACCTCTTGGAAGGTCTTCTTCTTAGGCAGTTGGAGCTTTTCTTCGCAAAGAATAGTCAGAAGTTCGAGAGCGTGCTTAAACTTGCGTTCGCCCTTAACCTTGAGCAGTACAGGAACTGCTGCGTACTTCTTCTTAGCAGACATATCTGTGAAGTTGTACTTGCTGTCAGCCAATTCTTCGGGGCTCAAACCGATGTAAACGTACAGCGTGCGAGTCTTTGCATTGAACTTAGCAAGAGGTGTTCTGCCAACGTTGAAGGATTCAAAGTTCCAGCTGATACGGTTCTTAACACCCTTGTAAGAGAGCAGGAGATTCTTAATAGCATTGTAGTAATCTTGAATGCTACCCTGCGATTGTGCAAGGCGAGACAGGTAGCTGCGGCGATAACGGGTTACCAACTGAACCTCACCGCGGCTTTCTTGCTCAAGCATTTCTGCATAACGGTCTGCTTCAGCGATTGCATCGATGTAATCGAGAGGCATAGAACCGAATCCACCGAAGGACTCATCTTCGTCATCCTCGGACTCTTCTGCTTCTGCAGCAGGAGCAACAGCCTCTTCAACAACTTCTTCAACAACTTCTTCAACAACGGGCTCCTCAACAACCTCTTCAGCAACGGGCTCTTCGTCTTCGACCAGAGCGATTGCATCGGTTGCATCTGCGGATTCGTTGAAGTTTTCAGCCATAGCGTCTGCAACAGCTTGCTGTACCTCTTCGGATACGTCAATACCGTTGTCTGCGTCAACTTGGTCTGCAAGTTCGTCTGCGATTTGGTCAGCCTTTTCACCGAGAGCATCTTCAGCGGTTTCAAGCTCGATGCCGGCAACCTCAGCGTTGAGGTCATCCATAGCCTCTGCAACAGCATCGGTAGCATCCACGTCAGCTTCTGCTTCTTCGGGAGCAACTTCTTCTGCAAGAGCATCTGCCAAAGCGTCAACGCCTTCTTCAATGACTGCATCGGGATCGTCGATAACGTCGGGAATAACAACGGGTTCAACCTCGGGAACGTTGCCTTCGGTTTCAACAGCGATAACAGGATTTCTGCCGCTCTTTTCAAGCTGGATGAGCTTCATGCCGACAAGAATCGGAACGACAACGAGCAGGATGAGAGCGATGAGAACGATAAGTGCAATACCGATTGCGGAGCCCCAGAAAGGAACCTCGAAATCGGGAGCGAGCATAAAGGTGATCTCGCCTGCGGGAACATAGCCTTCAATAATATAGTAGGAACCGTCCTCGCTCAAGCTTACGGAGTAGGTATCTTTTGCGGCTGCCTTGTCGGTGCCGTTGTAGATGTAGAGATTATCAGCCGACATAGGCAGACAATTCTTCTTTGCAATGATATCAGCAGATACGGGAATGAGAATGCTGAATGCGTCGCCTGCATTTGCACCGGTGATGTTGATGGTGTAGCCCTTGTAGGTCTTCAAACCGCGAATTGCCTTGCGAGCAAACTCGGTGGGAACACTCAGGGTTGCGGTAACGGAGTTGGAAATACCGTTTTCACCAAGGATAACGATTGCACCGTCGGGAGTGGAAACAATGATGTAGTTGCGAACAACGGTCATTGTTGCTTCGAGGGTTGTTGCGTTGAAATCGTAGTTAACAAGTGTGGGGATGGTTGCCTTTACGGTGTATGCACCGGGCTTGGTAACGAGAGCTTCGCTACCGTTGTAGGTGTACTGGATAGCAGCGAGAACCTCTGCGGGGAGTTGTTCGCCGTTTGCGCTTTCAACAACCAGTTGATATGCGCCTGCACCTGCGGTGAGAAGATCACCGTTATCAAGGAATTCGCGACCGTTCAAAACAACGTTGTAGGTCTTCTTCGCGATAGCGATATCTTGAATAGCACTAACACCGGCCTTGATGGTGTAAAGTGCATTGGGAACGTTTGCAGTCAGTGTGTAGTTGCCTGCGTTAACGATGGTTGCAAGATCTTCAACAATCATTTCAACGGTCTTGTTGTTACCGTAGTGACCGATTGCCTTGATGTTCAACCAAGCGTTGTCACCATAGGTGAAGGAAGCGATGCCTTCCCAAGTGATGGAGGTGATCTCGATGGGGTTTACGGTAACCTTAACCTTGAGGGGCTCTACAGTGTAGTTGTCCTTTTGAGCGCCGTCAAGCTCTACGTTGGTGTAGCCGTATACGTCACCGATGTTGCTTGCTACAACAGAAACCGTGAGAGCGGTTGCATTCTTAACGGAAACGTTGTCGCTGCCAATGATGCCGTTCAGTGCGGGAACATCGGTAACGCTTACGTTTTCGTGAATGTCACTCTCGGGGTTGTAGGTGGTGGAGCCGATACCGTCTGCAGCCCAAGTCAGTTGTGCGGGCTTGATTTTTGCAGGAACGGTAATTGTTTCACTACCGTAGGTAAGGGTGATGCTCGTGTCGCCTGCGTTTGCGGAGTTGAATACAGCAGTAGCCGTTACACCGTCAACCTTAACTGTACCTGTTACAGCGGTGTTGCCGTCGTAGGTCTTTACCCAGTAGCCGTTCTCCAATTTTACGTTGGAGTCGTTGCTAAAGGTAACAGATGCTGCTGCGTCTGCGTTGACCGCGAGGATCATGCCGCAAACCATAACCGCGAGCATTGCTACAAGAGCCATAATGCGGATGAAATTGCGCTTGCTTGCAAGCTGAATTTGTTGATGTTTCATAACAAAACAACCTTTCCATAAAAGAAATTCGCGTCTTGACGTGTGCTTTTCGCGCGCGCCGCGCCGCGTGCTTTTATATTTATACATTATTATAGCACGACAATTTGGAATTGTCAACACATTTTGCCAAAAAAATTCGCTTTTTCTACCGATTTTTTGCGAAAAAACGCATCTATGTATGGCTTTTCGCCATTTTTTGCCAATGCTTTCCGTTTTTTCTTTTTCGGCAACGGAAAAAGGCCGCAAATTTGGTGCATAAAGCTACCTGCTATGGAAAAACTAACAAAAAAAAGGGGGGATGCTGATGAAAATTCTGATTTTGACCGACAGCTTGGGGGTTGGAGGCGCAGAAACCCATATCGCACAGCTCGCGCAGGCGCTTTTTGAGCGTGGAGAAACGGTGTATGTCGCATCCTCGGGTGGCATAACTGCCGACCGTTTGGAGAAAATGGGGATTTCTCACATCCGTATGCCTCTGGGCACGCATTCCCCTTGGCAATGGTTGCTTTTACGCCACAGAATCAGAACATTCATCAAACGCGAAAAAATCGACATCGCGCATGCGCACGCGCGAGTGCCCGCCCTCTTAATACACGGCGTCCGCCGTTTGGGATGCGCCGAAATCGTTACCGTACACGCAAAATTCCACGCAGGGCTTCTTCGCCGATTTCTCTCGCGTTGGGGAGAACACAGCATTGCCGTAAGCGAGGATTTGCGTATGTATTTGCACAACGTGTATGGAATTTCGATGCATCGCATCAGCGTCATTCCCAACGGCATCGACCTTGCACACTTTTCACCCAACGCCGAAAAAGAAGCATTAAACACGCTTTGTATTCTGTTTGCCAGCCGTCTTGACAGGGACTGCTCTCGCGGTGCGGAGATGCTTTGCGAGATTGCTCCCGTTTTGGCAAAACAAATCCCCAACCTGCGCATTACCGTTGTTGGGGGCGGCAAAAAAATGCCCGAAATTGCAGAACGTGTCAAAAAAATCAACCGCACGTTGGGCTTTTCTTGCATTTCGGTTCTCGGTGCCGTTCAAGATATGGCACCGCTTTTGAAAGAACAAGACATTTTTGTAGGAGTCTCGCGCGCGGCGTTGGAAGCTATGGCTTGCGGTTGCTCGGTGGTTCTTTGCGGCAACGAAGGGTACGGCGGCATTATGACAAAAGAAACCTTTTGGAACGCTTCCCTCTCCAATTTTTGCGCACGCGGGGAAGAAAAGCCCGATGCTACCCGTTTGCTCTCTGATATTTTGACGCTTGCCGCCTCTCCCGCCTTGCGGGAAAAGAATGCTTTGGAATGCCGTTGCCTGTTGAAAAAACACTATAACGGTGCCTCTGTTTGCCAACAAACGATGGACGTCTATCAAAAAAGCCTGCATGTCGAACCCCGTGTGACCGTAGCCATAGGCGGATATTTTGGGTGCGGCAACCTTGGAGACGATGCCATTTTGCAGGCCTTTATCGAATATACGCGCACACACTACCCCGATATGCGTGTTTTGGCACTCACAAAAAAACCAAGGGCAGATAGCCGCCGTTTTGGCATTCGTTGCTTTAACCGTAAAAATCCGTTATCTGTTGCGGCTGCCTTTTTGCGCGCCGATGCCTTTTTTTGCGGCGGCGGTTCTCTTTTGCAAAACGTTACGGGCAAACTTTCTCTTTACTATTATTTGTGTATGCTCCACTTTGCAAAACTGTGCGGTGCTGCCCCCATTCTGTACGCCGCGGGGATTGGTCCGTTGCTCGGCAAAACTGCGCAACACACTACCAAAAAAGCACTTTCCCGTGCCTCATATATCAGTTTGCGCGACAAAGAATCGCTGCGTTTTTTACAAGCCAAGGGGCTCGACTCGGCAAAGCTGCACCTGGGCGCCGATGCGGCACTTCTTCTCTCTCCCCCGCCCTTTTTTCGCACGTATTCCCTATTAAAACGCATAGACGTGGTGCAAAATTGCCGTTTTGTGTGCATTTCTCTCAAATCGGGAAAGCACTCCCTCGATATCCGTCGAACCATAATTGCCGCCTTGCGAATGCTCTGCCGAAAAGAAAATCTGCTCCCCGTTTTTTTGCCGCTTGACAAGGGTGACGTTGCCGTCAATGTCGAAGCCGCGCATCGCCTTGGCGGACGGCTTTTTCTTGCCGATGAGCCATCAGATATTTCTGCCGTTTTACGGAGTGCACGGTTTTTGGTTTCGATGCGCCTGCACGGTCTGATTTTGGCAACGACCGTCTCCCTACCCGCCGTCGGGATTCCAAGCGTCGACGACCCGAAGATACCTTCCTTTGCGCGCATCGCCGCGCAGGAATATCTTTTGCCCGAAAACTTATCCGCGCCCGCACTTGTTGAAATCTGCCAAAATTTTTGTGCCCGCAGAGACGCCTTGCGCCCCGTAATTGCCGATGCGTGCTGTGATTTGCAAAAAAATGCGCAAAAAGACCTTGCAAATATCGCCGCAATGGTTTATAATAAAGGCAGGTATGAAAAGAAAAGCGAGGACTCACTATGAAACACGCACAGCTTGCCGACCTCTTGCGCCCCACAGAACTTGACGGCATTGTCGGTCAAGACCATCTGTTTGGGGAGCGCGGTGTCATTCGCCGTATGCTTGCGGGCGGTCGCATTACCAATATGATTTTTTACGGCCCCCCCGGCACGGGAAAGACGACTGCCGCCGGCATTATTGCTAAACTTTCGGGCATGAATTTTTATAAGCTCAACGCCACCTCGGCATCGCTTTCCGACGTCAAGGATATCATTCAAGAAACGGGCAATCTGTTTGGCGCAAACGGCGTTTTGCTCTATCTTGATGAGATTCAATATTTCAATCGCAAGCAACAGCAATCTCTCTTGGAATATATCGAAGACGGCCGCATTACCTTGATTGCATCCACTACCGAAAATCCACACTTTTTCGTTTACAATGCAATTCTTTCGCGTTCTTCCCTCTTTGAATTCAAAGCGGTAAAGGCAAGCGATATTCGCCCTGTTCTTTTGCGCGCCCTTGACTATTTAAACGAGGAAAACGGCATACGTAAGTGCATTTCGGATGAGGTTTGCGAATATATCGGCCACGCCTCGCGCGGTGACGTGCGCCATTCCATCGTTCTTTTTGAAAACGCTTATCACGCTGCCGATGAAGAGATTTTGCGCGAGCACGTAGACAGTTTTGACACCTCTGTTGGCAATTTTGGCGACGACACACACTATGATTTGCTCTCTTGCCTGCAAAAATCCATTCGCGGCTCCGACCCCGATGCAGCGGTATTTTATCTTGCAAAAGCACTCCTTGCGGGTGAGCTTCTCTCGGTCTGCCGCAGACTGCAAGTCATTGCCTCCGAGGATATCGGACTTGCCTATCCGTTGGCGGCATCGGTGGTGCGTTCTTGCTGTGAATCCGCCAAGGAGCTCGGTATGCCCGAGGCGCAAATTCCTCTCGCCAATGCGACTCTCCTTTTGGCAACGGCTCCCAAATCCAACTCGGCAGAAACCGCCGTTCTCGCCGCCGCAGAGGCCGTCAATGCGGGAAAAGGCACAAATGTTCCCAAACATCTGCAAAGCCCCCTCTTTAAGGGCTACAAATACCCGCACGACTTTGAGAACCACTACGTGAAGCAACAATATCTGCCCGATGACCTGCTTGGCGCAACCTTCTATCACCCCGGTGCGAACAAGAACGAGCAGGCCGCTGCGGAATATTGGAAAAAGATAAAAGGATAAATTTATGAAAAATATTCTTGTGAGCGCCTGTCTTTTGGGAAAGCCTTGCCGTTATGACGGCAAGAGCAAGCCCTGCGAGCGCGTCATTGCCCTATCGAATACATACAATCTCATCCCCATTTGCCCCGAGGTAATGGGTGGACTCCCCACGCCTCGCACGCCTTCCGAGATTTGCGGTGAGCGCGTTTTGATGAAGGACGGTCGCGACGTGACCGAAAATTACAACCGCGGTGCCCAAAAAGCCCTGGAAATTGCACGTGAAAACGCATGCACGGTAGCAATTTTGAAAGAAAAAAGCCCCTCCTGCGGGAGTGGCTTGATTCATAACGGACTGTTCGACGGCGGTCTTGTTGAGGGCGACGGCATTGCAGCGCAGCTCCTGAAAAACAACGGCATTCGCGTGCTCGGCGAGAGCGAAATCACAGAGGACTTCGCTCTGTAAATTCCTCTTTTTGCGGTACGTGCCACAAAAAAGACACCATTTCGGGCAAAGCCGTGAGCCGTTTGGGTTGACGTAACATTCGCCAAAGCCACTCGAACCCTGCGCGCGACATCCACAAGGGTGCGCGCAAGATATCTCCCGCCCAAACGTCAAGACTGCCCCCAAGGCAGGCAATAGTACGAATATCGGTTAGCCGGTGCAAGTTTTCCATTACCCAACGCTCTTGCAGGGGAAAGCCCATACACACAAACAGAACGTGCGGACGGCACGCGCGAATGTATGAAATCACACCTGTGTTTTCTTCGCCGTTTTTGTTAAAATACCCCCACGTTGTGCCGCAAATGCACAGACGTGGGTGTTTTTTTCGCAAATTTTCAGCCGCGCGTTCGGCTACTCCCTCACTGCCGCCAAGCAAAAAAACACGTAACCCCGCACGCTCGGCACGCGCCAAAATCTCTGCCCCAAAATCAATGCCTGCCACACGCTCGGTAAGTGGGGTTCCCATTTTTTGCGCCGCCCACAAGACGCCTGCCCCATCGGGCAAAGAAAGTGACGCACGATTTAAAAGATTTGCAAGACCTTCATCCTTTCGGGCGCGCTCCAACATCAAGGCATTCGGTGTAAAAACCACGCAAGGCTCACCCGTTGCGCGAAGCGCACGATACACCGCCTCTTCCTTTGTAACGTTATCTATTTTAACGCCGTACAGCTTGATATGTTCCATATAATCCTCCGTTTTTGCATAGCATATCGCTATTTTCTGCATTTTTGAGGAGTTTATCCCTTTTGTGGCATACCAAAAAACGGAACATAAAAACACGCCCGAGTCTTTGAAAACCCGAGCGTGTTTTTCTTTGTTTTATTCTTCGATTTTCTCAAATCGCGGACGTTCTTTTCCGTCCACGATAACGGTTTCATTCCACATCGATGCGGGGCGAACCCAAAAGCCCGTTTTGCCATCAAGGGGCTCATAAACCACCATATCCTCAAGTGTTTCGGAGTGATGCGCCAAGCAGATGACGCGGTACGTTCCGCCCTTGTAATGGCGATAAACACCCGAGATGTCACTCTGTATCGGTTTAATTTCCTTTTTCATATCTTCACCTCAAATTCTACCAACGAGGGTGCAGTATTCTTCATAGGTACAAAGCACGCGCAGAGCCGCCAAGAGTGCATTGGGCGTCATTCCCGTAGGGAGACCGAGACGAATGCAAAGCGCATCCCTCTTTTCGCGGCTACCCTCGCCGCCCGTGAGCCCGTCCTCGTAAAAATCGGTCTTGGAAAGCGGATTTTCTGCCATACGGTTCTCCACCGCATCGGCATCTGCATAAGGAGCAAACAACTCATAAAGAAGCGTGCGTTCCATTCCCTCCACACCGAGAATTCCTTCGGCCGAAGCCTCGCTTTTGCGCTTCTCTTTGCCCGAAATTCGCGGTACGTATAGCTGAATTACACGTTCCGACGGTAAAACCGAGGTCAAGTGGGAGCGAATCAATTTGCCCGCACCGTCACTGTCGGTCAAAAGAATGAGCGGCGTTTTTTGCGCAAGCGCGCGCAGCATAGATGCCTTTTCCTCTTTTTTAAAAATCCCAAATCCATCGGTGGGAATTATGTGCGCCTCGATTACACTTTCAAGCCGCAATTTGTCATATCTTCCCTCCACGATAACGGGGTACGGAATTTTTAATCTGTCATTCATATCAACCTCTAATGAGTCCAAGAATCAAAACAAGCGCACCGAGCGCGATGCGATAAATGCCAAAGGGTGCAAAGCTGTGTTTTTTGACAAAGTCCATCAAAAAGCGGATAGCCGCCATAGAAACCGCAAAGGAAACCGCACAACCGACAAGAAGCACAACCCACGCCATTGCGGGAACGGTAATACCCGCCTCACTCACGTAGGAGAAAAAGCCAAGTGCCTTGATACCGCTTGCCCCCACCATAACGGGAATTGCCATAAAAAAGGAGAATTCCGCCGCCGCTGTGCGCGAGATACCCACAAGCATAGAACCGAGAATGGTAGAACCCGAACGCGACGTACCGGGAATGATGGAAAGTGCCTGAAAGGCACCGATTGCAAGCGCATTTTTGATAGAAATCTCCTCAATTTGCGATACGTGTGGCGTTTTTTGCGCGTTTTTACGTTCAATCACAATAAAGGCAATGCCGTAAACAATGAGCGCCGCGGCAACCACAAACGAGTTGTAAGCCCACCCGTCAATATCTTTTCCGGTAACCTTTTCGAGAATTTTATCGCCCACAATTCCAACCAACGCGGCGGGAATGCTTGCTATCAGCACACGCCCCCAAAGGCGCCACGTGCCACGCTTTTCTTCCTCGCTCTTCCCTTTTCCAAACGGAAAAAGTCGCGACCAATAGAGCACGACAACGGCAAGAATGGCACCGAGCTGAATAACAACTCCGAACATTTCCCAAAACTCGTCAACAAAAACGGGGTCACTCGAAAACGCAAACGGTAGCCAATCCTCCAAAAGGATCAAATGCCCCGTGGAGCTGATAGGCAACCACTCGGTAATGCCCTCGACTATGCCGTATAAAATTGCTTTCAGCAGTTCAAAAAAGATCATACGTGTCTCCAAAATTAACATTCGCCCTTGAGGCGATCCTTTGCACGCACCTCAAGTCCGCGACCGGTTGCGGCGCGCATAATATCACCAACGCTAACCTCAAACGGCACACGGCACCAATAAATCATTGAGGGGTGCGGTGTGGATTCGAGCACGCTTCCGTCGGGGGCGTAAAGCTCCGAAACGGCAAAGCCGCGGCCGATTTTGCCGGGCGAGATGATTTCCGCTCCCTCACCTGCCGACACCTTGTTGCGCTGAATGAAGCGGTAGAGCTTACCGTTCCCGTTCTCCATCAAAACGCCGTTTTCAATAAGCGCCTGCGCCTCTCTCTCATCGTATTCGATAGCAGTGGAGAAATATGCCTTTTCGCGGATGTAGCCGCAAGTGCTGACAAGCTGCGGATTGACCATCGGGTCGTCAAAATAGAAGCCCGTGCCGTATTCTCTGTGCGAAACGCTTTCAAGTTCCGCAAGCCATTCGGGGTCGAATTGATAGGACGTGGAGTCTTTTTCGTATGCGTTAATCGCCATACGGTATGCGTTTGTAACGACTGCCGTATAGTATGCACTCTTCATACGTCCCTCTATTTTGAAGGATGCAACGCCGCTTTCCATCAGCTCGGGAATATGCTCAATCATACACATATCCTTAGACGACATAATGAACGTGCCTACGTTTTCCTGTTGTTCGATTGGGAAAAGGTCATTGGGACGCTTTTCTTCTACAAGAGAGTAATTCCAACGGCAGGGCTGCGAGCAAGTGCCGCGGTTGCCGTCGCGCCCGTTAAAGGCATTGGCAAGCAAACAGCGTCCGCTATAAGAAACGCACATCGAGCCGTGAATAAAGGCCTCGAGTTCGATTTCTTCGGGGAGTTCGGCGCGAATGGCACGAATTTCTTCCATTGTCAACTCGCGCGCAAGAACGAGACGTTTAGCACCCATCGCCGCCCACGCCTTTGCGGATGCGGGGCTAACGATGCTGGTTTGCGTAGAAACGTGAATTTCCATTTTGGGCAAAATCTCACGAATGGTTGCCATAACGCCAAGGTCGGCAACAATCATCGCATCAATGCCGGCATCCTTAATGTCTTCCAAAAAGCGGCGTAAGGCGGGATACTCCTGCACGTGTGGCATTGTGTTAACCGTGAGATAAATCTTTTTGCCGCGCGCGTGCACGTACTCGGCAGCCTCGTGCAGCTCTTCAACGGTGAAGTTGTCAGCCGCCGCGCGCATACCGAACATCTGTCCCGCGCAATAAACAGCGTCCGCTCCGTAGAGAATCGCTGCTTTCAGTTTTTCAAAATTTCCGGCTGGAGATAAAAGTTCTGGCATAACTATATCCTTTCAGGAACTCAAAGTAGGAAAAGTTTTGGTCAAGCTTTTTCAAAAGCTTGCGGGGTAAGGGGCGGAGCCCCTATAT
>JAZOVV010000071.1:0-29750 GCA_045658925.1 Eubacteriales bacterium
CCGCTATGCGGGTGGGCAACAAAGGTTATACCAAAAAATCTCCTAATGTGGTACAATAAGATGCTCAAGTCTATTGCAACACGAAAGGAGAAAGAATGGCAAACCGAACAAATAGTTTATCCCATACTAAATGGGTTTGTAAGTACCACATAGTGTTTGTACCGAAGTACAGGAGGAAAATCATATACAATCAGTATCGCGCCGATCTGCAAGAGATAATCCGGACTCTATGCAAATATAAGGACGTAGAAATACTGGAGGGACATATGATGCCCGACCATGTGCACCTACTATTAAGTATACCACCAAAAACAAGCGTGTCAAGTTTTATGGGATATTTAAAGGGGAAAAGTGCATTAATGATGTTCGACAAGCATGCAAATCTAAAATATAAATTCAGGAACCGGCATTTTTGGGCGGAGGGGTACTATGTTTCGACAGTAGGACTCAATGAAAGCACCATAAGAAAATATATCGAAGAACAAGAAAAACATGATATAGCGCTCGATAAGTTAAGCGTTAAAGAATATGAAGACCCTTTTAAGGGTAGTTAAGTAATACAAACGCCCTTTCAAGGGCGGCAAAAGTGGCAAAGGCAATAGGCTTGAGTATACGAAAGTCAGCGGCTTGGGCCGCTGGCCGGTAGTATTGGGCTTTTAGCCCTTGTGCATACCACCCGTTTGACGGGTGGTTATGATTAGAATGTTTTTTAAAATATTTTTGAAAAAAATCTTCCAAACCCCTTGCAATTTGCAAAATAATGTGATATAATAAACACCGCTTGGAGGCATAGCCCAGATGGTTAGAGCGCTTGCTTGACATGCAAGAGGTCATAGGTTCGATTCCTATTGCCCCCACCAACAAAAAACCCGCCTTTGTCTATGGACAAGGGCGTGTTTTTTGAATGAAGTGCGCCTGCGGTGCATGAAGACGCTTCACTAATGAAGTAGCCTTCGGCTATGAAGCGTGACTTCGCCACATGAGGATGCGCGCTTCGCTTCATGTTCCGCTTGCGGAACACTTCATGGCAAGTGCAACTTGTTACAGCTGCCGCTTCATATTGCCAACGGCAATGCTTCATTGACAAACGAAGAAAAATGTGATATACTTATACCCAAAGAGGTGATATCATGAGAAACGACAAGTTATCTGTTCAATCTGAAAGTGAATTCAAAACGTTGGATTCTGCTTGCACGAGTATTCGGGTGATGCTGATATCTTCTATCAACACAGCAAAGGAGAAGCAATGAATACCTACACTATGAATGCGCTAAAGCGAATTAAAATGATACTTTTATCCAACGAACAGCCGTCCTTTGAAACCATTGATTCTGCGATTGGTGAGCTTGAAATGATCAAAATGGAAATCGAACAGCACATCACAAATATGCCGCAAAAAGAAGAATACAAAAATATACGTTGTTCTGCGGAAAACGCACTTCAAAAGCTTTCGGAAATCTTGGAGTTGTTGGATGAACTTCCCGGAGACAAGACGCTTGTACATGAAATTGTGGACTTAATAGAGGATATTGCTTATTGACTTATGCACCTTTTTGCGCTTTTACCTACAATTACGCACCATTTATGTGTTTCTTCGTAATAAAAATCCCTGAAATCACACGATTTCAGGGATTTTTGTTTTCATACATTATTTAATACGAAAACGCTTTTGCAACTTTAAAAAATAAATGGTAATAAGCTTGGTCAAACAAATATCGTAAAAAATAAAGGAAAGAACCGCAAGTACAACTGTGGTTGCAATCACAACCCAACCGCCCGTTGTTTCCAAAAGCGTAGGGGCAAACAACCACATAACAGCCACAATAACAGCGAGTGAGACGGCAAACACGCTCATTTTGAATGTCCAAGCGGGTACACGTGCCATACGACGCTCAATTTTTTGCTTGAGGATAGGGTAGTATCCCGTAAGGAGCGCATAAAAGAGAACAGGCGTTTTGAGTGGCAAAAGCAAGAGTGCTACCGTTGATGTGACAATCCATATCAGCCACGGGTATGCACCGCCTATTTCGATAACCGCATAAACGGTCAAAAGGGAAGCAATGACGGCAAAGGTGAGATCAAGTACCTCAACCAACGAGCCGAGTCCCAACATTACCACACCAAGTGCCGAAAGCATTGCACTAACGGTCAGGTACTTGACCTGCATAGAGGTTTTCTTCGACATAGCGTCCCCCGTATTAGCAGCAGCGAATCAGGTCGCCGCCCATCATTTCACAGCAGCAATCGGCACAAATGAGCTGAGAGCAGCAGTTGCAGGTATCGTCGCTTCTTGTGGATGTGTGATAGCCGTAACCGTAGCCCGCAGTTTGCGCACGGAGCTGGTCGCGTGCTACGCGGTATTCTTGATTGTAGGGGTCCATCGCGCAGGCGCGGTCAAACAAGTTTTGCGCATCGGTAAAGTAGCCTCGCTTGTAAACTGTGCAACCCAAAAGGAAGAACCACTCGGCATTTTGCATTGTGGGGGGCATCGAGCGCAAAAGTTGTTCTGCTTGCATAATTTCATTGTTGTTGATGAGTCTGCGTACCTCGGCAAAACGACTGTCACCGGTAGAGGAATCAGCACCGGGGTTGCCGTTGTAGCCGCCCTTGGTTTTGGTTTCTTTAGCGCCCGCGCGCATCTTTTGAATTTCCTCGTATGCCGCGTTGACCTCTTTCATTTTTTCGCTCGCAAGGTCAGCGAGGTCGCTGTCGCGATATTTATCGGGGTGATATTTCCGCGCCAATTCGCGGTAGGCTGTTTTTACTTCTTCGTCGGTGGCGTTGGGAGAGACTCCCAAAACCTCATAAGGATTTTTCATATTCGTCAGTTTCACCTTTCCATGCTTGCTCTAAAATACGGTCGGCAACCTTTGGCAGACCGAGATAAAGAATATTACAAAGAATTTCCCGAACCTCCGGGGCGGGGAAGTTGTCAATGAGTAGGAATGCGCTCTCTGCATCGGCAAGATAGCGCTTGAGAGAGATGGCAATGCTTTGTGCGTTCTCTTCGGTCATCTTGGCACCGAACAGGCGCACAAAGGGGTTAAACGAGCCACTTTTAAGGTCGTCTCGATAATCGTCGGCGGCATCAATGAGATAAATCCAATGCCCAATGGCGCGGCCAAACGTCGTTGCAATGCGGGCTTCTACTCCATCGAGTCCCTCGCAGAGAACGGCAGACATCAAATTGCCGAAAATTGCGGCAGGCGCATCTGCACTGGGGGGCGCGGACGTATCCTTTTCATATGCTCGAAGCTGTTGCAAAAGTGAGCAAACCGTAGTGTCAAGAGCGGGATAGCGGCGCCTTGCGCGACGGTAAGCGCGAGAGAAAAAGCCGGAAGATATGCGCGCACGCAGTTTTTTCAATCCTTTTTCATCATCCACATCGTCGCGGCATTTGTGATAGGTTAAAATCGCAGAGGCATCCGCACAGTAAGAAAGAGTAGGGGATGCGACCGCCATATTCCGCTTTTTAAGGGGATGCACCAAGCAACGCTTTTTTTGAAGGTCCAACGTCTCGCTTGTCAAGGACATTCGGAAAGCCGCCAAAAAAGCGAAATCGTAGCTGAGCGAGAGTCGGGAGCACTGACCGGTGCATTTGCCCATTTGGCGGCAAAGACCGCAATAAATCGCGCGATAGCATTCCGAGTCGCGCAAGCGTAATTCGGGTGCATCGGTACGAATGTAACCCAGCATCTTCTCACTCCCTTCAAAAAGTTTACCCTTATTTATATATGATAACGCATTTATTTGTAAATTGCAAGAATATTCTGTGTTTTTTTGCGAAAACTTTTCCGTCTTTTCCGTTTTTTGAAAAAAGAGAATAAAAAATCTCAAAAAAATGCAAAAAAACTATTGACAAACGGGCGAGAATGGTGTATAATACCATAGAAAACAAAGCAGAGTTCTCCGCTCTCACCTACCTGCAAATGGGCAGTCGGGTTAATAATGCCTCTATGCCACTATCTTAAGTGGTACTTGTGCCGTGCGGAGACCTGTGTCTTTGTACGGTTATTTTTTATTTCGCTTGGAGGTGTTTAACTATTAGCGCAAAAGAAAAAGAAAACCTGCTCAATGAGGAAATTACCGCGAAGGAAGTACGACTGATCGGTGCCGATGGCGAAACGCTTGGCATTATGAGCTCCGATAAGGCTTTGGAAATCGCGTATGACCAAGGTATGGACCTTGTTTTGATGTCGGGCCAGGCTATCCCCCCCGTATGCAAGATTATGGACTATGGCAAGTTCCGTTTCGAGCGCGAAAAGCGCGAAAAGGAAGCCAAAAAGAAGCAGCAGACCATCGAGCTTAAAGAAATTCAGCTCTCCTGCCGCATCGATACCCACGATTTTGAAACAAAGGCAAACCATGCACGCCGCTTTCTTAGCGACGGCAACAAGGTGCGCGTTGTTATGAAGTTCAAGGGCAGAGAAATGAGCCATATGAACATCGGTAAAGAGATCCTTGAAAAATTTGAGGAAGCTTGCTCCGAGTTGGGAACCGTTGACAAAAAGCCGGTTCTTGATGGCAGATTTATGAGCATGGTTATCTCACCTGTCAAGGCGAAATAATCAAACCGTACACAAACTTACTAAGTAAATTATACTTCGACCTCGGTCGAAAGAGAAAAGGAGTTAGAAAAATGGGAAAAATCAAAACACATAAGGCTTCGGCTAAGAGATTTTCCGTTACTGCAAACGGCAAGGTCAAAATGTTCCACACCTCTCACCGTCACAACACCGGTAAAAAGGATGCCAAGAGAATCAGACATCTGCGCTCCAGCGCTATGGTTGAAGGTAAGATGGCAACCAACATCAAGACATTGGTTCTGAAGTAATAAGAAAGGGAGGAATTAAAAAATGGCAAGAGTTAAGGGCGCAATGATGACGCGCAAGAGAAGAAAGTCCACACTTAAGGCTGCCAAGGGCTACTGGGGTGCAAAATCCAAGCACTTTAAGATGGCTAAGCAAGCCGTAATGAAGAGCGGCAACTATGCATTCGTTGGCAGAAAGCAAAAGAAGAGAGATTTCCGTGCTCTCTGGATCACCAGAATTTCCGCACAGGCTAAGGTTAACGGAATGAACTATTCCACCCTTATGCACGGCCTCAAGGTTGCAGGCACCGACCTCAACCGTAAGATGCTCGCTGAAATCGCTGTTTCCGATAAGGAAGCATTCGCAGCACTCTGCGCACAAGCAAAGGCAGCACTTTAATTGTGATAAAAAACCCGATGGTTTCATCGGGTTTTTGTCATACATAGATGTTTTTTCATCCTGCATTTTGGTACAAAAAAGAGCGCAAAAGCACCCAAAGGAGAATAGAATTTATGCTTTTTACAGGGGAAATTATCCGTTCCAGACAAAACAAAAACATTGTCGAGCTTTGCAAGCTGACCGATAGAAAAGCACGTGAGGCGACCAAAACCTTCCGCTTTGACGGCATCAAGCTGCTCGAAGAAGCCATCAAAAACGACGTAGAAATCTGCGCCGTCTTTTTGTCCTCCTCGGCACAGGTGCGCATGCTTGAATGGCTCACCTTGCGCTTCGGCAAGTCGTATGAGGACAAAATTGAGAAGTGTTTTGTGGTGGCAGACGATATTTTTGATAAAATTTCTGAAGAAAAATCGCCCGAAGGCGTAATAACTATTGCAAAATATATTGACAAATTGCAAAAAAATGCTACAATATATAATAGCGTTCATTTTTCTGAGATGAAAAATGAGCACATCGTGCTTCTTGAATCGGTACGTGACCCTTCAAACGTAGGGGCAATCATCCGCTCGGCTGCCGCAATCGGCGTTGACCGCCTGGTTTTGAGCGCCGACTGTGCCGACATCTACCATCCGCGCGCTGTGCGCGCGTCAATGGGAACACTGTTCAACCAGCGTATCGACCGTGTGGGCGACCTTGCCGCAACCGTTGCAGAGCTGCGTGAGAGCGGCCGTCGCGTTTTTGCAGCCGCGCTTGACGACAGAGCCATGCCGCTTGGTCGGTTTGAAATCCTTGCGGGAGATGCCGTTGTCATCGGCAACGAAGGGCACGGACTTTCGGCAGGGGTTACTGCCGCTTGCTCGGATAGCGTTATCATCCCGATGAGCGAGCGTGCCGAATCCTTTAACGCCGCCGTTGCGGCTTCCATTCTTATGTGGGAGTTTGCAAAGGGAAAATAAACTTTGATTTTTCAGATAGGGGGAGAGAGTATGAAGAGCAAGGATACTTTGTATTGGATATGGCTGTCAAACGCACTCGGTGTGGGCTCTTCCGCTTTCCGTCGCCTTATCTCTCTTTACGATACGCCTTTTGACATCTTTCGGGCAGAGGAGACCGAGTTCGAACAGATTCCGGGTTTGACCGAGCGTGCAAAGAAGGCGCTTTGCGATAAGAGCCTTGAACGTGCCACCGAAATTCTAGACCAATGTCAGCGAGAGGGGATCGGTGTGTTGACTTACGATGAGGATGCCTATCCGCGTGCTCTGCGTGAGATTCAAAAGCCGCCAATGCTTTTGTACTATCGCGGCAATCTGCCCGATTTCAATCGCAATCTTTGCGTCGGTATTGTGGGAACACGCAGTATGAGTGCATACGGAATGCGCCAAGCGTATAAAATGTCGTATGAGCTTGCATCTGCGGGAGCACTTGTTGTAAGCGGTATGGCAAAGGGCATCGACGGTGTTGCGGCGGCAGCCGCACTCAAGGCAGGCGGCACAACGGTTGCCGTGCTTGGATGTGGCGTCGACATTGTTTATCCCACACATCACCGCAACCTAGGTCAACAAATTGTAAAAACGGGTGTTATCCTCTCGGAGCATGCACCCGGAACGCGACCGAACAGCTATCACTTTCCTATGCGCAACCGCATCATCAGCGGCTTATCGCAAGCCACTGTCGTGGTCGAAGCCGGTATTGGAAGCGGCTCATTGATTACCGCAAAGGAAGCGATTCTGCAAGGGCGCGACGTCTTTGCTATCCCTGCCAACGTAGGCAGCAAGGGTGCGGACGGAACAAACGGACTTTTGCGTGACGGAGCAAGAATGGCACTCTCCACCGAGGATATTCTCGCGCCGTATGAGTATACCTATGCCGAGTCTCTCAAACTTGAAGCCTTCAAAGCGAGCAAGGCTTTAACAGACATCGACCTTTCTCACCTTGCAGAGCTTGGTGTTATCGAGCTTTCCGTCAATTCGTCGGGAGAGACGAAAATGAGTCTTTCTCCCTCGGCACCGATGCCCAAGGAGAAAAAGCCGCCAAAGCCGCGCGCAGCATCCTCGAAAAAGGCGAAGCCGACCGAACCCAAAGAGAAAAGGGAAGAGTTCGAGGCAGCAGTGCCCGTAGAGCGCGCTCCCATTCCCGAGGCAACGCTTGCAACACTTACACCGGCACAAAAGGCAATCCTTGAAGCCATCCCCGATGACGGCACGCTTTCCGCCGACGCAATCTATGCGCTCGAGCAACCGCGAGCCGACCTGATGGCGGCACTTACTATGCTTGAGATTATGGGGCTTATTCAAAAGCTGCCGGGCTCTCTTTACAAAAAGGCATAGCTGAATTTGACAACTTACTTACGAAGAAATATATAGAACCGAACCACGAAAGGAACAAACAAAGAATGGCAACTAATCTGGTGATTTTGGAGTCCCCTTCAAAGGCGTTGACCGTTAAGGGCTATCTCGGAACCAACTACAAGGTAATCGCATCCATCGGTCACGTACGTGACCTTCCCAAGAGCACGCTTGGTGTAGATATTGAAAACGACTTTGAAGCACACTATATCAACATTCGCGGCAAGGGTGACCTGATTAAGGAAATCCGCAAGAGCGCGAAATCGGCGAACAAGATTTTTCTCGCAACTGACCCTGACCGCGAAGGAGAAGCTATTGCATGGCATCTCGCCGCGGCACTCGATATTCCCGTAGAAAAAACACAGCGCATCTGCTTCAACGAGGTTACAAAGTCCGCAGTTAAGGCGGCTATCAAGAACCCCAGACAGATTGATATGAACCTTGTCAACTCCCAACAAACGCGCCGTATCCTCGACCGTATTTTGGGCTATAAGCTCAGCCCCCTGCTTTGGAAGAATGTTAAGAGCGGTCTCTCTGCAGGTCGCGTACAATCCGTAGCAACCAAAATCATCGTTGAGCGCGAGGAAGAAATTCAAAAATTCGTTCCCGAAGAATATTGGACCATCGAGACCCAACTTACAGGCCCCGACGGCAAGACCTTCCGCGTTCACTTTGTAGGCAACGAAGAGGGCAAGGTAGCGCTTTCGAGCGAGACAGAAGCAAAAGCGATTGCCGCAGCCGTTAACGGCAAGCCTTACACCGTAGCGTCGGTTCGCCGCGCAAACAAACAAAAGAATCCCGCAGCTCCCTTTACCACATCCAGCTTGCAACAGGAAGCCTTCCGTAAGCTCGGCTTCCAATCTCAGCGCACGATGAAGGTAGCGCAGGAGCTTTACGAAGGTGTTAACCTCGGCTCCGAGTTTGGTGGAACCCAAGGTCTTATCACCTATATGCGTACCGACTCGGTTCGCGTTTCCGCCGATGCACAAAATGCCGCACGCGATTTCATTATGCAAAAGTACGGCGCACAATACTGTCCCGAAACGGCAAGAGTTTACAAATCTCGCGCAGGCGCGCAAGATGCGCACGAAGCAATTCGTCCCTCTCGCGTAGAGCTTGAGCCCGCACTCATCCGCCGTCAACTCACACCCGACCAATTCAAGCTTTATAAGCTCATTTGGGAGTGCTTTATCGCAAGCCAAATGGAGTCTGCAACCCTGAACACCATCAGCATTGATTTGAATGCCGCAGGCTACCTCTTCCGCACAAGCGGATATTCGGTTGCATTCCAAGGCTATATGGCTGTATTTGAAGCCACCGAAGAAGCTACCACCGACCGTGCAGAGCCCAAGGAAATCAAGGATATTCGCTTGCCCGAACTCGAAATGGGTAACGAGCTTTCTGCCGACGATGCCGAGCTCACACAGCACTTTACCGAGCCCCCCGTAAGATACAACGACGCATCGCTTATCAAGATGCTTAAGGACCTCGACATCGGACGTCCCAGCACCTATGCTACCATTATCAGCACCATCATCACGCGCAACTACGTTAAGCGCGAGGGCAAGGCATTTGTTCCCACAACGCTCGGTATCGTAACCAATCAGCTTATGGAGCAGAATTTCCAAACCATCGTTGACTACGGCTTTACCGCAGAGATGGAGCGCGACCTCGATAAAATCGAAGAAGGCGAAGAGGAAATGCTTACCGTTCTCAACAAGTTCTGGGCAGACTTCTCCCGTCAACTTGAGGAAGCCGAAAAGAACATTGGACAAAAGAGCATTGAGATTCCGCCCGAGGAGACCGACATCATTTGCGAAAAGTGCGGTAGCCGCATGATTGTTCGCAACGGTCGCTTTGGCAAATTTGCCGCTTGCCCCAACTATCCTACCTGCCGCAACACTAAGCCCCTGACTCCCCCCGAGGCAGAGAAGCCCGAAGAGGTTGAGGCCACTCCCGAGGAAGAGGTTAAGGAACAACCCAAAAAGGCTCCCGTCATCGCAGACTTCAAGTGCGAAAAATGCGGCGGCGATATGGTTCTTCGTACGGGTAAGTTCGGCAGCTTCTATGCTTGCGCTCGCTATCCCGAGTGCCGCTTCACCAAGGCTCGCGTTCGCGAGGTAGGCGCAAAGTGCCCCAAGTGCGAAGCAAAAATAGTAACCAAATACGGTCGCAACCGCACCGTTTTCTATAGCTGTGAGCGTTATCCCGAGTGTGATTTCTCCTCTTGGGACGTTCCCACCAACGAGCTTTGTCCCGAGTGTGGCAAGATGCTCTTCCGCAAAAAGGGCAAGAGCCTGCTCGTTTGCCACGATGAGGCTTGCAAATACAGCCGCGAAATCCCCGCAAACGCAAAAGAACAAAGCGAAGAATAATGAGTATGCCACGTATCAATATTTTGGGCGCAGGGCTTGCAGGCTGCGAGGCAGCCTGGCAAGCCGCACAGCGCGGTGTCAAGGTAAGGCTCTTTGAAATGAAGCCCCACAAAATGACACCCGCGCATCACTCCACAGGGTTTGCAGAGCTTGTTTGCTCCAACTCCTTGCGCTCCGACTGTGTTTCAAACGCGGTAGGACTCCTCAAAGAGGAGATGCGCCGCTTCGATTCACTCATTATGCAAGCGGCAGACGCCACGCGCGTGCCAGCAGGCTCGGCATTGGCTGTCGATCGCACCAAATTTTCACAGTATATCACCGACCGCATCCGCAACCATCCCAACATTGAGGTGATTGAAGAAGAGGTCTCCTCGCTCGAAGAGGGAATTGTCACTGTCGTTGCTACGGGTCCCCTGACCTCGGATGCAATGGCAGAGTTTATCACGGGTGAACTCGGCTGTGGCAAGCTGCATTTCTTTGATGCCGCTGCGCCCATCGTCGATGCCGCCACCATCAATATGGACGTTGCCTTTTTCGCATCCCGCTATGATAAGGGAGACGCGGACTACATCAACTGTCCAATGAACAAAGAACAGTACGATGCCTTTTGGCAAGCGCTTACAACCGCCGAGGAAGCACAACTTAAGGAGTTCGATAAAGAAAGCCAAAAGGATGTTAAGGTATTCGAAGGCTGTATGCCCGTTGAGGTAATGGCGAAGAGAGGTTATGAGACACTTTGCTACGGACCTCTTAAGCCCGTAGGTCTTATTGACCCGCGCGTGGGCGAAGAGTCTTATGCCGTCGTTCAGCTCCGCAAGGAGAACCGAGAGGGAACGATGTTCAATCTCGTCGGCTTCCAAACACACTTGACCTTTCCCGAGCAGAGAAGGGTGTTCCGTATGATTCCCGGACTTGAGAATGCAGAGTTTTTGCGTTACGGTGTCATGCACCGCAACACCTATCTCAATTCTCCCGGTCTCTTGGATAACACCTACGCGATGAACAGTCGCCCCGACGTCTTTTTTGCGGGGCAAATGACAGGTGTTGAGGGCTACGTGGAATCGGCAGGAAGCGGACTTCTGGCAGGTATCAATGCCGCTAACCGCGCACTCGGCAAGGACAAGCTGATACTCCCCGAGGAGACGATGCTCGGTGCTATGGCAGGCTACGTCAGCCACGGTGGCGTGGGAGCATTTGCGCCTATGAATGCAAACTTTGGCATTGTCAATCCGCTTGGTTACCGCGTTAAGGGCGGCAAAGCCGCAAAAAACGAAAAACTCGCAGAGCGTGCACTTGCCATCATCGACGAAACGCTCGCAACACTTTAATCACGACAAAAAGACTAACAAGGAGGTGCAATATGGCTATTACTCTCGACGTTCTGCAAGAACGCATCGGCTATCGCTTTAGCGAAGTCCGTTATTTGGAACGCGCAGTAACACACTCGTCTTATTCCAACGAGACCGGTGCGCGCAATCACCATCTGCTTTGCAACGAGCGGTTGGAATTTTTGGGAGATTCCGTGCTCTCCTTGGTGGTCAGTAACTATCTTTACACGCATTTTTCCGAATACCCCGAGGGAACGCTCACACGCATCCGCTCGGCGGTGGTCTGCGAGGCAGCACTCGCATCTTTTGCCGAAAAAATCGGACTTGGCGAATTTTTAATGCTCGGCCGCGGTGAGGCACAAAACGGCGGAGCACAAAAGCCCGCTATTTTGGCAGATGCTTTCGAGGCACTTCTTGCGGCAATTTACCTTGACGCAGGAGCCGAGGACGGTATGCAAGCGGTTGCAAAATTCCTTTTGCCTATGGTCAAATCGGCAATGGATCTGCTCCCCGAAATGGGAGACGTCCGCATCGATAGCAAATCGCGCCTGCAGGAGTTCATTCAGCAAGACCGCGAACAAAAAGAAGTGCTCGAATACCGCCTCGTAGGGGAGAGCGGCCCCGACCATAATAAGACCTTTGTGGTCGACGTTTACCTTGGCGCAAACTGTTTGGGCAGTGGCAAGGGTCACTCCAAAAAGGCGGCAGAGCAAGCAGCCGCAAAGGCAGCGCTCTCGCTGTTTGGCTTGATTTGATATGCGCCACGTCAATATTCCCGTCTTTATTCCGCACCTGGGGTGTCCCAACCAATGCGTGTTTTGCAATCAACGCTCTATCTCCGAGCACCAAGCGTTCTCCGAGGAGGGTGTACGGGACGAAATCGAACAAGTTTTATCCACACTCTCACCCGAGAACGAAGCCGAAATTGCCTTTTTCGGCGGTTCCTTTACGGGAATTGAAAGAGCCCTGATGTGCCGACTTTTGGATTTGGCACAGACTTACGTCAAAGAGGGGAGAGTAGAGTCTATTCGACTTTCCACAAGACCCGACTATATCAACGACGAAATTCTATCCATCCTTTCGCGCTATTCGGTCAAAACCGTCGAGCTTGGATTGCAAAGTATGGATGATGCCGTGCTTTCAGCTTGCCGTCGCGGGCACACCGCCGCACAGGCGGAGGATGCTTGTCGCGCCGTCGTCAAAGCGGGATTTTCGCTTGTCGGGCAAATGATGATAGGACTTCCCGGGGCAACCCCCGAAAGTGAAATCAAAACCGCGCAAAAAATTTGCGAATTGGGTGTATCCGCCGTGCGGATTTATCCCACCGTCGTATTCTACG
This sequence comes from Eubacteriales bacterium, assembly GCA_045658925.1. Classification (GTDB taxonomy): domain Bacteria; phylum Bacillota; class Clostridia; order Oscillospirales; family CAG-272; genus UMGS1865. The sequence continues at coordinate 12,598 of JAZOVV010000071.1, forward strand.
ACACCCCTTTGTGTGAAATGGCACAACACGGGCTTTATGCGCCGCTTACGGTCGAAGAGGCCATCGAGCGTACCGCACCCGTGTTGCAAATATTTCGCGCGCGCGCGCTCCCGTGCATACGCGTAGGACTGTGCGCAACCGAGAGTCTGACCTCGCCCGATGCGGTATACGCAGGGCCCAATCACCCCGCCCTTGGTGAAATGATTCTCGGCGAATGCCTTTACCAAAAGGTCAAGGAAAAAGTCCTGCAAGCAGACCTTGCAGAAAAGGGCATTATCTTGGAGGTTCCCCCCAAGGAGCTCTCCGCCACCGTCGGTCAGCACCGACGCAACGTTGAAAAATTACAGCGCGAAACGGGAGTCACCGTTCATCGCGTAGTCGCCAGTGAGGGTCTTGCGGAATGCCGCGTGATTCCGCACTCTCAAAAAACGGTTTAGGAGGATGTGACAGTGTACTTAAAGTCATTGGAAATGCAAGGCTTCAAATCTTTCCCCGATAAGACCAAGCTCGTGTTTGAAACCGAGACAAAGGTTGACCTTATCAATGAGGACGGCAACGGAAGCCACGGTGTTACGGTCATCGTAGGCCCTAACGGTTCGGGAAAATCGAATATTGCCGACGCTATGCGTTGGGTACTTGGTGAAATCTCGTCCAAGAGCCTGCGTGGTAGCAAAATGGAGGACGTTATCTTCGGCGGTGCCGACAGCCGTCGTCCTATGGGTTATGCCGAGGTATCGGTCACCTTCGATAACCGTGGAGACTTTGCAAAATTGGATTGCCCCTACGATGAGGTTACGGTTACCCGCCGTTACTATCGCTCGGGCGACAGTGAATACTTCATCAACCGCAAGGGTGTACGTCTCAAGGATATCTACGAGCTCTTTATGAATACGGGTGTTGGCCGTGACGGTTACTCCATCATCGGTCAGGGCCGTATTGCGGAGATGGTATCCCGTAAGAGTGAGGAACGCCGTAGCGTGTTTGAGGATGCTTCGGGTATTGCAAAATACCGTTACAAGAAGAACGAGGCAGAGCGCAAGCTCAAGGCTACCGAGGATAATATGATGCGCGCCAACGATATCTTCCAAGAGGTATCGGCGCAGGTAGGACCTCTCCAAAAGGAAGCCGAAAAAGCCAAAAAGGCAATCGAGCTGATGGAGAGCAAGAAGCGTGCCGACGTTAGCTTGTGGCTCTATGATACCGAAAAGCTGCACGACGAGCTCGCAAATGCCGAAGAGGCAATGAAGCGCGCAACCTTCGATTTGCAAATGGCAGAGGATTCTATTCAATCTCTCGAGGCACAAAACGCAAAGCTGTTCGAAGCTTCGCAGAGCAGCAAGAAGGAATCCGAAGAACTTTTAACGCAAATTCGTGAGCAAACCGAAAATTGCCACCAACTCGAAAGCGAATATCGCGTAGCCGAGAACACCGTCTCGCACGCAAAGGAGCTCATTGCCGCAACGCAGGGGAGCGTAGGCGGAACCGAGAAGGCATTGCAAAACGAAATGGAGGCTTGCTCCAAGCACGCAACCAAAATCGCCGAGCTGCAACAATGTGGTGAAGAGCTCACCAAGGAGCAAGAAAAACTCACTCTTGAGCAGACTCACCTAACCGCAAAGGCAAGCGAGCTTGAGGCAAGCGTTGCACAGGCACTTGAGGACATTCGCGCACTTGAGGGTGAAGCTGTGGACGTTAAGGTTCGCATCTCCGTCCTTGAAAACGCGAAAAACTCCGATACCGATAAAAACAGCTCGGCTCTTACCGAGCTCGAAGGTTACCGCAAAATCTCCGATGAACTCACCGAACAGTGTGCCGTCAAGGAGCGCGCGGTTGCCGCATACGACGCAGAGATTGTAAGCATCGACGGAGACATCTCCCGTCACGAGCAGATTCTCACCGATGCCACCGCAACCCTGAAGTCCACCACATCAAAATTGAACAACGAGACCTTCCGCCGTGATTCGGTTGCACAACGCATTGCAACCTTTAAAGCGATGGAGGAGCAGTTTGAGGGTTACTCCAATGCTGTACGTTACGTTATGAAGCAGTACGGAGAAGGGAAGATTACCGATGCACACGGTGCACCCTCTGGAACCATCTACGGCCCTCTCTCTAAGGTCATTTCGGTCAACGATAAATATCTGACCGCTATCGAAATTGCTCTCGGTGCAAACCTGCAAAACATCGTCGTTGAGGATGAAGCCACCGCAAAGGCTGCTATGCATACCCTCAAGCGCGGCGAAGCGGGTAGAGCAACTTTCTTCCCCTTGACCTCTATGAAGGCAAGCGAATCCACAAAAGAGGTTGCAGATGCCGCAGGCTTTGAAGGCTACGTCGGTGTTGCCGACACTTTGGTAGATGCCAAAAAGGAATTCAGTCAAGTGCTTTCTTCCTTGCTTGGCAGAATCGTTGTATTCGATAACATCGAGCACGCAAGCGTTATGGCAAAGGCCTTGCACTACCGTGTGCGTGTTGTTACACTTGACGGACAACAAATCAACGCGGGCGGTTCCTTTACGGGCGGTTCTGTTCGTACGGGCAGCGGTATCCTTTCCCGCGCAGGTGAGATAAAGCGTCTCGAAGCAGAACTCGAAGAGCGCAAAGCAGCTGTTGAAAAGCTCGAAGCCGAGGTAGCAACCTTAACCGAAAAGGTACAGTCTGCCGAGGATGATAAATACGCGGCAGAAGACCGTCGCGAGCTCATCGCCGTTCTCCGCAACACCGAGAACACCCAACTCGACCAGCTCCGCGCCAAAAAGGATGCAAACGATACGTTGCTTACCAAACTCCGTGCCGATATGCAGGAGTACGAGAACGCAAAAATCAAATACGAAGAGGATATCGAAACGCTTACTGCCGAGGCAAAGACTCTCCGCCACCGCATTAGCGAAATGACCGATTTCCGTATGGAAAAGGATGCAGAGCGCGGCGAAATCATTTTGCGCCTTGACGAAATTGCAAAGAGCTTGACAGAGCTCTATATCCGCATCAGCGAAAACCAAAAGGATATCGATACCGCTACGATGCTCAAGACCGCATCCGAAGAGAGAATCGAGACCTTCAATCGCGAAATGATGACGCTTTCGGGCCGCATCAATACGCAAACCGAGCAGATTCGCCTCACAAACGAGGCAATGGAAGCAAACCGCAAGGCGCACACTGCGGCTGTTGCAGAGCTTGAACGCCTCAACGAAAAGCGCGGCGCGGTAGAAAAGGATAACTTCGAGTTCGAGCGCAAGCTCAACGAGCTCAATGCAAAGCTGCGTGACAGAATGAACCACAAGGAACTCGTTTTCCGCGAGCACACCAAGTGCGAGTCAAAGCTGTTCAATCTGCGCGATACGCAGGATAAGCTTGCCACCAAACTTTGGGATGACTATGAACTCACCCGTAGCGATGCTGTGGCACTGGGGTATCCGCCCGTCACCAAGGAAAACCGTTCCGAAATGATGGCTCTGCAAACCGATTGCCGCAACAAATTGCGTGTTATCGGCCACGTCGACCTCGACGCGGTCAACAAATATGAAGAGGTTAAGGTTCGCTACGACTATATGAGCGCGCAGATCAACGACCTCGAAGCCGCACGCAAGGAACTGAATGGCATCATCAGCCAACTTGAGGTTGAAATGAAGGCATCCTTCATCGATTCCTTTAACAAGATCAACGAGAACTTCGGCAAAGTATTTGCCGAGCTCTTTGGCGGTGGCTCCGCCGAACTCTCACTTTCCGATCCCGAGAACGTACTCGAGAGCGGAATCGAGATCAAAGCCGCACCTCCCGGCAAAATCATCAAGAACTTGATGCAGCTTTCGGGTGGTGAACAGGCTTTCGTAGGCGTTGCTCTGTTCTTTGCAACTATTCAGGTTAACCCCACACCGTTCTGTATTCTCGACGAAATCGAGGCAGCGCTTGACGAAGTCAACGTTGAGCGTTTGGCACAGTACATAAAGCGCTATTCCCACGGCACGCAGTTCATTATGATCACGCACCGCCGCGGTACAATGGCAGCTGCCGATAGACTCTACGGTGTAACCATGCCCGAGCACGGTATCTCTAAGATTTTGATGCTCGACGTAAATGATATTTCCAAGAAGGAAGGAGAAGATTGGAATGGGATTTTTGGATAAGCTCTTTGGCAAAAAGAAAAGAGAGCAAGAACTTCAAGCCCAAGAAGAACTCCGCAAATTAGAAGCAGAAAAAGCCGAAGCAGAAGCAAAAGCAAAGGCTGAGGCAGAAGCCAAGGCACAAGCCGAAGCAGAAGCTAAAGCAAAGGCCGAGGCAGAAGCCAAGGCAAAAGCAGAGGCAGAAGCTAAAGCACAAGCCGAGGCAGAAGCCAAGGCAAAAGCAGAGGCAGAAGCCAAGGCACAAGCCGAAGCAGAAGCTAAAGCAAAGGCTGAGGCAGAAGCTAAAGCAAAAGCCGAGGCAGAAGCTAAAGCAAAGGCTGAGGCAGAAGCCAAGGCACAAGCCGAAGCAGAAGCTAAGGCAAAAGCCGAGGCAGAAGCCAAAGCCACAGAAGAGCCCGAGGTTGTAACCGAGGAAACACGCAAAAAGGAGAAAAAATCCTTCTGGAGCCGTGTTCGTGAAGGGCTCACCAAAACCAAAAACGCAATATTCGGACAAATAGATGATCTGCTCAAAAATTTCGTCAAGGTCGACGAGGACCTTCTCGAAGAACTTGAAGAAATCCTCATCTGTGCCGACGTTGGTGTCAACGCCGCAGAGGATATTATTGACGAGCTCCGCGAGCAAATCAAAGACGGTCGCCTTAAGGAAAAGGAGCAGGTCACCGCAACCCTGCATAACATTCTTGAGGGAATGATTGGAGAAGGGGAAGACCTCAAGCTCGAAACCTCTCCCTCTGTTATCCTCGTTATCGGTGTCAACGGTGTTGGTAAAACCACATCCATCGGTAAAATTGCAAACCGACTCCGCAAAGAGGGCAAAAAGGTTATCGTTGCCGCAGCCGACACCTTCCGCGCTGCCGCCATCGATCAGCTTGCCGTTTGGTGCGACCGTGCCAAGGTTGAACTTGTCCGTCAAAACGAGGGCAGCGACCCCGCAGCCGTTGTATTTGATGCTTGCCACGTGGCAAAGAATAAAAAAGCCGACGTTCTCATCATCGATACCGCAGGACGTTTGCACAACAAAACCAATTTGATGAACGAGCTTGCCAAAATCAACCGTGTCATTGACCGCGAGCTTCCCGGCGTTTCCCGCGAAAATCTCTTGGTGCTCGATGCTACCACGGGACAGAACGCAATTCTGCAAGCCAAAGAGTTCAAGAATGCCGCAGCTCTTACGGGTCTTATTCTCAACAAGCTCGACGGCACCGCAAAGGGCGGCATCGTTATCTCTATTCGCCGCGAGCTCAACATTCCCGTTAAGTTCATCGGTGTAGGAGAAAAGCTTGACGATATGCAAGAGTTCGACCAAGCCGAGTTCGTCAAAGCACTGTTTGAATAAGGAGAACCGCTGTGAAGATCGTTCTTGCATCTCGCAACAAAAAGAAAATAGAGGAGCTCCGTCAGCTCCTCGGTGAGCTTCTTACGGGTGTGGAAGTCCTCTCGCTTGATGACGTCGGCATTGCGGGCGACATCGAAGAGGCCGGCACCACCTTTGAAGAGAATGCACTCATCAAGGCGCGCGTTGCGGCAGGCAGCGGATATATCGGCGTAGCCGACGATTCCGGCTTGACCGTTGACGCACTTGGCGGTGAACCCGGTGTATATTCTGCGCGATATGCGGCAAAATGTCATTTTGCGGGGGATCACGACGACGAGGGCAACAACCAATGCCTGCTTTACAACCTGCGCAACGTACCCGATGAGGAACGCGGCGGTGCATACGTTTGTGCCGTTGCTTGCGTCTTTCCGGACGGTCGCGAGTTTGTGGTGCGCGGTGAGTCCCGTGGCATCCTTTTGCGCGAGTATCACGGTACGGGCGGCTTTGGCTACGATCCGTTGTTTTATTTCCCACAGTTTGGCAAAACCTTTGCCGAGGTCAGTGCCGAGGAAAAGCACACGGTCTCTCACCGTGGCATCGCTATGCGCGCATTTGCAAAAAAATTGAAAGAGTATCTATAACAACAAAAATATGAAATTTAGCGAATTCTTTACTGCTCCCGCATTTCGCGCCACAGCTGTTCGTTTTGGCGTTATCGTGGGTGCAATTCTGGCACTCTTCACCGATATCGATTGGAGATATGCCGTTATCATTGGAGCCTCTGTGGCTCTGATTGCGTCGGTGGTTTTACCCCTCGCAATGTATATCAAGCTCTTGCCCTACAAAAAATTCAAGGAGTCGCTCGGCCGTCGCATCCTAATAGATGCGCCCGTACGCTTTCTTGCCAAAAGGGGAATGGTTGGGGGATTCTTCCTTCTTACCGAGAGCAATTTGGTGCTTCTTTCCGAAGAGAAGGAAAAGCCTGCTCTTGAGCTTACACAAAAGGACGTAGCATCCATCGCCCTTGGCGAGGATGTGGGCGTCATTGACATTTATCTTGACCAAAAACAGTTTATCAGGTTCGTCAGTGCCATCGACGAGGAGATTATCGAGATCCTCGAGCAGCATGGCTGGAACGTAACCCGTCGAAAGGATTTTTATGATCACTTCTAAGCAAAGAGCTTATCTGCGCAGTCTCGCCAATCCGATTCCCACCATTATGCAAATCGGAAAAGGAGGACTGACCGAAAATCTTCTCAAAACCGTTTCCGATGCACTCGAAGCACGCGAGCTCATCAAGCTCAACGTACTTGAGAACAGCGGTGAGGATGCATACGAGCTGTTGCAAAATCTTGCGGCAGAGCTCGGTGCAGAGCCCGTAGCCGTAGTAGGACGTAAGATCGTCCTTTATCGCGCGTCCGAAAAGAGACCTGTTATCGAATTGCCGAAAAAATGACACGCATCGGTATTTACGGCGGCACCTTTTCACCGCCACACAACGGGCATATTGCCGCCGCAAAGGCTTTTATGGAGCAAATGTGGTTGGATTTTCTCTACGTCATCCCCACTGCAACTCCTCCGCATAAGGAAATGGAAGTTCCCGTGGATGCTGCCCACCGTCTTGAAATGTGCCGCTTGGCTTTTGCGGACGTTGAGGGCGTGTACGTTAGCGATATGGAAATGCGCCGCGGCGGACGCAGTTATACTGTTGATACGTTGCGCGAGCTGACAGGTCCCGACCGCCGACTTTTTCTGCTTTGCGGCACCGATATGATGCTCACCTTGGATGAGTGGCGTGAGCCCGAGGAAATTTTCAAGCTTTCCTATCCCGTATACATCCGTCGCGAAAAGGATGCGATATTGGATCAAAAAATTGTGCAAAAAATTGCCGACTATAACGAAAAATACGGCAAGGTTGTGCGCCGCATCGTCACAGATCCCATCGAGCTTTCTTCCAGTTCCATCCGCGAGAGGTTGGAGAGAGGGGAAGACGTTTCGCAACTGATTCCCGCATCGGTAGAAAAATACATTCGAGACAACCATTTATACGTTTGAAGGGCAGAGGAGTAGCGCATAATGATAAAGATAACCGAAAAAATGCTCGATACTCTCAGAGAGACAGTCAAGGGCAGTATGTCGCCCAAACGCTTCACGCATACGGCGGCGGTTGAGGAAATGGTCGCAAGACTTTGTGCTTTGTATTGCCCCGAATATACGCTCCAGCTTCGTGCGGCGGCACTGCTCCACGACTTGACCAAGGAGCTCACGCCCGAGGCTCAGGAAGCACTCTGTGCGGCTTATGACATTCCCACCGACGACTTGCAACGTCTCTCTCCCAAAACCTATCACGCCAAAACCGCGGCGGCGCGCATCCTGCGCGATTTCCCACAGTTTGCCGACCCCATTATTGTTGATGCGGTTCGTTGGCACACAACGGGGCACGCGGCTATGACGCTGACCGAAAAGCTTTTGTATCTTGCCGACTACATCGACGATTCTCGCACCTTTTCCTCTTGTGTGCTTTTGCGCCGATACTTCTTTGGCGCCGAACCCGAGTTGATGACAAAGGAAGAACGCGAAAGACATCTGCGCGCCACACTCTTGCTTTCTTATGAGCACACGCTCAAGGATCTTCTCTCCGAAGGTGCACCGATCGACCAAGATACGATTCGTGCACGCAACGAGCTGTTGGTCGAAGCGGCAAAGGACGCAAAATAATCAGAAAAAGGAAAAACACTCTCATCACTACATATCTAAAAAGAGAGGTGTAAGGATGAGAAAGTATATCAGGCTTTGCGGGCTTTTGGTTAGCCTTGCCTTGTGTGCAACGGCACTTTTTGCAGGTGCCGCGGAGCCAACCAAAACCGAGCCCACCGCAAGTTTTTTGCAAAAAGATGGTGTTACGCGCATACTCCTTTTGGGGTGTGACCGCGCCTCGGGGCTTTCTGACAGTATTCTTCTTGTCAGTATCAACGAGGATGAAAAAAGCGCCTCAATTTTGCAAATTCCGCGCGATACCTACGCAGAATATACCGAAAAAGACTACAAAAAAATCAACGGCACACTCTCAACCTTAGGGGAGAGCGGAACCAAAGACTTTTTTGGAGAGGCGCTCGGTGTGCCCATCCACCATTTTGCTGTTGTTAAGCTCGACCTCTTTTGCAAAATGGTCGATGCCATTGGCGGTGTGGATGTTGACGTGCCGCAAAAAATGGAATACCACGACCCCGCACAGGATTTGCACATCTCGCTCGATGAGGGCAGACAACATCTTGACGGTCGCACAGCCGAGCATTTTGTGCGCTACCGCGCAGGCTACGTCAATGCAGACCTCGGTCGCCTTGATGCGCAAAAGCTCTTTTTGCGTGCCTTTGCCGAAAAATGCCGCGACCTGAAAGCCCCCGACTATTTCCGTTTAGCGGGCGCATCGCTTACGGGTGTGCAAACCGACATCGGTATTGTTGATGCCATTCGTTTGGGAGCAATCTTGCGCGAGTGTGACCCCGCCGAGGTTCCCATGCAAACGCTTGCAGGGCAGGCGGTAAAAGGGAAGAGCGGTGCGTGGTATTACGTTCTCAACCGCGAGGGCGCTTGCCGTCAAATCAATGAATTGACCTATCCCGAAAGCCCTATCGAAATAGCAAGCTTTGATGCCGCGGGGCTATTCGACCGCGTGCAAAATTCTCAATTTCACAACGTCTATACGGCGGCGGAACAAGACCTTCCGCTCGTCTTCAATCCCCATTGAAAGGAAGCATATAAAAATGGATCAAACAATGCAAGAAAAAATCCCCGCGATTACCGTCGATTCAACATCCGAAGAGATGGCACACGCGATTTTTGACGTGCTCGATGCCAAAAAGGCATACAAGCTCAAGGTGCTTCGTGTCAACGACCAAACCGTCATCACCGACTATTTCGTCATTGCCACGGGTAACTCCAACACACACGTCAAATCTCTTGGCGGCGAGGTTGAATATAAACTCTCCCTTTGCGGCATCGACCCCTTGCACTACGAGGGAAGAGATAGCGACGGCTGGGTGGTTATCGACTACGGTCATGTTATGGTGCACATTTTCAGCCGCGATCAACGCGATTTCTATCAGCTTGAAAAACTTTACGGCGACGCCGAGGAAATACATTTTGTCGGTATAGATGAGGCTGCAGAGGCAGCATCCGACAAGGAGGAATAAGATGAAATACGATTTTAAGCAAATTGAACCCAAATGGCAAAAGAGATGGGAAGAGGAGCACGCTTTTGAAGCACAGGACAATAGCTCCAAGCCCAAATACTACAACCTTGTCGAGTTTCCGTATCCCAGCGGACACGGTATGCACGTTGGCCACATCAAGGCATATTCCGGCCTTGAGGTTGTTTCGCGCAAAAGACGTATGCAGGGGTATAACGTATTGTTCCCCATAGGCTTTGACGCATACGGACTTCCCACCGAGAACACCGCTATTAAGGATAATCTCCATCCCAGAATCGTTACCGACCGCAACATCGAAAAGTTTACATCTCAGCTTAAGCGTGTTGGCTTCTCCTTCGATTGGTCTCGCGTAGTAGACACTACCGAAGAGGATTATTACCGTTGGACACAGTGGATCTTCCTCAAAATGTTTGAGAACGGACTTGTTTTCCGCGATAACGCACTGGTTAACTATTGCCCCAGCTGTAAAGTTGTTCTTTCCAACGAGGACTCGCAGGGCGGCGAGTGCGACATTTGCCATAGTGCCATCGTGCAAAAATCCAAAACCGTTTGGTATCTGCGCATCACCGAGTATGCCGATAAGCTTTTGCAAGGACTTGAAGAGGTAGACTATCTCCCCAATGTTAAGCAACAGCAGGTGAACTGGATCGGTAAATCCACCGGTGCTTTTGTCAATTTCTCTCTTAAGGAAATCGACGAAAAGCTCCGCATCTATACCACTCGCCCCGATACACTCTTTGGCGTAACCTTTATGGTTATCGCACCCGAGCATCCCATCATCGAGGCGAACCGTGACCGCATTGCCAACATCGATGCTCTAGACGCTTACCGCGAAGAGTGCGCAAAGAAGACCGAGTTCGAGCGCACCCAGCTCGTTAAGTATAAGACCGGTGTTTGCATCGACGGTTTGACTGCTATCAACCCCGTTTCGGGCAAGGAAATCCCGATCTATATTTCCGACTACGTTATGATGGGCTACGGTACAGGTGCCATTATGGCAGTTCCCGCACACGACGAGCGTGACTGGGCATTTGCAAAGAAGTTCGGCATCGACATCGTTGAAGTTATCAAGGGTGGCGACATCGCAACCGGTGCATACACCGGAGACGGCGAAATGGTCAACTCCGGTTTCCTCAACGGCTTTGACAATAAGAAGGATTCCATCGCCCGTATGATCGAGCACCTCTCCAAAGAGGGCATCGGCGAGATGGGCGTTCAATACAAAATGAAGGATTGGGCTTTCAACCGTCAAAGATATTGGGGCGAGCCTATCCCGATCGTTCACTGTCCCGCTTGCGGCATCGTTCCCGTACCGTACAGCGAGCTTCCTCTGCGTCTGCCCGAGGTTAAGAACTTCGAGCCCGGTGAGGGCGGCGAGAGCCCCTTGGCAAAAATCGAGTCCTTTGTTAACTGCACCTGTCCCAAGTGTGGCGGCGCTGCAAAGCGCGAGACCGATACTATGCCTCAATGGGCAGGCTCTTCTTGGTACTTCCTGCGTTATATCGATCCGCATAACACCGAGGTCTTTGCCGACCACGATAAGCTCAAATACTGGATGCCCGTTGACTGGTACAACGGCGGTATGGAGCATGTTACGCGCCATATGATCTATTCTCGCTTCTGGCATAAATTCCTTTATGACCTCGGCGTTGTTCCCGTAGCAGAGCCTTACGCAAAGAGAACCGCACAAGGTCTCATTCTCGGCTCCGACGGTGAAAAGATGTCCAAGTCCCGCGGCAACGTAGTAGACCCCAACGATATGGTTGACGTATTCGGTGCCGACGTACTGCGTACCTACGTCCTCTTTATGGGTGACTACGGTAGTGCGGCTCCTTGGAACGAAAGCTCTATGAAGGGCTGCAAGCGTTTCCTTGAAAGATTTGCAGACCTGATGGATATTGCAAAGGGAGAAGGCGAAACTCCCAAGCTGACCTCTTCTATTCACAAGGTTATCAAAAAGGTATCTCTTGACATCGAAGATCTCAAGTTCAACACTGCAATCGCAGCTATGATGGGTCTTATCAATGAAATTTACGATAAGGGAGCCCTCACGCGTGACGAACTGAGCATCCTCGTTCGCCTGCTTTGCCCCTTCGCACCTCACTTGGCTGAGGAGATGTGGCAAGACCTCGGCGGCAAGGAGCTTTGCTCGCTCTCCGAGTGGCCTGTATGGGATGAAGCCAAGACGGTTGATAGCACCGTTGAGGTAGCCGTTCAAGTCAACGGCAAGGTTCGTGCAACCATCGAACTGCCTCTCAACTGTCCTGCAGCCGATGCCATTGCAGCCGCAAAGGCAAACGAGAAGATCGTACCCTTCATTGAGGGCAAGACCGTCATCAAGGAAATCAGCATCCCCAATAAGATTATCAACATTGTTGTCAAATGAGAGGGAATATCCTAATCCTTTCCGAGGACGCCGTTTTCGCGCGAATGTTGGAGCTGGAGTTGGGAGCTATGCATTTTTCGGTAGCCATCAACTCCGCCCCCGCAGCGCGGGAGAACGACCTCATTCTCGTTGACCTAGACAGCGCATCCATCCCGCAAAAAACGGGAAACGATGCACGCATCGTGGGCTTTACAAGGCATTTTGAGGTGTCACAACTCGATGCCGAGCGACGTTGTTCTATGATTTTGCACAGACCCTTTCAAATGCGCGTTCTGCGTGAGGAGGTTTCGCTTCTTGATGCTACCGCCGAGGAAAGGGAACAGCAAAAGAATGACCAAAGCACTCACGAAATCGCCCTTCTTGGTAACCAACTTACCCTCGGTGAGCATACGTTGACCTTGCGCCCCAAGGAGACGGTTGTTTTCTCTGCCTTGCTTGCCAAGCGCGGCGAGGCGGTCTCGCGCGAGGAGCTTTCCACCCGAATAGGTGAGTCCTCGGCAAACAAAGTTGACGTTTATATCTGTTATTTGCGCCGCAAGATTGCCACCGTAACCGAACGGGCAATCATCAAAACTGTTCGCGGTGGCGGATATAAAATAGATTGATAGATACGGGAAATCTCAAACGAGATTTCCCGTATCTTTTTTCTCCCTCGCTCTTTACAAATCTCCGTTATTGTGATATAATAAATAAAAAAGCGAAAGGGGTGTAAGCGTGGAAAAGAATATCAATTTTGACGAATTGTTTATGAAAAAAGCCCTCGAACAAGCCGCTCTTGCGGCAGAAAAGGGAGAAATCCCCGTAGGTGCCGTTATCGTCAAGAATGACGAAATCCTCTGTGCCACACACAATTTGTGTGAGGAGCTCCACGATGCCACCGCACACGCCGAACGTTTGGCTATCTCCGAAGCGGGACGCTTGACGGGAAGCTGGAGACTTTCCGATTGCACGCTCTACGTCACCCTCGAGCCCTGCCCAATGTGCACGGGTGCCGCTATCAACGCGCGCGTCGGTCGCATCGTTTACGCGGCAAAGGACCCCCGTGCGGGTGCTTGTGAAAGTCTTGTTAAATTACCTGCATACCCTTTGGAGTCCGCGCCTGTTTGCGAGGGTGGACTTTTGGAAGAAGAAGCTCTTGAACTGCTCAGAACCTTCTTTTTGAAAAAAAGAAGCGAGAAAAAAGCATAAAGTTCCGCTTTCCTCTTTACAAGCCGAAAAAAATCGGCTATAATATTGTTAATGTACATTACTGATACGAAAGGTTGATTTTATTATGTCCCAAATGAGAATTCCCGAAGGTTACCGCTCGTTTTTGAGCTTTCGTCAAACCGAGCTTGCTATCAAAAAGGTTAAGGACTTTTTCGAGCGCGATTTGGCGATACAACTCAATATTTTGCGCGTTTCCGCGCCTCTGTTCGTTTCTCCCGAGAGCGGTCTGAACGATAATCTCAACGGCACAGAGCGTACTGTGCGCTTTGATTTGCCCGGCGGTCAAGACCTTGAGATTGTGCAGTCTCTTGCAAAATGGAAGAGACACGCGCTTTGTATGTATGATTTTGGCCCCGGCGAAGGACTCTATACCGATATGAACGCAATCCGTCGCGATGAGACCATTGATAACATTCACTCCATTTACGTTGACCAATGGGACTGGGAAAAGATCATCACCAAAGAGCAGAGAAACGAGACCACTCTGCGCGAGGCGGTTGAAGCTATCTACCGCGCGCTCCACCATACCGAAAATTATATCGTCAACGAGTACGAGTTTATCGGCAAGCTGTTGCCCGAAAACATCACCTTTATCACCGCGCAGGAGCTTGAGGACCGTTACCCCGACAAAACGTCCAAGGAACGCGAATACTTGGCGGCAAAGGAATACGGCGCAATTTTCCTTTCGCAAATCGGCGGAAAGTTGAAGAGCGGAAAGCCGCACGACGGCAGAGCTCCTGACTATGATGATTGGACGCTCAACGGTGATATTATCGTCTATTATCCTATTTTGGATATCGCGCTTGAGCTTTCCTCAATGGGTGTGCGCGTAGACGAAGAGACGCTTTTGCGCCAACTTGAGGAACGCGGATGCCCCGAGAGAGCAGAATTGGCATTCCATAAAGCGCTCCTAAATGGCGAATTGCCGTACACCATCGGTGGCGGTATCGGACAGTCGAGACTTTGCATGTTCTTCTTGCGCAAGGCGCACATCGGAGAGGTACAATCCTCGTATTGGACGCCCGAAGAAATCGAGCATTGCAAAGAGAAGGGCGTTTACCTGCTCTGATTTTACAAGATAAAAAACTTATACAACGAAAGGAGACCCGCTATGCAATACACCAAACGACTTGTAACGCTCGTTTTGGCAGTGCTTTTGGCAGTGTCTCTTTTCTTGTTGCCATCCTGCAAAGAGCCCGAGCCGCCCGTTATCGAAACCAAGCAGTTGACTTGGCCTGTTTCGGTGCCGCTTCCCACCGCCGAGCAGTTTGTAACGTCTGTTCCCGAAGGGTGCACCGTAAGACTTGCCGATAAATACAGCTTTTCGGCTTTGGGCACCTATCCCATTTCTCTTATTCTAACCGATGCAGAGGGCAGAGAATTCTCCTATACCGCATCTCTTACCCTTGTTGACGATACAACACCGCCCACCATCAACGGCTTGCGCGACCTTGCAACTTATCTTGGCGGTACGGTTTCCTATTTCAAAGGGGTTACAGCCGTTGACGATTGCGACGCAGGTGTAACACTTACCGTTGATACCGAGAACGTCAACCTCAAAGAGCTCGGCATTTATGAGGTTATCTACCGCGCTACCGATGCGGCAGGCAACGTCATAGAGCTTCGTCGCACGCTCACTGTTTACGAGCAGGAGATTACCGAACAGATGCTCTATGACCTGATAGACCCCATTCTTTCAAGCATTCTTTCCAACAGTATGACAACACAGCAAAAGCTGCATACCATCTACAATTACGTTTACGAAAATATCGCAATTTACGTTCCCACGTCGGATAAAAGCAGTTGGGTGCGTGCCGCTTACAACGGTCTTGTGGAACGCAGCGGTGATTGCTTTACTTACTTTGCACTCGCAAAAGCGATGATGGAGCGTGTAGGCATCGAAAATATGGATATTGAACGTGATCCCTCGGTTGTGGCAATGGTCAACGAGCGTCACTATTGGAGCCTTGTCAATATTGGAACGGCAGATGAACCCAAATGGTATCATTTGGATACTTGCCATCTAAGTGACATTACGCGTCCTTGGGGTTTTTTGATGACCGACGAACAGCTGCTCCTTTACAGCGACCAACGCGAAAATGCCGACGGCATATCGGGATATTTTTATGCCTATAATACCGAGGCATATCCTCGCACATCCACCGAAGTGATTACACCGATTTATCCCTGAGAGAGGAGGACAGTATGCAAACCAATATTTTGGAATACTTGGAGGCTACCGCTCCCCGTCTCCCCGATAAAATCGCTTATTCCGACGGAACCGAGCATTTAACCTTCTCCGAACTTTCTCACCACGCAAAAGCACTTGGAAGCGCACTCGCAGAGAAGGGATACTACCGCCGTCCCATCGCGGTGCTGATGAAAAAGCACCCCACCACAATCGCCGCTTTTTATGGCTGTGTGTATGCAGGATGCTTCTATGTGCCGCTCGATATCGAAATGCCTACGTCCCGTATCGAGCTCATTTTAGGGAATGCAAAGCCTCGGGCAATCATCACCGACCAAAAGGGAAGTGCCATCGCCAAAAATTTAAACTTTAACGGTGAAATTCTCTCTGCCGAATCCCTTTTTGAAAATGAAATCAACGATTCCGCTTTGCAACAAATCCGCGCAAAGCAAATCGATACCGACCCTATTTATATCGTATTCACCTCGGGCTCTACGGGAGTTCCCAAGGGAGTGGTTGCTTGCCACCGCTCGGTTATTGATTACGTCGAAAACCTTTGTGCCGAGCTTGGATTTTCGGAAGAGAGTGTTTTTGCAAACCAAACGCCCCTCTTTTTCGACGCTCCTCTCAAGGAGCTGATGCCCGTTATCAAATACGGTGCAACTGCATATCTCGTGCCCAAAAAGTATTTTACATTCCCGATGTCGCTCTGCGATTTCCTCAACAAGCATCAAATCAACACCGTTTGTTGGGTTGTCTCGGCACTGACGATGATTTCGGGAATGGGACTGCTCGAAAAGAATCCCCCCAAGTATCTTTCCACCGTCGCGTTTGGCAGCGAGGTCTTTCCGCCAAGCCAATACGCAATGTGGCGCAAGGCTTTTCCAAATGCAAAATTTTTCAATCTCTACGGACCTACCGAGGCTACGGGAATGTCCTGCGTTTGGCCCGCTACGCGCGAATTGGAAGAGGGAGAGTCTGTTCCCATCGGTCATCCCTTCCGTAATACCGACCTGATGCTCATCCGCGAGGATGGCACCGAAGCCGAGGAAGGCGAAATTGGGGAAATCTACCTGCGTGGTACTTGTGTAACGATGGGGTACTACAATGACTCTGCCCGCACCGACGAGGCATTCGTGCAAAATCCCTTGCAATCCGCTTATCCCGAACGCGTTTACCGCACAGGCGACCTTGCCTACCGTAATGCGCGTGGGGAGCTTGTGTTCGTCTGCCGCCGCGATGCACAGATAAAGCATATGGGGCACCGCATTGAGCTTGGAGAGATTGAAGCCGCCGCACAAAAGTGCGAGGGCGTCAGTCGGGCTTGCTGCCTTTACGATTCCATCGGTAGCCGCATCAAACTTTTCTATGCAGGAGAGACCGAAAAGGAAGTCCTCACAGCCTACTTGCGCGAGCATCTGCCCAAATATATGATGCCCGCCGCCATCTGCCATTTGCCTGTTTTGCCCTTGACTCCCAACGGAAAGATAGACAGACGTTCTCTGGCAGAAATGATTGTATAAAATCATAACCACCCGTCAAACGGGTGGTATGCACAAGGCCTAAAAGCCCATTCCTACCGGCCAGCGGCTCAAGCCGCTTGCTTTCGTATACTCAAGCCTATTGCCTTTGCCACTTTTGCCGCCCTTGAAAGGGCGTTTGTATTACTTAACTACCCTTAAAAGGGTCTTCATATTCTTTAACGCTTAACTTATCG
>JAZOVV010000072.1:0-111850 GCA_045658925.1 Eubacteriales bacterium
GTTTCGGAGGCGACCAGAGATCCGGTGAAGCGCATGATGACCTCGCCGCGATAGGGCTGATAGCCGTCAAACAGCGTGTTCATAATGCCCTCGCCGCGGGTGGCGGTCAAAAACTCGGAACGGTAGCCAAACAGACAACGAGACGGAATAGAATATTCGATACGTGTGCGGCTTCCCACAGGGTTCATCGAAAGCAGATCGCCCTTGCGCTGGGAGAGCTTTTCAACAACAACGCCAACGTAATCCATAGGAACGTCAAGCGTTACGCGCTCCATAGGCTCACACTTTTGACCGTCAATTTCCTTGTAAAGCACACGGGGGTTGGAGCAAGCAAGCTCAAAGCCCTCGCGGCGCATGGTTTCCAAAAGAATGGAGAGGTGCATTTCACCTCTGCCCGCAACGCGGAACTCATCGGTGGTGTCACCGTCGGAAACGCGAAGAGAAACGTCCTTGAGCAGCTCGCGGTAAAGTCTGTCGCGCAGCTGACGCGAGGTAACAAATTTGCCCTCTTTGCCTGCCAAGGGGCTATTGTTGACCATAAAGGTCATTTCCATGGTAGGCTCGGAGACCTTAACAAACTCCAACGGCTCGGGCTTGGCAACGGTAGTCAGTGTGTCACCAATGGTGATGTCGCCCGCACCCGAGAAGCATACAATGTCGCCAACGGTGGCTTTCTCTACGGGTTGACGAACAAGACCGTCGATTTGGTACAGAGATACGACCTTGGTCTTTTTAATAGCACCGGGGGTGTGATAGTTGCAGATTGCAACCTCTTGACCTACGCGAATGTTACCGCGCTCAATGCGACCGATACCGATACGTCCTACGTAATCGTTGTAGTCGATAGAGGAAACGAGCAGCTGAAGGTCACCTGTTTCGTCTCCCTCGGGAGCAGGCATATAATTTACAATCTTCTCGAACAGAGGTGTCAGGTCAACGCCCTCTTCGAGGGGATCCTCGGTAGCGGTACCCGCTCTGCCCGAGCAGTACATCATCGGGCTGTCGAGCTGTTCGTCGTTTGCGCCAAGGTCCATGAGGAGCTCGAGAATTTCGTCCTCAACCTCACCAAGACGTGCGTCAGGCTTGTCTATTTTGTTGATGCAAACAATAACGCGATGATTGAGTTCCAGTGCCTTTTGCAAAACGAAACGTGTTTGCGGCATAGGGCCCTCGGCAGCGTCAACCAAAAGGATAACACCGTTTACCATCTTGAGAATACGCTCAACCTCGCCACCAAAGTCGGCGTGACCGGGGGTATCGATGATGTTGATTTTAATATCCTTGTAGTGAACGGCGGTGTTCTTTGCCAAAATGGTAATGCCGCGCTCTTTTTCCAAGTCGCCCGAGTCCATAACGCGAACAACGGTCTCTTGGTTTTCGCGGTAGATACCGCCTTGCTTCAAAAGACCGTCTACCAATGTCGTTTTACCGTGGTCAACGTGCGCGATGATCGCCACGTTTCTCAAATCTTCTCTGATCACTTTTCCAATTCTCCATATTCATCCAGAATTATTAAAAACATACTAAATATATATTATACCACAAAAATCGCCCCTTGAAAACCCCTATTACACACATTTTTTCAAAAAATATGACAGTTTGTTTTGTAGGAGTTGACAAAAAGGAGCGGATGAGAAAGCCTCCCTTGTGTAAAGGGAGGTACCGAGTATATACGAGGCGGAGGGATTGTTGAAAACAAAACTCTTACAAAACAATCCCTCAGTCCCTTGTCGCTTGCGACATTTGACAGCCTCCCTTTACACAAGGGATCCTATCGTTAGTCACTGCTAACAATAAGAAAGCCCGAGGATTTTGTCCTCGGGCGGGGGTTATTTTTGGATTACTTTTTCAACAAGCTCTGCAATTTTATCGGTAACGTAGCCGAGAGCTGCAAACTTGTCTTGTGTTTCCATATCGGATTCCTTTATCATTGCCATATTGTTATCAAATGCCGATTTTACCAAATTAACTTTTTTGGTTTCCTCGTTTTGAATGTCATTGTACATCTTTTCATACATTTCAAGCATCTTGAGAAGTGTCAGCTCTCTCGTATAAAAAACGTTGCAAATTTCGGAAATTTGCTCACAGGAAGCTTCAACGTTCTCAGCCTCAAACGTTGAAAGCGCATCTCCAAGACGGTGCAAAGACGTTTGACTGTTTTCTGTAAGCTGCTTTTGTAATATAGTAAGCTGTACGAATATTTCTTTTGCGGATAATTTGTTTTCTTCCATTTTTTCTTCCTCCAAAATTTTATCCGGAGGACACGCAAGGCATATTTTATTTTCGTCTACAAAGCGTGCCCTGCCGTTTTTTACAAGACCTTTTGCCCGTTTTGGGTAGGTCGCCTCATATTCATTTCCTTGCTCATCTACTACAATAACGTTTTTTTCGATGGGTGTCACCCCCTTATAGTGATATGCAATTATTTTGTGATGCCGTTTTTTGTTATGGGTGCCGTCCCCGTTCACGGTTTTATTGTAACATATTATGGATGGATTGTCAAGAGGTTTTCGCTTTTTGAAATATCAACTGGTAGTTGACTATGCCTAACACCGCCTACGGGTGGCTACACCTCATCCGGCTCGTAATACTCGCCACCTTCCCCTCAAGGGGAAGGCTTTGGAGTTGTTTTGCCACAAAAAACAACTCTAACAGAGATATTCACTTCTAAAAAACGTTTATATTACAAGCGACGAGTTTAGTTAGCCTTCCCCTTGAGGGGAAGGTGGCAAACGTCGCAAAGCGACGGGTGACGGATGAGGTGTAGGATGCGAAGCATCCGTTAGGAAAAGGAGCTTAAAATAGGGCGATTCGTAAATCGCCCATATTTTTTATTGAATAAACATCGCATCTCCAAAACTAAAGAAGCGATACTTCTCTTTTACTGCTGTTTCATACGCTTCCATCACTCTTTCCTTGTTGTAAAACGCGGAGACAAGCATCAAGAGCGTGCTCTCGGGCAGGTGGAAGTTGGTGATAAGCGCATCCACTGCCTTGAATTTGTAACCGGGGTAGATGAAAATGCCGGTGTCACCGCTCATCGCGGGAATGGTTCCGTCCTCAAGCGCAACGCTTTCGATGGTGCGGCAGGACGTTGTGCCTACGCAAATGAGGCGTCCACCTGCGGCTTTACATTCGTTGATAATCCTTGCGCTCTCTTCGGGAACCGAGAAAAACTCGGTGTGCATCACGTGGTCGGTGATGTTTTCTTCCTTAACAGGACGGAAGGTTCCAAGACCTACGTGGAGCATTACGGGTGCAATTTTGATGCCTTTTTCGCGGATGCGTGCGAGCAATTCGGGGGTAAAATGCAATCCCGCAGTGGGAGCTGCTGCCGAGCCTTCCTCGCGTGCGTAGACCGTTTGATAGCGGCTGTTGTCCGTAAGTCTTTCGGTGATGTATGGCGGCAGAGGCATCAAGCCGACAACGCTGAGCACGTCGTAAATATTTGCATATTTTTCTTTATCGTAGGTGAAATGAATGAGACGGTTACCTTCCTCGACAATGTCGGTGACCTCTGCGCGGAGCAGTCCCTCGCCAAACACGAGCTTCATTCCAATGCGTGCGCGCTTGCCGGGCTTGACCAAGCACTCCCACGTATCGAGTTCGTGTTGACGGAGAAGGAGCAATTCAATCAGCGCCTCTTCTCTGCCCTCCACGTGTCCGTACACGCGCGCGGGGATGACCTTGGAATCGTTGATGACAAGCACATCACCCTCGCAAAGATAATCAAGAATATCATAAAAATGACGGTGCGTGATACTCTCTTTCTCTCTGTCAAGAACCATCAAGCGCGAGGTGTCGCGTTTTTCCATTGGGTGCTGCGCGATGAGCTCCCCCGGCAAATCGTAGTAAAAATCCGCCGTGCGCAAGTTGGTTTCGGGCAACGAATTCTTAATAGCGTCTCTCATAAAAATCCAAAAAATCCTTTTTCTTCAAATTGGCAAATCGAAATATGTTTCATATACTGTACTATCTGCTTTTGCCTTGGCGTTATTATTATACATCAAAATGAAATGTTTTGCAACTGTTTTTGATTTTTTGTGGGAGAACTTTTTGGAAAAAGTTCCCCCACGCCCCTTCAAAAACTTTCCTAACAAAATCATCCAAACAGACTTGTCAGTTCCGCGACGGACAGTCGGCGCGAGCGCACGGCTCGCTTTTGCTCTCGCTAGCGGCAAGGCGCCTCCAAGACCCTATCCGCTCAGAGAGTTGTTTTCCCGTGGCTATAAAATTGAGAGGAGAATTCCTTTATGAGCATTGAAAAACAAACCATCTTCAAGGGCGTGTGTACGGCTTTGATTACTCCTTTTTACAAGGGGGAAATCGACTACGAATCCCTGCAAAACCTAATAGAGCGGCAAATTGAAGCAGGTGTTGGGGCAATTTTGCTCTCGGGCACCACGGGGGAAAGCCCAACACTTTCTGTGCGCGAGCACGCCGAGCTTGTCTCCTTTGCCGCGCGGCAAATTGCGGGAAGGCTCCCCCTTTTGGCGGGATGCGGCTCGAATTCGACCGCACGTGCTTGCGAATTGGCATCGGCGGTCGCCGAGAACGGTGCAGATGCTCTCCTTGCTGTCACGCCCTATTACAACCGCAGCAACGACCGCGGCATTGTGGCGCACTATCACGCTCTGGCAGATGCCACCGAAAAGCCGCTCATTCTTTACAACGTCCCCGCAAGAACAGGCTTTTCGATGACACTTGCCCACTATCGCGAGCTTGCCGAGCACCCCTCTATCGTAGCGGTGAAGGAGGCATCCCCCGACCTCTCTTTGCTTGGAAATCTGTGCGCAGAGTGTTCCTCAAGTCTTGACGTTTACACAGGAAACGACCACCACACGGTACCTGCAATGCGATTGGGGGCTTCGGGTGTCATATCGGTCTATTCCAACGTTTTCCCTCGCAAAATGACCGAAATCTGCCGCCTTTGTGCCGCGGGGGATTGGAAGCTTGCCCATCAAAGGCAAAAGCAAATCTTGGGACAGATGCAAGCCCTGTTTTGGGAGACCAATCCCATTCCCGTCAAGCACGTAATGGCGGCAATGGGACTTTGCCGCGCCGAATATCGCTTGCCTCTGGCTCCGCCCGCAAGTGACACCGCACGGCGTTTGAGTGAATTGTTTAGTGTGTAAATTTGCCGACCGCCCCCCACAAAAAGTTTTTTCCAAATGCGTTTTTTTGCAAAAAAGGCGTTGACAAATTGCAACATCTGTATTATAATAAGTGCATAGAACTGCGCATTTTGCAAAACACGCCCCGTTTTGGCGGCATAGGTTGCAGCATTTCTGTTTCCGTCTTGCAAAAAGCGCACAAAAGGAGGAAAACCTAATATGAGCATTCAGAACGAATATTTGAAGAAAGTTTTGGCTGACGTTATCGCCCGTAACCCCGGCGAGAGCGAGTTCCACCAAACCGTTAGCGAGGTTCTCGAATCCCTTGAGCCCGTTGTGGAGCAAAGCCCCATTTATATTGAGCGCGGCATCATTGATATGATGGTTGAGCCCGAAAGAATCATCAAATTCCGCGTTCCGTGGGTAGACGACCAGGGTAAGGTTCAAGTCAACCGCGGCTTCCGCGTTCAGTTCAACAGCGCGATCGGTCCTTACAAGGGCGGTCTTCGTTTCCATCCCTCTGTAAACGAGAGCATTATCAAGTTCCTTGGCTTTGAGCAAACCTTTAAGAACTCCCTGACAGGTCTCCCTATGGGCGGCGGTAAGGGTGGCTCCGACTTTGACCCCAAGGGCAAATCTGACGGAGAGGTTATGCGCTTCTGCCAAAGCTTTATGACCGAGCTGCAAAAGTACATCGGCCCCGATACCGACGTTCCCGCAGGTGACATCGGTGTTGGCGCACGCGAAATCGGCTATCTCTTTGGTCAGTACAAGAGACTGCGCGATGAATTTACCGGCGTGCTTACCGGTAAGGGTCGCTCCTACGGCGGTTCTCTCATCCGTCCCGAAGCTACCGGCTTTGGCGCAGTTTATTACACCGCTGAAATGTTGAAAACCTACGGTGAAGAAATTAAGGGCAAGACCTTTGCAATCTCGGGCTTCGGTAACGTCGCTTGGGGTACCGTTATTAAGGTAAACGAGCTTGGCGGTAAGGTTGTTACCATCTCCGGTCCCGACGGTTACGTTTACGATAAGGACGGCGTTTCTACCCAGGAAAAAATCGACTACTTGCTTGAAATGCGTGCATCCTGCCGCAACCGCGTAGAGGATTACGCAGATAAATTCGGTGTTCCCTTCTTCGCAGGTCAAAAGCCTTGGGGCGAGAAGGTTGACGTTATTATGCCCTGCGCTACGCAGAACGAGGTTAACCTTGACGATGCCAAGAAGATGGTTGCAAACGGACTGAAATACTACGTAGAGGTTTCCAACATGCCCACCACCAACGAGGCAGTTGCATATCTGCAAGCAAACGGCGTAGTTGTTGCTCCTTCTAAAGCAGTTAACGCGGGCGGCGTTGCCGTATCCGGTCTTGAAATGTCTCAAAACTCGATGCGTTACAGCTGGTCCGCAGCTGAGGTTGACGCAAAGCTGAAGGACATTATGAAGAACATTTACGACAGCTCCGTTGCCGCTGCAAAGAAGTACGGTATGGAAGGCAACCTCGTAGCAGGTGCTAACATCGCAGGCTTCCTCAAGGTAGCAGACGCAATGCTCGCTTACGGTGTTGTTTAATTGATATTGGATTTGTGTGACAAAAAGCACCGCCCTCAATGAGGGCGGTGCTTTTTTTGGTGCCGGTAGTCGGGGTCGAACCGACACGGTATCGCTACCACTGGATTTTGAGTCCAGCACGTCTGCCAATTCCATCATACCGGCGTATGACAAATGGTATTATACCATACTCTGACTCAAAAATCAAGGGCTTTTTGAAAATTCTTAAAATATTTTTTGTTTTTATAATCGATAAAATCACACTTCGCTCATTTCCATTTCGCGAATGCGACAGAGCCTATCCAACTCGGCAAACTTGCCGTTGAGCGCAACCAATTCCTCGTAAGTTCCCATCTCCACAAGCTTGCCCTCGTCCATTACGATAATACGGTCGGCATTGCGAATGGTGGACAAACGGTGCGCAACAATAAAGGTCGTACAACGTCGCTCAACCAACTTTTCGATGGCTCTTTGTACGTGAAATTCGGATACGTTATCGAGTGCCGAGGTGGCTTCATCCAAAATCAAAATACGCGGATTGCGAACCAATGCACGCGCAATGGAGACACGTTGCTTTTGTCCGCCCGAAAGCTTATCTCCTCGCTCACCAACCTGTGTATCCAATCCGTTTGGCATAGACGGCAAAAACTCAGAAACAGCCGCATCGCGCACGGCACGCATCAGGCTGACTTCGCTATAACGTCGCATACCGTAGGTAATATTCTCGCGGATTGTGCCCGAGAACAGAATGCTGTTTTGCGGAACAACCGAAATAAAGTGACGGTAGGATTGCAACGGCAAATCGGTCAGAGGAACACCGTCTATCAAAATTCTGCCGCTTGTGGGAGAAAGCAATCCGATAAGAAGGTTCATTAGGGTGCTTTTACCCGAGCCCGAACCGCCAACAATCGCAATGCGCTCGCCCTTGGTTGCGTGGAAGCAAAAATCGGAAACAACGTTTCTTTCAACCTCATCGGGATAATGATAGCTGACGTTTTCAAAAACAATGTCGCCGTGTACCTCGGGAACCGGAATTTCACCGTCATCCGTTTCAATATCGGTAGCACACACGATTTCGGAAAGAGAATGTACCGCCTCTTTGCCTGCCGCCATTGCAGGATAAACGTTGATAAGCGTTAAGACCGAACCGCTGATGGCACCGAACAAGGATTGGAACAGCACGACCTCACCAACCGAAATAAAACCTTTGATACAAAAAATAACGCAAACAAACAGGCAGATAACCGAGAACAACTGACTTGCCGCCCAAGAAACAGACCCGAAAAAGGCATTGATTTTGTCGAGCTGTACACCTGCTCTCTCAACCGAGTGAATTTTTTCATCTACCTCTTTGTCTTCTTCGGCAATCAGTCCGTGTGCTTTTGTCAGGGTCATCATTTGCAAGGTGGTTGTGAGCTTGGAAGAAAGCATTTCACTCTCGTTGCGCAAATCTCTGTGCTTTTTGCGAATGGGTTTGCCAAATGCCATTGTCAATAATACCTTCATGGGAACCATTGCCAAAAAGAACAGCGCAATAATAGGCTCTCTCCAAACAGCAATAAAAGCAGAAACAAGAACTCCAATGATTGCGGGAATCAAGGTGTTCATAAAATGTGTAAAGTAGGTGGTGACACTTTCGATATCACGCAAAAGCTTGGACTGAATTTTACCCTCTTCAATTTCCTTGTGATATGTAATGGAAAGTCTTTGCAATTTACGGATAACACCGCTACGCACCTCTGCGGTTGTGGTGCGTATCCATTT
The DNA here is from genome assembly GCA_045658925.1 of Eubacteriales bacterium. Classification (GTDB taxonomy): domain Bacteria; phylum Bacillota; class Clostridia; order Oscillospirales; family CAG-272; genus UMGS1865. The sequence continues at coordinate 8,430 of JAZOVV010000072.1, forward strand.
GTTCATAACAGAGGAGCGCCACATCGTAGTTGGCACGTTTTGCAACAAAAGGACAAACAAAATAACGGCATCGATGACAAGGCGCGTCACATATCCCTCGGGGCGTTGCGTCACGGCGTCTATCACGTCACTTGTAACCAACGGAAGCGCCCATACGGGAGCATTTTGCAATAAATAAATCAGTGTGGAAAGAAGCACGATTCGCCAATCTCGACGCAAAAGCTTGGGCAAAAATTTGTCTCCCTGCTCTTTTTTGGCTTCTCCGTATCCAAACAGCCATTCAATATCGGGAATGCGCCCATTGATCCATTTGGGGAGCTGTGGAGCGGCACCTTCCTCGTGATGTTTCTTTAACATAATTTTATCCTCCTCGGCTACCTGCCGACGGTGATGGGGGAATAAATCCTTTTTTCTTGCGTATAAGTTTAGCACACCAAAACACGTTTGTCAATGGGATTTTTCATTTTTTTGCAACCCAAACAAAAAACACCGTGGGTCACCAAAAAAGTGACTCACGGTGTTTCTGTTCGATTGTTTCATCCGAATATCGCCCCAAGACCGCAATAAGATATCACAGTCATAATGGCGGTTGCTCCCAACACGCCGAGAACAGCGGCAAGAAAGCTCTTTTTCGGTTCGAGGCCCAGCACCGAGGCGATGAGTGTTCCCGTCCACGCGCCCGTTCCGGGAAGCGGAATGGCTACGAAAAGAACAACGCCCCAGTAAGAATACTTCTCGATTGTTCCCTTATGCTTCTCTATCTTGCGGTCAAGCCACGCGGCAATGTTCGAGAAAAACCTGACGCGGCTCTCTCTCATCCAACCGAGAATGGCGCGAATGAACAAGAGAATGAAAGGCACGGGCAACAAATTCCCTGCGGTACTGAAGAGCACGGTCTGCCACCAAGGGAGCCCGAGGCCCCAGCCGAGCGGGATTGCGCCGCGGCACTCGATGATGGGAAGCATGGAGCAAAAGAATACGCAAAGCTCCCTGCCTACGGTTTCAAGAAAAAACCGTTCGATTGCTTCTACCATATTGGAATTACAGAGCCTTTACGAGTTCCTCGGTATCCTTTGCAATCATCAATTCCTCGTTGGTGGGAATGACGAGTACGCGAACCTTGGAATTGGGGGTAGAAATGTCTACTTCTGCCGCACCGCGGATAGCCTTGTTGTTGAGCTCTTCGTCGATTTCAACGCCCATGAATGCCAAGTTCTTGGCTACAGCGGAACGGTAGTTGGGGTTGTTTTCACCAATGCCACCTGCAAAGGTGATGGCATCAACACCGCCCATTGCTGCTGCAAAGGAGCCTACGTACTTGGTGAGTTGGTGAACAACCATCTTCTCTACGAGTTGGCAACGCGCATCACCGTTTCTTGCGCCCTCGCCGATGTCACGGTTGTCGCTGGTCTTTTGTGTAACGCCAAGCATACCGGACTTCTTGTTCATAATGGTGTCGATTTGGTCGGGAGTGAGGTTCTCTTTCTTCATAAGCAGAGGAACGATTGCGGGGTCGATAGAACCGCAACGGGTACCCATCATAATGCCTTCCAGGGGAGTCAGACCCATGGTGGTATCGTAGCACTTGCCGTCCTTAACTGCAGCGAGGGAAGAACCGTTACCAAGGTGGCAGGTAACAACCTTAAGACCTTCGGGGTTTGCGGGGTTCTTGCCCATCATAATGGCTGCACGCATAGAAACGTAGCGGTGGCTGGTGCCGTGGAAGCCGTAACGGCGGATGCGGTACTTTTCGTAATATTCGTAAGGAAGCGCATACATATATGCGTAATCGGGCATGGTTTGATGGAAGCCGGTATCAAATACCGCTACCTGAGGTACGCCGGGCATAGTCTTTTCGCATGCGCGAATACCGGTGAGGTTGTGGGGGTTATGCAAGGGGCCAAGCTCGCAGCACTCTTCGATGGCTGCAATAACCTTTTCGTCAATGATAACAGAGCCGGAGAACTTCTCTCCACCGTGAAGTACGCGGTGTCCGACTGCGCTGATTTCGGAAAGAGACTCGATAACGCCGTTTTCCTTGGAAGTCAGAGTTTCGAGAACGATTTGTACGGCTGCTGCGTGGTCCTTCATAAAGATGTCGAGTTTATAGTCTTCTCTGCCCTCGACCTTGTGCTTGAAGTTACCGCCTTCAATACCGATGCGGTCGCAAAGACCCTTTGCGAGAACGTTGTCGTTCTCCATATCGATGAGCTGATACTTGATAGACGAGCTACCTGCGTTGATAACCAGAATTTTCATTTTTTCTTCCTCCTGTTATGTGTTACGTCCAACTGCGCGGACATATTCTGTCATTTTATATTATAGAACAAAATGACGCGTAATGCAAGAGCATTTTGAAAAAATCTTGGGCTTTTTTCCTTTTGTGCCGCAAAAAGATAGAAAAGTTCTTTCATTTTCGCACCTGCGTATTTTATTTGGGCTATTTTTTTGGGAATTGTCTTGCAATTTGCCATAAAAACAGTTATAATAGTACCAAAGAAAACCAATATTGAGAGATTGGAGACAAAGAAATGAGTAAACAAAAAATCGAATTCGGTACAGGTGGATGGCGCGGCATCATTGGCGATGACTTTATCAAAGCCAACATTCAACGCGTAGCGTATGCCGTTTGCCGCCTCGCACGCGAAGAAGGCAAAGCCGACAAGCCCATTGTCATTGGTTACGACCGCCGCTTCCTTTCGGAAGTTTCCTCGCGCTGGATAGCAGAGGTTCTCGCGGCGCAAGGCATTCCCGCTATTCTTGTCAACCGCTCTACCCCCACACCCCTGATTATGTTCCTGACACAGTATCACGAATATCACTACGGTCTTGAGGTCACCGCAAGCCACAATCCCGCGGCTTACAACGGCATCAAGCTCATCGTAGAGGAAGGCCGCGATGCGCCTTTGGAGACCACCGCGCGTATGGAAGAGCTCCTCTGTGAGGATGCAGAGCTTGACATTCCCACCCTTTCCATTAAGGAAGGCGAAGAAAAGGGCCTTATCACCTATATGCACGCGCCCTTCAATACTTTCATTGACAACATTCTCTCCAAACTCAATCAGTCCGTTATCAAGGAGCGCGGTCTACGCATCCTCTTTGACCCGATGCACGGCTCAGGCATTTATCCCATTACGGTCATTTTGCAAACGTTGCGTTGCACGGTCGACCTCATTAACGATAACAAGGACGCTTACTTTGGCGGCAGCGTTCCCGCCCCCACCGAGTCTCGCCTTTACGATTTGCGCAACCACGTGGTTGCAGGCGGTTATGACCTTGGCATCGCCTTTGACGGCGACGGCGACCGCTTGGGCATTGTGGACGAAAACGGCAACTATATTGATGCCAACCAAATCCTTTGCCTGCTCTACTACTATTTGCACGCCTACAAGGGCTGGAACGGCCCCGTTGTGCGCAACCTTGCCACCACCCATATGCTCGACAAGATTGCCGAGTCCTTTGGTGAAGAATGCAAAGAGGTTCCCATTGGATTTAAGTACATCTCTGCCGGCATCGACCAATACGATGCAGTCCTCGGCGGCGAATCCTCGGGCGGCTTGACCGTTCGCGGACACATTCACGGCAAGGACTCCATCTATGCCGCATCCCTCTTTGTAGAGATGGTTTGCGCGATGGGCTCCCCCACCAAGATGCTGCGTGAGCTCGAAGAGCGCTTTGGCACATTCGAAATGGTAGAAGCTAACCTCGAGTTCCCTGCCGCTCGCAAGCCCGAAATTCAAAAAACCTTGATGGTTGACAAAAAGCTGCCCGAATTTGATGCCGAGGTCGTTCGCGTCAATTATGAGGACGGCTGCAAGGTCTATTTCGCTGACGATTCCTTCGTCATTTGCCGCTTCTCCGGCACCGAGCCCCTGCTCCGCATCTTTGCCGAAGCATCCGACGCCGCTCGCGCCGCTGCTTACATTACGCCTTTTAGAAAGTTGTTAGATATTTGATAGGACGCGTTGTTCGTGGGGGAAACTTCTTGCAAGAAGTTCCCCCCACACCCCTTTCAAGAACTCTCGCACAAAGGGTCAAAAATAGAGTTGTCAGTCTACGAATAGACGGTCGACGCGAGGTAAAACCTCGCTTTGGCTGTCGCAAAAAATCAGGGGCCACCGAGACCCTGATTTTTAAGAAAATTCAATAGAGACAATGTAGAGGCGACCATTTTCGCCCGCGTTTATTCACGGTATGCGTTTGTTGGCGGGGCGTCGAGGACGTCGCCCCCTACAAAGACACAAATAAAGGGATAGCAAGTGCGCTATCCCTTGTTTATTCTATTCTACTTTCTTAGCGGATGGGGTCTTGGTGGTGCCCAGCCGCTCGCGGTAGCAAGGCGCGAGTTTACGAGCGCCTCTTCTGTCTATCCGTACCTTTGGAATTGTTTTCTCTTACCTTTTTGTGCGAAAGTTTTTGAAGGGGGTGCAGGGGGGAACTTTTTTTAAAAAGTTCCCCCCTGCATTCTCTCAAAACCTTTAGTCCATACTCTCAATGACCCAAACGCCGCCGCGTTTGATTTCGATGAGGGCGCAGTTGCCTATAATTTCGTTAGAGACCGCCCATTGACGGCGGCGCGAGATGCGGCCGTTCTTGAGGGGGTATTTGCAACCTTCAAGGGTTACGCCTTTGACGAGTTCGTCAGCGGCGATGAGGGAGAAATAGCGATACTGCGAGCGCGGCAGAATTGTTCCGCTATTGCGGATAAAACGCACGCGGTTTTTGCCGTCGGTGATGGTGGCATAGATGCGTCCCTCTTTGCGCCCCCACAAATCTTCAAGGATAGCAAGCGTGGAGAGCGTGTGGTCGATGCGACCGCTGAGCCCACCGATGATGACAATTTCGCCCGCTCCGCGCTCGATAGCGACCTCTACGGCAAGTTGCGTGTCGGTATCGTTCTTCTCGGCAGGCACACGCAAACATTCAATGCCGTCGGGGATGTTTTCTTCACCGAGCGTGTCGAAGTCGCCAAGGAGAATATCGGGGGTTACGCCCATCTCTTTGGCGGTGAGGTATCCCGCGTCGGCGGCAATGACAAGGTCGCCCTTCTCGGGTTTTTCGGTAACGAGGTCACCAAAAACCTCTCCACCCGTATAGATAAATACCGTTTTTCTTTCCATTGTCTGCTCCTTTCAAAAAGGCTACATCAAATCAGGGGAAGAAGCGCGTGTCCTCTTCCCCTCTGTGTTTGTTTTATGCGTTGAGTTCTGCTTGCAAGTCAGCGAAAGCGACCTCTTTTTCTTCGCGCGTGCCGAGGTTCTTGAGACGAACCACACCGCGTGCGTACTCGTCGCCGCCCATAATGATGGCGTGAGAGTATTCGCCCTTAACGGCGTATTCAAGCTGCTTGCCGAACTTCTTTTGTCCGAGATACATCGAAGAAACGATGCCCGCATCGCGTAATTTTTCAACCAAGGACGTGTAAGCTTCATAGGGTACGTCATCGAAGCGTGTGACGAGCACCTTGACGCTTGAACCGAAGGTTTCGGGAACGAGCTTGTGGGTAACCAAGAAGTTTTCCAACGTTACGTCGCCCATACCGTAGCCAACACCCGAGATGCGCGCATTCTTAACGAACAAGTCAACGAGATTGTCGTATCTACCGCCGCCGAACATAGCGCGGTTATTTTCGGGAGCGTTGTCAAACACTTCAAATACAGTACCCGTGTAGTAATCGAGACCGCGGATGATACCGAAATCAAACAAGCAGTACTTGTCCAAATCCATCTTGCGGAGCGCCGCGAAGAGAGACAGAAGCTCTTGCGAACCCTGCGACTCGGGACAAAGTGCGGTGGCATCCTCAACACTCATCGTGTAAAGCGCATCGATTTGTGCGATTTGCTCGGTGGTCAGGCCAAGAGCGGTAAGGTCTTTTTCGTAGCTTTCGCGTGTGACCTTGTTCTTGCGGTCGATGACCTTGGAAACTTGACGGCTGCCCTCAACGTCCTTGCCCGTGATAGCGGCAACCACGTCGTTGAAGAAGCGGCGGTTGTTGATGCGCACAGTAAACATCTTTTCATCCGCGCCAAAAGCGCGCATAATGCGAATGGCACTTGTGATGACCTCAAGGTCAGCTTCATAGGTGTTGCAACCGAAAACGTCGACGTTGAGCTGCCAGAACTCGCGCAAGCGTCCTCTTTGGGTTGCCTCGTAGCGATACATATTGGGAATGGAGAACCACTTGAGCGGAAAGCTCAACTCACCCATTTTTGCCGCAACCATACGGGCAACGGTGGGGGTCATTTCGGGGCGAATTGCAAGATGGCGGTCGCCTCTATCCATAAAGTTATAGGTCTGCTTGTTGGCAATCTCTTCGCCGCTCTTTGCGGCGTAGAGGTCCAAGGATTCAAGCATAGGACCGTTGTATTCATCAAATGCGGCGTTTTCCAATTCGCGGCGAATGACGCCAAAGAACCAGTTGCGCAGTTTCATTTCTTGCGGATAAAAATCTCTTGTGCCCTTGTAGGGTTGCATAGAAAGCTTTTCTGCCATGTTAATACCTCTTTGCATTCATAATCATCCTATATTATACCAAATCCCCGCACCGATTGCAAGAGGTTTTGGGAAAAAGTGTCGGGTTTTTATATTTATAAGTTCCAATGTAGGGCGATAGCTTGCCGAAATATGAAGATGAAAAATTGCCGCCCAAAGATTTTTTTGCACACAATGGCTTGCAATCGAAACCAAAATGTGATATAATACCATCACCGAGAATTTTGCACCATTAGCTCAGCTGGATAGAGCACAAGCCTCCGACGCTTGGTGTCGACGGTTCGAATCCGCCATGGTGTGCCAAAAAAGTCCAAGTCTTTCGACTTGGACTTTTTATTATTCGTTATAGTATGCTTCCAAAATTTTCGCCGCAGTCATTGCGCAATAATAACCGTGCGAACCGTTTTCAAGAACAACAGAGAGAACGATATCGGGGTCGTTATAGGGTGCGGCGGCAACAAACAGTGCGTTGTCGGGGTTGTCCCCTCCTCTTTGTGCCGTTCCCGTTTTGCCACCAACCGTTACGGGAATTTTGGAGTTGTTGGTTATTTGATTTCTAACAAAGGTCGTGTCGTTGACCATGTTTTTCATCCCTTCAAAAACGGCATCGAGATTGTCTTGAGAAAGCTCAATGCGACTCAGGACCGTGTCATCGGTCTGCTGATAGACAAAGCTCGGTTCGTCACTGCCAAAGCGGTAAACGCTGTGCAAGAGGTGCGCGGTGTAACGCGTGCCGCCGTTGCAAAGCGTGCTGATGTAGCAAGCCATTTGTACGGGGGAAAGCTGGTGGTCGGACTGACCGATTGCTGCCTGCCAAGTCATACCCGGTTGCCATTGCTCACTGCTTTGAATCTCACCGCGATAGGTGGGACCTGCCAAAACACCGCTCCTGCCGCCAAGCTCCAAGCCTGTGGACGCTCCAAGACCAAACTTTGCAAGATACTGCTCCATTTTTTGAATTCCGAGTCTGTTGCCAAGCTCGCAGAAAAAGCTGTTGCAGGAATAGGAAATAGCATCGACGACGTCGATACTTCCCCACCAGTGGGTATCTGAATAGGTGGAACATCCTATCGTATTTTTATATCTTCCCGTGCAGGTAATGTTCTCCCAACTTTCGAGAACACCATCCTGCAATGCGATTGCCGCCATACCGGGCTTGAGTGTAGAGCCGGGAGCATAAAAACCGTCGATTGCACGGTTGGTTAAGGGGTTTGCGGGATTTTGCACAAGCAAATTGTAGTCAGCGTTGTAAGTGGTCAGGTCATAGGTGGGATAGGATGCGATAGCAAGCACCTCAAAGGTGTTGGGATTCATTGCAACCGCCGCGCCGGCATTGCACGCCTCTCCGTCTGCTTGCCCCGAAACGTATTCCACGTTTTCGGCAAGACCGTCCTCGGCGGCTATCTGTAACTGAATATCAATAGTCAGGTAAACGTCGTTGCCCGCTATGGGCTCACTCAAAACCTCAATTTCGGTTACGTTTCCGTTCTTGTCCTCTTTTATTTTCATTTTGCCGTCGGTTCCGTGCAGATAACTCTCAAACGCCGCCTCACAGCCCGACTTGCCAACAATGGCATTCATTTGGTAGCCAAGGTTGTTGTAGTAATCCCATTCTTCGGAATAGATAGGTCCAACCAACCCGAGAATATGCGATGCATAACCGGGATAGCAATATTCGCGCGCAACGTTGACCGTAAAATTGACCGCTTTCATATTTTGTTCCTTGATATAGGTCATCAGCGACATATCCACGTCTTGGCACAAGATGTACTCGCCCGACGAGCGGAAACGTACGGCATCAATATCATAATAGATACGGATGAGCGTGTCGATTTCGGCATCGCTGAAACGGCGGTTGCCTTGATTGTCAATTTGCAACAAATCGTATGTATCGGTGTAATAATCGCGCAGCTCTGTGGCGGTGGTTTCCGCCTTCAAATCCAAATCTCCAAGCACACGCTTGAGGCGGTAGGAACGGATAGAGTCACCGTCCAGGGTGTCGGCACTGTACGTGTAATTGGGATAGGTGCCGTCAAACGGGAAGAATTTTTGCTCTCTCTTCCCCTCGCCGCCACGCTTTGCAAGCGCGTTTTGTACGCCCAAGCAGACCTCGTTTCGCTCCTGTACCGTCATGGCAAAGAATTGCGCGTGCACAAAGGATAGATCATAGCTGTATCGGTTTGCTACAAGCTTGACACCGTTGCGGTCATAGATTTCGCCGCGCACCGCTTGCACGGTGACCTCTCTTTCTTCGATGTCCGACTTGTATTCATTCTCGCGCCCCGAAATTTGAATAAAAAACAGTCTGCCGAGATAAATAACGCATATCAGGCAAAATACGGCTACTATGCCAAGATAGCGCAACGTATGCGTGCGATTGTTCAAGCGGACACCTCCCTTTAAGAATTTAAAAATGCAATCGGTTATGCAAAAAGGCTGGAGAGAAACAGCAGTGCTACGATTGCCAAGAACACCCACATACCGGGGTTAAAGACAAGCGCATTCATCCATTTGTCAAAGCTGAGGGTGTATTCCCCTTTTTGCAAGGAACGGCTAAAGCGTCGCAGGTTGGCAAGCAAGAAAATTGTACCAACCACAAGCGAAAGAAGCGTAAATACTGTGTACGCCATTAACATAATCTGTCCTACTGTATCGTTTTCGGCAAGGGCCATATTCTCGTCCATACGGCGAATAAGCTCGGTTGTGTAAACACCGCCAATCATATTGAACGCGGCGTGGATAGAAATGGTATAAAGCACACTACCGGTTCTGACGTAGATGAAGCTGAGTAAAATACCCACACAGGTTGCGTAAAATACTTGATTGAAGTTGCCGTGCACCAATCCAAAAATCAAGCCCGAAATCAAGATAGCGGGCAGGTCGCCGTAGCGGCGCAAGCGGTCGATGACAGCCTTGCGGTAAAAGAGCTCTTCAAAAATGGGTGCCAAAACGCCCACAAAAAGCAGGTTGATGCCAAGAGGGGTGACAGAGGTCATTTGTTCCAACTCGTTTTCCACCTCAACACCCAGCATATTGTAGATCCAATCGCCAAAGTACTGCCCCGCAATGTTTGCAGCGTAAGAGAGCGCAAAGCAAAGAAACAAAAATCCCACCCACATCAAGGGGTTCAGCTTTTGCTTTTGCGGCGCACTTTTGGGAATGGTAAGAAGCAAAAGGTATGCAATGGGCATGGCAAATACATACATCGGTATCACCGAAAGCACCCATAAATACCAATCGTTTTCGGCAAGGGCAGGATTGATTCCCAAAACGACACCGTGAATAATCGCTTGCGCTACCGAGGTCAACAAAATGACCAGCGCAACAGAAAACGCAATAATGCCCGTGTGTAAGCGTGCTCTGGGCGGTTTTGTGGGCAGCACAATCTGCGCCGCATCATTTTGGTAGAACGTGTAATTTTGATATTGATTCATTTGTGTCTCCTTGATAAAAACAAGGGCGGTGAGAATCTCGCCCTTGCTGTTGTGATTATTTAACCTTGTATTTGACGAACTCGGAGAAGTCTCCTGCGCTTTGCAGCATTCTGCCAAGTCCCAAACAAACCGACTCCATCGGTCGTTTTGCAGTGATGACACGAATGCCTGTGCGGTCACTGATGGCACGGTCGATGCCGGGGAGCAGTGAACCGCCGCCGACAAGCACGATACCAAAATCGAAGATGTCGGCAGAAAGCTCGGGGGGCGTTTCTTCAAGAGTCATCTTGACCATCGAAATAATTTCGGAAAGCGGCTCCTTGATAGCCTCTCTTACTTCCCCACTCTTGACCTCGATGGTAACGGCAAGACCTGTGCGCAGGTCTCTGCCGCAGACCTCCATTGTTCCGCGGTCGATATCGGGAGTTGCCGAGCCGATGCGCTTTTTGAGCACCTCTGCGGTGATGTCACCGATGAGGATGTTGCGCGTTTGCTTTAAGTAATTGACAATGGCAATATCCAATTCGTTGCCTGCAACGCGCAGAGAATTGGACTCTACCACGCCGCCAAGGCTGATGATAGCCGTCTCCGAAACGCCGCCGCCAAGGTCAACGACCATCGCGCCTCTCGCCTTGGAGATTTGAATTCCCGCACCGACTGCCGCCGCAATGGGTTGGTCGATAAGTCCTACGTTCTTGGCACCCGCTTCAAAGGTGGCATCCTCAACGGCACGGCGTTCAACACCGGTCACTCCGTAAGGAATACAAACAAGCGCCACGGGGCGGTTGAAGAAGGACGTCATATCCATTCGCTCGAAGAAGTCGTGCAGCATCAGGGACGTGGTATGTAGGTCGGTGATAACACCGTCCTTGAGAGGGCGCAGTGCGAGAATGTTGCCCGGCGTTTTGCCCACCATACGCTTGGCTGTTGTGCCCGATGCGATAACCTCTTTGGTGGTGCGGTCAAGGGCGACCACCGAGGGCGCGCGCAACACGATGCCCTTATCCTTGAGATATATCATTGTGTTTGATGTGCCAAGATCAATGCCTATCTGCTTTGCCAACGGTGCTCACCTCCTTAAAAATTTCAGTATCTTAAGTCTATTATAACATAAAGATTTGCGTTTGCATACCCCTTAGAGCAAATTTTCTTTGAAAATTTGTGCGTGCAAACAACACATACGGTGCACAGGGAGACCGACTACGTTGAAATAGTCGCCCACAATGCCCGAAATGTATGCCGATGCAAGTCCTTGAATGGCATACGCACCTGCTTTGTCGTAGGGTTTTGCCGCGCTGACGTAGTTGCAAATGGTTTCCTCGTCCATCTCGTCAAAGGTGACCTTTGTCACTTCGTGCGTTACGCCTTGGGCATTCGCGCCAATGAGACAAATGCCGCTGACGACCTCGTGCTCTCTGCCCGAATAAAGGCGGAGCATTCTTTTTGCATCCTCCTCGTCGTGGGGCTTGCCCAAAATTTCGCCGTCGATAGCAACGACAGTATCCGACGAAATGATGACCGTATCGCTCAAATCATATCCTTTTGCAAGGAGTGCATCGCGCACGGCAAGTCCCTTGCGCAAGGAAAGCTCCTCGACAAGCTGACAAGGGTCGGTAATATCACTGCTTTCGTCTGCCTCCGAGGTAATCACCTCAAACTCGACGCCGAGCATCTCCAAAATCTCGCGACGGCGCGGAGATTTGGAAGCCAAAATATATTTCATAGTTTGTTTGCAGAGTGTGAGTCTCTGTTTCCTTTCAATCGGTTTTGATAGACGCGGGGGAAGAAAGCCGAGCTCCCTTCCCCACGTGGTTTATTTTTTCATCGAGATGGCTTTTTTTGCAGCCTCGGCAATCTTTGCGGGGGTGAGTCCGTACGCTTCGAGAAGTGCAGGAACAGTACCCGAGTGTCCGTAGGTGTCGTTCATACCAACACGAATGACGGGAACGGGACAAGTCTCGCAGATTGCCTCGGTAACAGCCGCACCAAGTCCGCCAATGATGTTGTGCTCCTCAGCGGTAACAAGTGCACCGGTCTCTTCGGCGGCTTTTGCCAAAATGTCTTTATCGATAGGCTTGATGGTGTGAATATTGATGATGCGTGCATCAATTCCCTCTTCGGCAAGAAGCTCTTTTGCTTCGATAGCCATAGAGACCATAAGACCCGTTGCAACAATGGTAACGTCCTTGCCCTCGGCAACGCAAACACCCTTGCCGAGCTCGAACTTGTATTCGGGGTTATCGTTGATAACCGGAACGGCAAAGCGTCCAAAACGAAGATAGAACGGGCCGTTGGTGGTGAGTGCCGCCTCTACTGCCGCTCTTGCTTCGACCGCGTCCGAGGGGTTGACGATGGTCATACCGGGGATGGTACGCATCAGAGCGATATCCTCATTGCATTGGTGGGTTGCGCCATCCTCACCGACAGTGATGCCTGCGTGGGTTGCGCCGATTTTAACGTTGAGGTGAGGGTAGCCGATAGAGTTGCGCACCTGCTCGAATGCTCTGCCTGCGGCGAACATTGCAAAGCTGGATGCGAAAACAGTCTTGCCTGTGGTAGCAATACCTGCTGCCACGCTCATCATATTGCCCTCGGCAATGCCGCAATCAAAGAATCTTTCGGGGCACGCCTTTTTGAATTTGACAGTCTTGGTCGCCTCTGCGAGGTCGGCATCAAGAACCACAAAATCGTATTTATCTGCAAGCTCTACAAGCGCGGAGCCGTAAGCTTCTCTGGTAGCCAATTTTTCTGCCATTGTTCTCTCCCCCTTATGCATTCAGTTCCGCCAAAGCAAGCGCGCATTGCTCATCGTTGGGAGCGGCGCCGTGCCAGTTGACCTTGTTTTCCATAAAGGATACGCCCTTGCCCTTAACCGTTTTTGCAACGATAGCGGTGGGCTTGCCCTTAACAGCTTTCGCCTCAGCGAAAGCGGCTTCGATTTGGTCAAAATCGTGACCGTCGATGGAAATGACGTGGAAGCCAAAGGCTTCGAGCTTTTTATCGTGGGGTGTGGGATTCATAACCTCGGCAACGGGGCCATCGATTTGCAGTCCGTTCCAGTCAACGATAACACAGAGGTTGTCCAATTTATAGTGGGATGCGAACATACAAGCCTCCCAAACCTGACCTTCTTCGCTTTCACCGTCGCCAACAACGGTGTAAACGCGGTAGTTCTTGTTATCAATCTTTGCCGCGAGTGCCATACCTGCCGCAGAGCTGATGCCAAGTCCCAAAGAACCTGCCGACATATCCACACCGGGGGTGAGCGTCATATCGGGGTGACCTTGCAGACGCGCACCGATTTTGCGCAGGGTGGTCAGCTCCTCAACGGGGAAATATCCGCGGTTAGCAAGTGCGGAATAAAGTCCGGGTGCACAGTGTCCCTTAGAAAGAACAAAACGGTCTCTCTCCGGCATTTGAGGGTTTGCGGGGTCAATGTTCATCTCCTCAAAATACAGATATGCCAAAATGTCAGCGATGGAAAGCGAACCACCGGGATGTCCCGATTTTGCCGCGTTTGTGCTCTTGATAATGCCGATGCGAATCTGTCTTGCGGTCTCGCGCAAGGCTTGCAGTTTGTTTTGCTCCATTTCGTACCTCCTGCGGGGTTAGACTTCCCTTTTATTATATCCTAAATATATATATTTGTCAATAAGAAAAGAGATTTTGCGGGGAAATTCTTATGGGGGAACTTTTTGGAAAAAGTTCCCCCCATCCCCCCTCAAAAACTTTCGCATAAAATGTGCAAAAGAAGTTTGTAGTAAACTTACGGACGGATGACGCAAGCCATTCGGCTTGCGTCATCCGTCTGTTAGCATACTAACGATTCCATTTAGATAATTGTTGTGCGAGAGTTCTTGAAAGGGGTGTGGGGGGAACTTCTTGCAAGAAGTTTCCCCCACAAATCCATTGTTCTATCTAATTACTGCGCCGCATCAACGATAGCAGTGAACTTTTCTGCAACGAGGGACGCGCCGCCGATGAGGCCGCCGTCAACGTTGGGCTTTGCAAGCAATTCAGCTGCGTTCTTTTCGTTCATAGAGCCACCGTATTGGACGGTAACGGACTCTGCAACCTCTTCGCCATACATAGAAGCGAGAACCTTGCGGATGACGCCGCAGGTTTCTTCTGCTTGTTCGGGAGTCGCGGTCAAACCTGTGCCGATAGCCCAAACAGGCTCGTAAGCGATGATAACGTTCTTCATTTCTTCAGCGCTAACGCCTTGCAAATCAAGCTTGGTCTGCATAGCAACAACTTCGTCGGTGATGCCGGAAAGGCGTTGTTCCTTCACTTCGCCAAGGCAAAGGATAACCTTCATACCTGCGGCGAGAGCAGCCTTGGTGCGCAGATTAACGGTCTCGTCGGTCTCGCCAAAGTATTGACGTCTCTCGGAGTGACCGATGATAACGTATTCAACACCGCAAGCGGTGAGCATCTTTGCGGAAACTTCGCCGGTGTAAGCGCCTTTTTCTGCAAAGTGTACGTTCTCGGCACCAATTTTGATGTTAGAGCCCTTTGCAGCCTCTTGAGCAGCGGCAATGGTTACGTAAGGAGCACAGAAAATGATGTCGCAGTTATCTTTGCCTGCAACCATAGGCTTGATTTCATTGATAAACGCAGTTGCCTCGGCAGGAGTGAAGTTCATCTTCCAGTTGCCGGCAATTACGGTTCTTCTCTTCAAAGGATTCATATCGGTTCACCTTTCTTTTTTACAAAATAAGGGGAACGGCGGCTCGCCGTTCCCCGTTTGATTTTAGGATAAATTACTTATCGAGCAAGCAAGCGATGCCGGGGAGCTCGAGACCCTCAAGGAACTCGAGAGATGCACCGCCACCGGTGGAGATGTGAGTCATCTTGGGGCCAAAGCCGAGACGCTCAACAGCCTCTGCGGAGTCGCCACCGCCGATGATGGAAACAGCGCCGGATTCTGCAACTGCAGCGGCAACGGTCTCGGTACCGGTTGCAAAGTTCTTCCACTCAGAAACGCCCATAGGACCGTTCCAAACAACGGTGCCTGCGCCCTTGATAGCAGCGGAGAAGAGCTCGCAGGTCTTGGGACCGATGTCAAGGCCCATCCAACCGTCGGGAATCATATCGGAGTCAACGTATTGGCTCTCGGTGTTCTCGTCATATTCCTTACCCAGCTTGTTGTCGATGGGGAGCAGGAAGTGAACGCCCTTAGCCTCAGCCTTAGCCATCATCTCTTTTGCAAGGTCAATCTTGTCGGTCTCGCACAGAGAAGTACCTACGTTGTAACCCTTAGCTGCAAAGAAGGTGTAAGCCATACCGCCACCAACGATGAGGGTATCGCACTTTTCCAAGAGGTTGTTGATAACGCCAATCTTGTCGGAAACCTTTGCACCGCCAAGAATAGCAACGAAGGGACGTGCAGGGTCTGCAAGAGCCTTGCCCATAACGCCGATTTCTTTTTGAATGAGATAGCCGCAAACTGCGGGGAGGTAATCAGCAACACCTGCGGTGGATGCGTGTGCACGGTGAGCAGTACCGAATGCGTCGTTTACAAACAGACCGCCCTCGCCTGCGAGGTCAGCCAGAGCTTTTGCAAACTCGGGGTTGTTCTTAGTCTCACGAGCGTCAAAACGAACGTTCTCAATGAGTACGCAAGTGCCGTTTTCCATAGCGGCAACCTTTGCCTTTGCATCGTCACCGATGATGTCGGTAGCGAATACAACCTTGCCGCCGAGGTCTTGGTTAAGACGGTCAGCAACGGGCTTGAGAGTGAACTTAACGGGGTCGTTCTTCAGAGCCTTTGCCTTGAGCTCTGCGGTAGCAGCTTCTCTCTCGTCCTCAGGGAGAGCGTCAACCTTCTTTTGTTCCTTCTTATCCAACTTGAAGTTGGGGGTGAAGATGGCGTGGGGCTTGCCCATGTGAGAGGAAAGGATAACCTTTGCACCCTTTTCCATCAAATACTTGATGGTGGGGAGAGCACCAACGATTCTCTTATCGGAGGTGATAACGCCGTCCTTCATAGGAACGTTGAAATCGCAACGAACAAAAACTTTCTGTCCCGCTTTGATTTCGATATCTTCAATCGACTTTTTGTTGTAGGTCATAGTTTTTCATTCCTTTCAAAATAATAAGAATTTTGCACATACATATATATCATACCACAAAGTGGAAAAATTATCAATAGGTTTTGTGAAATTTTTGACTTACTTTGGCGCGATTTTTTTTGGAGAGAATGCAGGGGGAACTTTTTGAGAAAAGTTCCCCCCTGCACCCCCTTCAAAAACTTTCGCACAAAGAGGAAAACAAAAAAAGGGATAGTGCACCTCGCTATCCCTTTGTTTTGTTATTTTTGTTAGAGCGTTTTTGGGAAAGGGTGCGGGAAAACGCTTTTTTTCAAAAAAGGTTTTCCCGCAATCTTTTACTAAAATTCACTCCTTCACACAAATCCATTGGGCGGCGCAAGGGAGAGATTCAATCCACTCGCAGAGGGTATGCCACTCGGCGAGCTTGTGGGTGCGGCGCGCGTAATAGATGTTGATGAGGTTTTCGTAGTTGAGCGTAACGGTACGCATTTGGTTATAGGAAGACGGCAGCATTTGAATCATATTGTGCCAGCTTTGACGGTCTTCCTTGTTCTCGAGGAACTTTTGGCGTTCACATTCGAGGTAGTCGACGATGGCATCGAGCATATTGAGTCCGCTTTCGTCAAGGCGGTCGTGCGAGAAGTCATCACGTGAGAACTCCTTGGCGTGAATTTTGTGCATCGTCGAGGTAGAATTGGCAACGGTTCCTACCTTGTAGGTATCAAATTCCTTCCACCAATACAGGGGAGCGGTGATGTCGACAGAGACAAACACCTGACGCAAAAATTTGCGGTGGTCGCTGCCCGCAACTGCCAAGCGGTGACCGAAATCGAGGTCGGCTTCGCCGATGATAAACTTGCCGTTCTCGTCGTATGTACTGTCCGACTTTGCCCAGCTGTTCATAGGGTTGCGTGCGCCTCTGATGGCGTTATCGATATTCATAACGGATGTGCGTTCCACTTTGAGCATTGTTATGTCCTCCGTGCCTTTTTCTGTATCAAGTATACCATATCCCACCCAAAATGTCAATTCTTTTTTGCTTTTTCGATTGTGAAAAAGATGTTGAAGTTTTTTTGATTTTTCTATTGACATTCGCGTTTATTGGGAGTATAATAGTCGATGTTTTGTGATTTTGCTTATATTACATATAAAGAAGGTATAAAATTATGTTTTACGAAGAATTTTCGGGCGCTTTCTCCGAAGGTGGAAGCTCGCAGGTTTTGTTCGGCTTGGCACTCGCCCTGTTTATGGGACTTTTGCTCTCGCGTATTATGAAGCCACTCGGTCTCCCTGCCGTTACGGGATACTTGATTGCGGGCGTGCTCATTGGCCCTCATTGCCTTGGCAAACTCGGCATTACAGGTGTTCTCTCCAATGAAGAAACCTTAACAGGCACGGGCGCTATCGTTCAAGACGTCGCCCTCGGCTTTATCGCATTTGCCATCGGTTCGGAATTTAAACTCTCCTCGCTCAAAAAGACGGGACGTCAAGCCGCTATCGTTGGTTGCGCGCAAGCAATTATCACAATGCTTGTGGTTGACGGTGCGCTGATTGGTCTGCATTTTATCCTCGGTGAAGAGGTACTCCCCCTCTCTGTTGCCATCACGCTCGGTGCTATCGCGACAGCGACCGCTCCCGCGGCGACAATGATGGTCGTTAAGCAGTATAAGGCAAAGGGCCCCTTGACCAGCCTCTTGCTCCCCGTTGTTGCGCTCGACGACGCAGTCGGTCTTGTATGCTTTGCGATTTCGATGGGCGTGGCACAGGCACTTGAAAACGGTGCGGCAGCCGTTGGTATCGTTTCCCTTTTAATCAATCCCCTTATTGAAGTAACGCTTTCTTTGGTTCTCGGCGCATTGACGGGTTGGGTGCTTTCGATTGTGGAAGACCACTTCCAATCCAACAGTAAGCGTCTTTGCTTGACCTTGACCTTTGTTCTTTTAACAGTTGCTCTGGCACAGATGGAATTCCACCTGCCCCTTGGCATCGAGATTGCATTCTCGAACCTCTTGGTTTGTATGATGATGGGCACGCTCTTCTGCAACATTTGCGACAGCGCAGATGAATTGATGGAAAAAACCGACAAATGGACGATGCCCGTGCTCATTCTCTTCTTCGTTTTCAGCGGTGCAGAGCTCGATTTGAGCATTTTTGAGACACCGATTATCATTCTCATCGGTGCGGTTTACGTACTCTTCCGTGCGCTCGGTAAATACATTGGTGCGGCGGCAAGCGCAAAGGTTTCGGGATGTGACAATTCTATTGTGAAATACCTCGGCGTTACCCTCTTCCCGCAAGCGGGTGTTGCTCTTGGAATGTCTGCCATCGCAGGCGCGCTCCTTGCCGACGGTTACATCGTAAGAAATATCGTTCTCTTTGGTGTGTTGGTTTACGAGCTTGTAGGCCCGATGCTGACAAAAATCGCCCTGACCAAAGCAGGTGACATCGTTCCCAAAGAAGAAGCACACGTTCATCACACTTTGGCGGAAGTATTTGCAGACGACGTGGATGACGATGAATAAAATTTGATATAGAAAAAGAACACCGTTCAATGAAGAGCGGTGTTCTTTTGGTGTATAAGACATCTTTTAGTCTTTGCAATAGTATTTACCCTCCATCAGGTCGAAATCATCCTGTACAATATCGAAGTAATGCTTTGGGAAACATTTTGCAATTTGGATTTTCCCATTTTCTTCGCATACCAAAAGATAGAAAATATCCCCTTTTTCTTGGCATCGCAAGGATAGTTCTTCAATTTGCAAATCGCGAAAGCTTTGTTCTTTTTCCGAGTGAATTTCGATGGTCGGATAAATGTTTTTGGAAAATGTATATTTTCCGTATGTTCCAAACGTGTAAATGTAATGGTGAGAGCTCATCGAATTTCTGCTTAAACGAAGTCTCTTTCTAATGTGAACGACCTCATCTTCAACCAAATAACATTTGTCCGTGGGAATGTTTTTGATTTTTGGACCGAGCTCGCGAATTCTCCAAGCCAAATATAGCAAAGCAATAACCGCTCCGCAGATCACAATTACTGTGTTTTTTGTGAGAGACCACAACACCAAAACAGCAAAAACAGAAACTAAAATAAGATACAGAATTCTCGATTTATAAAAATTTTTTATAAAATGCAAGCAAACTTCTCGCGTGATTTTTTTCATTTTCCCCCTGCCTTTCGTGATTTTTGATTTCGCGTCCTTATTTTACCACGTCATTTTTGTTAGAGAGTTTTTTGGAAAGGGTGCGGGAAAACGCATAATATTTCGCTTGCGAAATATTATCGCAGCAGCGAAACGCTGCGATGTTTTTCTCTCAAAAAAGGTTTTCCCGCATTCCTGTTCAAAAAAATCAAACCAATTGGTCTGCTCTCAAGCGCAAGCGTCCCTTTTTGGTCTCACCGTCAAAGGAGCGCAGGATGAAGCGTCCGTAACCACGCACAGAGACCGTAATAGGGGGCTCAAGAATGGTGTCGACACGTTCCTCGGGTTCGAAGTCGACCTCGACGAGACCGCTCCGCACGGCGCTTTGTGCCGCCTCTCGTGAGAGGTTGCAGAGTGCGGCAACCACGCAGTCAAGACGCGGAGATGCCACCGTATCACTGATAGGACGGTACTTTTTGCCATCGGTAAAAGTTTCATCGATAATACACTCGGCACAACGTACGGTATCCGAGCCTACCTTTGTCAATTCTGTCATCAAAAACGCACCAATCGTGCGCGGACAAAAGAGGATGGCGCGGTGCTCGTCTTGCACGGCAACGTCGCCAATGGCATCTCGCTCGATACCAAGCCCCAAGACCGCTCCGAGATAGTCTCGGTGCGTCAGCTTGCGAAATCCGCTGCCCTTGATGGAAATCGACATCACCGCATCCGCCATTTCATCGGCAAGGTATTCCCCAAGGACGGTGTAACGTTCAAGCTCGTCGTCGGGCAGAATTGCCACGAGATATTCGGGTAAAAGGAAAAGGCAGGTTCGCTCGGCAGTTTTGTGACCGCCCCAAAACCAATAGGCACCCTTCATTCCGCGCGCGTCTAACATCCGCTCGGCACGGCGACGCTGACGCATCGTCAAAAACGGAATGTGCGCCACGCTCCCCGAGGCACTTTTGCGGATGGCATCCTCGAGCCGCGCTTCAAACAGGTCGCGCGTACTCTCCCCTGCCATCAGAGCAGAACCTCCAGAAGCGTTTGCAGAAGCATAATAGAAATCATCGCAAAGAAAAACGGCATATCCAAGGGTGAGCCCACAAACCAATTCAGCTTTTCAAACAGCTTGCGGAAGGGCAGGATAATCGGCTCGGTGATGGCATACAAAAAGGAAGACAGGGGGCCATCTCCCATCGGATCGATCCAAGAAAGAATAGCTCTGCCGAGCATTGCAAAATCCAAAACGCTCAAAATTGCCAAGGCAATATTTTTGATGAGATTGACTACGTATAACATAGGGTTCTCCTTTAAAAAATCAATGCAAAAGGCTGTTACGCAAATCGCAACAGCCTTTTATGCGCAAACGTACGCTTATACCTCTTCTACAACCTCTTCGTACTCTTCAACTGCTTCCTCGGGAGCGGTCTCCTGTACGGGCTCCTCTGCGGGTGCTTCAGCCTCGGGAGCGAAGCCGGAAATATCTACGCCGGAGGGAGAGATAACGATGGTGTTCTTGTTGGTTCTGATCATTTCGCCACCGAGAACGTATGCAACACCGGAGAGGAAGTCTACCAAGCGGTGTGCTTGCTCTTTGGTCAAACGGCTGATATCGAGAAGAACGATGCAACCCTCTTTGAGCTTATCGGCAATTTTGGTTGCCTCGATGTGGCTCTTGGGTTGGAGCAGCTTAAGAGATACCTTTTCTGCTGCGCTTGCAGAACGGAATTCAGGCTCCTTGCGTGCGGGATTTTCAAGTGCCGCAACACTGTTCTCTGTTTCGTCGGGGATTTGAATATCCTCGGGCATTACGTAAAGCTCGTTCTCGTCGTAGCTTTCGTCAAAATCCGCATTGTCATTGCGAACAAATCTTTTCAGTAAATTCATTTTGTGCCTCCTATATGTTCCTCATACAAAATACTGATTTAATGCGGCGCAAAAAGTGCGCGCCCGACGCGAACGATATCCGCGCCCTCTTCGATAGCAACCTCAAAGCTATCGGACATTCCCATCGACAAAATGGGCCTACCTATATTATGAAGGTTTTTTTGCCAAATGTCAAGACATAATTGAGAAGTTTTGCGAAAATATTTGCGATATTCTTCATTTTTTTCGCATTTTGGCGCCATTGTCATAAATCCGCGCAAATTCAGGTGCGAAAATTGACCGAGAGCCTCACAAAACGCGGCGGCTTCGTCGGGGGAAATTCCGCTCTTATTTTCTTCCATTCCGCTATTGATTTCTACCAAAACGTCCATTACAAGACCGTGCTTTGTGGCTTGTTTTTCGATTTCCTGTGCCAAAGATAGGCTATCCAAAGAGTGAATCATTGATACCTTATCAATGATATACTTGACCTTGTTTTTTTGCAGGGTACCTATGAAATGCACGCGCAGGTTCTCGCGGTTGAGTGCATCCCAATGCTCGAGCAGCTGTTGCACGCGGTTCTCGCCAATGTCATTAACGCCAAGACTGTGCAAATAATTGATGTGGTCGGTATCGGTGTATTTGACAGCCGCCACAAGGGTGACCTCGCGTCCGCCACTGCGCTTTGCCGCTTCATCGATGCGTGCGCGAATGGCGGAAAGGTTCTCGTCAACGTATGAAAAAGCCATCATCGATACACCTTCCCTTCATACAAATTGTTGCCGGAAACAATGAGAACGTCGTTTTCGTTCAAGGCTGTGAGCGACCCTTCACCGGGCAGTGCCGCAATGGCATAGCCCTCACCGCGCCAAATGATGTCGGCTCGGCGGAAGCGTACGGTGCTTGCCTCAAATACGTAAACACCGGTCATTCCGTCCTTGGTAACGAGTGCGGTTTCGGGAATGTAAAAGCCCTCACTCTCTCCTACGGTAATTTCGACCGTTTGCTTGCGATAGAACAGAAAATCATTGGGGTGGCTTTCGCAAACGAACACCGCCAACACCGTATCTGTTCCTACGACCTTATCGGTCAAGGTAAGGGTTGCTTCGGCATCGTTATTTTCGGGGAAGGTGAAGCGATAGTTCCCATCCACACGAAAGCTCGCCGCCACAGAAAGCGGAAGCTCCAAGGCAAGATACCACTCATATCCGTAAACCAATTTGCCCACTGCTTGTCCCTCGGGAGTTGTAGGCTCGCTTTCGACAAGCGCGTGCAAAGCATCGGGGGTCAAATTTTCCAACGCTTGCATTGTAAAAACGCTCTCAAAGCCGTCAACGTAGCCACTGTCAAAGAACAGTCCCGAGGACGTCTCGCTTTTGATTTCAACAGACGACGCTGTGCCGATAAGGCTTTCTTTTTCCTCTTTCAAAGAGGACAGATGCGCCTTTGTTTCGTCGGTCTCGCCCACCAAAGAAACGTAGCGGTTGAGCGCTATCAGGAGTTTTTCCTCAAGCGCGGGAATTCTGTCAAGCTTTCCCTCCTCTGCCGCCGCGCTGATTTCGCGGTAAAGAGAAATATATTCGGCGCGATATTTATTCGCCTCGGAAAGAGGCGTGCCCGGCTTTAGTTGACTACTTTCAAGAATACGAATGGTGCGGTTGATGCGTGTCAGACGCAACTGCGCCGATGCAAGCTCTCCCCCCGTTTGGGAAGCAGACCACACCTTGGCAACTGACACGTTTTTGCCCACCTTGGTGCCGTTTTCGACAAGCGTATCCACAAGCCCTGCATTCTCGGTGGTAAGGACTTCCTCGTCGCGGAAGAGATACGCCTGGGCAGGCGTGATGCGTGTGTCGGTAATGCGGCGCACGGGCGTGGTGAGCACGTTGCCCATATTGAAGTTCATTGCGTGCGCAACGGTGTAGACGATAAGCCCCAGCATTGCAAAAATAACGGCGATGCGGAGCGCGTACTTTTGTAAGAATGCCTTGCGTGTCATACTCTCTCCCCCTCTCCGTGGAAGCGAGAGATAATCTCGTTGCAAATATCGTCAAGAGAGCGAGGCGCCCCCTCTTTTTCCATTTCTATCCACTGGACGTAGGGCTTTGCCGAGAACCAAGTCAGCTGGCGCTTGGCATAGCGACGGGTGGCGGTTTTGAGGTTTTCGGTTGCCTCTGCAAGCGTTTCGCACCCCTCGAGATAACCGAGCAGCTCCTTGTAGCCAATCGCCTGCGCGGCAGTGAGATTGACGTCAAACACGCCCTCGTCCTTGAGTTGCTTGGTCTCTTCCAAGAGCCCATCTTCAATCATCATATCCACGCGACGGTTGATGCGCTCGTAGAGCACCTCGCGGCGCGGATAGTGCAGGCCGATAACAACCGCCTCATAGGGAGACTCGCCCACCTGCGAGCGGCGGTCGAATTCACTTTTGGGAATGCCCGTTTGCTCATAAATTTCGAGCGCGCGAACCACACGCTTGACGTTGTTGGGGTGTATTGCCTCGGCACTTTCGGGGTCGACCTCACGCAGGCGCGCGTGAAGCGCCTCGACACCTTCTTTTTCGGCAAAAGCAAACAATGCCTCGCGCAAGCCTTCATCTGCGTGGGTTTCTTCCATTTCGCCGCACAAAAAACGGTCGAGATAAAGTCCCGTTCCACCGCAAAGAATGGGCAATTTGCCACGCGCCCAAATATCCTTTACTACCTCGCTTGCCTTCGTTACGTACTCGGCACAGGAGAAAGGAGCATCGGGTTCAACTGCATCGATAAGATGATGCGCAATGCCGCACTTTTCTTCTTCGGTCGGCTTTGCCGTACCGACGTTCATACGGCGATAGACCTGCATCGAATCGCAGGAAACGACCTCGCCACCAAGACGCTTGGCAAGCTCGACCGAGACCGCTGTTTTTCCGCTTGCCGTAGGGCCTACTACGGCAAGAATTTTGATTTTCTGTTCAGTTGCCATAGTTCCCTCCCTTAAGATTTGCAAAATGGGGCGCATACCACCCCATTTTATCGTTTCTATGATATATTATACAATATTTTGGGGGCTTTGTCAAGAAAGTTTGCATCGACGGATGCAATTATTTGGCATCGACGTACTCCAATGCATCAAACAAATTCTTCCCTTCGCCGAGATAAATATCGGATGCGGCAGAAAGGCGTTCGGGTGTAGTTTGATGACTGTCATAAACGCCAACGGTGATAAATCCCGCGCCCTTTGCCGTCTCGAGCGCAAGCGCGGAATCCTCAAACACGGCAGTCTTTTCGATAGGCGTTCCCAACACCTTACAAGCCGCCAAAAACACGTCGGGTTTCTCCTTACCCACACCGATATCCGAGCAGGAAATGATGGTTTCGGGTGTAAAAAATGCGGCAAGTCCCGAGCTCTCAAGAGCAATATCGAGATAGCGTCGGTCGGTGGCAGATGCGAGACAAACACGCACACCGCGCGCGCGCAAAGCGGTCAAAAGCTCTTTTGCGCCCGCCTTGGGGGTTACCACAGTGCGGTAAAAATTCTCCACGTACGCGGCGGCAAAGTCGTCGAATTCCTCGGCACTGCACGGAATATTGAGGCAACCGTGAATATAGGAGATGGCGCGGCTGAAAATCATGGTGCGAACGTGACTGTCGAAATGCGCGGCATCCATACGGAATGTAGGGTCACCAAAATAACGCTCGCCCATATCCCTCCAAAAACAGTCCCAAAAAGACAAGGAATCGACAAGCGTGCCGTCCATATCAAAAATTGCGCCTTGAATTTTCATAAGACCTCCCTTTCCCGCTTGCCCGGGGATTGTTTTCAATGACATTATAGCATTTTTTGAGAGATTTTGCAAGCAAAAGAATAAGAAAAACCCCAACGCCGTTTGACGTTGGGGAGATTTGTATTACGGTTCTTCTGTCAGTCCGATAAAATAATCTGCGCTAACCTTGTAAAACTGACACAATTTGATGAGGTCATCAATTTTCAATTCCGCTCTGCCATCTTCAATATGACCGTATCCTTGTTGAGATTTGTTGATGATGACACCTACCTCTTTTTGCGTTAAATCATTGTCCTCGCGTAAATTTCTCATTCTTATACGATAATTCATACTCTACTCCTTATTGCAAGCTACACAAAAAGTTTATCATACTCATATTTTGAGTATTGACAAATACTCAAAAATTGAGTATAATGGTAGTGTGGGAGTTTTCAATGTAATTTAACGGAGGTAAAAATGTTCTGTTCCAAATACAAAAAAGTCATTATTTCACAAAAAATAAAAGAATTTCGATGCAAAAATCACTTAACACAAAGACAATTTGCGGATTTGCTTGGCATAACTGCGCAATCTGTATCTAAATGGGAATGCGAAATTTGCTATCCGGATATCACTTTTTTGCCCGTGCTTGCCGAAGCTGTTGGGTGCTTGATTGATGATTTTTTTGCTTGAATACAGAAATAAAACGCCATCGCTCATATAGAGTGATGGCGTTTTATTTTTTGTTTGTTTATCAGCGGTAAAAGCTATTGCCGCCAATGAACTCGCGCACGATGCTGGTGGGTGGAATTTCGTCGTCGACGTCTGCCTCGTAAACGTAGTTGAGAATTTTAACCATTGCACGCACTTGGTCGTAGCAATCATCCTCGGGGCCAATGGCTTCGAGAAGTGGGAAAATGTGGCGCTTGAGCACTGCCAATTCGTAGAGCGTGGAGCTATTAAAGATGACGTCGGCATTCTCTTGGAAGGGAAAAATCCAACGCTCCTCGCCGCGGCGAACCGAATCCCACATCGAAAGCGTTTGCTGAACAGATGCGCCTCTTGTCTCATAGTCGCGCACTGTACGTCGCAACAGGCGCAAGTATCTGCTGGCGATGCGGTTGTGGTCATCGAGGTTGAGGGGCAGCAAGGGGCTGACGTACATTTTGAACACCTTGCTCACGTCCAACTCCTTGGGGAGCAGAACGGGATTGAGCGCGTGCAAGCCCTCAACAATGATAACCGTATCATTGCACAAACGCATACGGTGTCCTTGCCATTCACGCTTGCTCGTTTTGAAATTGAACGTGGGAATCTCCACCTCTTCTCCTGCGAGAAGCTTGCCGAGGTGAATGGCAAAGAGCTCGGTATCAATGGTATTGATGTGTTCAAGGTCAATGCTTCCGTCGGGTTCAAGCGGAATTTGGTCGCGGTCGAGGTAGTAGTCGTCAAGGCTCATTAAAATCGGCTTTTTGCCGTGCACGCGCAGCTGTGTAGCAAGGCGGTTGGCGGACGTGGTCTTGCCCGAGGAGCTCGGGCCCGAAAGCAGAACCGCTTTCGCACCTCTTTCGCAAATCATATCGGCAATTTGCGAAAAACGCTTTTCGTGCAACGCCTCGTTAACGCGAATAAGCTCGCGCACCTGACCGGACTCGACAAGCTCGTTGAGGTCGGCAACCGTTTCACAGCCCATAAGCTCTCCCCATCGCTTGCCCTCGGTGTAAACCGCAAAGAAGTTGGGCATCTCACGATAGTGCGACACTTGGTCGGGATTGTTTGCATCGGGGAAAACAAAGATAAATCCCTCGGGTGCGGGCAAAATCTCCCAAGAACGCAAAAAGCCCGTGGAGGGTGCCATTTCCCCATAGAAATAGTCGGCAAACAGACCGCTCTCGTAAACGTCAAGCGTCTTCTTTTTGCGGTATTTGAGCAAACGTGCCTTATCATCCTGACCGATGCTTACATAGTAATTGATGGCATCGGCGGTGGATACTCTGCGGCGACAGAGAGGAATGTTCTCGGCAACGATGCGCTCGACCTCTGCTTTCATCGCCTCTGCCGAAAAGTCCTCGGCTCCGCTGACTTTAATGTAAACGCCCGCATTAACGGTACAGTTCATTTTGGCACGCGCATTCGGCCAACGGCGGCGCAGAGCCAAAAAGAGAATAAACTGCGCGGTGCGGCGGTAAGTGTCGCGGCCGATGGGGTCACTGTATCGAAGCAAGCGAACACTGCCCTCGGATGCCGCCATTGCCTTGCGAATAGTCTCACGTTCGACAACGTCCTTATGTCGCACGGGGATATAGTTCAAAGTAAATACGCGGCCTGCGATTTTAGCCGCTAAAGGGTCGCCCGAAAGCGTACCCGTCATAAGCCCCATCTCGGTGACAATATCCAAAAGCGATTGCCCCGGTGCTGCTGTGGTTTCCATTCCATCTATCAATAATTTCATTTTTATCTCCTATCTGTTGGTGCATCAAATCTGTTTGGCAAGCAGCTCGGCAACTTGTGCTTGCATCACCGCGGTGCGGTGTGTGGGTGTCAAATACAAAATGTTAGCGTCGTTCTCTTCGCCCCCGCTTGTGACAATCGAAAAGCCAACGGCGCGCGCTCCTACATACAGAATATGTATTTTTCCCTCTTTGATTGCCTCTAAATCGAGGTCGGGGCTGTATTTTTGAACATCCCTTTTCCAAATGGTTAAAAGGTGATTGGCGGTGGGGGTGTTCGCCTCGACAGGAATGAGCGTAACCGCTTCCCTTTTTTTGAGTTGTCTTGCCGTTTGCACAAAGTTGATACTGATAAGGCAGGCATTAAGTACAACGATTGGCCATGTGTTTACGCAAATGGCATAAATGAGACTGATAAAACCGCCGCACATATTGATGATGCGCAGCTTAATAACGGAGGTCATCATCATAGAAACAATGACGAGAGCCGTGCCGATATAGCCGAAAATTTCAAGATAAATGTTCATTTTAGGGGTTCTCCTGTATAAAAAAATATGGTTGACCACGGGAATTTTCATCCGGTAGTCAACCATTATCGGTGGTTTGTAGAAACACTTGCCCATATTGCAAGAATATACCTCATAAAGCAATGCCTTCCGCTTTGCATAAATAGTATACCATATTTTTGAGCAAATGTCAAGTGTTTTTTATTTTGCGTGGTGCTCGTTGTAAGCTCTGATAACGTATTCGCCAAATATATGACCGAGCTTGAGGGTGCTCATTGCACCGTAGTGTGCAAGGTCGGGGGATTCTTCGGGTTCAACGCCCCACTCGAGTCCTGCATCGATGGTGGAGAAATAATAATTCAAGTGGGAATCTGCCGCCATTTGCACCTTGGCGTTATTGATTCTGTCATATTCGGGCCAGCAGGGGCTATTCGAAATACCGGCATCAATAAAGCAAATACCGCCTTCCTCGGCGTACTTGGCAAAGTCCTTTCTTATATAAGAGACGAAATTGCTTTGTGCCTCGTAATAGCGTTCCTTGGCGATATCAAAAAAGGAATCCGACTCTCCCTGCATCCAGCAAACGGCACCAAGACGAGCATCGTAACCTTGATTTTGCAAGGACTTCATATACGTATTCACAAATTCGCGCATTGCCTTATAGATTGCACCGCGACCGCCGTGTGCCAACCATTGATAGTACAAGGATGTTCCTGAATAGGTGTATTTGAGAATAATGACCTTTTCATCTCCCCATTCCTCACTGAATCTTTCTGCCATTCCGACCTCGGGGCCAAAAACATCATTCCAAACACTGCAGCCAAGGTCAACATCAACAAATTCGCCACCCGAACAATTTGTGTGGTTATCCACACAGTAATTGATGAGTACCGAGTCAAACCCGTTCTCGTATTTGGCAAACTGTTCGGGGGTGGTGTTCTGCTGCAAATATTTGATACGACCAATACCCGTGGCATTGCTCTGCCCCACAAGCAGAATAACCTTAACACGCTCACCGTTGCCCTCGGGAAGGTTCTTTGGAGTGGAGAAATCGGTGTGCATCTTCATTTTGTCCGGCTTGCCCGGCCAATGAGCGTTGCGTCGCCAGATGTATCCGCCAATGCCGGCACCCACAATGGCAAGTACCAGCACTGCACAAAGGGCAATTTTGAGTGCCAATTTCAGTTTGGGGTTCTTTATTTCAATTTTTTTGAAGCTTATTTTCATTTTGTTTTCCTTTCATGATCGCTGTGGGAAAGGCACGGAGGCTGTCGCTAGGCGACAGCCTCCGCTGTACTGAATAAAACCGTCTTAATTAAAGAGCTACGGGAACAAAGAAGTATACGCAGAACAGAGCTGTTACGATAAGAGCAACAACGGATACATTCCATACGGGCTTTTCCTTCTTGTCGATAGCATACTTAATAACGCCGATGAGGTATGCGATAGCAGACATAACGGTGTAGGTTACCATACCGATACCGATACCCTTGGTGATGGAGTAAGAAAGCAGCATTACAACGATGGTCAGGAATGCAGATGTTGCACTGATAGCATCGTTCATATCAACGCTCTTCATGTTGTTCTTCATCATCAAAACGCCAACGTAAATGAGCGCTGCTGCAGTTGCCGCACCGGGAATAACTGCGAATGCGGGCATTGCAAACATTGCCAAGAAGAACATAATAGCAGTGGTGAAAGAGGTCAAACCGGTTCTGCCGCCTGCGGATACACCTGCACCGGACTCAACAAAGGTGGTAACGGTAGAGGTACCGAGCATTGCACCTGCACAGGTTGCTACTGCGTCGGAAATCATGATCTTGTCATAGTTGTGAGGCTTGTTGTTCTCATCGGAGAGAATTCTGTTACCGCCGCAGCAACCAACAATGGTGCCCATGGTATCAAACATATCGATCATGCACATGGTGATGATAACCATAATAACGGTGAATATGCTACCGCCTTCGGGAACGAGACCTTCCTTGAATACGTCAACAAAGGAAAGGAATACAGAGTTTTCACCTGCAAAGAAGTTGGAGAAGTTCTCCCAGAACTTCCAAGAAATGCCGCTCTCGCCTGCAAGAACGGTCAGGTCGGTAACGCCAAAGGGAATACCGATCAGGGTTGCGCCAAGGATACCGAGAATAACGGAACCCTTAACGTTGAGCTTATCGAGGATAGCAATGAGGAACAAGCCGATGAATGCAACGATTGCGGGCTTGCAAGCCTCAAGGTTTGTAAAGTTAACGAGGCCAACCTGTACGTAAGGGTCAGCTACGATTATACCTGCATTTTGGAAACCAATGTAAGCGATGAACAAACCAATACCAATGGAAATGGAGCTTCTAACTGCAACGGGCATACCGTCGAATACAAGCTCACGGAAGGATTTGCCGTTGATTTTAATAAGAGTAAGAGCAAGGAACAGAACGCCGGAGATCAGAACCATCATGAAAGCTTGGCCAAGAGTAAATCTTACGCCGTAGGTATCAGCTGCCCAAAGAGCAACGAGACCGCCGAGCAAAGAGTTCAAACCCATACCCGAAGCTTGCGCCAGAGGCATCTTTGCCAAGAATGCCATCAGGAGCGTACCAATGATAGCGCCAAGAGCGGTTGCGATGAATACAGAGGGCCAATATGCGCCCATATCGGGGCTTACAAGGATTTGCGCGGGGTTAACTGTGAGGATGTACGCCATTGCAAGGAACGTAACAATACCTGCGATGATTTCGGTTTTGATGCTTGTTTGCTTTGCCACAGGGTCAAAACCAAGTGCCTTGAAAAACTTGTCTTTCATTTTTTTCCTCCTTCTATATTCTGCTTTCTGCAGAATATACCCTATTTTATCACACAATTCTACTAATTGCAACCCTTTTTCATACAAAAAACACATTTTATCAACTTTGCGCAAAGTGATTTCTCTTCTTTGGGCAATTTCGGGGAAATCGAACCTCTTTTTTTATAAAATAAAAAAATATCTCAAAAAGTCTTGCTTTATTCAAAAAACTTTGCTATACTTATAGTATGAAAAATCCAAGGAGGATCCTACATATGGCATTGACATATATTATTGGCGGTAAGATTGTTCTGCCCGAGGCCGTTATCGAAGGAAAAGCTCTCGCTTTCTCCCAAGAAACCGGCAAAATTGAGGGCGTGGTCGATACCGTCCCCGCAGGTGCTAAAACCATTGACGCGTGCGGCAACTACGTAGCCCCCGGTCTTGTAGATATCCACATTCACGGATACCTCGGTGAGGACACCTGCGATGCAAAACCCGAAGGCATTAAAAAGATGGCTTACGGCGTAGCACAAAACGGCGTTACCTCTTTCCTTCCCACCACTATGACCGTGGCAAAGAATGAGATCATCGATGCGCTCAACGCTGTTCGTTCCGTCAAGGAAGAGAGCAAAACTTGGGACGGTGCCGAAATCATCGGTGTTCACGCCGAAGGCCCGTTCATCAACCCTTCCAAAAAAGGTGCTCAGGCTGAAGAGAATATTCTCGTGCCCGATGCTGACTTCATTTTGGAAAATGCAGATATCATTACGTCTGTAACCCTCGCTCCCGAAATGGACCCCGGTCACAAGTGCATTAAGTGCTTGGCGGCAAAATCCAAGGTTCTCGTTTCGATGGGTCACACCGATGCAAAGTTTGAAGAGGCTATGAGCGCGGCTCGCGACGGCGTGAACCACGCAACCCACCTCTTTAACGCAATGTCTGCCCTCGCACACCGCAATCCCGGTGTTGTTGGCGCGGCTCTCGCTTCCGAGAACGTGTCCGTTGAGGTCATTGCAGATACCTTCCACATCAATCCCGGTCTGTATTCCATCATCGCCAAGGTAAAGGGCGACAAGATGGTTCTCATCACCGACTGCACCCGCGCCGGCGGTATGCCCGACGGTGAATACGACCTGGGTGGACAACCTATCTTCCTGAAGGGTATTGAATGCCGTCTTGCCGACGGTACCATTGCAGGCAGCGTTCTCAAGCTCAACCACGCAGTCAGAAACGTGCTCGCAAACACCAACCTGCCCGTAAACGAAGTGTTTAAGATGGCATCTCTCAACCCCGCCACCTCGATTCACGTTGCCGACCGCATCGGCTCGCTCGAGGCAGGCAAGGATGCCGACATCATTATTACAGATACAGATATCAACGTTAAGAGAACCATAAAGAAAGGAAGAACCATTTATGAAGCTTAAAATGAATGCTCCGCTCGACCCCGGCTTTATGCCCATGGCTGTCGTATATCGCGAATTTGAAGCAGCAGTTGCCAAAGAGGGCGGTCAAAAATTGACCATCGGTCTTGAAAGAAATGACGGACTGACCTCTGTTTACACCGTTGACGTATTCCAAGACGGCACCGGTCACGACGAAGAAAACCACGAGTTTGTTGAACGTCTTGTAAAGACTCTGCTCTGGACTCGCGGCGGTTATAAAATCATCATTGCCGGCTCCAAGGTTATTGCAGACCGCATCAAGGCTGACTATTCCGTAGGCGGCTACCGCGATTTTGACCGCGACTTTATGTCCGGCGTTTACGAAGCTCCTTTTGAGGTTATCCACGTTCCTTTCGAACAGGCTCCCGTTAACAAGGAATCCGCAGCTCCCGTAGGTCGCCACCTCGATGGCTGCCGCATCGGCTTTGACGCAGGCGGAAGTGACCGTAAGGTTTCCTCTGTTGTTGAGGGTGAAGCTACCTACTCCGAGGAAGTCGTATGGTTCCCCAAGCTCCAAAACGACCCCTCTTACCACTATGCAGGCATTATGGACGCAATGAAGACCGCTGCCTCCAAGATGCCTCGCGTTGACGCTATCGGTGTTTCTACCGCAGGCGTTGTTATCGGCAATCGCATTATGACCTCTTCCCTCTTCCTCAAGGTAAAGAACGAGAACCCCGAGGCATTTGAAAAGGTTGTTAAGAACATTTACACCGACATTGCAAAAGAACTCGGCAACGTTCCGATTGAGGTTGCAAACGACGGTGACGTTACCGCACTTGCAGGCGCTATGGACTTGAACGACAACAACGTTCTCGGCGTTGCCATGGGTACCAGTGAAGCAGGCGGATACGTTGACGGCAACGGCAACATTACCGGTTGGCTCAACGAGCTCGCATTCGTTCCCGCAGACTACAACAAGAACGCAATGGTTGACGAGTGGTCGGGCGACTACGGTTGTGGCGTTAAATACTTCTCTCAAGATTCCGTTATCAAGCTCGCTCCCGCAGCAGGCATCGAGCTTGACGAGAACGCATCCCCCGCAGAAAAGCTCAAGGCAGTTCAAAAGCTGATGGCAGAGGGCGATGAGAGAGCCGCAAAGATTTACGAGACCATTGGCGTTTACTTCGGCTATGCCGTTGCTTATTACGCTCTGTTCTACGATATTAAGCACGTTCTCCTGATGGGCCGCGTATCCTCCGGCGAAGGCGGAAACATCCTCTTCCAAAACGCGCAAAAGGTTCTCGCACTCGAGTTCCCCGAACTGGCAGAAAAGATTACCATCCACCTGCCCGACGAAAGCAGCCGCCGTGTTGGTCAATCCATCGCAGCAGCAAGCCTGCCCAATATTGGTTAATTCAATTACATAGCAAAAAGGCACCCACGCGGGTGCCTTTTTGTTATGAAACCGCAAGTCTACTTTCAAGCCCCCAAAAGCATGGAAAGATACAAAATGAGGACGGAAAGCCCCATGGTGGTCAGAGGCAAAAGCTGCACGAGAAACGAGGTTCCATAGCGTTCTCTTTTGCGTTGTGCTACGGAGAGTACAATTCCCAAAATCGCAAAGATCGGTGTCAGCAGCATAATCACTGCCGAAAGCAAAAATACTACCTCTCCGACAGAATCGATATGAAAACGGTCCATTGCAACTATCAATAAAACACCGAATATCGCCCAGTAGATAGATACGGGTATATACAGAACCGACAGAAAAACATTGCTCACTAGGCACAAGAATTTTTTCATTTTCCCACACCTCTCTTTCTTGGTATAGGGGTGTTCCCTTTTCCATTATAACATTCTTTTTTCCATTTTGCAATGGATTACACAAAAAATGTATATTTTGCACGTTTTGTTCTCCTCTTCCACAAAACCCAACCGTTTTTGACACAATACACGCGGCTTTTTTACGCCTTTAACAAAACGTTCACAAATTCTTCACCCGCGTGTGTTACAATGAAAAAAATGCTATGAAAGGAACACAACTATGAAGAGTAAATATAGAGGAAGATTAAAAATCCTCATTGCTTTTGGAATTCTGTTTTTCATCGTTTCGGTTTTGCTGATGCTCATCTTTTTGGAAAGCAAAAAGAGCTATACAGTAGAATTTGACCCAAACGGCGGTACCGTGCTTAGCGGTTCGCTTGTGCAACACGTTATGCAAGGTCAAGATGCCGTTCCCCCCTCGGTCGTAATGGACGGCGCCGTTCTGCGTGGTTGGAGCGCATCCTTCCGCCGCATCACAAGAGACATTGTGATTGAAGCGGTTTGGGAATACGAAACCACAGCGGGTATTATTTACACCGAAAGCGAAAATCAAAACT
Organism: Eubacteriales bacterium; assembly: GCA_045658925.1. Taxonomy (GTDB): domain Bacteria; phylum Bacillota; class Clostridia; order Oscillospirales; family CAG-272; genus UMGS1865. The sequence continues at coordinate 42,664 of JAZOVV010000072.1, forward strand.
TTACCGAGATTCAAGGCTCCTACCCGAACCTGCGCGGTGAAGTCTACTTGGATGCTTACTTCAACGAGAAGAAGGTGCTCGGCATTCTCGACCACGCCTTTGCCAACCAAACAGGCATTACCCAAGTCCACCTTTTGGACGGTCTGCTCTCTATCGGCAACTCGGCATTTTCAAACTGTACCTCTTTGACCGAAATTGAAATTCCCAAAACCGTTGCGAGTGTAGGTGCAAACGCTTTTCAACGTTGCGCATCCCTTGAAGCGTTGATTTTAGAGGATGGTGTTTTGGAAATCGGCGAATCCGCTTTTTCGGGTTGCAAAGCATTGACCGAGGTCTTCATTCCCGAAAGCGTAACCACCATCGGCTCTCAAGCCTTTGCAGGGTGCACCAACTTGGTTATTAAAACCACTATCCCGAGAGAAGAATGGCCTGCGGGATGGGCAGACGGTTGGTTTGGCGACGCAACCGTTGAGGTTGTGGAAATAGAAGAAGAGGAAGATGAAAACGCAAAAGATAAGGACAAAGACAAGGACAGGAGGCGTTAAAATATGCATATGACGCAAATGCTCGGCGGTCTTTCGCTGGTGCTCTTCCTTGCTCTGTTTTTGATGTGCTTCTTTCGCGAAAAGCTCAAGCATCCCGTAGTCAATCCGTCGTTTATCGTTGCTTGCGCAGTGTTCTTCTTTTGTTGGAACTACGCAGCCTTTGAGCGCGGATGGCTCGAGGATGGCTTTATGACGCTTGAAAACATCAGTCCCTTTATCTGCACAGTCATCCTCTTGACGCCTTTTATGAGCGAAAAAATAAAGAGCTTTGCGCACTGTGCCATCGCCTTTTTGGGCTTTGGTATGCTGATGGCGCTTTACATCAGCCCCGGAGCTTCCTATTTTTTGGACCACAACCACACGGCAACCTTTATGCACATCAGCGAGGCGGCTTGCCACCTGGTAATGGCTCTTTACGGATTTTATTTGATTTTGACCGAAACGGTAAAGCTGACTTGGATAAACCTCGGCAAAGCCGGCATATTTGTTTATGCATCCATCGGTTTTGGCGTGTTCCTCAACTGGTGCTTCCACCTCTCTAACTTTGGTATGGATATGTACGGTGACGCTTCGATTTACTTCTTAGATATTTTCGGCAGCTTTGAGGTCACCTTTATAGCCTATCTGTTGGGCGTGCTTGCAACACTGCTGTTAGGCTTTTTGTTTGGCATATTCCTGGATTGGTTCTCAAGACCGAAAGAAATCACAGAGACTGTTACCGTTATAGAGCCGGAAGAAATCGCATTCCCCACCGAAACAAAGAATAGACAGTAAACACAAAACCCGTAGTTGCAAATGCAACTACGGGTTTATTTTTGTTTTTGAATTTCCCAATGGAGCGCCCGCCCGAGAGCGGGCGCTTTTTGGTTGGTTGAACCAACTTGTTTTTGGGAAGATTACATCAAACCGTTCTTTACAAGGAACTGCTCGATGTAGAGGTAGATATCGTCAAAGGTCATCAGACCCTTGCCAATAGAAACCTTGAGGTAGGATGCCGGGAATGCTACGTAGAATTCGTAAGGCAGGAATTCCTCAAAGTCCTCATAGGTGAACAAGCCATATTCCTCGATGTCTGCTTGCATCTTTTCCTCGTCGTAAACAAGATCGTCACCGTACTCAAAGATGTTAAACAATCCGGTAATACCGCCGGGGATGGAGAACAAACCGTCGACGAAGTAGTTGAGGTGGTAAACAGTTACCAAACTGTAACAACCGGTGTACTCAACTGCGAGGGTTGCATCTGTCATTGTGACACGTTCAAAGCCGTTTTCACTTTGCATTGCGAACTCGTGACCGATAAAGTCAGTGTGGTTTTGCTCTGTAATGTAAACGTACTTATTAAGTGTCAAGTCGAAGTATGCGTGCTCGTAGATGAGCTTGGTGGTTGTACCATCGCTGAAGGTGAGGGTAATGACGTTGTATTCTTTCCAACCGTCATTCTCAATGAAGATGATGCCTGCGGCTTCATATTCGCCCGTTTCGTGGTTGAATACGAGCAGAATGTCGTCCATAGTCAAATCTTCAACCTTCTTTTGCGTACCGTCTGCCAAGGTAATCAACGTACCTGCGGTGATACATTCCTTGTTTCGATAATGAATGTTATACGAAAGCTCTGCGGAACCTACTTCAGTCCAGCTTGTCGGCAAGGTATGATCACCGTTCGACGAGCTTACGGTAAACTTAATGTAATGTCCGGGAATGACATAGTATGTTGCATTTGCATTATTCACTGCAGAGGGTTCAGCATACACACCACCGTCGGCGGCAGTCGAACTAACCTTAATAGCATATTTAGCAGCAACAGCGCTACTTCCGTCAGCATCCTTAGTTGCCGTAACAGAAATCTTTGTTTTGGTTCCCCAAACAATATTGATTACTGTGTCAGTCGACAAAGAGTAGTCGGTGTTTGCGTTTTCCTTACCAAACTCTGCACCGTTCAACGTCCAAGACAGGAAGTAGTGGAGTTTGTTTGCATCATCGATTACGCTATCATTTGCCGTTGCATTGGGCAACTTGATAGTCGTGCCGGACATATACCAATATGCCTTGCCATACTCAAGCGTTGCGCTACCGTTTGTAATCAAATCGGTGTAAACGCCTTGGTCATTCGCCGTGTAGGTAATGGAAACCTTATCAATCCACTTAGCCGTCAGGGTGTATTCTCCGGAAACAGACGTGTCAATAAAGCTGAAGTCTGTTACCTTTTGACCGTTGTAATACCAGCCCTCAAAGTACTTGTTTATTGTTACATCGGTTTGATAGCTATCGGGAATGGTGGGCAGAGATGCCGTAGGCAACTGCGAAGGCGTGTAGATAGCAGTATCATTGTCGTAAGGAACGTCACCGAAATGGTCGTTCTCAAACTTGATTGTAAACTGTTTGCTGGTCCACAAGCCGTAGATGGTAGCATTGCCGCCAGAAATTTCAAGCAATTCAGCACCGCTGATGCTGATGATAAGCTCTGTGCATGCCGCATCCTTATACCAACCAACAAACGTACCTGTACCCGTAGGTATCGGGAGAGTGATGCTTGCGGTTTCTACGTTGAATTCAATCGCGCCCGGCAATGTGTTTGCGGGTTCGCTTCCAACTTCCCAACCCTCATATTTAAAGTTGAAGTTGAGCGTGTAAGGTTGAGGCGTCCATTGAGCGGTCAGTGTAATACCGTTTGCAAGATCTACATTGGCAGGAAGTGCACTGCCTTGGCTTACAATATTGCCGTTTGCATCCTTCCAACCCATAAAGATGTAATGTGCTCTGGTGGGAGTAGGAAGCTCGGGATATACTGTATCACTCGTGGAAATTATGAGAGAGGATACTGCATCGCCCTCGTTTGCATCAAAGTGAATGGATATAGACGTTTCCCAAACACCGTTGACATACTCCCAAGTTTTACCCTTTACGGGAGCAATAGCGGTTTTATCAGCCTGTACAAGCTTTGCTTCCTCTGTAAACGTGTTCCACTCGTTAACAGAAGAGAAGATGGAAAGTGCACTGATGTTGGTTATCTCATACATGGTGTAGGAAGTACCCGAATTAATGGTTACTTTTGCTCCTTCGGTATTGGAATACACCTTGCCGCCGAAGTAATCGCAATTCAATTCGCCATTGACAGTGAGAATAGCAGCCGGCTTGTTGGGATAACGATAGTGAGCGTTGTGATATGCACAATTATCCACAAAGGTTTCGTAAACAACAAGCGTGTTGATATCAACCATTACCCCTTCTTCAATGGTAAGGGATGCACCGTTCATCAACTTGAAGCGTTGTCCCATTTCAAAGAGCGCTACTTCATTTTCGCCTTGGAGGAGGTTGCCGTTAGCATCCCTCAAATCACTCTTGCAAAGCGTAATATTGTAGTGATACGTCAACGGGAAGAAGCAGTCATTTGTACTTACTGTTGCAACATTCTCAATGTCAAGCTTCATCGCTTGCGTCTTGGCTCCGCCATAGATCGTCAAATCACAGATTTCGGTTGCAGGATCATACTTGGCTTGCAAATAGCTATACGACTTGTTCAAAACAATAGTTGCATCTGCCCTAATCTTATCGCTACCGATAAAGGTTACAGTGGTCGTATTGTTGTTCTCGGTCGATCCTGTAAAGAGCGACGCCCAAACGGCCAAAGCTCCACCGTAGTAGATTGTCAGCTTGGGAGATACGTTCATCATCAAGAATCTGTTGTAAGGAGATACCCAATAAGGACTCTTCATACTGTTTTTTGCGGCTGCCATGTAACTACCGTCTCTGAAATCCTTAATTGTGTAAGGTTGGAAGAGAGTTGCTCCGGATTGAATAATAACTTCACTGCCATTATTCGCGCTTGACTCACGAATGAAGCCTGCCGCATAGATCTTACTTCCGTTCTCAGAAATGATCTTGGCGCCCGCATCGAGAACCAAAGTTGCATGCTTACCTGCGGTAAAGCCCGCGTATTGTGCATGTGCGCCACCGCCGGAGAGCTCACCGCCAATTTCCAAAATGCCCTTGTTGGTAATGGTCTTGCCTGCGGCAAGAATGACCTTAACGATGCACTTGTTGGGATCTTGCTCGGACGGATAGTGACCTTCGTTGTTTTCGTGTACTCTATACTTGTCGCCGCCATTGTGCGAAGTATAGCTATTGGAGTTAGTGTAGTCACAAGAACCACCGTGGAGCTCGAAGAAGGGTTGATCGCCGGTCCATTGGTTTCTACCCATCCTATCGGTTGCAACTCCGTAAGGCAGAAGCAGTTTTACACCGGATTTGATCTCTACGTTTTCTTTGATGTAGATAGGTCCGAGATCTGCATCGTGAGGCCGTACGCAAACCGTCTCGCCGGATACTGCAGCCGCAAGTGCAGCCTCGATGCTGCCGTACTCTGTGCTATCAATCACCGCTACCGTTACAAAATTGATATTGTACTTTGTTGTAACGGTTTTGTAGTTGGCTGTATCGGTAGGTGTAAACGTGAGCTCGATATAACCGCCACTGTTTGCAACGAACGTAGGTGCGCCCCACGTAAAGGCACCGGGAACGTTTGCATTTGCGTGCGTTGCGCCCATACCGCTATAAGAGTATGTGAACTGATTTAGATAGTACTTGTCTTTATTGCCACCGCCAAATGTAGGTGTACCGGTCAACGAGGGTGTTGCTTGGTTGATAACAAATGCAACTTCATCGGTTGTAACTGCGTCATAGTTGTCGGTCTTATCAACTACTGCTCTTACCTTGTAGTTACCTGCCTTGGTGGGAACAGTCTTGCTCCACGCGCCATCAGCGAAATACTCGAAGTAGTAAGGAACAGAAAGATTCATCTGAACAGTAGGAGTGCTTGCTGTTTCGTTGTAATTCCAGTTGCTGATTGCAAGACCGGAAAGTGTAACGGTTGCCTTTGTAATCTCATACGTGACGGTCTTATTGGCAACGTCGCTTGTATCCTCGCCCCAATAAGAGCTATCGGTGTCAAGGAGTTGGAGCTCTACCGAGTACGTGCCAACATTTGTACCACCGTTGTTAACAACAACTGTATAAAGTCCCGCGGGAACGGTGGGCTTTTGCAATGTGGTGTTGTACGTCAGGTTACCAATGGTAGGAACTGCAACAGAGGTTGCAAGAATTTCAACAGAACGGGTTGCAGATACAATCGAGCAGTTGGGGTCGGTTGTGGTGAACTTCAACTCGTAACTGCCCTTCTTTGTGGGAAGTCCTTCGGTGTATTCACCGGTCGAACCGAGTGCTCTGTATGCAACTGTCCATCCGCCGTACTTAACCTCAACGGTAATGTAGCTGTTTACTACGTCTTCCGTCGTGCCGTACTGCCATTGAGCATTGTTTCCAATGCTTACGGAAATGGTGTTTTCTACTGCCAGGATGGAGTAGGTCGCCGTTGCCGTTGCACTTGTGTTATCAACGCTGGTCCAAGCATAGTTTGCGGGAGTGTTGAGCGTAAGCGTTACGGTGTAATCGCCCTTGTTGAGAGGATTCTCTGCTTCGGTTACGGTATAAATATCGGAAACAAGTCCCGAATACTGTACCTGACCGTTGTAATCCTTGTTTGCAATGCTCGGAACAGGAACAACAGCCTTGGCGATTGTGAACGATTGAGCTTCACTCTCTGCCTCGTTGAGGTTATCGTTGCCTGCAAATACTGCCTTGACGTAGTAGGTGCCTGCGTTAACGGGGAGTTCGATTTCAGCGGTGCATGCAGCATCGGTGAAATACTTGAATGTGATTTGACCGTTGCTGCTTTGTGCAAAGGTCTCGTTAAAGCTTGCAACAGGCGTCTTAGCAGATTCGCCATACGTCCAGCCATTGATAACAGGCTTGGAGATAGTAACGTCTGCCTTTTCAACCTTTACGGTAACGGTCACGGTTGCGCCCTTGTGAGTATCGGTCTCTGCAAGAGTGATAACCACTTTGTATTCACCTGTGTTGGTAACACCCGTGAATTCGCTGCCGTCCGCCTCGTAGGTGTAACTAAGAGCGTTACCGTTCGAAGCAGTAGCGGAAATCATATGAGCACTACCGTTATAGGTAAAGTTGTAAATTTCGTTTGCCGTGATAGACGTGTTGATCTTGGCAATGGTGAAGGTAGCTTCGGTAACAGACTCTGCCGTAACTTGATAGTTAGCGTTTTCTTCTACCGTTACTCTTACTGTGTAATTATCGGCATCGGTGGGAACAGTTGTGCTCCAAGTTAAGCCATCTGCAGAGTATTCAACAACGTAAGGAACGTCTCCGACGAATTCTTTGCTGATGGAAACAAGAGGTGCATTTGCCGCTTGACCGTAGGTCCATCCGTTGATGGTGATCGAAACTGCAACGTCTGCCTTGCCAATGCTGTAAGGAACAGTGGTAGTAGCGGCATCGGTGGTTGCCCACTTGTAGTTTGCGCTATCCGTCAAGGTCAGGGTTGCGTTGTAACTACCAAAGTTCTTTGCCACATTGCCGGAAACGGTGTACAAACCGGATTCGACAGGAATAACTGCCGTGATATCGCTACCCGTGTAGGTGTATTCCTTGGTGTATTCGGTAGGAGCGTTAACCGTCTTTTTAGCAACGGTAATGGTAATCTCTACATCACGACGGTTGTAGTTACCTGTCGCATCGGGAGTAAAGATCGCCTTGAAGCTTTGAGTGCCTGCATTGCCTACTGTGGTAGCTTCGGTTACACCTTCAATGCTCCATGTACCTTGAATACCTGTGGGAAGCGTGATGATATCCTTGAGCAGGTCACCGTAAGTTGCGGTGTACTCAACAGTGATATCTTGGGTATTTGTTGCGGGGGTAATGCTGTAAGTGAAGGTCTTATTTGCAGTTGTGCCGTCGTTCCAAACGTAGTGTTCGCTCGTCAAAGAGATTGTTGCGGTGAAGGAACCAACATTGGTGCGTCCTTCATCTGCAATAACGGCATAACCTGTGCCATCCGACAGATCGGATTTGATGAGACTTCCGCTATAAACGAAGCTCGATTGCATTTGCTTGGGAGGTGTAATAACTCTCTTGGTAATCGAGAAGTTTATAGTTTCGGTGAGGATGGTGTAGTTATCATCCGTTGTTGTAAATCTCGCTACATAATTACCGGGAACCTCGGGAAGTTCGGTGCTGTATGCACTGTCGAGGGCGTCGGCAGGTTTATACTCAACCAAAACATCGCCGTGCAATGCGGTTGCCTTGCCTGCGTGATCGCCTTCGCTCTCATATTCCCAAGAAGAGATGGTAGGCAGTTTGCCTTCAACCCATGCGTTAATAGCGGTAGAAATCACAAACTTGAGGGTGATAGATACATCCTCTGTGCTCTCCCACTTGTAGTTGTCAGCATCTACAAGAGCAAGAACAACGTCGTACTCACCGTGGTCAACGCCACCGTCATCTACAACGGTGTAAAGGTCGTTAGAAATCAAACCGGAGTAGAGTCGATCACCTGTGTATTCTTTGGGGTTGATGATCGGCTTTCCAACCGTCTTCTTTGCAACAACAATGGTAATTTCTACTGTACGACCGTTGTAGTTGCCTACCTCGTCGGGTTCAAAAATTGCCTTGAAGGTGTTGGTGCCTGCATTGCCTACTGTGGTAGCTTCGGTTGCACCCTCAATGCTCCATGTACCTTGAACGTTTGCAGGAAGCTTGACGATATCCTTGAGCAGATCGCCGTAGGTTGCGGTGTAAGAGGTCTTTTCGAACTCTTGGGTGTTTTCAATAGAAGTGATATTGTAAACGAGTTCCTTAACTGCGCTTGTGCCATCTTTCCAGATGTAGTTAGTGCTTACAAGCGTTACCGTTGCAGTGTAAGGTCCTACGTTTGTTCCACCGTTATCAACAACGGTGTAGCCTTCTGCGGCAGTCAGACCGGATGTTTGATTCTGTCCGTTATAAGGCTTATTGGAAACAGTGGGAACTGTAACAGCCTTTTGTGCAACCACAAATGCGGTTGCTTCGCTTGCTGCTGCATTCAGGTCGTCGTTGCCTGCAAAGATCGCCTTTACGTAGTATGTGCCTGCATTGGTGAGATCTGTGATTTCATTCTTACAATCGGCATCGGTGAAATACTTGAGGTTGATTTGACCGTATGCGAATGTCTCATTGAAATGAGCAGAAGGTGCCTTTGCAGCTTCACCATATGTCCATCCCTCGATAACGGGTTTAGAAATGGTGACGGTTGCTTTGTTAATCGTTACTTCAACCGTTCTCGTTGCACCCAAGTAATTGGGACCTTCGGCAACGGTGTAAGTAATGGTGTATTCGCCTGCGCCGATGATTGCGTCAACGGTTCCGTCGACACCCTGCTTGGTGATAACCTTGGTAACGGTTGCACCGTTGGATGCCTTAACACCGGTGAGCGTAAATGCTGCGCCATTGTAAGATTCTACGTAAGAATCGTTTACGCCATCAATAGAAACACTAGCCTTTGCAACGGTAAACTGAACAAAATCAGTGGTATAACCGTTCAGGTTTGTGTTGCCGGCAGCGGTTGCCTTTACGTAGTAGGTGCCTGCATTTCTGGGTGCGGTAGCACCGATAGAGTTGTAATCTTTGTCGAAATACTCAAGAGTTACGGTGGTGTAATCCTCAAATGTAACGTCATAAGTAGGAGCATTTGCCGTTTGACTGTATCTCCAACCAGCAATGCTAAAGTTGGAAATAACAATATTTGCCTTGCCGATTGTATAAGCAAGCGTAATAGTAGCGGATTCGCTATTGCTCCACTTATAGTTTGCACTGTCGGTAAGCGTCAAGCTTGCCAGGTATCCGCCCGCTCTTACATCGGTATTGGTGTGATTTGCAATATCGTAGAGGTTCGATGTGGGAATGTCGACAGTAATCGGAGATCCGTTATAAACGTAATCCTTGGTATATTCGGGAACATTAACGGTTTGTTTTTCAATGGTGAACGCACAGGTTTGAACCAGATCGAAGTAGTTTGCATAAACAACAGTAAATCTTGCAACATACTTGCCTGCATTGGTGGGACGCACTGTGGTGTATGTGCTATCATCTGCCGATGCAAGCTTGTATTCAATCTTAACATCGCCAAGCACTGCGCTTGCCGAGCCGTTGTTGCCCGCTTGACCGTATACCCAAGAATTGATTACGGGTTGAGTGGTCCACGCATTGGTGGCGGGAGTGATACTGTACTCTGCCTCAAAGGTAGATTGTACGTTCGGGTCGTTCCATTCATAACTGGTTGTATCGAGAACAACCTTTGCCTTGTACGTACCAACGGTTGTGCCGCCGATATCCTCAACGGTATATCCTTCGGCAGAAGCCAAACCGGAATTGAGGAGCGCACCGGTGTAAACCTGCGATTTGTTTGTACCGGAAATTTGAGGTACGTCAATCTTTTTCTTTGCAACTTTTACGGTAATCTCTACCTCGGCGAAATTGTAGTTTTCGGTTGTGGGGGTAAAGACTGCCACAAATTTGTGCTCGCCAACACTGCCAACCTTGGTGTTTTCATTTGCATTGGTGGTTGCGTCAAGCTCAATGGTCCAATTTCCTTCGTTGTTCTCGGGGAACTTGACCACGTTGAGCAAAAGGTCACCAAATGCCGCGGTGTCTACGGTGGGCTTGCCGGCATCTGCCTTGGCAACTGTTACAGTAGCCGTAACAACGGCTTCCTTATAGTTGGTGGTTGCGGGAAGCGTGAACGTAACAACGTATTCACCTGCATTGAGAATAGAGTCAACCTTTTGACCGTTCAACTTGTATTCAACAGCAAGTTCACTTACCGTATGGTTTGTGGTAATGCCTTCCAATACAAATGCATTTTTGTTGTAGGTGAAGTCGTAATGATCCTTTACGCCCTCAATCTTGGCGGTTGCCTGTTCTATCTCAAGCGTAAACTGACCGGGTACGGAATTATAGTTGGTCTTATACTCATCGTAGGGAGTAAATACTGCCTTATAGGGCTTACTTCCGGCAGAAAGTGCGATGTCGCCGGGGGTTTGATTTTCGTCAACAACCCACGTATACTGACCCATATCGCTTGTGGGAAGTGCAATTTGACCCAAGGTGAGGTTGGGATTCCAAACTCCGGTAAGAACAACCTTATCGAATACGGTATCGGGATTGATCTTGTTAATCTTAAGCTTTTCGCTTACGTCGCTTGCTTTGTAGTTTTGGTGTTCGAATTTAAGAGTGATACTATGCTCGCCTGCGTTGATGTAGGCAGGATTTTCAAGCACGGTAAAGCTTTCGTATTGTTTGCCGTTGGCATCCTTAATAATATAAGAAAGCGTATGTTCTTGACCGTTGTAGTCGAACTCTTTTTTGCCAACGATCTCGATAATCAGTTCTTTTTTCTCGACCTTTATTTGAACCGTACGTTCAATGACGTCATACTTGTCGAGGTCTCTGGGGGTAAATACGGCAATGTGCTCTTGGATACCTACGTCACCAACCAAGGTGTCGGGGTATTTCCAAGACCATGTACCGTTACCGTTTTGGCTATCCTTGAAGAGCACATCTGCAAGTGTATCCTCGTAAATGGCAAAATCCTGCTCCAATACGGGGTCTGCAACGTCAAGAACGCTCGACTGAACAGTCAGTGTGCCCTCTTGAACATTGAGAATGACATTCGGGTTCGATGCCGTTGCGGTCAGCGTATACACACCGGCTCCGGCAACGATATCCTCAGGCTGAGTAACAGAGAGGCCAATCAGCTGAGCAACTGCTTCTGCACTCACATCACCAATACCCAAGAGTTGATACTCAACCGTAGGATACGGTGTGCCCGCAACCATTTCGTAGCTGTTGATTTTAACCGTGATAGCTGCACGTTTGATTTCGTATGTGCCAACGAGAGCACCCTCGTAATTGTCGGCATCAACTTCAAAGTAATAGTCGTATGTGCCGGCATCGGTATAGTTCGCTCCGGGAGTTTCAAAGAAAACGATTTCGAATCTTTCACCCTCTTGAGGAACTACATCTGTTTTGAAGGTAGGCTTTTGAACCGCACCGTTGTAAACAAAGCTTTCTACAACGTCAGAGAAAACAACGGTTTTCTTTGCTACGTTCACCGTAAGGGTATCGGTTGCGAGAACCGCTCCGGTTGCGTATTCAACGAAGCTGACGGGGAAAGTATGCTTGCCAACGTTACCGACGGTGCCCTCGGGTGCATCAAACTTCCATTGGCCAATAACGGTGTAAGGAAGATTGATTGCCGCGAGGTTATCTCCATAGGTTGCCTGAATCTCGGAGAGTGTCGGAATAATGGGTTCGTAAACGGCGTGGAAGGTCATGTTGTCGGCGATAACACCGGGAATTTCCGTAGACCAACCAACAAAATTGTAACCGGGTTTTTCCAGATGTACAACCTCGCCCAATTCGGCTCTGTTGAGCACGTGGACGCTTTGATATACGTCACCGTCAACCAAAAATTGGAGTTTGTATTTTACGATGACCGGAAGGTTGAACGACTGACCGGAATAGTTGAATTTCAGTATGTGCGCACCGACCCTGGAGGTATCGACATGGGAGGTTACCATAGAAGCCTCTACGGGTACTTCTGTCGATACACCGTTTTCGGTTCTTGTGATTGTAATACGGCTCAAATCCATTGGCTCGCCGTACGTTGTAATTCCATCGAAATTACTCACATTCAACTGATAGCTGATGCCGTCTTTATCCGTTCGCTTGCCACATGCGTTCATTGCAAACACACCTGTAACAATTAGGGTTAGGACGGTAATCCAAACGATAATTCTTTTCATAATTTTCTCCTTTGAAAATCAAAGTCTATGAAGGATTATAAACGCGTGGACTCGTTTGTATTCCTTGGGCTAACAGTCATAAAATTGACTAACTGTGGTTAAGTGTTTGGGGAATGCGTTATTTTTTTCTTGCAACAAAATCGTAAGCCTTTTCGCTTGCCAAAATCTTTTCCTGTTCTGCGGGATTAAACGTAGATTTGTTGTTGAAAATGAAGAAGTGGAAGTTTTCGTCACCTGCGGCAGCACTCAATTCGGAACGTCCTACTACACCCAGCGAGACGTCGTACTGTGCAAGCTGATTAACAATGCTGCTATCGGAATCGAAAACGCAATAGTTTTTGCCGCCGCCAAAGAATGCGATACCTGCATGAACGTAGTCCTTGCCACCGTTGTGCTGGGTAACGATGTCTGCATAGTCATAACCAACGGCGCTTTTGGCTGCATTAATCATTTCTTGTATGTTGAGTTCCATTTCAAAGGGAGTACCGCCGGCATTGACAACTACGCCATTGACCTCAATCAAAGTAGAACTGTTAACGTCATCAACTGCCTTCCAGTTGTAAAGCCCAACCTCACCCTCAAAACGAAGCTTTGCACCGTACGAGGTTTTTGCAAGGTCGTACCAAGTACCGTGAATGTTGGATAAGGCAGGCATTGCTTTTGCTCCGTCATGAAGCATACCGCCCGCAAAGTGCGAATCCATACCAATGGCAAAAATACCGGAGTCTTGGAATACGGAATCTCTTACTGTAATAAAGGTGTTAATAAATGCTTCATCGTATGCTTGCTTTTGTTCATCTGTAAAGTTATAGTACGTCTTTTTTGCGTTGTAAGCATTAGAAGCCTTGAAGGGGAGCTTGGAGGTATCGTACTGATAATCCTCTGGGAAGGAAATGCTGTGGGGTACAAACACCTCATTTCCCTTTTCATCAGTAACATAATATCCACCATCGATAAACTGGTTCGAACCAACTCTCATAATGAACTCTCTTGCCTGTGCAAGAATGGAGTTGGTAACGGTTACGTGAATATCCTTGGCATCGTCGTCAATGTCACCGAATGCGCGAAGCACGGTTCTGCCGTTTGTCAATCTGGAATATGCAATGGTAACGTTATCGCCAAATACCTCAACCGTGGTACCGATGTAATTCAATTCCACAAGGTTCAAGCTACCGGAGCCATCGTCGCCCAGGTCGCATCCGCGAAGCTCAACGTTGGTAACCGTAACACCCTCATAAAGAGCAAAGCAGATGTTATCCTGTGCCTTTACGCTGATGGTTGCTCCGTTATCCATAATCAATCGAACAAAGTCGAGAGGACCTTGGAAAAGCGCATTGGGATCTTGGTCCTTAGCACCATCACCGTTCTTGTCTTCGCCAAGCTTATAGGTGATGTTATCCGCACTGATTTTTTTGTTGTTGCCGTAAAGGTCGTTTCTGAATTCCAAAAGGATTTTTACCGTCGCCTCGTCCTCAATACCTGCATTCTTGTAATAGGTATCGTCGTAGGTGGTGTGAATCGTTGTATATTTTTCAACATATTCCCCACCGATGTAACCGAAGTCATCCGTTACGTTGGTTTGCAGAACGATGGGATGATCGGTCGCCTTGGTTGCGTAGTAAAGGTCTGCATAGCTGTAAACGTTGATACCGTTCTCTACACAGCGAACTGTGAAACGGTTGCTTTCCATTTCAACGCCCGCATAAGAGAAGGAAACGTAGAACTCAACCTCGCCCAAGAAGTTTTCACCGTCATCAACAAAAGAAATGACGCCGGTCTTTTCGTCAATCATTACCTTATCGGGCATAGACGACTTCCACTTGAGGTTTGCTACACATTCTGCACTGATTTCATCGCTGAGAAGCTGATAGTTCAGAGCAAATACATTGTTGCCGGATGCTGCGCTAACAAGTGTGCGTACAAGCTCACCGTTTGCATCTCGCTTGAGTTTACCGGTTGTTTCATCAATAGCATATTCAAACTTATAGCCACCAACGGTGAGGAGGTCCTCAAGGCCGTAGGTTTCGGAAGCCTCAACAACGTCGATTTTTGTAGGCTTTACAACAACTGTTGTCGAAATAGTGATAACCTGACTGGGGTCTTGCTCGCTTTGAATGGTCAACGTAACCGTTGCATATCCTGCCTTGCTTGCCTCTACAAGAACGTTTTTACCAACCGTTCTAACAGAGATATAATCGTTGGAGGCTGTTACCTCTTTGCAAATAATCTTTGCGTCCTCGGGAATGAGGGTGTAAGGAAGTTGAACCTTCTGTCCTACGTTGATTGCAAAGGTTTCGCTGTTAAAGGCGGCCTCGATTTTGTCTACCTTGGAAACCTCGCAGGACTTGGTAAACGTATCACTGCCGGATTGGAAAGTAATGTCAATTCTTACGCGTCCAACGTAAGCCTTGTCAACAAATCGATAGCTAAGAACAACGTCTTCGCCATCAATGCTGAATTCCGCCGCAATAACAGAATTGGGGATGGGATTGCCGCTTACAGCATCAAAAACTTGATACGAAAGGTTTGCGGCGGTAAATGCTTCGGTAGACTCAATGGAAATCGGGATGTATCCCACATCTTGGAAGGTCGTAATTTGAGCCATGCCAAGGTCCATCGTGTCGGTGTTCTTTACAACGATATCGATGCTATCGGTGATAGTTGCATCGTCATCGGAAACAACCGTGATGGTTGCCGCGCCCTTGCGAAGAGCACGAACCTCACCTGTATCCGAAACGGTTGCTACCGAGGGATTGGTGGATGTATAGTAAAGAACCTTGTTAGATGCATTCTCGGGGCTAAAGGTTGTGGTAACTTGTGCTTTTTCGCCTACCACCAACTCGTTTTTATCGATGGTTGCATCAATGGATTGCAGTTTTGTGGAAATAACGTGAATAACAACACTCGCCGGGAAGCCACGCTCAATGGTTGTAAGCGTAAGCTTTGCAGAGCCTGCGGCCAAGGGAGTAATAACAACCTTGCCCTCTTCCTCCATATTGAAGTCGAACTCTGCTACGGGTGCTTCACCGTATGCCTCAACGCCGACGTAAACGCCCTTGTTTTTAGCACCGGTGGGATAAACGGTGTACTCAAGCGTGTATGATGTATCACCCTTGTCCATATACAAATAAATGATCTTGTCGCCGGTAATCTCAATGCCTTCTACACGAACATCAACCAAATTGGCAACCGTTTGTGATGCGGCAAAGAGGAGTATCATAACGACGATCGGAATAATCAGCAAAAGTAATATCAGTTTTTTTGCCATTTAAGGATCCTCCTTAGCATTTGGTGCGTACCTATTATGCGGTCGCACAAATTATTTAGTAAGTTTAGAAAATGCTTTTTCGATGTTGACGTGGTAGAAAACGATACTCGAAAGGAAGTAAACCAAAGCGATCGCTCCGGGAATGAGATAAGCGTAGGTCTCTTTGATGACGAGTCCGCCAATGAATTCGGGGTTGATTCCTGCAAATACCGAAATGAAGAAGCAAAGGAAGCCGATGATAACGGCAAGGAACAAACCAATGGAAACCACCTTTGCAATGGTTCTGTCGCTGGTTCTTGCAACCTCTTCGGGAGAAGCATCGACAACCGCACAGTTGAGGTCGGTTCTCGTCGCAATCAGAATTTGCGAGAAGGAGAATACCAAGCTGATGGCGGCAACGATGAGAGCGTCAAACATTTCGATTTGAATCTCGGGGTGGAAGTACAGCAACAGTACGCTGCCGATAACCGAGAGCGAGCTGATAATGCTGCAGAAAAGCACCTTGGAGAACAAGAGCTTGGATGCCTTTATCGGGAAGGACTTTGCCTTCAGGGCAGATTTGCCGTCTCTTGTAATATTCGTTGCACAGAAGGTGTTCGTCAAAATGGTGAACACAAGAACAACGATGAGTGCCAGTGCAAACTCAAATCCGCGTCCGAGCGCGTTGAATACCAACGTTTCAAACAACGTATAGGAGCAATAAATCATAAACGGCATTGCAAATGCAATGGTAAAGTAAGAGAAAAGATATTTGGGCTCACGGTAAACCGTAACAAACTCTTTTCTAAGCAGGCTGGCAGTAACCTTGCGTTGGAAACCAAAGCTGCGCTTTTTGCGGCTCTTTCTGCCATCGCGGTTTCTGTAAAGAACCAGACGGTAGAGCGCACCGGTAATCAGGAACGTGAACAACAGTGCTGCTGCGGCAACCGAAACGGAAATGATAAGCGACATTTGCATATCAACACCCATTTGAACGGATGCCAAAGAATTTGCGGGATAGGTGTATTCCTTTGCAGTAACCAGGATGTCTACAAACTCGTTGTTGAACAGGAATTTGATAGAGCCGGTTTCAAACAGTGCACGCAAAACGTCGAGAATCTTGGAGTAAACGAAGAACGCGCCTACAACCAAGCCGGACAGTGCAACAAAGGAAAGGAAGTATCTTGTGCTCAAGAATTTGATAACTACCATATAGGGCAGAATCAAAACGGTTGCCATCAAGAAGGAAACCATAGGAAGCAACAGATAAACCAGAACCGTGCGAATCAGGAAATCATCTCCAACCCCCAAAACGAAGTAGAAGATGAGATTGACGGGAATGATGAGCAAAAATGCCGTAACGTACGTCCAAAGCAAAAGAGCTGTGAACTTTGCACGGAAGATGGTGCCGTTTTTCACGGGCAGACGCAAAAAGATCGGAATATCCGAGTTTCTTGTCAGCGTGCTGCGCATCTTTTCAAGACACATAATGCCGAGCGCCACAATCAAAATGGTGTAAACGGCATTGATGAGCTCATATGCTCTCGCCATAGGGTCGATTACTTGGTTCACTTTAACTTCTAAGTAGCCGTCGGCAATGGAGTAAACCAGCAAGCCAAAAATGCCGGCGATTGCAAGCGTAAAGAGAAGGGATGTAAATGCGCCGAGAAGGTCGAACCGCTTGCCGCGCGAACCCGGAAAGAGCATTCGGCGCTCATATTTGAATAGTGTTCGGAAGTTTCTCATACCTTTGCCACCCTTTGCGTAATCAACAAGAAGTAATTTTCAAGACTGCAACCGGTTCTCTTGAAGGCCGCCATATCGATTTCCTGCAGAATCTTTCCTTGGTCAATGATGTAAACTCTGTCACAAACCTTTTCAACAGTGTCAAGGTTGTGAGAGGAGAACAAAACAAGGTTTCCGTTTCTGCTATGCTCATAGAAGAAGCGCTTGACCTGGTTTGCGGTGTGGGGGTCGAGACCTACCATAGGCTCGTCAAGGATGAACACCTTGGGGTTGTGAATGAGAGCGCCCATAAACGAAACCTTTTGCTTCATACCGTGAGAGTAGGAAGAAATCGGCTTGTAGATGGAGTCACCCAAAGCAAGCATCTCTTGGAACTTTTGAATTCTCGCCTTTCTGTCAGACGACTTCACCTGATAAATGTCTGCCATAAAGTTGACGAACTCATAGCCTGTCATTTTCTCAAAAAGCGTGTACTCATCGCTGACGTAGCCGAAATTCTGCTTCGCCTCGATGGACTCGGTCATCAAATCGTGACCCGCAATGGTGATAGTTCCGTGCTCATAAGGGTGCATACCGGTAATGCACTTAATGGTGGTGGATTTACCTGCACCGTTGTGACCGAGCACGCCAACGATTTCACCGGGGTTACCAACAATGTTGATATCCTCGATTGCGTAGTTGGCTCTCTTGTGGTACTTCTTGTAAAGGTTGCTAACTTCAAGTAACATATTTTTCCTCCCGGAGGGCGTTTCCCTTGCGGCCCATACCGTCTTCGGGGTTGCCCTTCTTTTTAATTTCGTGCTTTTAAAAAAAAAATACACCGCTCCCAACCCATCTATCGCTATAATAGGATATGAAAGATGATTGTGGACGGTGTTTTGTGAACTCATTATAACACATAACGAGATGCTTGTCAATGGTTTTCCTTTCCAATTTCCCAAAAAGAAACAAATTTACACAATTCTTTTCGCTTTATTTACACTTCGTACACATATGCGCGCGTATGCGCGTACACTTTTTGGAAACCCTTACACTTTTTTACAGTAGGCAACAAGACGAAACGATACGTTTTTCATATTTCGCAAAGAAAAAACGGTCAAAACAATATAAAAATATGCTCTTTTTGCACAAGATTATCGGTTTTGCAATCATTTGCGTACAAAAATGCAAAAAGGGTCTTCCATTCTTGCTTTTTTTGTGGTATGATATAGTTACAAACGTTTATTGGAGGCGCAATATGCAAAAACTTATGCAAATTTGGAACAATTTTGCCGAAAAGCACCCCAAGCTTTCGGTATGGGTTCGCGAGGGTGGATTTTTCATCATCATCAGCAACCTGATCACGATTTTCAAATACTTGATTTTGACCTTCTTGCCTGCCGCTTTTGCCTTTATGGGCAATCGGGATTTCGGTTTTCCCGGAATTGACTTAACCCTCTTTGGCATTGAGTTTAAGTGGTACATCATCGGCTACGGTGCAGAGCAAGGCGGTGTGTCCTACTTCACCGCTTACATGATTGCAATGGTTATCGGCGAGGTCATCAACTTCTTCTTGCAAAGAAAATACACCTACCGCAGCAACGGCAACATCCTGATTCAAGGTGCGTGGTATCTGTTGGCATTCTGTTTGGTTACCTGCGTGGTTAACTCAATCAACTGCATTTGGGTAGCGGTTGCCGGCGCCTTTGTTCCCGGTTGGCTGTACAACATTGGCACAACCATTCTCAATGGCGGTGTCTCAATGGTTGTATTCTTCTTTGTAAACAAAATCGTTTTCAACGACACCAAAAACGAGGCAAAAACAGTAGAAAACGCATAACGTATGCTAAAAAACAGCTCAAAAAGCAAACAACCGCACACACGGATTTCGTGTGTGCGGTTGTCTTTTTTTAGTTGAATCTAACGATTTTATTTGCAATACGGTAGAAGAAAATAGCAACGGCTCTGCCGAACTTGCCGCGCATACAAATTACGGCAAGCGGCGTGCGATTGCGGAAGTGTCTGCCCCACTTGTAGTTGTGCTTTTTGCAAGCATCCCACATCTTTTCCAAATTGGCATCGGCTTCGTCGCTCTTGTTCAAGCGTGCGAACATAACCGCGATGCCAAAGAGCATAAACAGCTCGTGGCGCAAATACTTTTTGAGCATCGGCTCGGTAATGCTATCAAGGTCGCAAGCAATAAAGCTCTTTTCGCTAACGAGCAGCTGATGCGTGTATCTCTTAATAACGGCAGCCTCTTGCACAGATTGGTCGGGTCTGCCAATCCAATAACGGTAGAGGTCGTGGGGGAAATAGTACATTCTCTTAACCTTTGGCAAGTTCTTGCAAATCATAAGGTTATCCTCATAGAACACCTTGCGCGGCAGAGGCTCGTCCCACGCCTTTAAAAGAGCTGTTCGGAAGGTGCTGGAGTGAATGGTGAGCATTTGATGCAGACGGAAACGCTTGGTATCCTTCCATTCAAAAATGCGGTTTTTGGGAAGCACACTCGAATAATCGATGGAACGGTCACCCACACCGTCGGTGTGAACGTAGTAATAATTGCTTACCATCAAATCAACACCGCCCTCGCGCTCACATTCCTCGAGCGCGTCAAGGAAAGCGGGAAAATCCTCGCTCATCTTGTCGTCGCTGTCAACGACCTTAAAATAAATACCCGTTGCGTGTTTTGCGCCTTGGTTGATGCCCTCGCCGTGTCCGCCGTTCTCTTGGTGAACGACCTTGACGATGGTCGGGTAAGCCGCTGCGTATTCATCGGCAATCGCTCCCGTAGCATCGGTGGAGCCGTCGTCGATGATGATAATTTCCACGCGTTCACCGCCTACAAGCAGACTGTCAACGCAGCCGCGCATATAAGCCTCGGAATTGTAGCAAGGCACTGTTACTGTAAGTAATTTTTGACTCATACAAGCTCACTTTCTGCGGCTTCCAATGCGGAAAGAATGACCGCGTCCATATCGTAGTAGCGGTACTGCCCGAGGCGACCGCCAAAAATAACCTTTTCTTCCTTTTCTGCCAACGCCCGATACTTATCGCAGAGCGCGTTGTTGGCATCGTCGTTGATGGGATAATAGGGCTCGATACCAAGCGTCCACTCCTGACTGTACTCGCGGGAAATGACCGTTTTAGGTTGCGTTCCGAACACAAAGTGCTTATGCTCAATGATGCGCGTGTAAGGGGTTTCGGCATCGGTGTAGTTGATGACCGCGTTGCCTTGATAGTTATCGGTGTCGAGCACCTCGGTCTCAAATCGAATGCTTCGATAATTCAAGGGCCCGTAGCAATAATCAAAATAAGCGTCAATCGCACCCGTATATACGATTTTATCGGCGATTTCGCACAACGTGTCGCGATTTTCGAGATAATCGACACCCAGACGAACCTCAATGCCCTCAAGCATTTTCTCTACCATTGCCGTATAACCGTCGACGGGAATGCCCTGATAGAGCGCGTTGAAATAGTTGTTGTCATAAGTAAACCTTACGGGCAGGCGTTTGATGATAAACGACGGAAGCTCGGCACAGGGTCTGCCCCATTGCTTTTGCGTGTATCCCCGAATGAGCTTTTCGTAAATGTCGGTACCAACCAAGCTGATGGCTTGCTCCTCGAGATTTTTGGGGTCATCAATGCCGCTCACGCGACGCTGCTCTGCAATCTTTTCCTTTGCCTCGTCGGGCGTTACTACGCCCCACATCTTGTTAAAGGTGAGCATATTGAAGGGCAAGGAATAGAGCTCCCCGTGATAGTTCGCCATAGGCGAGTTGGTATAGCGGTTGAACTCGGCAAAGCGGTTGACGTATTCCCACACGCGACGATTGTTGGTGTGGAAGATGTGCGCACCGTATTTGTGCACCTGAATACCCTCTACCTCTTCGGTATAGATATTTCCGCCTACGTGGGTGCGCTTGTCGATAACGAGAACCGTTTTGCCCGCCTCCTTTGCCTGCCTTGCAAAGGTTGCGCCAAACAGTCCCGCACCGACGATAAGATAATCGTATTTCATCGTTTCTTTTAATCCTATCAAATTATTTCTTGTTTTCTGCTTGCTTGAGTGATTTGTTGAACTTGGACGTTTGGCCGAGATTTTTGAAGAAATCAACAATAAGTCTGCCAAGTCCGCGCCAGAAATGACCGTTTATCATAAAGAGAATGTCCTCGGTCATCTTCTTCGAGACCATTCCGTTCGACATTTTGGCAATGGCGCGAATGGGCATATTGTAGATAAACATAATGTTGATATCGGGCTTACCCTTGGCATCCGCCTTCTCCTTGAGCGAGGTCAGGATGCGGTAAAGGAAGCGTGCGAATGCGCCCTTGGCGTAATAGAGCTGACAGAGAGCATCGTTCTCTGTGATTTCACCGCTCCACTTGCCGTCTGGGATAGCGTGACCCAACAAGGCTTCAAAATCGGCATCGGATATATTCTTGATGTCTGCCTTGCGGTAACATTCAGGAACGCTTGCCGTTACCGTTTTGCCCGCAACGTGAAGCACACCGGAGAGGACGACCTCGCTTGCGTTTCTTGCGATACAAATGTCGTAATC
Source organism: Eubacteriales bacterium (assembly GCA_045658925.1). GTDB lineage: Bacteria > Bacillota > Clostridia > Oscillospirales > CAG-272 > UMGS1865. The sequence goes on from JAZOVV010000072.1 coordinate 64,439, forward strand.
GGCATCTTCTACAGCCCATGCGTTATCCTCGGTGTCAAAATAACGGAAGGTCTTGTCATCAAAGGCAACGGTGACGCGTTGGCTCTCGCCTGCCGCGAGGAATACCTTGCGGAAGCCCTTGAGCTCTCTTGCGGGGCGGTAGGTCTTGCTGTTCTTGCAAGAAACGTAGAGCTGTACCACCTCGGCACCTGCTCTCTCGCCTGCATTGGTAACGGTAACACTAACACCCGTAGGGGTGACTTCGATATCGCTGTATGTAAAGTTGGTATAGCTCAAGCCGTAGCCGAAGGGATAGCGCACGGGGACACCCGCGCTTTCAAAATAACGGTAGCCGACAAAGAGTCCCTCTCTGTATTCGGCGGTGCGTTCCTTGCTCGGGAAATAGGGGTTCGAGGAAACATCCTCAAGAGAAAGAGGCCAGCTTTCGTTGAGCTTACCCGAGGGATTGATTTTGCCAAGAATGGCATCGACCATTGCACCCGCTCCCGCCTGACCTCCAAGGTAACCGTGAATGGCGGCGCGATAGGTTTCTCTTTCGGGCATCACGAAGGGGGCTCCGCCCGAAAGAACGAGAATTACGTTTTTGTTAGCCTCGCAAACCGCCTTGATGAGCGCTTGTTGAGAAGCACTCAATTCGATATGCAAGCGGTCCATGCCTTCGGATTCAAGAATTTCGTCAAGACCGACGCAAAGCAGAACGGTCTCGGCATTCTTTGCCACCTCTGTAGCTTCGGCAATCATCTTTTGGCAAGGAATGGGATTGCAACGGTCAAAGCCCTGTGCATAGGCGGTGATTTCAACGCCTGCCGCTACGAGACAGTCATAGAGGTTATCGAGCTTGGTGGGGTTGACCTGCGAGGAGCCCGCGCCTTGGTAGCGAGGTGTTTTTGCAAAGTCACCGATAACGGCAACCTTGGTATCCGACGACAGAGGAAGAATTCCGTCGTTATCCAAGAGCACGATGCTCTCGGCGGCACATCTTCGCGCGATAGCGTGGTGCGCATCTGCGTCAAAGCTCTTGGGCGCGTTTGCAACCGCCTCGGACGTAGAATTGACAACACCGAGAAGCTCGGCAAGACGTTCATCCAGCACACTCTCGTCAATTTTGCCGTCCTTCAGGTCTTGCAAAAGTCCCAGGGCACAGTCCGGTCCGGGGGAAGGCATTACCAGGTTAGAGCCCGCCTTCACACCATCGGTGTGGACGTTATCAGCTCCCCAGTCGGTGACGACAAAGCCGTCAAAGCCCCATTCCTTGCGCAAAATGTCGGAAAGGAGATGTGCGTTTTCGTTAGCATATGTGCCGTTTATCATGTTGTAAGAGGACATAATGGTTTTTGCCTTGCCCTCTTTGACGGCAATTTCAAATGCGGTAAGATAGATTTCACGCATTGTTCTCTCGTCAAGAACCGAATCCATTGCCATACGGCGAAGCTCCTGCGAGTTAACGGCAAAGTGCTTGGGGCAAGCCGCCACTCCGTTTGCTTGAATACCCTTGACGTATGCCGCTGCCATTTTACCGGCAAGATAGGGGTCCTCGGAGAAATATTCAAAGTTACGGCCGCAAAGAGGACTGCGTTTGATGTTCAGTCCGGGGCCGAGAACGACGTGTACGTTATTAGCTGCCGCTTCCTCACCAAGAGCGCGTCCAAGCTCTTCGGCAAGACCGAGATTCCAAGAATTTGCCATGCCTGCGGCGGTGGGAAAACAGGTTGCGGGAACAGAGGCGTTGAGTCCGAGATGGTCGGCAGCCCCCGCCTGCTTGCGGAGTCCGTGAGGTCCGTCGGACAAAAAGATTTCGGGAACGTCGGCATTCGGGAAGGAAAAGGTCGTCCAAACGGTCTTACCCTGCAGGAGCGCCGCCTTTTGTTCGGTGGAAAGTTTCTTAATTTGTTCGTGTGCTTTCATATTGGCACCTCCAAATTCATACTGTTTTGTGTCGAAACAACAAAGTCTGCGTATATTATATCATTTTATCTTGCAGAATGCAAGATAAAATTTTTGAACACTGCCCTGCACAGGCAAAGCCCACCCCGTAAAACGAGGTGGGCTTTGGTTGTTTAGTTTGCGGCAAAGATTTGAAGAGTAGGCATACTCCACGATCTGACGAGCTTGTAAATTTGACCGTTAAAGGTGATTTCTTTGTCATAGGGAGCCACGAGATCGGCACCGACAATATCACCGTTTTCGTTTTGTCCGCCGTTGTAATAGTTCGCTCCGCGAACCTTGAGGTGCGGGTAAACAGTAACCCCGGGTGTTAACAGGGTAACGTCAATTTTGAAGGTGAAGGTTGTATCGGTAAATTCGCAAATCAAATCGTAAACCGTCGTTCCGTCAAAGAACTGCAAATCCTCTGCGCTGCAACCGTAATGCGTACCGCTAAATACGTAATAAATCTTGTCGCCTTCCTGTACGATGTCTGCATTGAGCACTTTTACACCGATAGATTCGATATCGCTGGTTGCCGTGACCGCGGGATTGGATTTGAGGGTTGCCGTAACCGTATATTTGCCATATGCAATGCGAGTTGCACCCTCTTCGCCACCGGTAACGGAGAAATCAAAGAGGTCTTGGGAAACTCTTACTTTTGTACCGTCTGCAAGAACTGCATAAACGGTGGGCTTAACGCGGTCGAAGCGTTGATTTACCTGTACAGAGTAATTGGGCGAAATTGCGATTTTTTCGATAACAAGGTTATCGGGAATTTCGTGACCCACACTGTCAATAGTTACACAGTCGATATTGAGCGTTGAGGGAGACTGCCCCCAAACGTTTGCAGCACCTGCAGTGCTTTGCTTGAATTTAATCTTAATGGTGTTCTCGCCGGGCTCGAGCTCGATGCCTTCAAACGCGACATCGTAATAGATGTTGTAAAGCGGGCCGTAACTGCCGTGAGGGCCTGCCCCCTTGAGAACCACAGAGTCGGGAATGGCAATTTCTTGACCGTTGACAATCAGGTCCAAAACGGTATTCATTTGCAGGGGCTTCATAACGTATCCGTCGGCAGCATCTACACCGTTTGCATAGCAGCAGTAGCTGTTTGCGCAACGCATAATGAGATTGCTGACAACCGCAGATTCGGAAACCAACTTAAAGGTAACGGAACCTTCATTTCCGGCAAGAACGGTCTTGACAAAGTCACCTGCATAGCTTGTGGTCTTGTTCAAAGAAGTGATAACGCCGTCTACAACAGTGTATTCCGTTTCGCCCTTTTGAACGCCTCCGGTTATGGTAGCACTCTCCCCTTGCAGGGTGGAACGAACGATTACGCCTGCGGAAATGGAAACCGCGGAGTCTTTGGCGTAAGATACCGAAACGGTATATGCCTTGCCGAATTCCGCAACCGTATTGCCACCGGAAATCACGTATTCTGCTCTGTCAAGAGGCAATCTGTTGCCGCTTTCATAAACGGCGTTGAGCCCCATTTGTGTGTTGGAGAGCTTGTCGCCTACCAGAACGATGGCATCACTTGTTAAAACCAACTTGGTTACAGCACCGTTATCCAAAACGTCTACAACACCAATCGGAACGGCTACGGTTTGGGTTTGACCGCCCTCGGTATAACCGACAGAGATTGAAGTGTCGGCAGTGGTAAGTTGTTTTTGTGTATCTACCTCATACTTGTCTGCGGGAATGACCTTGGCGGAACCGTCATTGTAAACAGCACTGATAATCAAGCCTTGAGCGTTAAAAGTGGTACCTGCTTGGTATTTGACGGTATAGGGGTTTTGGGTAACGTTAAGCGCCTCAATTTTGATGGGGGTGAGCTCAACCGCAAAAACCTCTGTTTTGCCCTTGTAGCTAATGTTTACATCACCGCCAACGGCATAAAAACCGGGCGCGGTAGAAACGACAAACTTACCCGCGGGAACCTCTTCGGTATAGGGTACGCCATCAAGCGTGTAGTTTGCTACTACAATAAAGTCATCGGCTTTGGGCTCTGCCAAACCGTTATTGAAATACGTAACACCCTCTTTGAGTTGAACGGTGAGCGACTCCAAAATGGGTTTGGGTTCGGGCTTACTCAGTTCCAGCAATCTATCTCTGTATGCTTTGTGCTCGTAATAGGAATTGAGCGGAATAGCAATCACAACCGCTACGGTTAACAAAATACCCGCAATCAGTATGGCTATTTCTATAATTTTTCCAATATTTTTTTTCATGTTCTACTTTTCCTCCGTATTTGTAGTTGTGTTTTACTGTACTGCTTTTGTTAGAAGAGTCGGGATAGAAGTAACGCTTATTTATTCTGCGTCCTAAATCTTTTCAAGGAGATTTTTTTCGTCTTCTTCTCTTCTCTTTTTACGGGTTATTACTACTTTGCGGAGGATGAAGTATAACCAGTAAGCACAGCCTACGCCTACGATAATATCGAGGTCGATGACCGCGAGTCTCCACCACTGCCAAGACTCGATAACCGCGCCTACGGTGATTTGCTCTACGTCATCATTCTCGTTATATTCATGGTTTGCGTAAAGGGGACTCAGGAACATATACAAAACGTGGTGGCAAACCTCTTTTGCTTGGTTTTGAATACGGTTGGTGGCATCAAAACCGGTGTCAAGTGCGTTGGTTCTCATACCGAGGTTGATATCGCCGCCTGCGCGAACGGCATCCTCAATGGACATAAATTCGCGAGACCAGGAGTCAACGTAGTCGGTAACGACCGTGCCGCAGAAGCCGAGCTCATCGCGGATAACGCCTTGAATGAGGGCTTCACTACCGCCCGTCCAAACGTTGCCAATACGGTTGTAGGAGGACATAATGCCTACGCATCCGCCATCCTGAATAGCCTTTTTGAAGGGCTTGAGGTAAATTTCACGCAGAGCCTGCTCGGTGCACCAGGTGTACATCGAATCGCGCTCGTGCTCGGTTTCATAAAGAACGAGGTGCTTGAGGTAGCAATACTTACCCGTGTTGGTAAGACCGCGAACCTGCTCGGCAAGCATAGTGCCTGCAAGGAAGCCGTCCTCGGAGAAATACTCGTAGTTACGACCGCCCCAAGCACTGCGGTGCAGGTTTGCACCAAAGCCGTAGGTACCGTCCATTGCGATACCTTGAACGCCCATTTCTTTACCGTAGTTGATACCAAAGCTGTAAGCCAAAGACTTGTTCCAGGTTTGACCGAGAACGGTTGTGCAGGGGAAGCCGGTGCCGCGTTGTGCACCTGCGTTGAAAGAACGCACCTGAGAAGGTCCGTCGTGGTCGGTGAGCTTGGGCTTACCGACAGAAGGAATTGCCGCGTTACCGAAGTTACCCGCGTGGATAAGGTCTACGGCTTCTTTCAGGGTAATTTGACTCAAAATCACATCCCAAAGAGGATGATTGTAATCCGAACCGAGAAGCAAGCCGAGCTCGGTAGGCTTACCGTTGGCATAAACCAATGCGTTGCCGCTCTTGTTATATACAACACCGTCGTATTCTACACGGCCTGCACTCTGACCCCAAGCGACAGACTCGTTGTTGACAGGGTGACCGAAGATATCGGTTACGGCATTGTCCCAAGCATTTGCTTGGTTCTTGTCGTATTGGTTGAATTCCTTTACGTTATCCGCCATTGCTCTGTTTGCAACGTCCGAAATTTCGTAAGGATCGGGGAATGCTGCGCGGCTGATAAAGCCGATATCCTGACCGCTATCGCTGCCGTCGAGGCTAACGCCGTCAATAGCATCCTCGCCTGTAAATTTGTTGGTTACGGGGTTGCCTGTTACGTTGTCAATCAGGAAATTGATTGTTGTGGATACGTTGTACGTAATAACACCGGAAACGTCGGACGCACCGCCTGTAAAGTCAACGGTCTTGACGTTGTGAGAGTCGGTCATCAACTTGAGCTGATAAGAGCCGGCATCGAGCTCGTAGCCCTTGTTGCCGTTGTGGTTGAGGTCGTATGCATCGTAGCAAGCGAGATCTTCAACGTCAACCGCAATAGTGATGGTTTGCTTTTCGCCGGGGTTGATAACACTTGTTTTTGCGAAGGCAACCAAATTAACGTGTGCCTTTTCAATGCCGCCTTCCTTGTATTCGGGAGTGAGATAAACCTCTACTACGTCCTGTCCCGCAACGGTTCCCGTGTTGGAAACAGAAAGCGTGATGGTGATTTCGCTCTCGCGATTGATTTCGGAACCTTCGGGAATCGAAAGAGACTCTACCGTCCAATCAAAGGTCGTATAGGAAAGACCAAAGCCGAAGGGATACTGAACAACGCTTTCGTAACCGTTTACGGTGATCTTGTTGTCGTTTTCGTCAAGAATTTCTCTCTTGTAATTATCCCAAATACCCTCAACGTCAGCAGTCTCATACCACTTGTAGCCAAGGTAAACGCCCTCGATGTAATCGATAAATGCGGGAGCAGATCGGCTTGTTCCACCCGCGTTGCTACCGGCACCCGTGGGGTACATATCGGAAGCACCCGTGTAGTGACCGATGCCCTTTGCGCTTGTGCGCTTGAAGTTGATGTTGCTTGCCATGTCGTAAGCGTAGGTGTCGGTAAAACGACCGGAAGGAGAAACCTCACCGTAGAGAATGGAGGGGATCGCCTTTGCGGCACGTGTGCCCGTAGCTCCAACCACGAGACAGGCATCGATACCGGGAATGGTATCTACAAAATCAAGCTCCATCGTGTTGGTGGAGTTGATGATAACGATAACGTTCTCATAATTTTCGCCAACGTACTTGAGCATTGCCTCTTCCTCGGTAGAGATCTCGAGATAGTGACGGCTCGTGTCGATTGCGGGATTTGTGTTGACCTTGTACTGAACTCTTGTCGGGTCCTCGGTCTCGCCCGCGTGGCGACCGATTACAACAAACGCCGTGTTGGAAAAGCTCTTTGCTTCATTCAAAAGCGCGGTGCTGTAATAGTTGGTGTCGTTGATGCTGGGCTCAGCAAGTCGGTAGAATGCATCAAAATTGGTGTTGATAGAACCGATATCACCAAAGGGTGCTGCAAATTTGCGATACATGGTGATAAGGCTTGTGTTATAGGTAACACCGTACGCATCCAAAGCCTTCAAAAAGTCAATGTTCTCGGCGGGGTTGTTGTTCTCGGGCAAAACCTGACCGGAACCGGAACCGCCGTATACCCAGTCGATGGCTGCGTGGCCAAACACGTTAACCTCGGAAACCTCGTTAAGACTCAGGGGCAGAACACCGTTGTTCTTTACCAGAACGCTTCCCTCTTTGATAATCTGTTCGGAAAGCTCCTGGCCTCCTTTTCTTGCCTCGTTAATCGTGTTGCTGTCAACGGCAAACGGATGGAAGTTCAAAACTTCCTCAAAGAGTGCCTGAAGACCCGTAATGTTAGATGCCATTTGGGGCTCAAACACGATGACGTTGCCGATAACCAGCGCTGTGATCAGAATTGCAATAATGACAATTTGTACGATCTGACCGACTTTCATAAAATACCTCCATGGGGGTTTCGACTTATAAATACATTGTATTTATAAACCCTTGACCAAAGTATACCATATTTTTTGCACCCCGTCAATGTTTTTTGGTGGATTTTCACATACTGCTTTGTTTTTTGGTAAAAGTGCAATAAAAAGGAAGAGACTTTTTGGCAAAAGGGATAAGAAAAAGGCACCGCTTGGATGCCTTTGCATTGGCTGCGGAGATGGAATCCCCACCACATGGTCTTGCCAAATTCTCTGCGGAGAATTTGGCTGCGGTCCTCCTCGCGGTTCTGACAGCCCACCGGACTGCCATTCATTGCCGCTCGGCCGTTCGCAAAACGCTTTGCGTTTTTCTCACTACCTCCGCGTTATTCGCCCTTCGAGCTCATAACCCTGCGACCATGCGACGCAAACCGATTCTTTACAACCAAAACGAAAAGGCACCCTGCTGGGTGCCTTCGTTTTGCCTAAGAGCGACCAAAAGGTGCGTAAAGTTAGGTAAGAACGACCAAAAGTACACCGACATCAGCCGTACTTATCAATTGTTCCTTTGTAATATTTTTTTATTAAAGCGGTTGTTTTCTTATTTTTTGGTATACACGCTTTTTCCCACAAAGGAAGTGTTTGTTTAAAATAACCGATATGGTATTCTCTCATCCAAAGAAATGCTTTGCAATAATGGTCTTCGATCGTATGCAATTCGTTCCACTTCGCAGAGACTTTTATACCAAATCCATAATAGACGATGATTCCTTTTTCATCAAGCCTATAACTATTCGGAAAAAGCAAAACGTAGCCAAGCAACAAAAGAGAGGCAACGGCAATAACACCTATCGAAGCAATCGTTTCTTCATCAAAAGTCCATATTCCAAATAAGAGGAGAAAAGAAAAAATTACAATCCAAAAAGCCCATCGTTTGTTAAAAAAGAGTTTACTTTTTGTCATTGCTATTCTCCTTAACGGTTTTGCAGGATGCTATCAGCATCACGCGGAGAGATGTGCACTTAGACGACAAAGCTTTAAAGGTTTGCTCATCAATATATTTTGTGCGAAAAAGCAATTCAAGCCAATAGCCCGTTTCACTTGCTTCTTTCAGCGCAATTTCAAATTTTGATATAAAATCCTTTGTTCCTTGTGCGTACTGCGCTTCATGAATATTTGCACCGATTGAGGTGCCGCTTCTGCCGATTTGATTAGAAATAATCGTTTCGTGGTTTGATTTTAAGAATTTCACAAGATTTATAATATCAACGGAAAAGTCCATTGAAAGTTCAACAAGTTTATTTTCTTTCATAGTTGCACCTCCCTTTCCGTTATTATATCATAAAATCGGTTGTTTGTCAAATGATGCATCGCCTTGCGGCGATATGATGTTTTTCGCTTCGCTCAAAATGATGTTGCTCCACTGCGTTCCGCAATGATGCGATGTTTGCTATCATGTGCCGTCAGGCACACATCATTAGGCAAAGCCGACATCATTGGCGCAGCCAACATCATTTGCCGCAGGCAAACATCATTCAAAAAACGCACCTTAGTCAGTAGACAAAAGCGCGTTTTTTGTTGGTTGCGGAGATGGGATTTGTACCACATGAGCTCCGGGTTATGAGCCCGACGAGCTACCAGGCTGCTCTACTCCGCGATATTTATTTGGTCCCTTGGTGCCGGTGACCGGGATCGAACCGGTACGATGCTCTCGCATCACGGGATTTTAAGTCCCGGGCGTCTGCCTGTTCCGCCACACCGGCAGGTAACACCAAGAGACTTGCGTCCTTTCGGTTCGCATTGCTTATTATAGCACACACTATGCTCTTTGTCAACCCCTTTTTTAAAAATCTTTTCTTCTTTTTGCGCTTTTCGTTCGACTTTTTTCGGCGGCCCGTCATAATTTTTCTCTTTACAACTGACCACTTTTATGGTATAATACAGTTAGAAAGCGAGGTGACGTTGATGAACTCTCTTTATTTGCAGGGATTGAAAATCGATTGGAATTCTGTGCCGCAAAGCTCTTACGTTCATAAAATATCCGCTCTCAAAAGCGTATCCGAGGTAACGTTTCATGCCCCCATTACCTTTTTTGTTGGCGAAAACGGAAGCGGTAAATCCACCTTGCTTGAGGCAATCGCCGTTGAATTCGGTTACAATGCAGAGGGTGGCACGCGAAATTACAATTTTAGCACATACAATGATATATCCCCGTTGAGCGATTCCATTACTTTGGTTAAGGGTTGGCAACGCCCCAAATTCGGCTATTTTTTCAGAGCCGAGACATTCTATAACGTCGCCACGGCATCTATGCAAAATTATATGGGGGATGACTATCATTCCAACTCGCACGGCGAAGGAAATCTTCGCTTTTTGGCATATGATAAGCCCGGTCTTTATTTGATGGATGAGCCCGAGGCCGCATTATCTCCGGCTCGACAGCTCGCTTTGTTGAAGCATATTCACGATATGTCACAAAAAGGCGCGCAATTCATTATTGTTACGCATTCGCCTATTTTATTGGGCTGCCCAAATGCCGAAATTCTTTCGTTTGACGAGGAAAAAATTTCGCCTTGCAAGTACGAGGATACGCTCAGTTATCAAATCACAAAACGATTTCTGTGCGATAGAGGGCGTATGTTAGAAGAATTACTGTAAGAGAGGTACCATTATGCCAAGTTTTCAAATGAACCAAGATATGACCTATGAGGCGTCGCCGATTGTCAAGAACAACGTGTTCCTCTCGATGCCTCCCGAAGAGAAGGCTCTACCCAAATATGAAGAAATCGCACATTTGCTCCCCGCCCCCATTTGGCGCGGCCGCGATGACGTGCTTGCCTGCTATGACTATGCGTGGCGCACGGCATTTGGCAATCTCAAATCCGCCAACGGTGAGTTCCATTTTGTCTCGAATTTTATCGACACCGCGTTTAACGGATACCTCTTTATGTGGGATTCTTCATTTATCGTGATGTTTGGCAAATACGGCGCACGTGCCTTCAATTTTCAAAAAACGCTCGACAACTTCTACTCGCACCAACACAAGGACGGCTTTATTTGCCGCGAGCTTTGCGAATATCGCGCAAGCGAGCATTTTTCAAGACACGACCCCTCCTCCACAGGCCCCAACATTCTCGGTTGGTCGGAGTGGGAATACTACTCCCAAACAGGTGACGTAGAACGTCTTAAGCAGATTTTTGACCCGCTTCTTGCATACCATCTGTGGCTGAAAGAGTACCGCACCTGGCGCGACGGCACCTATTGGTCGACGGGTTGGGGCTGCGGAATGGACAATATGCCCCGCTTTGAATCAAGCTACAACGTTGCGTTCTCGCACGGTCACATGGTTTGGGTAGATGCTTGCATTCAGCAGGTTCTCTCGGCAAAAATTCTCATTCAAATTGCAGACATCATCGGTCGTTCCGATGACGAAAACATTGCCGTTCTCAAAGAAGAGGTCGCAAATTTGACCTCTGTTATCAATGACAAGCTCTGGCACGAGGACGATGCCTTCTACTACGACCTTTGGAAGAACGGAGAGCTCAACAAGGTAAAGTCGGTTGGCTCGTATTGGGCGCTGCTTGCGGACATCATTCCGCCCGAGCGTCTTGAACGCTTTGTGGCACACCTCGATAACGAAAATGAGTTCAAACGCCCCTGCCGTGTTCCCTCTCTTTCGGCAGACACCCCCGATTACAGTCCGCAGGGCAGATATTGGAAGGGCAGCGTTTGGGCACCCACCAACTATATGGTGCTCAAGGGACTTGAAAAGAACGGCTACCACGCGCTCGCCTACGATATTGCGCGAAATTGCCTGGAAAACGTGGTAACGGTGTTCCAAAACGACGGAACCATCTACGAAAACTACATGCCCGAACAGCCCTCGAAGGGCGCGCCCGCAAAACCGAATTTTGTGGGATGGTCGGGACTCTTCCCCATCAGCATTCTTTTCGAATACGTATTCGGCATTCGCCCGAACGCAAGGGAAGAAAAAATTGTTTGGGATGTTCGTCTGCTCGAAGAGCACGGCGTGAAGAATTACCCCCTTGGCAATCTTTCGGTAGATTTGCTCTGCAAAGAAAGAACGTCCGCCGACGAAGAACCCACAGTCACCGCAATTTGCGAAAAACCGATTGAAATTGAAATTCGTTACGGAAGCAAATCAAAAATCATTACCGCAACCCAAAAATAATACGCAAAAGGCACCCATTCGGGTGCCTTTTCTCGTTTTTTGCATATCCTGAAAAAAGAGCAAAAAATATTGTCAACATAGTTGACAAACATCGACACTTGTGATAAAATTTGTGGGTGCGCGCGAAGAACGCTTCGGTCGCACCATTTTTTCGGCTTTGTGAGGCGTATTATGGCTCTTTCTATCATCATCAGTACCGCAACATGTCTTGCTATGATTTTGGCGGTGCTCTTTTATCCAAAAATCAATATTGGGCGCGTTTCAATGAGCTCCTATTGGGTGGTCACCCTTGCGGGGGCAATTCTCTTGCTCCTCACGGGCGCGGTCGAACTCCCGCGCGTAATTTCCGCGCTCTTGGCAGATACGGCAATCAATCCCCTCAAAATTTTGGTGCTCTTTATTTCGATGACCTTGCTTTCCATCTACTTGGATGAGCTCGGCTTCTTTCGCTATTTGGCAAGCGCGACTCTCAAGCGCGCGGGATGCAGTCAAACGCGCTTGTTCTTCATTCTTTACATAACGGTGTCGATTTTAACGGTGTTTACCTCGAATGATATTATTATTCTTTCTTTCACACCGTTCATTTGTTATTTTGCAAAAAGCGCGAACGTCAACCCGATTCCCTACCTTGCTGCGGAGTTTGTTGCCGCCAACACCTGGAGCATGGCACTCATCATCGGCAACCCCACCAACATTTATTTGGTGACCGCCGCTGGCGGCGATTTTGTCTCCTATTTGGTAACGATGCTCTTCCCCACCCTCATTTCGGGAACGGTTGCATTCTTCTGCTTGCATCTCGCTTTTCACAAAAAGCTCTCAAAGCCCATTGAGGCACAGCCCGAAGAGGTCAAAATTGACGACCATCTGTCTTTGCTTGTTGGCATCATCCACCTCGCGGTGTGCACTGTCCTCTTGGCGGTCGGCTCTTACATCGGCTTGCAGATGTGGCTCGTGGCTTTCGTTTCGGCAATCAGCCTTTTGACCTTTACTGTCATTATCTCTCTTGTTCGCAAAGAAGCCCCCGTTCATACGGTGGCGAGCCTGAGACGTGCACCGTGGGAGCTTATCCCCTTTATCCTCTCGATGTTTGTGGTTGTGGAGTCTCTCCACGAAAACGGCGTGACCGATGCGCTTTATCACCTGCTCGATACGTCCGCTCCCATTTGGAGTTATGGCGTGACGTCCTTTTTTGCGGCAAACCTCATCAACAACATTCCTATGAGCGTGTTGTATTCCGCCATTCTTTCGGGCGGTGCGGGAAAAGCCGCCGTATATGCCACCGTTGTTGGCTCGAACCTTGGCGCGTGTCTTTCCCCCATCGGCGCCCTCGCGGGCATTATGTGGAGCTCTATCCTCAAAAAGCACAACCTCAAATTCGGATATTTCGACTTTCTCAAAATCGGCATCGCTATTGCCATTCCCGCTCTTTTGGCGGCACTCGGTATGCTTGCTTTGATGTTTTAAATGATAGAAAAGGCACCCACGTGGTGCCTTTTTGCGTTTTTTGCGTATTGACAGCAATTCCATTTTGTGCTATACTGTAAACGAAAGCGAGGTGTTCAAAATATGAGAAAGACAATTTGCATTATCAGTAATATCCTTTTATCCTATTTTTATATTTCCACCTCTTGGATGCTATCTCTTGCGGCACTCTTTTATATGACGGGTATTGGTTGGGACCCCAATTCTCCTATTCAAATCTGTTGGACTCTGGGCTGCGGTCTAATTGCCCTGACTCCCATCTTTTGCATTTTGGGAATCGTTTTCTCGATTTTAGGGTGGAGAAAAGAACGATACATTCGCGCATTTCTCGTACAATTTTTGCCCTTTGCAACGCTTGCGCTGTCGGTTCTCTTCTTCTTGGTACCCATTTACTTACTAAATATATTTGCATAAATCAAAATAGCGAATGAGAAATGCTCATTCGCTGTTTTTGTTATATAGCTTTTATTCTGCGCGAATGGAGAAGCCCTCGGGCGCACGAAATTTGATGCAGAAGATGCAATCGACCTATCGTCGCCGTACAAAAGTACGGCAGAGAGGTCTAGTGCGGCTAAAAAGCCACACATAAAAACGAAGAAACCCGTCGGTTTTTTCGACGGGTTTCAACCTTTTATTGTGTGTTTAAAATTTTAACTGAATCCAAGTTGCCTGTCGGGTGTGGCTTTTGTTCTGCGCAAATGGAGAAGCCCTCGGGCGCACGAAATTTGATGCAGAAGATGCAATCGACCTATCGTCGCCGTACAAAGGTACGGCAGAGAGGTCGAGTGCGGCTAAAAAGCCACACATAAAAATGAAGAAACCCGTCGGTTTTTTCGACGGGTTTCAACCTTTTATTGTGTGTTTAAAATCTCAAATAAATTCGAATTACCTTTTGTGTGTGGCTTTTGTTCTGCGCAAATTTCGAAAGCCCGAGATTATCTAAAGCCGACGTGTCCGGCAACCTTGTAGAGATTTTCAATCTCCTCGCGGCGCTTTTGGCAAAGCAGCTTCATACCTTCAAGCTGTTCTGCACTAAAGCCGTCGAGGTCGCCCTCTTCGAGCTTGTTTTTATACATACGGTCTGCAATCAATGCAAAATGAATATCAACAGGACGAACAAAACCGTCGAGCTCGCACATAACGACGTTGCCCTTGCCCTCTGCCAACAGTTCAACCGCTTTGACCGCCATATGCGCCGCTGTTGCACGGTCACGCATAGTAGGTCTGCCGCCGCGAACAACGTGAGAGAAGCGCGCGAATTTGGTTTCGACACCGGTCTCGGCTTCGATTTTCTTTGCAAAACCTTCCGCAAAACGTGTGCCGTCGGGGTTCATAACGCCTTCGGAAACAACAACAATCATACCTCTCTTGCCCATATCACGCAAGTGAGCAATCTTCTTGATGGCAGCTTCCTCATCGAAAGGAACCTCGGGAATGGCTACTGCAACTGCCGCACTTGCGATTGCCGCATAGAGTGCGATTTGTCCACAGTCGCGGCCCATAACCTCGACAACGTTGAGACGTGCGTGAGATTCGCAGGTGTCCTTGAGGTTGTCGATCATACGCAGAGTGGTGTTTGTGGAAGTATCCAAACCGATGGTATAGTCGGTTGCGGTAATATCGTTATCAATGGTACCGGGAATACCGATAGAAGGAATGCCGAGCTTGCTCATTTCGGTTGCGCCGCGGAAGGTTCCGTCGCCACCGATACAGATGAGCGCATCAATGCCCTCTCTCTTGCAGGTTTCAACCGCTTGGAGTCTTACCTCGTGTTGCTTGAACTCAGGAAAACGGCTGGAATACAGACGGGTGCCGCCAACAGTCATAGCGTTGTTGAGCATTTGACGTGTCATGGGAACGATTTCGCCGTTGATGAGACCTGCATAACCGCCCATAATGCCCACAACCTCAATGCCCATTTCGGTTGCACGGTTAAAAACTGCTTTTACACACGCGTTCATACCGGGAGCGTCGCCGCCCGATGTAAGAACGCCAATCTTCTTAAATGCCATAAGGTATCCTTTCCTCCCGCTCACGCGGGAACCGAAAAAGTAAAAAATCACAATTACCTATATTGTAATATATTATTCGCAAAAAATCAAGACGTTATGCAAAATTTTTAGCATTATTTGTTAATTTTTTGTCGGTTTATGGGAGACTTTACCGCTCCGTTTTGCAAAACGGCTTGACAGCAACATAAAATTAGAGTATAATGAAAATAGAAAATTATGCGCTCGCGCGGAAAGGAGAGACTATGGCTATCAACTGGAACAAAATCAAGGCTGTGCTCAAAGAAGCCGTTTTGAATATTGACCCCATTTTGTTTGCGTGCGCCACGCTTCTCTCCATCATCAGCATCGTTACCGTTTGGGGTGCGGTCGACAACTTTGGTATGTCGAAATTGCGTATGCAGGTGTTCATTTTTGTTCTCGGCTTATTCGTCACCGTTGCCGTAGCGTTCTTCGATTTTCGCACCATTGTTGATAAATTATGGCTTTATATGCTCATCGGCTCGGTGGCACTCTTGGTTTTAACACTCGCGCTCGGTAGCTCGGGCGAAAATATGGAAACCTCGAACAAAAGCTGGCTCAAAATTCCCGGAACCGGACTGATGATTCAGCCCTCGGAGTTTGTAAAATTCACCTTTATTTGCACGTTTTCGCGTCACCTGTTCGCGGTTCGCCGCGAAATCAACAAACCTCTCAACGTGCTTCTTTTGGCAGGACACGCTCTGATTGTTGTAGGACCCATTCTCGCCTCGGGCGACTTGGGAGTCGCGCTCGTTTACCTTGCAATGATTGCCCTGATGCTCTTTTGCGCAGGTCTCCACCCCCTCTATTTTGCGGGGCTTGCGGTGGTCGTGGTGCTCCTCTCCCCTTTCCTTTGGGATATGCTCGCTACCTATCAGCAGCAGCGCATTATCGTAGGCTTTAACCCCGATGCCTACCCCGACTCAAAATACAGCTGGCAACCGCTACTCAGCAAACAAGCCATCGCCGCAGGCGGACTTGTAGGCAAGGGCGTGCTCGGCGGAGAGCACTATGAAATTCTTGCCGCTTCGCATACCGACTTTATTTTTGCTACCGTTTGTGAAAAATTCGGCTTCCTTGGCGGATTTTTGGTGGTCGCCATCCTCATCGTGATGGTTGTTCGCATCTTTATGCTCGCGCGCTTCGCAAGCCACTCCGACTACGGCGGACTCATTTGCGTCGGCATCGGCAGCGTGCTCGCCGTACAGATTCTACTCAACCTCGGAATGTGCCTCGGGCTCTTGCCCGTTATCGGCATCACCCTCCCCTTCCTCTCCTGCGGCGGCTCCTCAATGCTTGCCGTCTTTATGATGATGGGACTCTTACATAACGTTTACAGCCACTCCCACGCCGTGCGCGTAGCGCACAAGAGCGATACCTTTGATATTGATAGTTCACTTTTATAAAGGACGCGTTTTTTTGGGGGAACTTCTTGGAAGAAGTTCCCCCAAACCCCCTCAAGAACTTTCGCACAAAAAATAACCAAATAAAGTTGTTAGTGTGCGGATAGACAATCGGCGCGCGTTGTAAAACGCGCTTTTGCTGCCGCGAACGGTCAGGCGCCACCAAGACCCTGCCCGTTAAGAAAGTTGATAAGAATAAAAGGAAAATTTGAAATGAAAAAATGGTTGTTGGTGCCGGCTATGGCTTTCCCTTACGCTCTTGTTGTAGGGCTTGTGCTTTCTTTAGGATTTGGTGATTACGCTCTTTTTGTTTATGTCGGTTTGTTTTTGCTCTTACCCCTCGCTTGCAACATTGCTTTTTGTATTTCAGCCAAAAACGCCGACCCGTATGAGCTTGTTAGAATGGCTTTGCTTGTAAAGCTTTTGCACATTCCGTCATACATCATCGTTTTCTTGTTTGGTGCCGCGGCATCGCTGATGTTCTTTTTCACGTTTCCTCTAATTCTTGCAGCCATCTTTTTTGACTGCTTGACGTTGTTTATCAGCAGTACCGTTTCGGTGTTTGCGTTGGTAAAAAACATCAAAATCAATAAAAAGCTTTCCCTAATAGCACTTGTTTGCCAATTCTTCTTTTGCGCGGACGTTATCAGTTTACTTGTGTTGGAGCATATCCAAAAACGCCAACCCCAAGCCGTTCCCGCACAAAACGAAGCTGAAACATAATATAACAAAACGGGCGACCGATGGTCGCCCGTTTTTGTTTGCGATGTGCGTTTGTTTTTGCGGGGCATCGAGGTAAAACAACTCTCTTATTTTGTAGGGTCTCGGTGGCCCCTACAAAATAGCGATAGCAAAAGCAAGCGTAGGCTTGCGCCGACTGTCTATCTGTGTGTTTGAGATTTCCTTTTATAATTTGTGTTAGAGCGCTTTTTGGAAGGGGTGTGGGGGAACGCTTTTTCTCGTGAAAAAGGTTCCCCCACAATTCTCTTATTTACTTATCTTCTCAAAAGGACAGTCATTATTGGTCAACACAGGCAAGAGGCGGAAGGAGAAGCGGAAGGCTCCATCGTTCAGGCGCCACTTGGGAAGGAGCTCTGGGCCGCAGGAGTTAGAACCGATACCGCTGTGGCGGTAATCGATGTGAACAACTGTTTCGTCAAGAGGCGTGAGCTCGTAATCGTGTTCTGTTGCGGTGAGCTGACGCGCGGTGAAATGCGAGCAGTTGAAGCTAAAGTCCTTGGTCTCGTCGGTGTTGGTTGCAAGGAGTCCTTGACCTGCGGCGGTGGAGACTTGCATCCAACGTGTCTGGATGTGTGCCATATTCTCTTGCGGACGGACGTAATGCTCAAAATGCTCGGTAACGGTGGTCTTGTAAAGTCCCACGCGAGAGGCTTGCTTCTTATCGATATACGACTCAACGGGTCCTCTGCCGAAGTATGCAAGCTGCTCACAGCCTGCAGGCATTTTGAATTTGACACCAAAGCGAGGCAGAAAGGCGTTCTCTTTGGTAACGCGAACGTCCATATCGACCTTGACACCCTCGCCGCGCTCAAAGATATACTTGACGTCCATAAAGATGAACGGCTCGCGCGCGGGCGCGCCCATTACGAGCGTGGTTGCTACTGTAATACGGTTTTCGGTGTTCTCTGCCACTTCGCAATCGCGGCAATGCAGGCGCATATTGTTGTAATATTGGTTGACCCATTGATGCTTGATGTTGCGGTCGTTGTCGGTAGGCGCACGCCAAATGGTGGGCGTAATGGATGCGGTGAGCATCTCTTTGCCGCGACCGACAATGGACTTGACAAGTCCGTGCGGACGGTCGACCGTGTAAACGTTTTCGCCATCGGTGACAACAATTTCGGCAGCGCATTCACTGACTGCAAAGGTTGTGGGGGCAATGGCTTTTTCGATGACGGGAGCGGCAGGTGTATCAATTTCAAATTGCTCAAAGCCTACCTCATAGCCCATCTCTGCCCAAGGTGTTGCGCTATTTTGGCGATAGGAAAGGTTGAGATAGCAGAAGCCGTCAAGCGTGGAAAGGTCACCGAGGTCGAGGTTGTAGGTGCGACGGCGGCGAGGCGCGATATTCAGCCCTGTGATGCGTCCTTGGCGAATGATGCGGCCGTTGCGCTCGATGCTCCAAACAAGGTCGAGGTCGGAAAGGTTCTTGAAATAACGGAAGCTTTGCAGAGTGACGCTTCCCTTTTCCGCATCGAATTTCTCGGCACGGCAGGGGCGCATCACTTGCTTGAGCTCGAGCATACCCGTGTGTGGACGGCGGTCGGGATAAAGCAGACCGTCAACACAGAAGTTGCCGTCGTGCGGATAGTTGCCCTTGTCACCACCGTAAATATACTTGGGCTCACCGGGCTTGCCGATATCCACGGAGTGGTCAAGCATCTCCCAAACGCAGCCACCAAAGTAAGAGTCGGTCGCATTCATCAGCTGCCAATAGTCCTCAAGGTCTCCGGGGCCGTTGCCCATGGCGTGGGAATATTCGCAAAGGAAGAAGGGCTTCTCCATTTGGGGATTTTCAAAATAATAATGCTTCATCTCCCACAGGGAAGGATACATACGGCTATCAATATCGACGTAATCTGCCGTAATGCGCATCTTTTTGCGCTCCTCGTGAGAGGCTTTTTTGTAGACGTCCATCATACGGCGGGAGAGGTCCTCGCTGTGCACAAAGCATCCGGGCATACGGCGGTGGAAATAATCTGCCATTGCCACGTGGTTTTTGCCAATGCCGCTCTCGTTGCCAACCGACCAGAAGAGCACGCAGGCGTGATTCTTGTCGCGTTCCATCATGCGTTCGGCGCGGTCGAGGTAAGCGTCGCGCCATTCGTCGTTGTCGGTCAGAGCATCCCACTTGCCCATCATACAAAAGCCGTGTGTTTCGAGGTCTGCCTCGTCGCAAACAAAGAAGCCGAGGCGGTCGCAAAGCTCGAGGAAGCGAGGGTCGTTGGGATAGTGACTCGTACGAATCATATTGACGTTGTGCGCCTTGAGGATGTAAAGGTCGCGCAGCATATGCTCCACGGGAGTAGCACTGCCGAGCTGCGGGTGGCTGTCGTGTCGGTTGACACCCTTGCCTTTGACCTTTTTGCCGTTGACGTAAAGCACTTTTCCTTTAATTTCAAAGCGGCGCAGACCGATTTCCTGACGGATAACCTCATTGCCACATTGCAGATAGAGCACGTAAAGATTGGGCTCTTCATCGCTCCAAAGAAGCGGATTTACTATTTGAATAGAGAAATTCGCCGTTCCGTCAACCGTCTTTGCGCCCGATGCAATCTCTTCTCCCGTAGGAGAAACCAAACGGCAAGAGACGTCTGCCTTGCCCGAAAGGGTCAGCTCGGTTGTAATCATTGCGCGGCTAAAATCGTCATTTAATTCGGAACGTGCGTAAATATCTTCGATATGCACGGCATCGCGCGCAAGCAGATAGACCTCGCGAATAAGACCCGAGGAACGAATTTTGTCTTGGTCCTCAAGATAGGTGCCGTCGCACCATTTGAGCACGAGGATTTGAACGGTGTTCTTTCCTGCAACGAGGAAATCGTTAACGGCGACCTCGGTGGTCATGTGCGAAACCTGGCTATATGCCGCAAATTTGCCGTTGATGTAGAGATAGAAGCAGGAATCAACCCCCTCAAACACCATATACATTTTCTTGCTTGCCAAAACGTCGCCGTCCACCTCAAGCGTGCGCTCGTAAAGACCGCAGGGGTTATCGACAGGCACGTATGGCGGGTCAACGGGAATGGGATAATTGACGTTGATATAGTGAGGCGTATCGTAGCCGCGGTCGAGCGCATACTGCCAGCTCATAGGCACGGGCAGACGGTCACCCTCACCGAATTTCCATTCGGGCGCGAGGAAATCAGGCACCTTATAGAGTGCATCGTAATAGCGGAAGCTCCACTCGCCGCAAAGAGAATAGAAATACTCCGAGCTTGCGCGGTTGGTTGTGTTTGCTGCCGCCTCGTTTTGATAAGGAATGAAATATGCACGCGGTCTCTCGCAACCGATGTGCAAATATTTGGGCGATTGATGGTAGTTGAATTCGGGCATTCTGTTATCCTTTCTCCCACAAAAGGGATAAAAATCATAAAAAAGTCGCTATACGGTATGCAAAATCAAAGTTAACTGATAAGCCCCGCCTCAATGCTGAAGAGCCCCTTGATGTGCTCGCACAGAAGCGGATTTTGGGATAGGTCTGTATCTTTCGAAAGAATTTCGCGCGCATCGGCGGCGGCTTCGGTAAGAACGGAAATGTCCTCGCCGGCATCGGCAAGTCGGAAGGAAAGTCCGCCACTCTGCCGTACCATTCCACCCTCGGCGGTGGCTAGGAAGTCACCGGGGCCGCGCTGTGCCAAATCCTGCTCGGCAATGCGGTAGCCATCGTAGGTGGTGCGCATGACCTCAAGACGTTCGCGCGAGGTGCGCGAGACTGCTCCGTCACCGCCCATTACAAGGACACAGTGCGATTTTCTCACGCCGCGTCCAACACGTCCGCGGAGCTGATGCAACTGTGAAAGACCGAACCGCTCGGCATTCTCAACAATCATCAAGGCGGCATTGGGTACGTTGACGCCAACCTCAATAACGGTTGTGGAAACAAGCACGTCGATGTTGCCCTCGGCAAACTCTTGCATAACGGCATCCTTTTCGCGGCTCTTCATCCGTCCGTGCAAAAACGCGACACGCACCTCGGGAAGTGCCTTTTGAAGCTCCTCGGCAAAGGTGACCGCCGCTTTGAGTGGCGGCTTTTCCTCGCACGCGAGGAATATCTCGTCAAGGTCGGAGAGCGTAACCTCTTCGGGCTCTTTTTCCTGTTCTTCGACTGCGGGGCAAACGACGTAAACCTGTCCGCCCTCGTCAACCTGCTTTTGAATGAACGCATTGAGTCGCGGACGGTAGGTTTCGTCTACTACGAAAGTATCCACTCTTTGTCTGCCCGCGGGCATTTCGTCAATGCGGGAAATATCCAACTCCCCATACAAAACAAGCGCGAGTGAGCGCGGAATGGGGGTAGCACTCATAACCAAAAGGTGTGCGTTTGTATTCTTTTCGGCAAGACGTGCGCGCTGACGTGCACCAAAGCGGTGCTGTTCGTCGGTGACGACCAATCCGGGAGCGGCAAATTCCACACCGTCGGAAAGAAGCGCGTGCGTGCCGATGACGACCTGCAATCTCGCGGTCTCATCCTCGCTTGAGAGTGCCGCTTTGATGCGCTTCTTTTGTGCCGCGGTGGTCGCGCCCACAAGGAGCGCGCAGGAGATGCCCATTCCTTCGAATACAGGAGCGAGGTCGGCATAGTGTTGGCGCGCCAAAATTTCGGTGGGTGCCATCAGTGCTGCTTGTCTGCCGTTCTGAACGGCTATCAGCATTGCGGCGGCGGCGCAAACCGTCTTACCGCATCCAACGTCACCAACCACGATTCTGCCCATAGGGGTGTTGGTTGCCATATCGCGCGCAATCTCACCAACGGTGCGTTTTTGCGCACCCGTCAGCTCATAAGGGAGCGTTGCAAGCAGGCGCGAAACATCCCCATTGGGGCACGCGGGGGCGTTCATAGACTTCTCTCTTCGTTGCGACATTGCCGCACCGAGAGAGAAACAGAAAAATTCATCGTATACCAAACGGCGGCGCGCAATCATAAGCGCCTCGGGTGTTTGGGGTTGATGGATATTGCGCAGAGCATAGGAAAGCGTGCAAAGACCGCGTTTTTGCACCACGTCTGCGGGTAACGGGTCCTCGATGCTTGCCGCAAGCAGCTCGATTGCCGCCGCTACGTCCTTTGCAATCTGCTTTGGGCTAAGCCCCTCGGTCATTCGATAAAC
The DNA here is from genome assembly GCA_045658925.1 of Eubacteriales bacterium. Classification (GTDB taxonomy): domain Bacteria; phylum Bacillota; class Clostridia; order Oscillospirales; family CAG-272; genus UMGS1865. Next base: position 86,765 of record JAZOVV010000072.1, read on the forward strand.
GGCGCACAGGGACGGCAATTCTGCCGAAGGCGCCCAAGGCTCTGCCACGGGAGAGGACATCACGTATCGCTTGCCGATGCGCTCGACCTTGCCAAAAAAGCGAAAGACCGTGCCCACACGGAACTGCGATTTGAGGTAATCTTGATTGAAATAGGTGATTTCGCAAGAACCGCTCTCGTCAAACGCGCGGAACTTTAAAAAGGATTTGTGCGAGCGCAAGCGCACGACCTTTGCATCACTCGCAACCGTGAGTATCATCGAGCTCTTGCCATTCTCTCGCGCGTCGCAAAGGAGCACCACGTCTCCGCGGTTTTCATACGCTCTCGGATAGTGCAACAAAAGGTCGCCCAGCGTCAAAATGCCGATTTTGGCATAGTATTCCGCTCTCGTTTTGCCAACACCGCTCAAAACGGTAATTGGCGAGTTTCTCGTAATAACCATTCGTGCACCTCCTTTTCTTTTTTGTGGGGGATCTTCTTGCAAGAATTTCCCCCACGCCCCCTCAAGAACTTTCGCACATATATTTCAAAAATGAATTTGTTGCTTTACCAGCGGACAGATGACGCGAGCATAATGCTCGCTTTTGCTATCGCAAGCGGCTAGGGGCCACTAACCCTATCCGCTCAGAAAGTTGAAAACATCAAAATAAATGTTAAACAACGTTTTATTCGTCGTTTTAATTATATCTCACCTGCATTCATTTGTCAACAAAAGTGCGTTTTTTTACGCAAAATTTCTTTTTTTCGTTGCCGCGCATAACAATTTTGAATTGGCACATACTACAAGCAGTCGGAATTTCAAAAGCTGTCGCGCAAACCGTGCCGACAAAATTCCGCAATACGCAAAGGAGACAAAATGATGATATTGGATCGCATTTCTCTGATTTTGACCATCGTTGGTGCTCTCAACTGGGGCAGCATCGGTCTGTTTCAATTTGACATCGTTGCCTGGATCTGCGGCGGACAATCCTCGCTCCTTAGCCGCATCATCTACACCGTTGTAGGTCTTGCCGGCGTTTGGTGCATTTCTCTGCTGTTTCGCGCTCGCGAGACCTTTGACAAGATCGAGGACTAAAAAACGAAGGCTGACGCCCGTACTTTTGGGTATTTGCGTCAGCCTTTTTGTTATTTGATTGAATTATTTGTTTTCGATAAGCATGGGATATTGACCGTCAACGATTTCCCAAACCTCGGTGTTCCAGCCGAGTGTGTCGACTAAGAACCCACGACTTTGGAAGGTTGCACGATCTGCCGCCGTTGCATTTGCATCTTCAACGGTTATGTCGGTCTCCCCTTGCAAAATTTTGCTTTCCGCGCTATAATAGTTTTTGAAGAGGGTGCTGCCTTCATCAGCGATACCGACAAACAAGCCAACACCAAGGGAAGTTTCCTCGTAAGTGATATCACCTGTTGCAAAGCATTTGCTAATCGTACCGCCACTTACGTTTTTACCTGAAAATCCGCCGATATAGCCCCGAACTGTGGTTTTGACAGTTGCAGTAGTATAAGAGAATTTGATAGTACCTACGTTGTAACCCACAAAACCGCCTATCTGATTTTCGTCGTTGGCAGTGGTTTTTGCGCCTGCAGTTTTGATGGTAACATCTGCATAGCAATTATCGATCTGCTTTTCATTTATTGCAGCAAAGCCACCGGCGCATATATTCCAAACCAAGGCATTTGTGGTATCAAGAGAGCCTTTTGCTGAACATTCGGATATTGTTCCGGAATTTGTGTAAACAAAACCACCAAAATCAGCTCTTGGCAACACAACACTATTATTCACCGTTGTAGAAACAGTCAATGTTATATAACTTTCACACAACAAGAGTTCGCCACAATTATTTGAAACGCATCCTCCAATGTTTAAATACGGTGCCGCATAATCTCCGCTTCCACCATTGCCCGTTCCCGTGACGACTCCCTCAACATTCAAAGCAGAAACGGCACGAGTAATAGTGCCGGAGTTTTTGCCTGCCACTCCACCGAAAAACAGTTGTCCGCTTCCTGTATAGTTACCCCCGGAAAGGTGTATATATGTTTCAGACTTACAACTCGCTTTTGCTTCAACAGTGCAATTTGTAATTATGCCTTCATTGTCACCAACGATACCTCCGGCAAACGAACAATACGTATTTCCTCCGGATCTATACCAATGATATGTTAACACAGCATCCTTAACGTGACAGTTGTCAATCGTACCATCATTTGTACCAACAAGCGCACCGGCTTCAAATGTAATGTTTGTATCAACAGTGGACACTGTGAATGCAAAATCAGCCAACGTCAAATTTTGAATTGTACCATTGTTAGTGGTAAAGAAACCTGCTCTTTTTGTTTCGGAAATAATAAAATTGTGAATTTTGTATCCTTGTCCATCGAATTCGCCCGCAAATCCGTTCAAAGGAATCCAGATTTCACCGCTAAGATCGATGTCGTTCGTCAAGTAGAATTTGCCCGTGGAATTGTCTCCAATCGCCTTTAATTCTTCTGCGTTGGAGATGGGCTTCAAATCCGAAAAATATGCGTAAATGGTAGTGTTTTGCGTCAACGGTGTTGAAAAATCATAAGGAACGGTGAATTCCTTATCCGCATACCAGCCTCTGAAAACGAGACCTTCCTTGCGAGGGTTCACGGGTGCCACGGGAATATCCTCGGCACAGTATGTAGCATCTGCTATCATTGTGCCGCCGTCGGTATTGAAAGACAGTTTGTAGAGCGGAGAATAAACAGCCTTAACGATGAGATCCTCGGTAACAACCGAAAAATCAACATCCCATTTGTTGAACAAGAATTGCGCAACCTCCGGAGCTTGGGGCGCGGTAGCCGCACCGCCATAGGGTACGGTTTCTTGCTTTAGCAGCTTGCCGTCCTTATCCAAAAAGCGAACTGACATAACGTTGCTACGCCATTTTGCCTTGAGAGACAGATCGGAACGAACGGCAGTGATTGCCGTCATTGCAAAATCGGTGTCACCGTCGCCTGTGTACCAGCCAAGAAAAGTATATCCCTCTTTGGTAGGAACCTTCAAATCCAGAAAAGAACCGCCGCGAACAGTCATTGAAGAAACAAAACCGTCGGGAGCTTGACCGCCATTGAGGTCAAAAGTAACTCTAAAGGAAATCAACGCGCCGGTGCGAAGGTCGATCAGCCATTGCTCCTCGGTGCCCTCGTATCCAAAAAGCTCGCAATACAACCGATATGCAGACTCGCCCTCATCCCCCTTTATGGATGCAAGCCAATCTTGTTCGGATCCTTGAAATCCATTTTCCACCGCGATGTCGTATGCGCTTTTGGGTTGTGAGCAGGCTGCCAACATAAGCAGCACACATATTAGCGTCACTGCCAAAAATACCTTTTTGTTTTTCATTTTTTTCATCCTCCTTTCGATGAACAACTTCATTATAACCTGTTTTAGGTTAAAAGTCAATACCCTGAAACAGATTATAGTAAAATAAATTGATAGTCTTGAAAAAGGAGTTGATGCTATGTATCCGCGCTTGCGAGATCTGCGCGAGGACCACGACTTGACGCAAACAAAGCTTGCTAAAATACTTGGTATGTCGCAAACGGGTTACTCGAAATACGAAACCGGCGAAAACGACGTCCCCACCGCCATCCTGATTCAGCTTGCACGCTTGTATAATACAAGCATCGATTTTTTGTTGGGTCAAACAGACTGCCCACGACGATATGATGAATAAACAAGGAACGAGTACCTTTTTTCGTTCCTTGTTTCTTTTTTTGAGCAAATTGCAAAAAAGAGAAGTTTTTTTCTTTTTTATCTAATCTTTTATGGAAATCCTCTTGACAAAAGCACAAAATATATTTATAATAATTAGTGTGGATGTTTATCGCGTCTTTTCGGCGCGAAATGATTTTAGAAACGAGGATAAATCTTATGGCAAAGAAAACGTATGCCAAGGCGCAAAAGCTCCCCAAGCGCGAACAGGATAAGGTTCAAGCGCTCAAGGATGATTATTTGCAAACGGTTTACCACAAGAAAAAGGTTTTGAACGCTTGGAAGGGTTGGGAGCGCGTACGTCGCTTGACCGGCTTCTTGGCTTGGGTAGCACTTATCGGCTTTATCGCTTACGGTGTCTATTTGTGGGCAGCTGCAAGTGCCGCAGGTCCTATTAGCGAAGAGCTCTTCTTCACCTTTGACTTTTTCGGTGAACCCGCTTACATCTTTACCGATACGATAAACTGTGCTATTAACGGCTTGATTTTGTTTGCCGCATTCGGCATTCTTTTCATCATCTTCAGCTTCGTTTGCAGAGCAAAGTATAAGAAATACGCAACCAAGGCCGACCACGTTGACATCAAGCTTGACAACCTCAAGAGAGAAAAGATTGACAACGTGCTCGAGAACCAAATCGTTGTTTCCGTTCGCTCCATCTTCGAAACTCTCGTTGAATACGAGGATGTTATGGACGGCGAGCCCGAGGACGACGATGAATACGAATACTTTGATGCCGACAAGGTTGGTCCTCCCGAAGCAAGAATATTCAAGGGTTCGGTTGATAATGCAGTGGTTTACATCGACGGTATGGAAGTCGGTGCGGTTGACCTGGATAGCGAGTTCTCTTGCTTCCGCGTAGAGCCCGGCCTGCACTCCCTGAAAATCGTTATTAGAAAAGAGTTCCCCTACTACAGCAAGCAGCTCGTTTTGGAAACTCCTATCAACCCCATTAGAGTAGACGGCGACTATCGCATCGTTCTCTACACCCTGCTCACCAAGCAGAACAAGGGTATTATTCGTTACAAGCTCAAGGTTGCCGAATATGACGATATGGTTATCTTTATGCGTGACACTCGCAATACCGGTAACCCCGATGAAAGAAAGAACCCCGACAGACTCAGCAGATACCTCAGAAAGAGAGCAAAGAAGCTGCAAGCAAAAATCTTTGGTATTCCCGAAACCGAAGAGCAACGCCGTATTCGCGAAACCGGCCTGTATGGCGAAGAGACTGTCAATATGGAAGCACTCTCCAAGAATATGGGCAGCTCCTATCACGACGCTCGCTTCAGTCAATCCAACAAAATCGAAATCACTCTCAACCAGCCCATCGACATCAACCGTTCGAAGCGCTGATTGCAATACACAAAAAGAGCAACCCGCTAAGGGTTGCTCTTTTTTGTTTATTTCGCTATCCACGCGCCAAGCGTTGTCACATCGATAAGAATTCCGCAAACAACGGAAACACCAAAGAGAATGCCGACCACGCGCAAGGAATCCTTTACAGGGCGGTTATTGCGGAAGAGAATGGCAAGTCCGATGCCTGCGTTAACCATCAATCCCGAGAGCAATGCGCCGCTGCTCAGGACACCGTCCACAAACAAGGAGGTGAGCGCAACCGACGATGCACAGTTGGGAATGAGCCCTACCAATGCCGCTAACAAACTGCCAAGTACCGGGCGGTCGAGCACAACGCTCTTGATGTTCCCTTCTCCTACAAGCTCAATGCCAATGTTGAGCACAAAGGTAAAGAGCAAAAGGAAAACGGTAATATACGCCGTATGCTTGAGTGCAGAAAGCACAAAACGGTCACCGCAATCGCAATTTTCGCGTTCGCAAAGCTCCTCAATTTGCGGCTCCTGCGCATCTGTTTTTCCGCGACGGAGCAGACGCGCGATGCCGTCGATGGCAAAGCCTGCCGCAATACCGATAACAAGCTTTGTTGCCAACAGCTTGAGAATGGCAGACACAGGCGCACCGCTCGAAATTAAAATGGGGAGCATTTCATCGGACGTGGAAAGATAGACTGCAATGAGCGTTCCCGTGGTAATCATACGCCCCGTGTAAAATCCCGTTGCCGCCGCCGAAAATCCGCATTGCGGAAGAACACCGAGCGCGCCGCCAATGAGAGGCCCAATCTTACCCGAACCGCGCAACCAACGCTCGGGGGCGCCGCCCGCCTTGTGTTCCAAAAACTCCATTAAGAGATAGGTCAAGAACAAAAACGGAACGACCTTTGCGGTATCGATAAGTGTGTGCAGGATAACGTGTCCTAAAAGATGTAAAAACTCATGCATTGATCGGCTCTCCTTTGCGCATACAAGCGGCACAAACACCGTATAGGACGGAAATTCCGCAGTTGATCATAAATCCGTGTTCCTTTAGGATGTGCTCTGCAAAATCGGCACTTGCAAAGCAATCGAGGTGGCTCACACGTCCGCAAACCGTACACTTTTGGTGGAAGTGGTCTTTGCAGTCACACTCCGCTCCAATGTATTGATAAAGCGTTCCGCGCCCCTCGCTACCGTGAAATTTACGTAAAACGTCAACGTTGCACAATTCACTCAGGTGGCGGTAGAGGCTGCTTTTGCCGGTGGGGGCTTCTTCGTTCACTTCTTGGTAGAGCTCCTCCACCGTAAATTGGCGGTCGGGATTGCGTCTAAAAAAGCTGAGGAGCGCTTCCCTGCCCGCTGTCTTATATCTCTTTTTTCTCATGGTTTTCTCCTTAAATTGAGAACAGTTCTCAAATTATACCACAAAAACAGGGCATTGTCAAGCCCTTTTCTTTTTTAATGAATAAAAGTTGTAAATTTGAATGATAAAAAGTATGTTTTTTTCTTTGTCGGGTAAAATATTCTCACATTTGCAAAAAGCTTTTGTTTCTTCTTTTCTTTTTTCAACACGTTGCGCGTTATTTTCAAAATGCGCAATTTTTTCGACGCGCGCCGCCGGCGGAATGGTTATCATTGTTACTTATGAAACCGAGGCGCACGGCACACATTAGTATCAGCAAACGGACAAGGTGTCATTCGTCGGTGGGCGCAAACGGCTTATCGGCTCTCAACCTGCGCCCATTGCCTACCAAAAACATGCGGCGCTCCCTCGCGCCTATATATAGGAAAGGTTTATGAAATGAAAAGAAGAATTTGGAAGCTTTTGTGCTGCCTTTTGCTGATGCTGTCTATCATTCCCATCGGGATTGTAACACCTTCGGCGGAGCAACCCAAAAAGGAGTTTGTTTTTGCTATGAGCCATTGCCCGGGTATTGACGTCGGTCTCGCGTCACCCTCTCTGCCCTGCGCCACCACTCTGCGGGGTGCCGCCACCTACACAACGGTGCTTTCGGCTGACACCGAGGATCTGCGCGACCTGATGCTCTACCCCGGCGGAATGCCTTTTGGCGTAAAATTTTATACCGACGGTGTAATGGTTGTCGGCTTTTGCGATGTTGACACGGGCAAAGGGAGTGTGAACCCCGCCGAAAAAGCAGGATTGCGCGCAAAGGACGTCATCCTCAAAATCAACGGTGAGCCTCTTTCGGGGGCATCCGATATGACAGAGCGCATTGAAGCATCACAAGGAAAGCCCCTACAACTCACCTGCCGCCGCGCCGGCAAAGAATTTGAAGCCACACTCACGCCCGTCCTCTCGCCCACAGAGGGGCGCTATAAGACCGGTATTTGGGTGCGCGACAGCGGCGCGGGAATTGGTACCGTGACCTTCCTTTTTCCCGATAGCGGTGCCTTTGCAGGCCTTGGACACGGCATTTGCGATGCCGACACGGGGGCGCTGGTTTCGATGCGAAAGGGTGCGGTATCCGACGTAACCATCTCCTCTGTTGTTAAGGGGGCGGCGGGCGCGCCCGGAGAGCTCAAGGGGCACTTTAACCCCGGACGCTCGGGAGCGCTCCTCGGCAACTCCGCTTGCGGCGTGTGGGGCGTGTTCTCGGAGGCTCCCGAGGTCTCTTGTGAGCCAATGCCCATCGGCTTGCGCGACGACATCCGCGAGGGAGACGCCTATATCCTCTGCACCGCCACTGAGGGCGAGATAGAGAAATATGACATTCGCATCTCCAATATCAAGCGCGATGCCAAGGGCTCTAAATGCTTCACCGTCACCGTCACCGACCCCGACCTGCTCGCTCTCACAGGCGGAATCGTACAGGGAATGTCGGGCTCTCCCATCATTCAAGACGGCAAGCTCGTCGGCGCCGTGACGCACGTCCTCATCAACGACCCGACCACCGGCTACGGCATCTTTTTGGAGAATATGCTCGCAAATATGCCTGTGCTTGCAAGATAGAAATAGGGGACTTTTGGAGAGGGGGAAAACTTCTTGCAAGAAGTTTTCCCCCTCTCCAAACCTCTCCCCTTTTCAAGAACTCTCGCACAAAGGGTCCAAAAATAGAGTTGTTAGTTTGCGGATGGACAGTCAGCGCAAGTCAATGGCTTGCTTTGGCTGCCGCGAAAAATCAGGCACCACCGAGACCCTGATTTTTAAGAAAGTTGTTTGGCATTAGTGCGGGGCGTCGAGGACGTCGCCCCCTACAAATGTTGTTTACCGTATGCAATTTGGGCACACGCGTAATTTTGTAAAAACAATTGAATGGTGATGAGACAAGGGGAAGATTTCTCGTAGGGGGCGACGTCCTCGACGCCCCGCTTTAACGGTAAAAGCCAAACAAAAAAAGCAACACCACCCGAAGGTGATGCTGCCCTCAATCTTTTTATTTTTGCTTGTCTTTTGATGCTCAAAAAACGCAATAACGTAGCACAACTATGAAATTATCGTTGTTTGCCTTTATTCTTCGCAATCAAATTCGCAAAGGTAGGCATATTTGACATACGCCTCAACATCGTTCCACTTGCCGGATGTATCATAGTTTAAATGCACAAAATATTCTCCCGTTGCGTAGCTGGGTTCTTTTGTGCTCCAATTGGCATATTCAAACGTTTCATTTGTGACCCAATACCATTGCTTATCAATAGAGTAAGCACCCAGCCAAACACGCTTGCTATATTGAAGAGTTGCAAGATAAGCGTTCGCAAACATTTGCTCTTTTTCGCTCGTAATGGTTGCCAAATAACCTCCCAACTCTCGACACAACGTGTAGGACTCAAACCAACCACACGTATCGGTAAACAAAACATAGATATGACCATTATATTTAGCGGCACCACAATGGCTACAGGTTGTCATACCTGTTTCTTCCACAAAACCAAAATCATGTTCAGATTGCGGCAATACCTCAGTCTCTTCTACACCGCAGTAAGTACAGATGCGATATTGCTCACCATCATCCCAACAGGTTGCCTCACAGGTGGTCTCCCACTCACTAAAAATGTGTTCACACGCGGTAATCCCAAGATCCCATTCGCACACAAATCCAAAGCGAAGCTGATAATCATAATCGTTCCAAGAACCTGCAGGCGCAGGATCTAAAAAACTATATGTATTAACGAAATGTTGATTTCTATCAAGAAAATTGGGTTGTTTAGGTTCAAAGTTTTGATATTCAAAAGGCTCTTCTGTAATCCAACGGAAACCATCTGTGAATCGAATGCCACCAATCCAATACTCTTCTTGTTTGCGAAATTCCGATTTCATCACATCGGTAAGAATTGCTTGTTCGCGCGCAGAAGTAATGGTGGCAAGATGTCCGCCCATATCTTGAGAAGCTTGATATGCTTCAAACCAATGATACTTGCCATCAAAAGCGGCGTATAGATGTCCTGCAAAAATGCGCGCATCACAAATAGAACAGGAATAAAGCTTGGTTTCCTCGTCTTGCACGAAGTTGTGCTCCAACACTGCAATCGGGGCAGTTTCTTCCGCCCCGCAGGTACGGCAGACACGCTTTTCTTCACCGGGCACAAAACAGGTCGCTGCACGAACCAGCTCGGTCTGCGCCCAAACGTGAGCCGCAGGAGTAACCTCTTGTGCTAAAAGAACTTCACCGCAGGTTTCACAATGCATACCTACACCCAAACCGTCAGTAGTACAAGTAGGAGAAACCGCAGGATCTACAACTTGTTTATGACCAAGTGCACTCATTTCTTGGGTTTCCTTTTCGCCACAAGCGCAGGTGCGTTCTTGCTTGCCTTTTTCTGTGCAAGTAGCGTTTTGCGTGGTTGTCCATTCACCAAAGGCATGCGCGTGAGGTTGTGTGGTTGTTTCAGATGTGGTACTCTCTTCGTTGCCACCAAGAAGTTCACCAAAAATGTTGCTGCAAGAAACGGTTGCAAGCAAAACGAGTGTCAACATAGCAAACAGGGCTGCTGTTTTTAATATTCGTTTCATATTTTCCCTCCTTTTTACAATAGCAAAAAGCTATTTATAGCCTGATTGTATCATATATAGCCCATTTTGTCAAGCAATTTGGGCTATAATTAGACCAATATTTTTTTGGAGGCATTTATGAACACGTACGAAGCAGTGAAAAATAGAATTTTGCAGCTATTGGGAGAGAAGAAAATGTCCATTCACAAGCTTGCGATGGAGTCTGCGGTTCCGCCTTCTTCCATCAAAAATATTCTTTATGGAAAAAGTCAAAACCCCGGCATTGTCACCATTAAAATGCTTTGTGATGGATTTGGAATTTCCTTGATTGAATTTTTTAACACAAAAGATTTTGCAGAATTAGAGCAGGAGATCAAATAAACGACTTCCCCCCTATTGACAACCGCCAAAAAATGTGGTACAATTTATAGAATGAAGGAAGAAATTTTCTCCAATCCTCTTTGTGAAAGGAATTTTAGAATGAAACACGTTGATATTAAGAAAATATTTGCAAACGTGGATGAATACGTTGGAAAAACCATTGACGTGTGCGGTTGGGTTAGAACCACCCGTGACTCGAAGAACGTTTCGTTTGTTGAAATCAATGACGGCTCCTGCACCGCTAACCTGCAGTTGGTTATCGATAAGGAGAATATGGATATAAAGGTAAATACCGCTTTTGTAATCGGTTGCGGCGTTAAGGTAACCGGTGTTATCGTTGCGTCCGAGATGAACAAATGCGAGATGCAAATGGCGTCTTACGAAATTCTTGGCGACTGCCCTGCAGATTACCCCCTGCAAAAGAAGCGTCACAGCCTTGAGTTTTTGCGCACAATGCCTCACCTGCGTGTTAGAACCAACACCATTATGAACGTTCAACGCGTTCGTTCCGCTCTGGCTGCTGCATCTCACCTCTACTTCCAAAGCAACGGCTATACTTACGTTCACACACCTCTTATCACAGGCAACGACTGTGAGGGCGGAGGCGAGGTATTCCGCGTTACCACCCAACCTTGGAACGCGACCGCCAAGACCGCAGAGGAATACTTTGCAGAAGATTTCTTCGGCAAGCAAGCGTTCTTGACCGTTTCCGGTCAGCTCGAGGGCGAGGTTGCCGCTATGGCACTTGGCAAGATTTACACATTCGGCCCCGTTTTCCGCGCGGAGAACTCCAACACTTCCCGTCACGTATCCGAGTTCTGGCAGGTTGAGCCCGAGGTTGCTTTTGCAGAGCTCCCCGACATTATTGAAATTATTGAAGAATATATCAAGTTCATCGTTGGCTACGTTCTTGAGAACTGCTCTTCCGAAATCGACTTCTTTGAGAAGTTCTTTGAGAAGGGACTGCGCCAAAAGCTCGAGCTTTTGACCAACTCTGATTTCCAAGTGCTTGAGTACACCGACGCTATCGAGCTGCTCAAAAAGGCAGAGGGCGCAAACTTTGCATTCGCTCCCGAATGGGGTGCAGAGCTGCAAAGCGAGCACGAGCGTTGGCTCACCGAGCAAATCTTCAAAAAGCCCGTATTCGTTATCAACTATCCCAAGGATATCAAGTCCTTCTATATGAAGCAGAACGACGACGGCAAGACCGTTGCGGCTACCGACCTGCTCGTTCCCGGCATTGGTGAACTTGTTGGATGTAGCGAAAGAGAAGCAAACTACGACAAGCTCGTGGCGGCAATGGAAGCACGCGGAATGGACGTTTCCGCTTACTCTCAATATCTCGATTTGAGAAAGTACGGTTCTGTTCCCCACAGTGGATTCGGCATCGGCTTTGACCGTTTGGTTATGTACGTTACCGGTGTTTCCAACATTCGTGACGTTCTCCTCTACCCCAGAACGCCCAAAGAACTGAAGTAAATGGGTTGATTCATTCAGCGCAGAACAAAAGCCACTCGAATAAAACAACCCCAAATATGTTAAAATTTCAAACATATCTCCATATAAGGTTGAAATCCGCCGAAGAAAAATTCGGCGGATTTCTCCATTTTATGTGGCTTTTTAGTCGCGTTCGACCTCTCTGCCGTACCTTTGTACGTCGACGATAGGTCGAACACGCCTTCTGCATCTAAATGACTCAACCCCTTTGCAAATTCTTTTTACTGAATCGGTTGGTCTGGCGTGGGTGGTAACGCGGGTGCGTAGTGGGTGATGATTTGCACGTCGGGATAGACAAACGCGGCAAGAATCAACTCTTCTTGTTGTTCGCTAAGCAATACGCGCATATCATATTGTTGGATGTAGTAACGCGCGTCGGTTAAAATCTTCTCCGCTCCGCCAACAGAGGCAGTCTCTGTCAGGTCAATAGCAAGAAAATCACATTCCTTGGCAAGGTTTTCGAGCAGCGTCCACGCGCCCTCGGAACGCGCGATGGCAAGCGGAACGGCAACACCTACGGGTGAATTCCCCGCCATTGCCTTAACCTGCTTAACGTAGCGCAAAATCGATGCCGTATCGGTACGTGAAAACGGAATGCCGCACAGCAGAATTTCACTGCCGCCCGCGTGTAAGAACTCTCTCATCAGGGCACATTCCTTGGCGGCGGCGGCATATTGCAAATCGGAGCCCTCGTTGTAGAGTGCCTGCGGATAGAACACACCGCTAACAAAGGTCGAGAACATACCAATCTCTCCCATTTCGTCATAAAGCACGCGGTCGGTGATGGATTGCATACCAAGAAAAGTGACAACCTCGGACGTATAATTGATTTGCCCCGTGGGCGTGTTGAGCGTGACCGAAATTTCGGCAAGACTTTCCCAAACGCTATCCCCTTCTTCGCCAAACACGTAAGCATCTGCGTGAACGTTGCGCGTGTAGGATTTGTTCGTTTGGACGGGTTCTTCTTCCTTTTGCTCTCCTTTGGTCAAGCGTTCATAAGCTTCGTCGTCTAACCAAACGTTGAGAAGCAGTCCTACGATAATGGCAAGGAGAAGTGCCGCGCCTACGCAGATGAGAATAATCGCCAGAGGCGAAAGCGCTCCGCGACGGTGGTTGTTATTGTGTAAGCGATTGCCGAATAACTGCATAACGGTCTCTCCTTTCCCACAAATTTGTTTTCTGTATTACTTCATTGCAACAAGGTCAATGCCCTTGCCGTAATCGGTCAATTCGATAGTGAGGCTTGCCTTTGCCGCTTCTACGGCATCGCCGACAATCGCCCATTGATAATCAGACAACAGCTGTGTCAGCTTAAGGGAAAGCGGAGACTCCATTGTTCCGCTCGCTCCCAAAATCGGTTCCTCTTCCATACGAACCAGCACGTAAAGCGCGCCCTCGACCTCAACAACCTCGCTCACGTCGTTCACATTCACAAGAGCGACAGCGGCATCGACCAGAACGTCCTTGTGCATATTGCGAACCATAAAGTACGGTGCCACGTTGGAAAGGTCTTCGTTTGCGAGATTGATACATTGTTCAAGCGTCCACTCGCCCGAAATCAGCTTTTGACGGGCATCCTCAAGGGTTGCGCGGTTGGCTTCCTTTTCTTCATCACTCTCGTGATAAAGCAGAAAATGCTGTACGTATGCGCCGTTTCCGTTGCGAAGCCACTCTTCAAAGGCTTGCTCTTCGGTTAGGAATGCGCCATCCTTCTTCATAGAAGCGCGAAGCAGATATTTCATTTCGTCAAGCGCATACTTAAAGCGAAGGATGTTTTCGGTGGCATATACGCTCTCCAAAAAGTCCTTGTATTCTCTTTTAGAAGCGAATTGTGCGATTTCCTCGTCGACCATTTCGTCAACGGTGTTCTTAATTTCTTTTCCATCAAAAACGTCGCGACCGATTTCGCGCGCAGCGCAAGCCTGCAAAATGGCATAATCCTCGCGAATCGTTCCCCACACAAGCTCTTCGAGCTCGGCGCGGTGAGCCTCAGCCGTGGCGGCGTCATCCCAAATGGTACCGTTTTCGGCATTGCCGTCACCGTAACGTGCCTCAAGCTCTGCCTTGTAGGTCATGGTTACAAAGCGCAGCTGCTCATACGGGATTTCATAGTCCCCCGACTTGGCAACCGCTTTTTTATTTTTGGCATTGGCGCAAGAGGGGAAGCTGCAAACAAGCATTATGCATACCACAAAAAGTGCCGCCGCGCGCAAAAATTTCTTTTTCAAAATCCTTTATTCCTTCCGTCTTTTTTTACATTATACTAAATATTTATGTCTTTTTTGTGAATATGCATAAAAAAGTGCCCGAATTTTAAAAAAACCATTTCTTTTTTATTTGTTTTATGATACAATAAAGAAAAGATCCCTTTTTGAAAGGAGTGACACAGGATGGCTCAAGTTTATACCATTCCGCTTGCAAAAATCGCGGAGGATTTCCGTTTGGAGGTTGTTGTAAAGCCCGATAATTTTGATGAAATTCAAATCGCTTCTCCCGAGGTCAACCGCCCCGGTCTTGCCCTGGCAGGATTTTACGAAGTATTTGAACCCGAGCGTATTCAGCTCATCGGTAAGGCAGAAACACGGTATCTCAATTCGCTTGAGCGCAGCACCAAGCGCGTTATGCTGCAAAAGCTGGTGGATGCCAAGCCCGTTGCCATTATTTACACCACCGACATCCCCGCAGATAACGATACGGTTGAACATGCCAAAAAGGTTGGCGTTCCGGTTTTGCGCACAAGACTGAAGACCAGCGAGATTATGGCAAGCCTGATTTCGGCTTTGAACAACTATCTTGCTCCCCGCATCACGCGCCACGGATGCCTTGTTGAAATTTACGGCGAGGGTATTCTCTTGCTGGGTGACAGCGGTGTCGGTAAGAGTGAGACCACCATTGAGTTGATTAAAAGAGGTCACCGCCTTATTGCCGATGATGCCGTTGAAATCAAGCGCGTTTCGGATAAGACCTTGGTCGGCTCTGCCCCCGAGCTCATTAAGCACTACGTAGAGCTGCGCGGCATTGGCGTTGTGGACGTTCGCCGCCTGTTCGGTATGGGTGCGGTTAAGGAGACAGAAAAAATCAACCTCGTCATTCAGCTTGAAAACTGGATTGAGGGCAAAATGTACGACCGCCTCGGTATGGATGAGGAAACCATCGATATTCTCGGCATCAACGTGCCGTCTATCACCATTCCCGTTCGCCCCGGCCGTAACCTTGCCATCATTTTGGAGGTTGCCGCTATGAACAACCGTCAAAAACGCATGGGCTACAATACTGCCGAGGAATTCAGCAACAATCTGTTGCGCCAAATGGGCGTAGAACCCGACTCGGAAAAATAATTGTAAACGATTTGTAAACATCGAGAGAATACCCTTGACAGTCACTTGACTGCGTGGTACAATATAAGTGTGGTTCGCGAATCACACCCAAAAACTATTTTTCAAAAGGAGAAACACAACTATGATCGCTATCCCGATTATTCTCGCACTTGCTGCTATTCTTGGAATCAGCGGCTACCTCAAAGCACCCCCGGATACTGCCTACATCATCACAGGTCTTGGCAAAAAGAAAATTCTGATTGGTAAAGCAGGTTGGCGTATGCCCTTCTTTACCCGTGTTGACCGTCTCTCCTTGCGCGTTATGCAGGTAGACGTAAAAACAAGTGAAGCTGTTCCCACCAACGAGTTCATTAACGTAACCGTTGACGGTGTTGCTAACATCAAAATTTCCTCCGACCCCGAACTGTTGGCTCGCGCTTCCGAGGCACTTCTCAATCTGCGTCAAGCCGACCTTGTTCAACTTGTTACACAGGTTTTGGAAGGTAATATGCGTGAAATCGTCGGTTCCGTAGGACTTAAGGAAATGGTTCAGGACCGTCAGGGCGTTGCAAAGAAGATTACCGAAAACGTTGTTCCCGATATGGAAAAGCTGGGTATTGAGGTTGTAAACTTCAATATTCAAAACTTTAAGGACGGTGCCGGAACCATTGAGAATATGGGTATCGACAACGTTGAGCAAATTCGTAAGAACGCGCAAATCGCAAAGGCAAACGCGCAAAGAGACATCTCTATTGCAACCGCAAACGCACAACAGGAAGCAAATGCTGTTCGCGTTGAGGCTGAAAAGAAGATTGCCGAGCAGGATGCAGAGCTTGCTGTTCAACAGGCTGATATGAAGGTCAAGTCCGAAACCAAGCGTGCAGAAGCAGACGCTGCATACTCCATTCAACAGGAAAACCAACGTAAGACCATTGAAATTACCAAGGCTAATGCCGACATCGCCCGCAAGGAAAAAGAAGCAGAGCTTGCCGAAAAGGCTATCGCCCTGAAGGAAAGAGAGCTCGATGCCGAAATTCGCAAGCAGGCAGATGCTATGAAGTATCAAATGGAAAAGAAGGCTGAGGCCGAGCTTATCAAGCAACAGCGCGAGGCTGAGGCAGAAAAGTACCGTGCTATTCAAGCCGCCGAGGCAAAAAAAGCAGAGGCAGAGGCTCTGCGCTATGCGATGGAGCAAGAGGCTGCCGGTATTCGTGCAAAGGGTCTTGCAGAAGCAGAAGCCATTGAAAAGAAGGCTGAGGCTCAAAAGAAGATGGGTGAAGCATCCGTCCTCGAAATGTACCTCGCTGCTCTTCCCGAAGTGGTCAAGAATGCTGCCGCTCCTCTTACGCAGACCGACCGCATCGTTATGTACGGTGACGGCAACTCCACCCGTCTTGTAAAGGACGTTATGAACAGCGCAAACCAGATTATGGAAGGCGTTAAGGAGTCTACCGGTCTTGACATTACCTCTCTTCTCTCCGGCGTTGTAGGCGGCAAAATCGTCTCCAATGCACAAAAAGAAAACGACGCACAAGAATAATAATCTCCGTCAACGGGGACACTGCCAATGCAGTGTCCCCCTACGGAGTTTTTGAAAAGGATAGACTATGAGCGAAAAAACTAACCAAAATGAAAAAAAGATACCCACCCCGGAGCTCATTCGCCACGGTGAGGTCCGCAACGGCAGACTCATTCGCTATTACGGTAAAAAAAGTGAATTGGTCATTCCCGACGATATCACCGATATCGCAGAGGAAGCCTTTCGCGGCAACACCCATATCACGCGCTTGGTGCTCGGACGTCGCGTTGCCACCATCGGCCCCCGCGCCTTTCAGAATTGCACCAACCTTTTGCAGGTAATCTTCCCTTCGGGACTGCGACAAATCGGTGAGCAAGCATTTGAAGGCTGTACCGCTATGACCGCATTGCTCTTGCCACGCTCGGTCACCTCTTTGGGTGACTCCTGCTTTAAGGGCTGTACCGCTTTGCGCCACGTAGTGCTCCCCGCATCTATCGAGCATTTGGGACGCTACGCCTTTTGCGATTGCGAAAGCCTTGAGGAAATGACTCTGCCCGAGGGTATTACAGCCCTGCACCGTTGCACCTTCTTCAACTGTCGCTCGCTCAAGTCAATTAACATTCCCGAAAGTGTACGCACACTCGGCCGCTATATCTTCGCACGCTGCACCGCTCTGCGCGAGGTAGACCTTGGCGACCAAATCGTTTACGTAGGCATTGGCGCTTTCAGCGATTGCTATTCCCTCTCACGCGTGCACATGCCGAATGCCATTCGCGTAGTCAACGACTACACCTTCTCTTGTTGCACAAATCTCGAAACGATTGAGCTACCCGAGCACATCAATTATATCGGCAACGCCGCTTTTGCGCATTGCAAAAAGCTGAAAACCCTGACACTCTCAAACGACGTCAAGCGTATCGGTCACTCGGCATTTATGGGCTGCATCTCCCTTGAGGAAATCACCGTTCCCGCCGAGGTGCAGGATATTGCCCCCTCTTGCTTTGCTTATTGCAGTTCCTTAAAGAAGGTCACCATCGAGGCGCAACTCAAGGAGTTGGAAGAGCATCTCTTCTCGCACTGCTTTGCTCTCACCCAAATCAAATTGCCCGACACCTTGGTAAAAATTGAAGCCGAAGCCTTTGCAAAGTGCACGTCCTTGACCGTAATTGAAATGTCCCCCGTACTCAAAATCATCGAGGAAAGAGCGTTTTGGGGCTGTCTCGCCTTGGCAGAAATCAGCTTCCCCGCATCCCTCAAGAGTGTTGGCAACGAGGTGTTTAAGGATTGTCTTGCGTTGCAGACCGTTATCTTTGCCAATTCCCGCGTGAAGCTCAAAACAGGCGTTTTTGTCGGTTGTGATGTGCTTGAGACCGTGGTTCTGCCCGATGGCACCTTTACCTTTGCAAAACGTGGTCTGAAATGGGGAATCCCCTCAAAGACGCGCCTTGTCACCCACAAAGAGCTTGCTGCGGCAAGAAAATTGATGCAAAAGGCACTCCAAACACCCCTTGAGGTTGTTGAAGAGGAAACCGCAGAGGAAGCTGTCAACGAAACAGAAACCGCGGAAGAAAACGCTGCCCAAGAAGAATAACCGTACAACAAAACGGACACACGCAAAGCTTGCGGTGTCCGTTTTTTATTCCTTACATTTTTTCAACTTTTTTTGCAAAAAATATTGAAAAGTGGGACGTGTTGTGGTATAATAATGTGTCACGTTTGTTTATATGACCCCCCAATTCATAGATAAAAGGAGTTGTTTTTTTATGAGTCGTATGTTCGGCACTGTTTCGCGCGGAGTAAGAGCTCCCATTATTAGAAACGGCGACAACATTGTGGATATCGTTACCGAATCTGTCCTTGAGGCTTCCCGCATTGAGGGAGTTCCCTTCCGCGACAGAGATATTGTTGCTATGACCGAGGCGGTTGTGGCTCGCGCACAAGGCAACTATGCTACGGTTGACGACATCGCCACAGACATCAAAAACAAATTCGGCGGCGAGACCGTTGGTGTTATCTTCCCTATTCTCAGCCGCAACCGTTTTGCCATCTGCCTGCGCGGCATTGCAAAGGGTGCAAAAAAGGTCGTTTTGATGCTCTCCTACCCCTCTGACGAGGTTGGAAATCACCTCATTAGCATGGAAGCTGTTGACGAAAAGGACGTAAACCCCTATCGCGACGTGCTCACCCTTGCACAGTACCGCGAGCTGTTTGGCTACGAGAAGCACACCTTTACCGGTGTGGACTACGTTGCATATTACGAAAGCCTCATCCGCGAATGCGGCGCCGAGGCAGAAATCATTTTTGCAAATAACGCAAAGGCAATCCTTCCCTACACCAAGAACGTACTCTGCTGTGACATTCACACCCGTGCACGCACAAAGCGCATCCTCAAGGCGGCAGGCGCCGAGGTCGTTCTCGGTCTTGATGAAATCCTGAACGCTCCCGTAAACGGCTCGGGCTATAATGCAGATTACGGTCTCTTGGGCTCTAACAAGGCTACCGAGGACCAAGTCAAGCTCTTCCCCCGTGACTGCCAACCCGTTGTAGATGCTATCCAAAAGAAGCTCTTTGATGCTACCGGCAAGCACGTTGAAGTTATGGTCTATGGCGATGGCGCGTTCAAGGACCCCATCGGCAAGATTTGGGAACTCGCCGACCCGGTTGTCTCCCCCGCCTATACCAAAGGCTTGGAAGGAACGCCCAACGAGCTCAAGCTCAAGTATTTGGCAGACAACGATTTCTCCGACCTCGAGGGCGAAGAACTCAAGGCTGCCATCAAAGCAAAGATCCACGAAAAGGACGATAACCTCGTTGGTCAAATGATCTCCGAGGGTACTACCCCCCGCCGCCTCACCGACCTCATCGGCTCGCTCTGCGACCTCACTTCCGGCTCCGGCGACAAGGGCACGCCCATCATCTGGATTCAAGGTTATTTTGATAACTATACTGCTGAATAATAGATAGACCGCTGGGTTTACGTGGGGGGACTTTTTGAAAAAAGTCCCCCCACACCCCTTCAAAAACTTTCTAACAAAAACAGCTAAATAAATTTGTTAGTGTACGAATAGACAGTCGACGCGAAGTAAAACTTCGCTTTGGCTCACGCTAACTCGCAGGGGCCACCGAGACCCTGCTCACTCAGAGAGTTGTTTAGGTGGAAAAATGGACCGTCGAGGACGGCCCAAAAAACAAGCACACATAATAGAGAAAACGGGCGACCGATGGTCGCCCCTACGATAATTTTTTAATATCCATTGTAGGGGCGATTCACGAATCGCCCGTTTTTATTTACTTTTTCACGCTCATCCAACAGCCCTCAGCACCAATGCCATTTTCGGGCGGGGTAAGAACGCCCTTTTCGATAAGGTGCTCCACAACCGCATCGAGAACAGGCAAATCTGCAAGTCCGTTTGCAAAGCCCCACTCTCCCCAAAGGTATTCGGGAATAGATGCTTTAATAAGCTCTGCGAGCTTATCTGCTATCAGTTCTGCCTCGGCATCAAGGTATCCGTTATTGCACAAGCTATTACTGATTTTGAAAAGCTCCTTGTTATCGTCAATTTCGTTGACAAGAATTTTGGTATAGAGCGTTTCGCCATCGCGCCAGAGATATCCTTGCTCGATTGCCTTTGCTGCGTGCTCCTTTTCTTGCTCGCTCAAAGAATTGATATCCAACCCTTCGATTGCACGAATCGCCAGTTGAAGTTGCGAATCTCTTGCTATATTATGCCCACAAGAGAAATGCCCTTTAATACGAGAGATATGGATGTTATCAAGGTGAACTGCTGCAAATCCGCAAATGTTTTCTCCGTAGGTGCCATCTTGTCCGCCGCCGTAGTGCTTTCCGTTATCAACGTATCCAAAAACGCTGAACGGGCGACTTACCTCGGCAACATCGGAGAAATACTTTTTCTCCAAAACACATCTCACGCGCCAAGAAAACGCCGCGGAAATGTTTTTAATCTGTTGCCACAAAATCAGGTTCATATCCACCTTTTTGTTCAGATACGGGAACGCCAAATATTCCTCTTTGTGTTCCTCAATATAATTTGCTATGGTATCGCAAATTTTGGGGAGCTGCTCGGTATAGAGCGCATTTGCTTTTTCAAACACATCCTTATCAAGCAAAACAAAGTTGATTGCATATTTACCGTTGTCCAGACGGCGAAGCAAGCCGTATTTGCCGTTTGCGCCCTTGCGCAAAATTTCAAGCTCTTCCTCTACGTAAACGGTGGGGACGTTGAGTTCCTCTGCAATCTCGGCTGCGCTCCTCGGCTTTTTGCGACAAAGCCAAATAATATGCTTGGAAAATTGGCGGCAAAATCCCTCTCTCGGGTCGCCCCAAGCAGGACTTCCTGTACCCCAAATCACATAATCGATTTTATCAAGCGCTACCGGCTTGTTGTTAGTTTCTGCCATTTCTTCTACCTCACTTTTGATCTTTTGTCTTGCCGAAAAAAGTCTTTGACGAACCGCGCCCTCGCTCACACCCTGCCGCGCGGCAATTTGCGCCGTGGAAAGACCGTCTATGTAGAAGGAGATCATCACCTCGCGATATGCCTTGGTTAAAAAGGCGATGCGACGATAGACGAGCGTTAAAAGCTCCTTGGTGTTGTCAAAAGAATCCTCTTCATCTGCCAAGGTGCTAAAAAACTCTTCCGCATCCCCCGTCCAAGTTGTTTCGGTTTTCTTTTGGCGTTTATCCGAAAAGCCGGCATAGACGTTGCGCGCCACACGCCAAATAAACGCGTGGACGCTTTGAATCTCTCCCTCGGTTTGAGCGGATTTGACAAGCGCATATAAAATGTCGGAGCAAAGTTCCTCTGCCTCATAACTATCGTTGGTTCGCGCATAGCAAAAGCCAAACAGCTTTTCAAGCAGATCGTCATTCAAATAATTCAGCAATTCTTGTTTTTTCATTTGTTTCTCCAAGCGATTGATCAATGCTTTCACCCATATAGTCGGCGCGCCCGACCAAATGTTAGGTAGGTTTGGAAATATTATAGCATATTTTTTGAAGTTTGTCTATAAAAGACTGTCAAGAAGATATATATCATTAAAAAACGGGCGATTCGTGAATCGCCCCTACGGTTGAATTTTGAAATTCCTTGTAAGGGCGACCATTGGTCGCCCATTTTTTATTTTAATGAACCGAGATTGTATATTTTCTTTGCTTTTCGTTTTGCATCTAAATACATTGCATACGCGCCACCGTATTGACGCGACACGCAACAAACAACAACGTCTGCCTGCTCTATCATCCACCTGTTGCGGTGCGAAATTGCATATCTCGGTGGCACATGCTCCAAACTTGGATAAATAACAGAATCAAAATCTTCTTTTCCGCAGGTGTTTTTTCCTTTTTGTAAATAAGGGGTTATCAAAACCGACTTTATTTTTGGATGGCTTTGCTTGAACTTTTTAACACAGCGGAGCGCGAAAGCATCAAAGTTTCCGTATCCACCAAGAAAAATCTCACAAGGCAAATCCCCCGCCTCTCCTTCCAAAACATTCAATATGTTTGCTTCATCTTGCGCGCGTTGCACATAATTGGAATGTCCGCAAAATACAATTATCATCTCATACCCCCATCATTTAACATATAAAATATATCTTATGCATACATTATATAATGTGCAAGTCTACTTGTCAATATGAAATTCAATATATAATGTATACGTTATATAATGTTTGGAGGTGATGGTTATGCATTTTCGCATTGATGAAATACTCAAAGAAAAAGGCAAAACAAGATATTGGCTATATATTCAACTTGGTTTGAGTTACCAAAACTTTAAAAGAATTTTAGAGAACGAGACAAGCTCTATTAAATTTGAAAATCTCAAAGCAATTTGCGACATTTTGGAATGCACACCAAATGACTTGTTTGTAGAGTACCATAATAAATAAGCAAAAGGGATAGCACGAGCTATCCCTTTTTTGCTTCTGTTCAACATTCTTAGCGACTAGGGTCTCGGTGGCCCCTAGGAGCTTGCGGTAGCAAGAGCGCACGCCTGACGGCGTCGCGCCGACTGTCCATCCGTACACGTACAACTCTATTTGTATACTTGTTGTGCGAGAGTTTTTAAAGGGGGTGCAGGGGGAAACTTTTTCCAAAAAGTTCCCCCCTGCATTCTCTTTATAAAATTCAAATCAAATGCGTCCCCTTCGCGTCCACGTTGGCGCGGCGGCGGTCGCGCTTGCGTTCTTCGATGCTCTTACCGATGAGCTTAACGGTGGTGCACTTTGCAGAACCGCACCAAAAGAGCAGGCGTTTCATACGGCGCACCATATATTCGTTTTCGACACAGACGGTAATCTTTTCGCCGTCTTTTCTTTTTTTCGTGCCGAAGGCACCGCTACCCAGTTTTTTGACGGAGTGCGGAACGTACACCTCGCGGAGCGCGGGAATGTTATCAAAGGCGTGCGCACCGATTTTGACGACACCAAGCTCCATACGCACGGTGTGCAGCTTGCGGCAGTTTTCAAACGCACGTGCCCCAACCGTCTGCACGTTGGTAGGAATGTTCACCTCGCCAATAGAAATGCACCCCATAAATGCACCCCAAGGAATCACCGTAACGGCTTCGGGAATCACAACCTCACGCAGCGAAACGCAATCGCGGAACATCTCGGAGGAAAGTGTGGACAGCGTATCGGGCGCCGTATAGAAAGCAAGCTCTTGACATTCTGCAAAAGCGCCCTCCCCAACCTCGCGCAGGTCGGACGGAAGAGAGATAGAGCTCAAAGAACGGCAACCGGAAAACGCCCCCTCGCCGATGCGGTGCAAATCCTTGCCAAGCTCGATGCGTTGCAAGGAAGTGCAACCGGCAAAAGCGTTGGCACCAATGGCGTGAATGTGTTCACTGTTTGCTACTGTACGCAGACGCGTGCAGCCCGAAAAAACACCTTGCGAAAGCCCGATATTGCCACCCGTAGGCAAAATAACCGTGCGTAAGTTATTGCATTCCTCAAACGCCTCAGCCTTGATGACCGAAACGCCCTCGGGAATCGTTATCGATTCGATATATTGGTTTTGCTTACCGGTAAACGCACGCGCACCGATGGCTACAAACTCACCCGCAGGGAGTGTAACCTTCCCCTCGACACCGCGCGCCCTTAGAAGCTGCCATTTTTTGATTTTGAAAATAGGTTTCATAGCATTCTCCTTGCCACTGAAAAATTTCAAGATTTGGGTGTTGCAGGCGCAAGCATTAAGAGCGCCTCGGTGCAAACGGTTCCATCCTCATCAACCGTGCAAAAGAGATATCCGCCCTCGGTTTTTGTGCGAAAAACGCGCAACGTGTGCCCAAAAGCCGCCTCGTGACGGTAAGAAAGCATCATTCCCGTAACGCGATTTTTGCAGATGTCGGGCACAAAATCGCAGAGCATATCAGGGTAATGCGTGTTGTTCATGTGACCATTATAGTCAATATCGGAGTAAACGATGCGTCGCTCTCCTGCGAGCTCCATCTCACTCACGGGCATAATTCGCAAGCGCGGCGGCAGGTCAGAAAGCGTTATAGCAGGGTCGGGTTCAATTTGATAAGGGGTATCTTCGACCTTGGCAAGACTACCGTTTTGCAAATTCAAAAGTGCCCACTGGGAGGTCGCCTCTGCCACAGTTTTGCCCTCACGTAACACACGAAAACAACGATTGTGTCGAAAGCCCCTACCCTCGCAGATCCAAGTTTGAGCATCTATCTCCTCCCCCGCAAATAGCGGCTCGTAGATACGCACAGAAATGCTCCCCAAAATAAAGGCAAGTCCATAGCGGTCACGCAGTTCATCCAAGGAAATTCCCGTGTGAACGAGATGCTGATTGGCCGTCTCTTGCATATAGGTAACGAGTGCCGACGGGCGAACAAGACGGTTGGCATCGGTATCGTGCCATTTGATGGTGTAATGTTTTGTAAATTTCATTTTTCTTCCTTTTGAAACAAAGGGGAAAACCTCGAATGAAGTTTTCCCCAATGCTTTATTGAGCGAATACTCTCACGGGAGATTATTCGTCTTTCTTTTCTTCTTCAGAAACTTCTTCGGTAGCTTCTTCAACTACTTCCTCGGTAGCTTCTTCAACTACTTCCTCGGTAGCTTCTTCAACTACTTCTTCGGTAGCTTCTTCAACTGCCTCTTCGGTAGCTTCTTCAACTGCCTCTTCAGCAGCTTCTTCAACTGCCTCTTCAGCAGCCTCTTCAACTACTTCTTCGGTAGCTTCTTCAACTACTTCTTCAGCAGCTTCTTCAACTACTTCCTCGGTAGCTTCTTCAACTACTTCCTCGGTAGCTTCTTCAACTACTTCCTCGGTAGCCTCTTCAACTACTTCCTCGTGAGATTCTTCAACTACTTCCTCGG
>JAZOVV010000073.1:0-8832 GCA_045658925.1 Eubacteriales bacterium
ACTTTTTTTCTTTGCCGTAGATACGTTACTCATTGTTGTAGCAGTTACATCGTTGTTAGGGGTGGCTTTGGAATATTGAGCCAAGCATTCTTCGTAAGTCTCTTTTATCCGGTTGTTTATAAATTCGGGATTCATGCCTAATTCCGGAATTGTAGGGATTTCGGTCGCTTTTTTCATAAGAGCCAGTCCCTTCTCTTCGTCTTTTTCCCAAATTCCATTACCCAATAAAAGTGATTTCCCTAAATCGTGATAAGCAAGATTTAATCCAAGATCCATCGATTCATGTATATAACGATCTACAAGAGAAAAACATTTATTTACAAGTTCTTCATTGCCTTGTTCTTCAGCCATAGTGCCCACTAGTAGTGTTCCTACGTATAAAACATAATGTGGAATTCCTGTTTTATCTCCCTTTTCGATGAATTGCTCGGCAACATCTAAAATTTCTTCAAAGAAATCTTCGCTTTCCTTATCCGCAAATCCATTATCTTCGCTCCAAGCTGTTTCTGATAAACACTGCATGGCAGGATATAGAGCGGTGATTGAAAAACTTGATAATCTTTCTCTGAGTTCTTTTAACAACGCATTCATTTTTTGTTTTATTTATCGAAATGCATTTTCAGTTCATTGTCGAGGTATCTATCCTCAACGGAACCGCGCACAGTTACTTGAGCCTTATTGGTTTTTCCACATTTTTTGCAACACAAGGTAACATTTACGTCACTATAATCTGCACCCATTGCTGCTTTTACAGTACGTACAACTTTTGCATCAACAATGCAAGAGGAGTCGTATTTTTCTTTACAAGCGGGACATTCCTTACTTCTGTTCATAATGAATTTATATAGCATAAATCCACCTACACAAACACCGATAGCTACAATTGCCAATAAAATTTCCATAATCAAAATCTCCTTAATTTGTTTTTTGTTTTTTTATTTTTTGTTAATCTAATCAGAAAACTCTTATTGAGCGTTTTTTACATCACCAATTCAACATCTGCTGGTTGGTTTTACATTTTTTGATATATTACTTGTTGTTTTTACCTCCTTTTGTTTTGAAATAAAGCATAGTAATGGGTGCAGGTTTTTGATTCGAATTAACATAAATAAAAAATGCGGCTACCGAAGTAGCCGCAAAAAATGCGAACTCCGATAGTCGCCAAACTAACTTTACGTGAAAAATGGTGTAACCACAATTACATAAAAGGAATTCGCATTTTAACAAATTCAATATGTAACTGTGGCGAAAAAAGCATAATACTCCCTAAAAAAGAGAGACTACACCCTATTCCACGCATATTAAGTTAGTTTGGCATAATTAGTATACCATCATTTTGAAGAAAATGCAAGAGAAAATATAAAAAAACGAAAAATATCTTTTGGTTTCGACTGATTTTTTAATTTGCCGTGTCCAATAGTGCCCTTATAAGCGAAAAATTCCTTAACACCCAAAGCAGAAGTAAGGTCGCTTTTATCCATCTTCGCAGCAAAAAAAGCAGGTAGGCAATAACCTACCTGCTTTTTTATAGAAATCAAGCTCGTCTCTTAAAGTTTCCAAACACCTCGTTTACCTTTTCAAAGCTTGCAAAGGTATCGGGGTAGTTTTTGAGGATTTTCATCATCACGCCGATTTGACGCTTGTTGATGATGCAAACGAGCATATATTTGTCGGTATCCGAGTACATTCCGTGCACGCGAATTTCTGTAACACCGTGGTGCAAACGGGAGAGTAGCTCTTGGGAAAGCTCGTCGGGATGGTTGGTAATGATTTCAAATTTGTAGCCGCTCTTAATGCCGCTTAAACCGTGGTCAACAATTACGTTTGCAATAAACAGATTGAGCAGGGTACAAATCACGGGGGTTATTTTCATTCCGTATACAAAAAATGCAATCAACACAACGCTTGCGTCCATAATAAAAGCAACGTATGCGATGTTCTGTTCCGGCTTGAATTTTTTAATCAGGGCAGAGATACCGTACGTGCCGCCGCTTGCGCCAAAACGCTTGAGCATCAAGGAAAAGCCAAAGCCCGAAATAACACCTGTTGCAATGCAAGCAAAAACGATGTTGAAATCTTCTTGATTGTTCATAGCGCTGTAGGGCATCCATCCAATGGCAGTGTACAAACGGGGAATAAAGGACTGCACAACCAAATACAAGCTCAAAATTGCACCGAGCTTTTTATTGATAAAAGCACTCACCAAAACGAAAATCGGCAAATTGAAAGCAATCATCAAAATCGACCAATCGATTCTACCCTTTAACCAGTAGTGGGTGATGGTTGCAAGACCGCCCACGCCACCGGGGGCAAAGCCGTTGCTGTTTTGAAAAAAGTGATATGCGGTGCCAACAATAACACCTGCTATGGTTGCATACAAAATGTCAATTATAAGGTTTTTGTAGTCCCTTTTTTTCGTCATTTGAGTTAACTCCTAATATGGTTTTTTGCGACTTTTGCCTTTACGTTAACATTATAATATGAATGAAACCATTTGTCAATAGAATGAAGAAAAAAGACGAAAGGGAAGTTTTTATGCGAAGCAACGCGAAAGCGGGACAATCCCGCCTGCCCATTTCCACTCAAAAAAGCAGGTAGGCTAAAAGCCGTGGAAACGGGACAGTTGAACATATTTCGCTACGCTCAATAGTGCCTTTGCTTCGCAAACGCACCCGTACCGCTAAAGCGGCAGGGTTCTTCCCGCCCATTCCACACAAAAAAGCAGGTAGGCTTTTAGCCTACCTGCTTTTTTGGTGCGGGAAACGGGACTTGAACCCGTACGGTGTGAACCACACGCCCCTCAAACGTGCGCGTCTGCCAGTTCCGCCACTCCCGCGTGTGCGTCTTGCACGCAACATACTATATTATACACTATTTTTTCAAAATGTCAATACCTTTTTGGAAAAAAATCAAAATTTTTATCAAAAATTTTCATCAAAAACTATTGACAAAACAATCGCCATCGTGTATAATATAGAGGTCGTCAATAGACGGCACAATTTGCGGGTATGGCGGAATTGGCAGACGCGCTAGATTCAGGTTCTAGTGGGGGCAACTTCGTGAAGGTTCAAGTCCTTTTACCCGCACCAACAAAAAAGGAGAGCAACGGCTCTCCTTTTTTGTTGGTGCGGGTAATTGGCTCGCGGAATCTCACTGCGTTTTGCTTGCAAAATGCCATAGCGCCGAAGTGTGTATCGCATCTTGTCAAATAGGGGTGGCGCTTGTGAAGTTGTTCAAGTCCTTTCGTAAAAGTTCCTTGTGAAGTTGTTCAAGTCCTTTCACTACTATTATTAAAAAAGCCGAACACCATTGGTGTTCGGCTCAATTTTATCTTTTTATTATTCAGCGTCTTTCTTTTTACCGGAGAGCATTGTGTTTGCAAGGATACCAAGAATCAGTGCACAAGCAATGGTTGTGATGGTGATCTTACCAAAGGATACCGAAAGACCGCCGATACCGGGGATAAGGATTGCAGAAACAACAAAGAGGTTTCTGTTATCGCCAAGGTCAACTTGTTGGATCATCTTAAGACCCGAAACTGCGATAAAGCCGTAAAGTGCTACGCAAACGCCGCCCATTACGCAGTTGGGAATGGTGGAGAGGAATGCAGCGAAGGGAGCAAAGAAGGAAATTACGATTGCCATAACAGCGGTTGTGAAGATGGTTACGATAGATGCGTTACCGGAGATTGCTACACAACCAACAGATTCGCCGTAGGTGGTGTTGGGGCATCCGCCAAAGACTGCGCCTGCCATAGAACCTACGCCGTCACCGAGAAGGGTGCGGTGCAGACCGGGCTCTTCGAGAAGATCGCTCTCAATAATGGAGGAGAGGTTTTTGTGGTCAGCAACGTGTTCTGCAAAAACAACGAATGCAACAGGAATATATGCAACTGCAACGGTTGCGATGTAAGAACCGGTGATGTCACCAAAGCCCTTGAATGCGGTAACAAAGGTGAAATCGGGAACCCATTGCATATTTGCAAATTTGCTAAAGTCAATAACGAGGAGTGCATCGTTACCGGTTGCCATACCAATCAGGGTAAATGCGGTAGCGGTGAGGTAGCCTGCGAGAATACCAATGATGAAGGGGATCATCTTGAGTGTCTTTTTACCAAATACAGAGCAAAGCATTACAACTGCAAGGGTAACGAGACCGCAAATGAGGGCAACGTACTTAGAGCCGCCTGCGGGAGCAGTGCCGAGGTCGTTGACAGCAGAGCCTGCCAAAGAAAGACCGATGAGAGCAACGGTGGGGCCGATAACAACGGGGGGCATCAGCTTGTTGATCCATTGAACGCCTACGAGCTTAATAACGATAGCAATAACTACGTAAACAAGACCTGCCATAACAGCACCGAGGATCAAGCCAACGTAACCTGCAGCGGTAGAAGTTGCGCCTGCGAATGCAGCAGCCATAGGGCCAAGGAAAGCAAAGGAAGAACCAAGGAATACAGGGCTTCTAAACTTTGTGAAGAGCAGGTAAACGAGTGTACCAACACCTGCACCAAACAGAGCCGCAGTTTGCGACATTCCATGACCTACGATAACGGGAACGACGATGGTTGCCGCCATAATAGCAAGGAGTTGTTGGAATGCGAAGATAAGGACTTGACCAAACTTGGGTTTGTCTTTTACGTTGTAGATGAGTTTCATTTTTTTCTCCTCCAGATTTTTTTGAAGTCTCGTGGTTTTGGGTTGGTGCTCCATTCGCAAAAAAAGAGCCCACCGAGGAAAAAACGCTTATAGCAGGACTTGCGAACTGAAGCGTGGGAAAACCCGAAAATACCTCCGATGAACTTTCTGCCATCAAGTATAACACAAAAGAGGCGATTTGTAAACCCCTTTTTCGATTTTTTGTGACAAAAAATGTTGTTTGTTTTTGGATGAAAAAAGCAGAGACCTTTCGATCTCTGCTTCATTTTTTATCCTATTATTAAATTACTCCAAAACAGGCAGGGAGAGAATGGGGCAAAGTCCCGTTTCTGCGATGGCACTGTTTGCCGCTGTGGCAGTCATTTTGGAACTGATAACCGCGAATTTCTTATCGGTGAGCCATACGCTGTCCTCGCTTGCGAGTGCGACCTTTGCCTTGGCTTCGCATCTGGGGCATCCCTCAAATACGTAAGCGCGGCGGCAGGCGAAGGAGGCGGCATCTGCTATGTCATTCTCGGTTGCAACCTGCCAGTGGGGCAAACGGCGATCGGTTGCGCGTCCCGAGAGGATATCAAGCATATCCGCTACGATTGCGCTCGCGGTAGGGAGCTTGCCCGCGCCTGCACCGTAAAAGAGTGCACGGCCGAGCATATTGGTGTCTACCAAAATGCCGTTATAAACGTCATCGACGTGTACGATGGGGTTTGTAGGGGGAATGAGGAAGGGGGATACGAGCGCGAGCACGCGGCCGTCAATTTTTTCGGTGTGACCGATGAGCTTTACGGCACCGCCGATCTTGTCCGCAAGTGCGGTATGTTCCTCGGTAATGCCCGTAATACCCGTGGTAGAGATCTTGTTGGGGTCAATCAGTGTGCCAAATGCCAAAGCGGCAAGAATGACGATCTTACGCGCGGCATCAAGTCCTTCCACGTCGGCGGCAGGATTTGCTTCGGCATATCCTTTTTCTTGCGCGAGCTTCAGCGCGTCAGAGAATGCCGCGCCCTCATTCTTCATCTTTGTCAAAATAAAGTTGGTCGTGCCGTTGAGGATTCCGCTCACTGCGAGAATCTCATTGGATGCAAGGTCTGTTTGCATGGGGCGAATGATGGGGATACCGCCGCCAACGCTTGCTTCAAACAGGTAAGAGACGTGGTTTGCACGTGCCAAGTCCAAAAGCTCGGCACCAAAGGTAGCAACCACCTCTTTGTTGGCGGTAACCACGTGTTTGCCTGCCGCGAGAGCCGCGCAGGTAAAGTCGTAAGCAGGGTGTCTGCCGCCCATTACCTCGGCAACCAAAACTACCTCGGGGTCATTGAGGATGATTTGAATATCGTGCACGACGCGGTCGCCCAAGGGATGCTCGGGAAAGTCGCGCAAATCAAGAATGTATTTGATGTTGACTTCTTCACCGCAATAAGCGGATATTTGTTTTTGATTTTGGGTAATGACCTCTGCGGTTCCGCTACCGACAACACCAAAACCGAGAATTGCAATTTGTAACATAAAAGGCGTCTCCTTTCGCGGGGGAATGACCGCTCAAGTGCGGTTTTTAGATATCTTTCTTATATCATACCACAAAATCTTGCAAATTGCAAACAAAACTATTGAAAAAAACAAAAAAATATGCTATACTTTTGTAAAAAGAACGATTTTTGCGAAAAAAGCCCTGAAAGGGGGAGGAAAATATGCCCGCATCACCTATTGGAAGCATGAGCACCGTTAAGGTTTTTGTTTTGTATCTTATGCGAAACATCAATTATCCGCTCAGCTTCGTTACTATCAATGATATTGTAATGCAAAACGACTACGTTATGTACCTCGATTTTGCAATGGCTTTTCACGAAATGCTCGATAGCGGTCTCATTGTTGAGGATGGCAAGGACGAGCGCGGAGAGACGCTTTACTCTGTAACCCGAAAGGGAACCATTGTTGCCGAGCAGCTTCGCTCGGACATTCTGCCCGCCATTCTTGACCAAAGTATGACCTACGCATTGCGCTATCTTGATTTCCAACGTCGCGGTGTTAGCGTCGACTGTGCTACCGAGCGTCGCGCCGACAACACCTTTGACGTCGTTTTGACGCTCAAGGAAAAGGACAAGACCATTTTTGAGACCAAAATCAATGTCGATTCGGAGTACCGCGCCCATCAAATGCGCAAGACCTTCCGCGACCGCCCCGACGTCGTCTACCGTGGGGTTATCGCACTCTTGACAGGAAAAGTGGATTATTTGTTTGATAAATAGGAAGGACGAGACGTGGGGGAACTTTTTGAGAAAAGTTCCCCCACACCCCTTCAAAAACTTTCTAACAATAATAACAAAATGGAGTTGTAACTTCACGGATAGACAGTCGGCGCGAGCGGGAAGGTAGCGTAGCGGCGCGAGGGGAGTGAATGACACCACGGTGTGGTGTCAGAGGCCAAGTTGTCACCGGCAACTTTTGTGACACGAGCCGCAGCGAGACACACCGAGACCCTGCCCGTTAAGAGAGTAGAATAGATACAAAAGTAGGGGCGATTCACGAATCGCCCGTTTTTTGTTGCACTTTCAATCATTTTGTGATATAATAACTTTGAAAATCAAAGCGAAACTATACTTTTTGACAACAAACACTTCGTGGAATTTTCTTTCAAATCTGCTATAATGAAAGTACAAAAGCGCTTTTGAATATTTTTTGGAGGACAAAACTATGTCGATTGGTTCTACCATCAAACGGTTGCGCCGTGAGCAGAACATTACGCAAGAACAGCTTGCCGAATATCTCGGCATCACCTCGCGCGCCATTTCGCAATGGGAGTGCGACAGAACTGCTCCCGATATTTCACAGATCCCCGCACTCTGCCACATCTTTGATATTTCTTCCGATGTTTTGCTCGGTATTGATATTGAAAAGAGCAACGAAGAAATTCAAAAATACTTGGTTGCGGCAAGTGATTTAAACCAGCACGCAAAAGACGAGGAGCGCACCGCGCTTCTGCGTGAAGCGAATAAAAAATTCCCACGCGATTATAAAATTATGGAACGCCTTGCCGATTCATTGGTTTGCGAATATTCTCGCAAGGGCATTAAGGAATATGACGAGGTTTTTGAACTTTGTAATCGCATCCTTGCAGAGTGTACCGATAGTATTACTCGTGCCGAGGCAATGAGAACACTCGGGATTGCCTATGGATATGCAGGCAGAAAAGAAGAACAGTTAGAACTCGCCAAACAAATGCCGCGCGTTCGTTTTTCCTATGAGAATTTTATGGTATATCGTTGGTCTGGAAATGAGGGACTTGCTGAAAGACAAGAATATATGAGTTTTCTTATTTATCAACTGATATCGATGATCGCGTGTTTGGGAGGACATCGTGATGATGATGGCAAAATGGTTTGCTCGTGGGAAGAGAGAAGAGCATTACGAAAATTTGAAATTGATCTTATTGAAACCTTTTTCCCGGACGGTGATTATCATTTCTTTGCTCAATATGCAGAGATGACTTGCAAATTCTTTGTAGCAGGTGCATTCAGAAAAAATGATTATGAAGAATTGTGGTATTGGTTAAATAAGGGGGCAGATTATGCCATTCATTTCGACACCTACGATTTTGATGCACCGCACACCTCTCCTATTCTTCGCGGATATGTAGGCGGTGCTTGGATTATGGAAGCTACCGGAAATCATTCGCAATCGATGCTCGATTGGTTGACAACTGCCGACGAATTTGCTCCCTTGCGCTCCGACGCGCGCTATGACGCTCTTGTAGAACGCCTTGCAAAGGTTGCAAAAAAGCCGTAATTTTTCTACTCTTAATACACCTTAAATTCTTTCTTTGTTTTTGCGGGCGACCAATGGTCGCCCGTTTTTATGTATTGTAATCGTTCGTTTTTTGCGGGGCGTCGAGGACGTCGCCCCCTACGAGAGTTCTTTTACATCGTATTTTGCGCGCTCTTTTTTGGCTTTTCAAAATTGACAAAAACCGCGTGTTTCTTTTGATTCATTGTAGGGACCGGCGTCCTCGACGGTCCAAAAAGTAGGGGCGAAGAGATTGCTTGCAATCTCGTGGCGGCTTGTCGCCTTCCATTAGGTCGTCCGTTTTTCTTGCCAAAACAAAACTCCCACCCCACAAAACGATGGGGGGGGGTTTTTGGGGTCTTCCCCTCTTATGCAAACCTATTAACGATGGGGGAAATAA